>NZ_RYYS01000021.1 GCF_004138215.1 Anaerophilus nitritigenes
CCATTTCTTCTCTTGTAATGTTTCCATTTGGATCAAATACAGTAGCACTTCTTCCACTGATCAATCCATTTTTATAAGCTGTTTTGATGTATGGAGTATACCAAGCATGATCCTCTACATCTGTAAAGCTTAATTTTATATCTTCTATGTTTAATCCAAGCATTTTAGTTATAAGGGTCGCAAACTCTGCTCTTGTAATAGATGCTCCTGGGTCAAATACATCTTTACTTCTTCCACTAATTATTTCTTTACTCGCCATATCTTCTATAGCTTTTCTTGCCCATTCATAATCATTTAAGTCACTAAAGCTTACTTTTAATTTTTCCTTTTCTACTTTAGGAGTTTGTTGTTTTTCTATTTTCTTTGAAATTACTGCAAATTTTGCAAAGTGAGTTGTTTGTCCGCTTACTTTAGCTTTTTCAAAATCTACTTTCATATTTTCAAGCTCTACCCATTGTTTATGATTTTCATCATAGTAGCATATACTGATCTTTTCTTGATCTTTATCTATTTTTGATTTTTCAAATGGTAATGTAATAGTAATAGCTTTTTTAAAATCTTTATTTTTATCCTTTGTAATCTCATATACAGAACTTACTAATTTTTCATTATCATTTAATTTAAAACTGGATACATTTTTTTTGTTCTCTATTTTTACATAAATATCTTCATCTATTGCATCCTTTGGTATTTCTATAACTACATTATTTTTTTCTACTTTTGAATCCTTATCTTTTTCTACTTTTATTCCACTTGGTAGTGATAAGCCACCTCCACCTGAGCTACCTATTGATGGTCTAGATTTTTCATAGATTACATTATATTTTTTCTCTACTTCCTTTCCTTCTTTGTCTACTCCTTTAATGATAATTGTATTTTTTCCTTCTTGTAATGTAACATAATATTTTCCATCTTGTTCTTTTATTGTTTTTTCATTCAATGTTACTGTAATACTACCACCTATATGATCTTTTACATATGCTTTAAAGCTTAATTGTGGTGTACTTACTTTCATATCCTCTGTTAAACCTTCTACTATAATTTGTTCTAATGTTTCTGCTTTTTTTATCAATCCTTCAATCGCTTTATTTATAGCTACTACTTTTTTATCTACTTCTTCTTTTGTTGTCTCTGGCATTTTTAATGCTTCTTCTAAAGCTTTATAACTTTCTTCTGTATAATCCTTTTTCTCTTTAGTACTTGCTATTTCTTTTATAGCATTTAATGCTTCTTTGTTTATTTCTGTTTCTGCTTTTTTTATCAATCCTTCAATCGCTTTATTTATAGCTATTACTTTTTTATCTACTTCTTCTTGTGTTGTCTCTAGCATTTTTAATGCTTCTTCTAAATCTTTATAACTTTCTTCTGTATAATCCTTTTTCTCTTTAGTACTTGCTATTTCTTTTATAGCTTTTAATGCTTCTTTATTTATATTTGGTTCTTCTGCTACTTTTTGAGCAAAGTATTTACTAAAATGAATAGTTTCAAAACTCACCATCTTAGTAATATAGTCATACACTCCACCCATATTTTCTATACTATCATCATCTTTTAAATAAAATACTTGTACTACTTCTTTAGCTTTCACTTCGTTATTATATGGAATAGATACCTCCATAGGTTCATTAAATTGAATTACCTTCTCTTCTCCTACCTTTGCAGTTAAATCTATTACTATACTCTCTTTTGATACTTTATTTTTTTGAATTTCTGTTAAATGATTTCTTTCTATAACTTTGACACTTAAAGATATTACTTGTTCTTTTGAAATCCATGTATTTGGTGTAATATTAAATACTGCATTTTCTGTTTTTATAGATATTTTTTCTATATTATTTTCTTTTAATATTTTTATTATATTTTCTGGTAATATAGTTTTTATTTGTTTTTGTTCTACCTTTGGTATTTCTATCACCACTTTATTTTCAAGCGCATGATCTTTTATACCATTTAATTTTAATTTTTCATTCATTATTGTTACAGCATTTGCTGTATCTTTTGAAGCTTCTTGAATCGTAGCTTCCTCTACTTTAGCAACTGCCTTTTCATCTTCTATTTTAACTTTTTCTTTTTCAATCTTTTTCATACTTGATTTTTCTACTGTATTTTGTACAAGTTTTAATATATTCTCTATAACCTCTTTAGCATTTTCTTTTTCAATGGCTTTGATTACTTTTCCACTTGCATCTATACACGCTGCTGTTAATTGGATTACTTCTTTTGAATCATGAATAAAATCAACAAGCTTCATTGTATTGTTTATGTTTTTTGCTACCAGTTGATTTAATTCTTTTTTATCATTTTCTTTAGATAATTTTTCTCCTGTCTTTGCCAATCCATTTACTATATTGATACTTTCTTTGAATACATCCTTTGCTCCTTCTTCAGTATTTACTTTTTCTATTGCTTTTTTTATTATTTCACCTATATCTTTTCCATCTTTAACAATCTTTTGAGCATCTTGTTCTGTTTTTATAGCATCTATGTTTTTAGTGAATTTATCAATTGCATCTTTTGTAGCTTTTATTGCATCTTTTTCATTTGTATTTGGATTGTTGACGATATCATATTCTTTTTGATAGTCTGGATTTGTAATATCATCTCCTCCTGAAACATCTTCTCCTGTAACCGTCACTTTTATTTTTTCTGTTCTAGATACTATAGGAAAAGTATATCCTTCATGCTTTGAGTTTTCATCTAATTTGATAGCATATACATCAAATTCTCCTGCTTTGTTCATAGAAATTTCTGCTTTTCCATATCGATCTGTAATATAAGTCTCATTTCCTACATATACAGTTGCTCCTTCTATAGGCTCATTACTTCCAGAGCCTCCAAAATTATTGGTTCTTCCGTTCACCTTTACATATAATTTTTCTCCTGTTTTTAAGCTTGTGTTACTTACATCTATATATCCAAAGGATACTCCAGGATCAATAGATGTATAGTACCATTCTATCTTATCATTATCTTTTATTTCAAATGCTCCCACAGCTTTATTGATCAACACATCATTTACTCGAATCATCCATCCACAAGTCGGATACTCATCCTTAAAATCAAATTCTTGTTCTCCTGCCATTCTTGCAATATAATAACCTTTATTCTTAGAATTTACAATATTATCACTAATTCCTCCTTGTTTCCATGCTACAATAGTTGCTAACAATGCTGTTGGATTGTCAAATACATACTCTTCTCCTTTTAAGTCAATAATTCTGTATTTGCCATCGTTTCCTCTATAATCTTTTAAATTAAAGCTTATTTTTTTATTAAAGATGGTTCCTTTGTATCCTTCCATTCTCATATCTACTGTAATAAATTTTTCTTCTTTTTCTGGTGTAGTATTATCATTTCCATCAGATGGTGAATTCACTTTAATCATTACAGGAACTGGACGAATCCATTTTCCTTTTAAAGGTGCTTCTATCTTTCCTGTACTTGATCCTTTAAATATTACTTTTCCTTCTTCATCTGTTTGCTTTTCTACACCACTATAAACAATAGACTGATTGGAGACAGGCTCTCCATTTGTATCTGTTTTTAAATATACTGTAAATTCTTCACCTGAATTTACTTGTTCTTTACTAAGCTTAAACCTTGTAATGACTGGATCCCATATTTCATCATCTACCAATATTACTTCATCTGCTGCATGAAGCTTGGTACTTGGAATAGCCATACCTCCTTTTCCATTGATCATCCACTGCCAGCCAACTTCTCCATTGATGCTATGGATCATATCTCCATCCATTTCATAATCTACCTTTTGTTTTTCCAAACCTTTTTTTACAGCATCTAAAAGAGTAGTTTCTCCTTCATTTATGATCACTTCTGTCAAAGGAAGCAAGGTCTTTGTAGCTCCCTCTACTCTAATCGTTACTTGTACTGTATTTTCATCTAAAATCTGTAGCTTATCTTGTTTATGAATTCCATTACTCGTTACAATAACATCATATTCTCCTCCCCCAAGTGGGAAAAAAAACTCATAAGCTCCTTCATTATTAGATTTTGTTTCATTAGAATAACTTTTATTTTGATCATTTGTTCTTAAAACTAACAATGTCACAACTGTATTAGGGGTAGTATTTCCTGTAATATTAACTTGATTTCCTTCGTGGTTAATATTACTTGTCATATTATCTTGAGCATGTGAAATAGGTATACATGAAAAAATCATCATAAAAATCATAAAAAAAGCTATACTACTTTTTCGAAATGAATTCATTAGATCCCTCCTCTATTTGGATAAGGCGAGAAAATTCTCACCTTATCTTTATTTTATTTCTTTTACTATGGCCTCTACTAAAGCTCTTCCTTTTAACCAATCATTCCATATCATTGCCTTGATTTCATATTCTCCATCCTTAGGAATCTGAAAGTTTGCTTGTACTTTATGTTTTTGATCTGGAACAAATTCTTTGGATATAAAAGATTGGTAAATAATTCTTTGAGTGTTTTTATCATACAATCCTATAATACACACAGCTTTTTTTCTTTTATCTGATATGTTTTTTATATCAAAAGAAAGAGTTGCTTTGTCCTCATTTTTATCAATATCTACTTCATTTACTTCAAATTCTTGTTTAACTACTACCACTTCTGCAATTGCTTTTATTTCTTTTTTATCATTTAATATAGCTGTTACATTTACTTTTCCTTCTTGATTTGTAGTAAGTTCTCCGTCCTTTATTTCTGCAACAGAAGAATCACTTACGCTCCATACTATCTTATCTTTAGGCACAACAATACCATCTTGATTTTTTACTGTTAAATAAATACTTTTTCCTTTTTCAATCTCTATAGAATTTGGAACAATCTCTATATTTTTCACTTCTACAGGTATCTCTTGAGCAGGAGTAATTTTATAGAATATAGTAGAATATCCTTTTTCCATATATTCATTTAATGCTGCTAGCGCTTGTAATCCTTGTGGAGTTGCAAAGTTTGGGTCTGCTGCATCTGTATGCTTAAACATTCCATTTTGTACTTGATAACTTAACAAAGCTGTTACTGCATTTCCTTTTTTCTTTGTAAACTCAGGACTTTGTGGATCTATTCCCCAAGCAGTCAATCCCATAATCACCTGTGAAATTGATTCAGAACATGCAGTTCCCCAAGAACCAAATTCTCCTGTTTCTAATTGATTTTGACTTAACCATTTTATCGCTCTTTGTGCTGCTAATTTTACATCTGGTCTATCTCTATAAGGAGCTAGTGCATATAGAGCCATTCCTGTCATATCTGGATCTGCTACACTTCCTCCTCCAAATGCCCATCCTTCTCCACTCATATGAGTCAAAATATAATCAATCAAAGAATCTCTTGTATGAATAGCATTTGCTGGTATTTCTGCATTGGCAGCATCTAATGCAATGAGTCCCCATATCGGTGCATTGATTCCTTGACTTAAATTTGGCCAATTTACTATTTTTTCTATTAAATTGACTCCTCCAAAATTAGTAGGATCTCCTCCTCCTGATAAAACAGCTATGGTCGTACGCTCATAATCTGTCATAAAAGAGCCTACTCCCTTTTCTCTTATTTTATTTTCTAATTTTTGAATGGATATTTTCATTTGTTTATTTTGTACACCTGCTGCATTTACAGCAAACATTTTCCAATCATCATCATAGCTTTCTTGTCTGCTATAATAACCGATAGTTTTCATCATAGCATTTTTTATATCTCTATCTGTCACCTTTTGCACTTCTACATTTTTTACAATAATTTTTGCTTCATCTATCAATTGAGGATGATTTTTTAATCGAACTCTTATGATCCCTTCTCCTGTTTGAATTGCCTCTACCCTTCCTCCCTCTACATTGACAATAGGTAGAGTTCTACTCATCCATTCTAATTTTTCTCCTTTTATTTTCATTCCACTTTGTGTAGTTATACTTGCTGTTAGAAAAATATTTCTTCCTTCTATCAACTCAACATTCTTAGGAGAAATTTCAAGCTTTACTTGACTACTATCTTTGAATACTTCTATATTTACTGTATCTGATAGATCATGCTCTACATCAAAAACCTTGATGGTAGCCTTTCCTTCCTTTAACGCTTCTAACTTTCCATTCTCTACCTTTATTATTTCTTCATTATTACTTTCATATTGTAGCTTGTCTAAGCCCATAGGACGATTGTATGTATCTTTCAAATCAATAGAAAGAGTATATTCTCCTCCCCTGATCATAGCAAAATCATCATCTTCAATATGGATATGCTTTGGTATTTGCTCAATAGTATGATCTACAAATTTAAGAAGTCTTCCCCCTTCTCCTACTCCATAGATTTCTCCATTTAATCCAGGCTTTGAAAGGGTATGTATAAAATATTCTCCCCCTTTACTTTGAACCTTTTTTGTTCCATCTGAATTGATAGCATATATATTTTTTCCCATAGGAACATAGATGGTTCCATCTACTCCTATAGCAGGAAGACGTGTATAAAGATGCTTTTGTGATATATACTCTTCTCCCTCGGCTTTATATCCCCATTTTTCCTCTCCTGATTTTGTATCTACTGCATGAAGTACATTGTCCCGTGTTTTATAATAAACTCTATCTTTATATACAGCAGGAGCACTTGCTTCTTTATAAATATCTATACTCCATAGATCTTTTCCATTTTCTCCAAAAAATTTATGAAGTCTATAATGATTTTCCCCTTTAAACGTGACTACATATAAATTGTTATCTTCTCCTACAGCCATTCTCTTTTCATCAGTTCCACTCCAACTTCCATAGTAAATAGTTTCACCATCTAAGCGAATATCCCATTTTTGACTTCCATCTTTATTAATAGCAGTAATATTACTTGTACTTCCTACAAATATAGTTCCATCCGAAGCTACAACTGGAGTATTACAGCTCCAATTCTGCTTAATAGAAGCCTCCCACTTTTCTTCTCCAGTATTTTTGTCAATAGCATACAATGTACCTCCCAAAGTCACTGCATATAAAGTATCTTCTTTTAATGCAGTAGAGGTTCCTATTGCTACCTCATTCTTCATAGGATAAGTCCACAGTACATCTCCATTCTTTTTGATGCAATATATTTTTTTATCTCCTGATGCTATATATGCATTTCCTTTTTCATCAAATACAGGGCTAACTCCTCCTATTTTGTTTTCTTTTCCTCTTTGAAACAAATTTAACTTCCAATCCATAGTTCGATCAGGTGATACTGAAAATAAATACCCACTTGTTACATTTACATATACACTTCCATCTTTATGTATGGAAGGAATTTCATCATATCTTAATGTATCAAAATATCCT
Organism: Anaerophilus nitritigenes; assembly: GCF_004138215.1. Classification (GTDB taxonomy): domain Bacteria; phylum Bacillota; class Clostridia; order Peptostreptococcales; family Thermotaleaceae; genus Anaerophilus; species Anaerophilus nitritogenes. Next base: position 7,284 of record NZ_RYYS01000021.1, read on the forward strand.
GTGCGAAAAGTTCTCTCCCATTCAAAGGTAATTCCTTCATTTTCTTGTGCAAAGGAAAAAGGAGTGTAAACACCAATTAACATACAAACGATCATGGTGTATATGAGTATGTTTTTTATAGTTTTTCTCATATAAATCCTCCTTATCTATTTTTTTATTTCAATATTTTTTTGAATTATTATATTTTTTGATTCTTGGTCTATAACTTTTATATTGATTTGATATTTACCTTCCTCTGGAATATGGATTCCACAATCATAAGCTTTTGTTTCTCCTATATTTACATAATCTTCAAAGGAAGTATTTTGTATTTCTTTTTCCTCGTCATATAAGCTTACTTTTAAAATAATGTCTTTATTTTCTTTTAAATTGTTTTTCATCTCAAGACTAATATCTTGAAAGCTTCCTAGATTAAGCTTATTTCCTCCAACAATATTTAAGCTAAAACCTTTATTTGATATTCCTTTTCCTTTTATAGCCACTAGCCCTCTTTCTCCTGCTGTTACATAAGTGATTCCCTCTTCATCTACCGTAATAGTATCTGGAGCTTGATAAGAAAATGCATCCTTTAAAGATACCTGCCATTGTTTTTCACCTGTTTGTGAATCTACTACATACAACCGAACCAAAGATATATATACACTTCCATCACTTCCAATCAAAGGCTTGTATACCCCATCTGGTCTTCCTACCTTGTCTAAAGCTTTTTTTGCTCTTTCAGAGCCATCTGGATTTAAAAAATAAATATATATATATCTTAAAAAATCATCATATTTTTTCTCTACTGCATATACAGAGCCCCCGTCATCACAGCTTAATGCTACTTTTCCATCTATTCCTTCATATATCCAGTTGACATTTCCTTTTCGATCAATAGAAATCAAGCTGTATTGTTGTCCTTTGTTTTGTTGCAATATAATATTTTCATCTGCTGTGATTTCTTCTATAGATAATTCGCCTTCTCCTGTATAGATATTATTAAGCTTTTTTTCATTTTGAAGAATAAAAACCTTTTCATTCATAGATAAATATAAAACTCCACTTTTAGATAAAAGAATACTACTGTTTTGTCCTATCTCTAAAGGCGTATCCCATAAAAAATCTCCATCCTTGTTTAAATGATAAAGCTTTCCTCTTTGAGTCAAAGCATAAATTCCATCTTCTCCTATTTGAAAAGCTTTGATCCCATCATTTCCTTCTATTCTTTTCCATATGACTTCTCCATTTTTGGGATTTACTTTTATAAAAGCTGTGCTATCTTTTCCATACAAATAAATATCTCCATTTTCATCTATTGTAGGATTTCCTAGGTCCACTCCCAAATAAGCTCCTATTTCAGAGATCCATAACGAATTTCCAGTATGTTTATTGACTGCCAAGAGTCTATTTTCATTGACATAAAAAACTTCATCCTCTTTGCCCATCACATGATATGCTCTTTTTTGCCACCAATGGCCTTCAAGGGGCACCTCCCATTTGATTTCATAAGGTGTGGCTTCAATTTCTATAGGAATGCTACAAGTGATTTCAGGATGATCCACAAGCTTGGCTGTCAATATGGTTTTTCCTATTTTCTTTCCTGTGAGTACTGCATTGTATCGAACTTTATCATCTCCACTCCCACCTTGGTAATTGAGCATAGATGCAATATCGCTATCTGACAAATTCCATTCTATAGGTTGTTTTGGGGCAAATTTTCCATGTTGATCTTCTATAAAAGCTCTGATTGTTCTTACTTCTTCACCACAAGCTCCTTTTAATCCTTTTTCTACATCTACAATCTCTTGATTTTGAGTTTCATTTCCTCTATTAACATCATCATATACAAAATACATTTTTGCTGGAATAGGTGGTTCAATAACTTGTACCTTTATACTTTTATGAATTTTTGGTTTTTCTTTTATGGCTATAGTAATCTCTGCTTCTCCTACTTTTTTTGCTTTCATCATTCCATCTTCTTCAATCAACACTACATTAGAATCATTGCTTTTAAAAATAATTTTTTTATTGGATAATACAGCTTTATTTTGATCTATTACTTCTGCTTTGATCCTATGTTCTTCATTTGGATAGAGAACTATATTTTCTTCATAGAGTCTCAAATCATCTATGACTGAATCTTTTGTATCATAAAGTGTTACTTTTTCTATTCCTACTACACAACTTTCACTTATCAACATTCTATAGATGCTGTTGTCTTGTCCCAAAGTAAATTTGGAGTATTCAAAATATGGTATATCATTTTTATAATCATCATAATAAGCCATAGGATCTCCAGCTTCATCATATATAATTTTATCTGTATAAAGCTTTTGATCTTTTCCTACTCTTCCAAAAAAAGAAGGATAAGGATATTCCTTTAATATCTCTCCTGTTTGAAGATCAAATTTTGTAAAGGTTTCATATTGTTCCTTCCCTTGATAATCCTTCTTGGCTATACTCATATAAATTCCATCTTCTCCTAATACCATTTGTTGTTGATTCAAGTTTAGCTTATGGTTTCTATAAATACCATCCTTTGACCATTTGATTTTTCCTGATGGATCAATTGCATATAAATTTTTTTCATCCGCAATATATACAGTTTTGTCTTGCCCTATCACAGGTTGAACCATAAAATATAATTTAGGATCTGGATTTTCAAACTTCCATAAAAGCTCTCCATTTGGTTGTATAATAAATAAGGTATTTCCTGATACTGTATATACATTTCCTTTTTCATCTACAGGCATTTGTCCATAATTTCCATTATTTATATCATTTAAAATTTTGTTTTTTGTATCAAATTTCCATATTAATCTTTTACTTTTTCCATCTACTGCATATACTCTAGAATCCTTACATCCTACAAATATGATTCCAGAAGAATTTATGACAGGAGTTGTCCAAATTTCTGAATCTAGCTCTACCTCCCATATAAGTTCTCCTGTATGAGGACTCATCGCAAATAATTTATTTTCTAAGCTCCCAAAAATATACTCTACACCTTCTACTTCTCCTATTTCTATAAAACTAAAATTATCTATTTCTGGACTTTTGAAACCTTCCTTTATTGTTCCATCTGAATTGAAAGCTGTGATTTCATAATTCGATGAATTTCTTGATATATTCGTAACAATATACACAGATCCATCTTTTCCTAATATAGGAAACCCCTTGTATCGCTTTTTATCAATTGAAGTACTCCATATAGGCATAAGTATTTTTGAAAAATTTTCTCTTATTTCTAGTGAATAATTAGCATAAACACTAGGATTGTCATATACAGATGCTACCACTGTAATATTTCCTGGACTTTTTCCAGTCAACAAACCATTTTCATCAATTGTAGCAATCTTTGCATCATTTGTTTTCCAATCTACCTTATAATCATCTATTAAATTTCCTTCTATATCATAAGCTATAGTACTCATTTTAATATTTCTTCCTACATTTAATCTTTTTATATTCTCATCTTGAATCTTAATCAATCTAGGGATAGGTTTTCCATATTTTGTATCAAATCTCCAATAGCCTCTTCCCGGTTCATTGTATATACCTGAAAAATATTGTTTGCTATTTTTTGCTTTTATTTTGTTTTTTAGTATTTTTATTTCATAGCAATGACCTCTTTCTAATTTCTTTAATTCTCCATCAGTTCCATAAACTTTTAATACTACTGTATTAGGATTTTCTTCACTAATGAAAAATTCACTTTTTCTTGAATCATTATAATACTTCATATTATTAAATTCTTCATATTTTTCATCATATTGAATTACAAAACGTGCTTTATTTTTTATCTGCTCTTCATCTATTTCAACTGGTTGATTAAAAATCAATTTAAGTTCTGAATCAAATTCTACTCCTTTTGAATCATTTTTTGGATATATACTGACCAACTCTAAAGGTAATTCTGATGATAAAGATGGATTAACCACTTGTTTCTCTATTTGTCTTAGATTGTTTTCTACTAGCACTTCCTTGTCTTTTATATTTTCTTCTTTTTCTTTTTGATCCTTTTGCTCTATCTCTTTTTTTGTATCTTCTTCATAAACTACATTTGTTACTGTTTCTTTTGTATTTTCATTCTTTACTATTTCTACTTCATTTGCAAAAGATGAAAATATCATAGTAAAAATCATACAAATCATGATAAAAATACTTAAAATTTTTCTATTCAATATAGATCTCTCCTTCCTACCTCTTCATAAAAATACGAGAATTAATTTCTAATTCTCGTATTTAAAAATATTCAGAGATTTTTCATTTTAGTATTTCCAGCCTTTAAACTCCCAAACTACAGTATCTCCATCCTTCAATTCATAAATAGAAGCTGCATGGTTTTGTTCATTACCATTTACTGTATATTGCCATCCATTTGACCAATCTGTACTTGAATCATCTGTATCTATTTTTTCTACATAACCACCTTCATTTTTTACAACTACATTATTCTTTACCCATTCTTTTCCATTTTTTTCTTCTAAAGCTTGAATAAGAGCATGTAATGCAGATGCATTTTCTTTTAATACGTCTGTATCATCAAAGTTTTCACCAAATACTTCTTTTAAACTAGTATTTTTTATTGTTAAATCTTTTGAGTCAACTTTTTCAATAGTTTTTCCTATGATTTTTACATGAATATTTTTAGCTGTAGGATTGTCACTAAGTTTTTCTACTAGGATATAACTATCGATAGTTTTTCCTTCTAAGCTAGCTGTAATAGTAGCTCTTCCAGCCCCTTTTAATACAACTTTTACTTTATCTTTCCCAGAAACAGTATTGATTGGTTCTTCATCCTCATCTAAAAATTTTGCTACTTGTTCATCTGAAGTTGTCCAAACAATTCCTTCTTTGTTTTCAATTTCTATCTTTTGATAACTACTTGTAAGACCTACTACCTTCATTTCTTCTACATCATTTTCATTCCCTACTACTGTAAAATCTCTAGAATCATCTAGAGTAAGCATTGCAATGTCAGCATCTGCTGCAAAAGCAGGTATACCTGCAAAGCTTAAAATAAGTGTTAAGACTAACATAAGTGATAATGTCTTTTTCATTTTTTCGTCCCCTTTCATTTTTTGATCTTTCTCTAAATATTTTTTCTATTTATGAAGTTTTCATATGAATTTGAAAACTTTATAACAATGTAACCAAACTCTCCTCTTAAAAAGCACAAAGAGACACCACTTTATAGTAGTGCCTCCAGTTTTCTGGTCAGCTCTGCTTTAAAAATCAAAATCCCCATCTTCCAAAAAAGATAGGGTTTACACGCAAAATAAATATTTGTGAGTATCTTTCCTTTTCTCGGAAGGATGTATACCAAAACTTTTAGGCAGGTCTCCTGACTTGTGGATCAACACTTTCCTTCACCTTCCCAAAATAAAATATATTTCAGTGGCATATTGAAGGTAGCTTTCCACTTACAGTGGCCGGACCGTTTAGGCTTTTCACCTAATTCCCTTTTCATCTTCGATTGATCAATCAAAGAACCTAAAAGATCATATGTAATTTTATTATTATGAATTGTTCTCATTTATTTTTATCAAGCATTAATTTAAAAATCATATTTCTTTTATTATTTCATATTTCTACTATTTTTTCAACCAACATATTACATATTTTACAAAAATAGTTTGACATTTTTCGATAATGTAAGTCAAAATATACTAAAAACTTTACATACATCTATTTTGTTCTCATCATTTCAAACAAAAGTTACTACGTACTCTTTTCATTATTTTATAGATTTGTACAAATTATAAAGCATTACAACAGATTGAGCTCTATTGGCCTCTTGTTTTGGCATAAAAGTATTATCTGGCATTCCACTAATAATTCCTTCTTTTACGCATAATGATACATTATCATCTGCCCAAGGAGCTATATTTGTTTTGTCACTAAATTTTTCTAATTCATTACCATTTGCTTTTTCTTTTCCTTTTTGTGTAAGTACTTTTCCAATGATGGTTGCCATTTCTTCTCTTGTAATGTTTCCATTTGGATCAAATACAGTAGCACTTCTTCCACTG
>NZ_RYYS01000022.1 GCF_004138215.1 Anaerophilus nitritigenes
TTTTCCTCCTGAAAGACCCTATGAAAAAGATTCATGTGTTTGTATGGAGCTTTTTTATAGGGTGATTGATTTTATTGTGTATGCTAATAGTATAGTCTTTATGTGTACATATATACAAGTAGGTTTATGCTTTTACTTTAATTTTTTTAAAATTTTATAAAGAAATACACATATAAAACAACTTCCTCCACTCAAAGGCCTCTCAGAGTCTCCTTAAGGCCTTGTCCTTTTCACTTCATATCATATGCCTATAGAGAGCAGTGAGATGTTTTATTGCCACACCCAGTGCCGTCACTTTGAGGCCTTTTGCAATGTATTTATATTCAACTTTTTATTTATTTCCTCAATGAATAAACATACATTTTGAAAAAATCGTGCATAATTAACCAAATGTTGATATTTCAACATTTATATCTATTTTATGTGGTAACACAATGTATATTGTGTTGCGTTAATGTATAGGTATCTTTACTAAACCCTCATTTTTAAAAGTTTTCTTATATGGTTTTTTAAATTTTATGAAATAAATACTAATTATCCCCATGTTTTTTATTTGAAAAATAGCAATCATCCAACCAAAGTGTCATTATAATACAAAACTAGCTAAAAAATACCCGTTTACAAATTTTATGTCAAACTTGTCTTTATTTGTTGGATAGCTATCTAGGTATGTGACAAAAGGGGGAAATAATATGGAATTATATAATTTGTTGCAACAAGCACACAATGGACATAAAGAGGCAGTTATAAGTATTTATTTAAGGTTTAATCCAACTATAAAAAAATTCAGTAGAAAGCTTCGTTATGAAGAAGCAGAAACAGATTTAATCATTGCATTATTAGAACTGATTCGAGATATAAATTTAAATAAGCTACATATGCAAAGTGATGGTGCAATTGTTAATTATATATACAGATTTTTAAAAAATAAGTCTATAAATCTACTCAAAAAAAATATATTGCAAAATCTTAAAACAGTGCCACTAGAATCAACTATCATTTCGGATGCAAAGATACATATAGATAGTATGATTTTTACATCGAGTTTGATTAATTCATTACCATCTTTACAAAGAGAAGTGATTAAGAGAAAATTTGTACAGGAATTTTCTGATCGAGAAATAGCAAATTTATTAGGAATTTCAAGACAAGCTGTAAACAGAGCCAAAAATCGAGGGTTGCATAATCTAAGAAAAACTTTACATCTGAAAGAGGAGGAAAATACTTGGAAGAAAAAATATTTGAATTAGCTTCAGCACAAGGAATATGGACTTTACTTAGTGTAGCTCTTATTTTTTATATATTAAAGAACCAGGAGAAAAGAGATCTCCGTCAAGAAGAAAGAGAAAACAAGTATCAAGAAATTATATCTAGTTTAACTGACAAGCTAAATGTAGTTGAAGATGTAAAAAAGGATGTTGAAGACATAAAAGATTATGTATTTAACAGAAAGGATTCAAGCTCATAGTTTTCAAATTTTAAGAAATTGAAAAATTTTTTTAATTAAGAGTTTACAATTTCAACTTAAAAGTTGTCTTTAATAAATATAAAGTCTTTAATCGATTAAAGCTTTTACATAAAAACAAATGAAAAGGAGAGTTTAAAATGGCAGGTTTCAGAATGATGAGAAGTACAAATAATGCTCAATATCATGGGGCACATGGATTTTTAAAAATTCCTGATTCATATGCAACAAGTGAAACATATAAAACATATCCAGAATTATTTTTGGGTTTATATCGAAACTATGGATTAGATGCTGGATTAGTATATATATACGGTGCATGGCATCTTTTTATGGGCACGTTGCCTGGAACTTTGGATAAATATAATGAAAAACAATATCTATATGATCCTACTGGTAAAATTCAAGATAAAGAGGAATTGGCTTCTAATAGTAAGAAATATCCATCATGGAGAATGGAATCTCTAGATCGAAAAATTAACCCTGGAGATAGAGTTATTATAGATCTGGGTATATCTAAATCATCAGATTATGTAAAGTGTAGCATTTTTAAAGATGGTCGCAGAATAGGAAAAATTGAATCTTTATTAAGTTCAGATGCTTTGAGAGATTTAAAACAAGGATGTAAAATAAATACTGAATTAAATATTGTTTCAAATAATGCAGAAAATGTAAAGAAATCAGGAGTTTACTTTTATGATGCAAGATTTGAAGCTTGTCTTTTAAAAGATCCTGTTCATGGATTTGATGAGGCTATGACTAAAACAAATACAAAGTTTATAGAAGAAGGAGAAGATTTATCTTTAAAAAAATATGCAGAGTATTCTCATTCTGTTTTAGTTAATGAGTATGGAGATGTTGGAGACAGTGTTAATCTTATAGTGAAGCCATACAAAAACTAGTTATATTAGTCATAAAATTTAAATTATATAATATTTATTTCTAATAAAATCAAATGACAAATTACTTTATAATTTATAAGGTTTGTCATTTGATTTTAAATAGTTTTAGGGATAATAAATTTTTTTAATAAGCAAGTTCCAGAACATAATCTGTTTCATGAGTCTTCAAATTATCAACTCTATAATTTAAAATTAATTTTGATTTTTTATCGATTATAAAATAATAATTTTTATAAGAATCTTTAATTTGATAGATAATACTATTTTTTTGATTCTTTACAACATGAATCTGGTCTTTGTTCATAAATACAATTTTATAAGGATTAAATTCAGAAAAAACAAAATCTAATGGATAAGGTATCTTGTGGTGACTTATACGAAGTTTTATTTTTTCCCCTTCAGTGTTTATTTTATATTGATGTTGAATCAAGTCCATATAATCAGTAGCTGTAAATGTATAATATTCTTCTTCATCAAATAAAAATTGATCTAAATAACAATTGATATAATCACTTGGATCAAAGTATAGTTCTTCTTTGGCTGGTTCTTTATAAATTCTTTCATGAGTTCCTTCGATATAGGTAATATTTTCATTAAGATAAGTACCTTTTGGTATGTATACCTTAAATTTCATTTTTGGATAAAAAAAAGTATTCTCCATTGATTCAAATAACAATTCATATTCTTTACCAATATATTCTTTTTTGTGATTGATTTGTAGGCCTTCTTTAGTGGTTAAATAGACATTCCCACTTTGTTTATTCCATTCTGCATGACCGCCTAAATTATGTATTATATTAACTGGCAAAAATATATGATTTTGTTGAATTAAAGGTTGAGTAGTTATTTTCTTAGATCCATCACGAGGTGTTAAAGTAACAATTTTTTTGTAAGGATCATAATCCATTTGTAAGTTAAAGTATGTACATATGAATTTAGAAGGTATAAAAAGTCTATTTTGTTTATCTACAAATGGACATATATGTTCAGTTTCTATTTTTCTATTGTTGATGCTTAATGTTATATTGGAGTTTTGTGCATATGAAGATGGACAAAACAATGCAAAAACAATAGTAAAAAAAATGATTCTTTTCAAATAATTATACATTGAGTTAATAACCTCCTTTTTAAATTTCTCTAATTTGTTAATTATACAATATCACAAAGTAAAATTTTGTAAATTTATGAATGATCAAAGATTTTTAAAAATCAGTACCATAAATTCTAATTTTTAAGTTATAGGACTATTTATGGGATGTGTTTTTATTAGGATTATAGATCAAAATACTCTATTGGTTACAAGTAGCATATACCAAGGGTTGCGTAGGTATTTTTAAAATTTTTTACTCTCTAGTACACTTTTTACACGAATCGTGGCCGTATACCATATTCTTTTATCTAAAACGAGTAATACCAGCAATTATTAATAGACTCAAAGTATATGTTACAAATTATAAAATAATTAAAACCTCATAATGTAATCCCTACGTTATTTGTGATTCTCAAAATCTAAAAAAATTAAAATATTTTACACACATAGGTTTACAATTTTCTCCTAAAAATTGTCTTTAATAAATATAAAGCATTTAACCGGTTAAAGCTTTCATATAAATATAAAGACAAAGGAGAGATTATAATGGCTGGTGGAGTTAGATTTATGAGAGCAACAAAAAATCTTAGATGGAACGATACAAGACATAAACCTATATATACAGCTGTAGGATCTGAACTTAGATTACCTACAGACTGTGATTGTATCCCATGTGATGGATATTATTCAGGAAATTATAATGGAGCCTATCCAGAATTTTTCCATGGATTTTATTCAGGAAATTATGGCTTAGATATAGGTATCCTCTATATAGGATCAAACGATGGATTAAGCAAAAAGTTTAGATTGTTTTATCATACTTTATCCAACACTGCTTATACTACAGATAACATAGTAGACTTATATGAAGATGTAGATTTCGGAGATACAGTCATGCTTTTAAGTTATTTAGATCATAATGGCCTTGTTACTGAAGTAAAAAGAAACGGACGAAAAATAGGTCAAATAAAAGTCAACTTGACTTCAAGTGCTTATAAGAAATTTAAAACTGGCTGTTGGATTAATAGAGAGTTAAATATTGCAGCTAATAGAGATAATTATTTAAATAAGCATAAATATAGAGTATATTTTGATAATGCAAGTTTTGTTGAGAGTACCCTTACTGCAACACAAAAAATTAATGGAAGTTATTATGTAGCATGGGATGATACTTTTGGCGATCTTATAAAAGAACTCGAAGGTGGTCGTAACGGATTAGAGCCGTATGAAGATTTGAACGATGTTATAGATAAATCCTATTCTAGAGTCATAAATGGATTTGTAAAGGATTTTGTTTCTATGAATTTAAGATCTAAATAATATCCAATTTTAAAAAAGGCATTGCAAAATATATTTTGCAATGCCTTTTTTTAAAAACTTATATAAGATTCTATTTTATTAGAAGGAATTTTCCAATAATAATATATGCCATTTAAAAAATAAATTAAAAAATCAAAGTCTATAAATATTAGATCATCTCTAACATCAATTTCTATATTATTTGTATTACTAATATTAAAAGCTCCAATAATATTTATACTCTTTTTTTCTGGCAAGAATATTTGTACCATATCTTCACCTTTTGACAGGGTAATTATTTGATTGTTTTTATCAAATTGAAAATTACATCCTACATATTCTAAGATCCTTTGAAGTGGCACCATAATAACAGGATCATGAATTGATTCTTTGATATAAGGTACTTCATTTCTTTGTATAAACAATAATTGATCATTTATATAAATGCTAGGTGCATTGCCATATAAGTCTTTAGGCTCATAATCTTTTGTATCTGGATTCTTAGAAGGAAAACTCTGATAAAAAATGCTTAGATGATCCATTCCTTTTGGTTTATAGGATGTTTTAAAGGGTTGCTTATAAGAATCCCCAAATATGCTAATGATATCTCTGTGTTCATATACCAAAGAGCCCTGTGAAATTGGTAAAGAAAACGATCCATCTGTAAGAATATTGTCTTTTTCTTCTATATAACTTCCAGTGCCATCTAGCCAATCTATTAAAAAGTCTAAATCTGTAAATGCAACACCATTTTTTATAGTTATATTTTTTCCTTTAAGATCGGTTCTAAAATATAAAGGAACATAGTGATTATCCATTCTTACCATTTTATTTTCGTCTTTTTCATCTATAAAAAATTCTATTTTCTTATGATCCTTTGATACTACTATTTTTCTTTCTTCTTTAATCCATAAGACATTAAATCCTAAATTTTCATAAAATCTTTTAATAGAAAACATTACTATTGTCTTATCTTTTTTAGGATCCATTTTACTGATTAATTTAAATGGCTTTTCATTTTCATTTAAATAAATCAACTTATTATTTATAAAACATGGATATCCTTTATTCCTTTCCATACCAAAAGAAAAAGCATAACAATTAAAGAATAAAATAAGAGATAAAAATACTAAAAAACATCTCTTTCTCATATAAAAAGCACTCCTTTTTTATTATATTTAAAATAAAAGTAAGTATATACTATAATGCATATTTTGAAAAAAATTTGAGTAATCCTTTTATTAAAAAGTTAATGACATATATGGGGGTACGGCGACCATTCGTGTAAAACAGGGTCACTTTACAAATACTGTAAAAAATATATGTTTTTATTCTAGTTTGATGACCATAAACGGCCGTTTACAGTTTTTATTTATTCTTTTAGATTTTCAAATGAACTAATGCACTTTAAAATAGTTCCATAACTTAATACCATAATTAAAGTATTGATACACCTATACTTCAACCTTTATGGAACTATATTTATATCCAAATCATTTTATACGAATACTTGCCCTACCCCTTATATTGGCAACGCACATTTGTATCAAAAATATATCAATTAATGCAATTTTCATATCAAATTGTCTACATCTATTTTAACATTATTTGTAAAATGTAGATATAGTTACCTGTTGTGCTAGTTAAAAATTACAAATAGAAAAACCCCAGCGAATTATGTTACCCTATCATTAATAACGACAAAGTAATTAAGATAGGAGGATAACATATGCTAGAGTTTATTAATAAATATTCTAGGTAAAAAAACAAATCAGGGACTTATTAAAGATCTTATATTTGGATAATATATCCATAAACCTGTAATAAAAGTAACATAAGGAATATTGCGACTTTTTTCACTTCCATAATATTCTTAGACAGTATTTTAATAAGTAGCACAACGAGTTATAGTTATATATTTCTATTTAAATTCCAACTATTCCTCAAATATATGTTTAAGAAACAGTAAAGCTCCTGAATCATTAGGAACTTTTTAAAAGTGGTGGCATCGGGTGTAGCGATAAGTCCTTTGGCATTTGATAAAATCTTAAATTCAAATTAAAAAGTATTCTTTGAAATACTATTTGTATTGAGATGTTTTTCTTGCTTTATAGAAGCTTTTTATTTTAGAATAAGAGTAAACGAGTAAAAGAGTAAGAGAACAAAGGAGGAAAAGAGTAAAATGATCATTTCTGTTGTCAACCAAAAAGGTGGAGTTGGAAAAACTACAACAACGTGTAATCTAGGCAGTTGTCTAATTGAATTAGGAAAGAAAGTATTATTGATTGATAGTGACCCACAAGGAAATTTATCACAGAGTATAGGAGTAAAAGAGTATAAGAGTACAATATATGATTGTTTAACTAATGACTTACCAATACAAGAATCTATTATTAATACAGGAATAAAAGGTCTTGATATTGTACCAGCAAATATAAAACTTGCCAATGCAGAGCTGGAACTTTCGAGTGCATTAGGAAGAGAGACACTCTTAAGAGATTGTATCAAGAGCTCTTCTTTAGACTATGATTATATACTAATCGACTGCAACCCATCCCTTTCATTATTGACCATTAATGCATTAGCTGTATGTGATAGAATGATTATCCCACTTGAACCTTCTATTTTTGCATTGGAAGGAATATCACAGCTTATTAAAATTATTAATTTAATTAAGAAAAAAATAAATCCCAAAATTGAAATAGAAGGGGTACTTTTAACTAGAGTAGATAGTCGAACAAGTTTGTCAAAAGAATTTAAAGAACAGATTGATGAAATATTTGGCTCTAAAGTTTTTGATACTGTAATACATCAAAATATAGCTATAGGGAAAGCACAGATAGAAAATATGCCTATCAATTTATTTGATAAAAACAGCAAAGGGTATAAAGAATATTTAGCATTAGCACAGGAGGTGATTGGTCGTGAGTAAATTAAAAAATGTAAGTACTGGCATATTAAACGGTTTAGAAGAAATGAATAGTGTACAAGAAGAAAAGAGTAAAGGAGTAAAAGAAGAAAAGAGCAAAAGGTCTTTTATGCTTACGGAGTCACAAATAGAGAAGATATATTTATTAAAAGCCAAATACAAAGAAAAGGATCTAAGCACATTTGTTGGAGAAGCCATAGAAGAATATTATGAAAAGCATATAAGTAATAAATAAAAATATGTTTAGATAAAAATTAATATCCTATCAACTAAGGACTTTTGGAAACACTTTTTCAATAGAATATTTATTACCCTTTTTGATGTTTAAATTATTCTATAGCTCATATTGTAGCCTTTTAAATACTTTAAAAACATTTCGTTAATGCAATATAGTGATAATTATATTGCATTGCTGGCTTTGTTCCACATATCCGACAATTTATTTAAAACATAAGGAAAAGATCCATAATAAAAGAATGAAATTTAACGTTACAAATTGTCCATGAAAAACTATCCTT
>NZ_RYYS01000023.1 GCF_004138215.1 Anaerophilus nitritigenes
AATGTTTTTAGGATAATAAAAATTAAGAATATATAAAAATAGTCAGAATACATAGGTGTTCTGACTATTTCTACTTTTTTTAATTAATACAAATGAATGTTTCTTGTGACATTTTTTATTTAGGCAGGGATAGTTTTCGATATTCATTGGGCAAAAGTCCTGTATTTTTTCGAAATAATTGAGAGAATCTACTGGCATTTTTATAGCCTACAATTTGAGAGATTTGGTAAATGGTTAAGTCTGTATTTGTAAGTAAACGTTCTGCATGACGGATGCGTTTATTTTGTATATATTCTGTAATTGTGCACTTATAAACTTCTTTAAATGTAGCTTTAAGTTTTGTTGTTCCCATACAGGCAGTTTTGACAAGTTGATTGAGATGGATATCAAAAGCAAAATGATTGTTTATGTATGAAGCAACAGATGCCAAACTATCTAAATCTTGATTCGATATTTTCTTAAATGGATATGAAATTCTTTTTTGCTTTGTCTTTTCAATAATAAGAGACATAGCTTCTGATACTTTTCCTTCATAATATAGCTTTGCTGATATTCCAGATCCTCTAAAATTTTTAAGTTGTTTTAAGAGAAAAACCATCTCTGGAAAATTATTTGATCCATCTATACTCATAAAAGCAGAATGAGGGTCTTTATATTCTTCAGGATATTTATTTTTTAAATAATCTTCGTAATACTTTGGCATAATGGTAATCCCTATGGAGCGGATGGGAATATTTTTATGATATATGGCTTGATAAAGATCATCACAACCAATATGGCCTTTGATGCAATGACAAGATAAGGGTTTGTATGGTTTTAATTCTTCGCCTGAAATGGAATCATAATAATTTACGCTTAAATGTTTAGGCTGTTGACATTGTAAAAACAAATCTTCATAAAAGACAAAGTCCATAATGGAGATAGAAAAAAGATTGTCATAAGTATATACCCAGTAATAGCCTTTTCCTTTTTCGGGTAAAAGGGAAAAATAATTTCCTTCGGGACTATGTTGTTTAGTAGAATTATCTAGATAAAATCCGTTTTCTAGCAAACAAGGAATATACATTTGATGTATGAGATCTTTCATTTTATTCACCACCTATGCTATGATTGGACGAAAGCATACTACAAAGGGACTTATATACATAAATTTTATTTACCTCATATAATACATAAATTATAATATAAAATAAGATAATGATTTTCAATTTCATTCATTATATCGTTCATTATTATAAAATTCAAGTTTATAGAAAGAAATGTAAGAAGGCTTGATAATAAAGGATTAAAGGGAGGCAAATCTTATGAATAGATTTACAGCAACTCATCATGCTCTTTTATTTGCTTGGATATCCAAATCTATTGTGCAAGCAATAGGGGAAAAAGATGGAGAGCGGATCATTCGAAAGGCAGTGATAAAATATGCACACCAAAGAGGTAGAAGAATGGCATTACGGGCTAAGGCCAATGGAGATCCATTGACAATGGCAAATTATATGGCATATATAGAGTGGATGCCTCAAAAAGGGGAAATGGAACAAAAGTTAGTTCAAAAAAGTCCACATACTCGGATTAATGTATTTAAATGCCCATGGCATACAGCTTGGCAAGAAAATGATCTAATGCCATATGGTCGTTATTTTTGTATGGAAGTGGATAAAGCTTTAGTAGAGGGATTTAACAAAGATTTAGTAATTGATATTCATGGTACTCAGCCTAATGATGCAAAATTTTGCGATCTTACTTTTGAAGATGCTTATTTAACTCCTATCAATATGATGAAATTGATCTATAAGAAATTGATTAAACCAGGAAAGAAGGCTATTATGTCTTGGGAATATCATTCGGGACATTTGTATAAGACTATTGGTGATGTTGTTAGGGAAGAATTAGGACAACAAGCAGAAGAAATTATGACTGTTGCGTTGAGGGCTTTTACAGATAGATACGGAAAAGAAGCTAGTGAGATTGTTATAAGTTATAGGAATACAGATTTTGATGTACTGCCTTAAAAACAATTTAAATGCAGTAAAGCAAGGAGAAAAAAAGCAGGTGCAGTTGCATCTGCTTTTTAAAAAATATATAATAAAAAATAAATTTCATAATATGAATGTATTGACAAATACTATAAAAATAAATTTTTAAAACATGTAATTGGCATTTGACAGTAACTATAGAAAATAGTAATATAAAAATGATAAAATGATAATATTTATATAGAATATAATTTTATACAAAAGTATAGCATATATTCAATAAGAATAGAAGTTGATAAGATAATCAAAATGATAGGATATATATGGAGAAGGAGAGGATCTACAAATGAAAGACGTATTAAAATATCATCAAGAAGGATATAATTGTGCAGAATCTATAGTAAAGGCATTTAATGAAGAAAAAGGTACAGATATTCCAGTTTCTATTGCAAGTCCTTTTGGAGGTGGCATTACTGTAGGAAGTACCTGTGGAGCTATTGCAGGAGCTATCATAGCTTTGGGAGCAGTTAAAGGAAGAGAAAAAGCAACAGATCAAAATGAATCAAGACAATATACAAGAGAAATGATGAAAAAAGTAAAAGAAAAATATGGTACATTTGATTGCATAGAGTTAAAGAGAAAAGGTGTATCTTGTAATGAAATTATAGAATATGCGTATGATATTTTGAAGGAAAGTTTAGAGTAGAATCTAAATAAATTTTAAAAAAAATATTTTGCTATATATTCTCAATAAATATTGTATAATATAATTTGTAAAGAAAATCATAAGGAGGGAAAAATATGAAAATTGCATTACCAACTAGAGCAGGACAAATAGATAGTCATTTTGGACATTGTGAATACTATACTATTGTTGAAATCAATGATAAAAAAGAAATTGTTTCAAAAGAGACATTAGAATCACCAGAAGGTTGTGGTTGTAAATCAAATATTGCATATACTCTATCAGAGATAGGAGTAGAGTGGATGTTGGCAGGAAATATGGGGCAAGGAGCAGTAAATGTGCTTGCTTCACAAAACATTAAAGTTGTAAGAGGATGTTCAGGAGATGTGGATACAGTTGTGAAAAATTGGTTAGAAGGAAAGGTTCAAGATAATTTGATGACTTGTGACCATCATGATTGCAATCACTAAATAAGATTTAAAGTTTTATAAAATTATAGTGGTTATTTTATTAATATGAATAGAAATACAGCATGGTTTTATATACCTATGCTGTATTTTTTATGTATTACATATTTTTTTCTAATCGCAAACTCTCTTTGTTACTTTAGAATTAAATTTTGTATTATGAGGATATTCTACAAATCCATTTTTATAAAGTAAAGATTCGTAAATATTATTATATTTTTTAATAATTACCCCATCCTTACTATGATTAGACGTTTAAATGCCATGAAAAGGCGAATTATCATGATAATACTTCTCAATTATAATTAAGAGTCGTATAATATGTATTGAGTTAGTAATAATTAACAATAATTGCAAGGTGTAACAATTGTTTTGTCAATAAAGGATAGATTGCTCATTTTAATTTATTCTAATTAGAAAAATAAAAGGAGGCTAATCATGGCAAAAAATAATAATCAAAAAAATTAACAGCAAAAGATATTGTGATTAAAGGATGGTGATGAATAAAATGGAGGGAAAACAAAAATCTACTCTTTCAAAATTATTAAGATTTGCAGGTCATTATCGCTTTTTAATTGTACTTGCCTGCATTTTGTCAGCTATTAGTGCAGTATTATCCTTGTTACCGTTTGTTTTTATATGGTTTGTTGTCAGAGATATTTTTACTGCATTGCCGAATATTACACAGGCAACAAGTACTATAAAATATGGATGGATGGCGGTAGGTTCTGCGGTTTTAAGTATTATACTTTATTTTGCATCTTTAACGTGTTCCCATTTAGCAGCATTTCGTGTAGAAAAAAATATGCGTAAGGAAGCCATGCATAAGCTTGTAACTCTTCCATTAGGATTTTTTTCTCAGAATACTAGTGGAAAACTTAGAAAAGTAATTGATGATAATGCAAGCTTAACACATGGTTTTTTAGCACATCAATTACCAGATTTGTCGGGTGCTTTCATTTTACCTATTGCTATTATGGGCATACTATTTATCTTTGATTGGCGATTAGGAGTTATATGTTTAGTACCAGTGTTTATTAGTTTTATATTTTTAAAACAGATGATGTGTGGAGATAATGCTAGGTTTATGAACAATTATATGAATGTTTTAGAGGATATGAATGGTTCTGCAGTGGAATATATTCGAGGAATTCCAGTAGTAAAGGTATTTCAACAGACAGTTTATTCCTTTAAAAATTTTTATGAATCAATTAAACGATATAGTGAGTTTGCATCAGATTATGCATTGGCTTGTAGAATACCTATGGTAGGGTTTACAATTACAATCAATGCACCATCATTGTTATTAATTCCTATAGGAATTTTATTGATCCTACAGGCACCAGACTATAGTGGATTTTTGCTAGACTTGATTTTTTATATGCTATTTGCACCTACTTGTGTCATGATGATGAACAAAATCATGTTTGTTTCAAATAATATGATGGCTGCCAAGGAAGCATTAAATAGAATTGATGAGATATTAGAAGCTAAATCCCTCGAACAAGCTTATTTAAAGAACAAGCCTATAGATTATTCCATTGATTTTAAGGATGTTGCCTTTACTTATCCAGGAAGTGATAAACCTGCTATTCATAATATAAGCTTTAGGATTCCACAAGGAAAGATATATGCATTAGTAGGGCCTTCAGGCGGGGGAAAAAGCACTTTGGCAAGTTTGATACCTAGATTTTGGGATGTAGAAAAAGGAAGTATCGAAATTGGTGGTGTGAATGTAAAGAATTTTGAAGATAAGGAGTTAATGGATCAAATAGCTTTTGTTTTTCAAAACAGTAGACTATTTAAGACAAGTCTTTTAGAAAACATTCGAGTTGCAAAACCAAATGCTACTCGAGAGGAAGTTTTAAGAGCTGCTCATTTAGCACAATGTGATGACATTATAGAAAAAATGCCTCAGGGAATAGACACAGTTGTAGGTACAAAAGGGGTTTATCTTTCTGGCGGAGAAGGGCAGAGAATTGCCATAGCTAGAGTGATTTTAAAGGATGCACCAATTATAATTTTAGATGAGGCAACGGCTTTTGCAGATCCAGAAAATGAGTACCAAATACAAAAATCCTTTGAATCATTAGTTAAGGATAAAACTGTTTTAATGGTAGCTCATAGACTTTCTTCCATCAAGGATGTGGATTGTATTTTGGTGGTTCAGAATGGAGAGATTGTAGAAAAGGGAATACATGAAGAGTTATTGAGTAAAAATGGAGTTTATAAAAATATGTGGAATGAATATCAGACATCTATAGCTTGGAAGGTTGGAAAAGAGGGATACTATGCATAAATATTTTCAAAATAAATTTGCACTAAGTGCTAAGGGATCAAAAGATTTAATAAAAGGAAGTTTTTATAGTGCTTTAGTGAATTTAAGCATGATGATTCCTGTAGGAATTTTTATTATGATGCTAGAGGAACTATTAAGTCCTATTTTAAGCGGAAAGTCTAATACTCCAAGCTTTTTTAAGTATATAGGCTTGATTGCATTATCCATATTTTTGATGTATTTATTTCATTATATACAATACTCTGTTGTATATCTTTCTACATATGCAGAAAGTGCTACAAGAAGAATTACTTTGGGTGAAAAATTGAGACAGTTACCTCTTGCATTTTTTGGGAAAAGAGATTTATCTGATTTGAGTAATACAATAATGGGAGATTGTACCTCATTGGAGCATGCTTTTTCTCATTCGATACCTCAGTTTTTTGGAGCCATTTTATCTACTACAATTATTGTTATTGGATTGTTAACTATGGATTGGAGAATGGGATTATCTGTATTATGGGTTGTACCTGTAGCTTTTATAATGATTTTTGTTTCAAAGAAAATACAAAAGAAATCAGAATTAAAGCATTATAAGGCAAAGCGGGCTTGTGCCGATGGTATTCAGGAATGTCTGGAAAATATTCAAGATATCAAGGCATATAATATGGAAGAGCTTTATATGGAAGGCTTGGATAAAAAGTTAAATGATGCAGAGAAAGAACAAATTCATTCAGAACTTATCATGGGAGCTTTTGTTACTAGTGCTCAAGCAGTATTAAGGCTTGGACTTGCAACGGTTATTCTAGTAGGAAGTACACTTTTAGTTAAGGGACAGACTGATTTATTGACATATCTTATTTTTTTAATAACAGCTTCTAGATTATATGATCCACTTTCTGGAATACTTGCAAATATTGCTGAGATTTTTAGTATTGAAATTCCAATCCAAAGAATGAGGGAAATGGAAAATCAACCAATACAAGCTGGTGATAAAGAGTATAGTATAAAAGGTTATGATGTACAATTTAACCATGTAGCCTTTGCATATAACGAAAATGAACCTGTTTTAAATGATGTATCATTTGTTGCAAAACAAGGGGATGTAACAGCTTTGGTTGGTTTATCTGGTGGAGGAAAAAGTACAGTAGCAAAGCTTGCAGCAAGGTTTTGGGATCCTAATCAAGGAAAAATTACCCTAGGTGGACAGGATATTACTAGAATTGATCCAGAAGCACTACTTAAAAATTATGCTATTGTTTTTCAAGATGTTACTTTATTTAATGATACTGTTATAGAAAATATTAGATTAGGCAGACGAGATGCTAGTGATGAGGAGGTCTTAAAGGCTGCGAAAATTGCTATGTGCGATGATTTTGTTTTAAATATGCCAAAGGGATATAATACGATTATAGGTGAAAATGGATTAACATTATCTGGTGGAGAACGTCAGAGAATTTCAATAGCAAGAGCATTATTAAAGGATGCACCAATTATTCTTTTAGATGAAGCTACTGCTTCCTTAGATGTGGAAAATGAAACGAAAATACAGACAGCACTTTCTGAATTAATAAAAAATAAAACAGTACTTGTAATTGCTCACCGTTTAAGAACTGTTGTAGGAGCGGATAAGATTGTTGTGTTAGGGGAAGGCACTGTACTAGAAGAGGGTAATCATAGCCAGCTTATGGAAAATAATGGACTATACTGCCATCTTTATAAGTTACAACAGGAAAGTGTGGAATGGTCATTATAGAAAGATATTTATAAAGAAAGGACTCTTAAATTAGAGTCCTTTCTTGTTTTTATTCCAAAATTTATTTAAATCAACATTAGACAAAGAAGATAATATTTTTTGTGAAGCATCAGGATAAGTTTTTTCTAAACTTAAAAGCAAATGCTTCATTTCTTCTCGAGTAGTTTTTTTATCTACAGGACAAGTGCTTTGGATGATAGGAAGATCATGTTGAGTGGTTAAAGATTCAATCAAATCTTCTCTTAGATAAATCAAAGGTCTTATGATATGCATATCTTTTTTAGGATTATATGTATTAGGATGAAAAGTGCCTAGTTTTCCTACCTTGAGTACATTCATAAAAAGTGTTTCAATCACATCATCTGTATTATGACCAAGAGCAATTTTTTTTATATTATGATTGGTAGCTACTCTAGAGAGTGCTCCTCTTCTTAGAGTAGAACAAAGAGAACATGGATTTTTTTCTTTTCTTTCATGAAATACTACATGAGCAATATTTGTTTTTTCAACAATAAGTGGAATATTATTTTCTTCACAAAAGTTTTGTAAAGGACTCATATCCATTTTAAATCCTAGGTCAATATGAATTCCTATAAGCTCAAAATTTTTTATATAAGTAAGTTGAATAAGCTTTAAGCAAAATAAAAGGAAAATACTATCCTTTCCTCCAGACAATCCAATAGCAATGTGATCTTTAGGTTTTATCATATGAAAATCATCAATTGCTTTACGAATTTGATTTAAAAATTGTTTATTATAATGTTTTTGAAATGAAATCATTGAATGCTCCTTATTATTTTACAAAATTAGTGAGTGTTCCTATTTTTTCAATATAACAGTCTATTTGATCTTTTGGATTTAAAAATTTAAAAGGAGTAAAACCAAGACCTACTCCTGAAGGAGTACCTGTAATAATAATATCTCCTGCTTTTAGATGCATTCCTTTAGACAAATCACTAATAATATGAGGAATGTCAAAGATCATATTTTTCGTATTGGAATTTTGTCTTACTTCTCCATTTACTATACATTTTATATCCAATTCAATAGGAAAAGGAATTTCACTTTTATGGACTAAGTAAGGGCCCATAGGGCAGAAGGTCTCCAAACTTTTGCCTTTAAACCACTGCATATGTTTTCTTTGAATATTTCTAGCGGATATATCATTGACAATAGTGTATCCAAAAATATAATCTTCCACCTCTTCTGGTTTTATATTGATTCCATCTTTTCCTATGACAACAGCTAATTCTACTTCATAATCTAATTTGTCTGTAAGTTCACTATGAGAGCATATAAAATCTTTATGCCCAATGGCAGGATCTGCAATCTTAGTAAAATAAATAGGAAATTTAGGAATAGAATCATCACCACCAGATAAACCTGTTAATTCCTTTGCATGATCTATATAATTTTTTCCTAGACAAAATAGATTTCTTCTAGGATAGGGAATAGGTGCACTCAATTGAATATCCTCTAAAGGGATTTTTTGAAATGTATTTTCCTTTAAAATATCTTTTATTGTTTCAATCTCAAAATCTTTATAGTTTTCTATGAAATCTCTTAAAGTTTTAGGACAATCTTTTTTGATGTACTCAGAAATATCTTTCATAAGAATAACGTAGGTTTTACTTTCATTTAATATACCAAAGGTTTCTTCTTCCTTATAAACGAATGTAGCAAAATACATAGAATCATTCCTTTCTACTGACTAGATGTTTGAAATATCTAAGTTCTATATAAAAATAAAAATTCCTTTATTTTTGTTTTGTCTCTGCCAAAAGGAGATCTACCATTCTTCCATAACTATGAATTCCATCTGCTTGTTGATTAGATTTTAAATAAGCATCGTTGAATTTTGAAGAAGTTCTTTCTATAGGTCCTTTGTATTGTTGCCAAAATTCATGAAGATTTTCTAAATCTTTTTTTACACCTATACTATAAGTACTTCGAATCTGCATATATTTTTGTTGATCATAGGTATAAAGAGTGTTCATAGAATGAATAAGTGCTAATAAAACTCCAGAGTACTGAAAATCTTCATCTGGATGGAGACTACAGGTAATATAAGATATATAGTTTGCTTCATCTTCTCTAGCAAATCCTCTTTGATGAGCCATTTCGTGACATATGGTGCTAGGAATCATGCAGTCAGGAACATCTTTATTGATGTTTGCTTCCCCTGTGAAAACAGAGTAAATTCCTGATATACCCATCCATGAAAGAGCATTGGAAAAATAGATTTCTTTTGGTAGGGCATATTTTCCTTTAAGAACAGGATAAATATTGGATGCTAAAGAATATCCAGTATCTGCTTCTTTTAATAGATATTTAGATTCATTTTTTAAAGTCATAACACCATGATTATTTTGATATATTTTTGTCCGTAGAATATTAGCACGATTGGTGAGTGTAATACATAAATTTTCAAGATCTTTAACAGAATGAGATGACACAGGAAGATTTGCAATTTCTGAAAAAGGAAGTCTATAATAATTTAGTCCCCAAAGAGTAATAAATAAAAAATAAATGATATTTATAGAAACAAAAGCAGAAATAAAAAAGGATAAAATGATATATTTTCTATTTTCTTTTTGAGCAATTATTTTTTTTATGAAAACTACAACTTTATATAAAATAAATAAAATCAAAAATATAAAAATATATTCTCCTATAGAAAAATCAAAAATATTACTGAAAAAATTTAAAATAGAACTAGTGATTTTATATAGACCATTAGAATAATGATTTTCTATCCAAAGGGGATGAAAAGGTGCTATAAAACGAATACTTAAATTTATAATAAAAAGTAAAATAGATATAATCAAAAATTTTTCAGATTTTTTCAAAATAGAGTCCTCCTATTTTATTTTGTCTTAGTTTATTATACTTCTTTTTATAAGAATTATAGAAAAAATATCTACGAATTATTTAGAAATTTTAATTAATTCATCTTTTTATATTTTCAATCTATTGATAAAGAGAAAATGTATAATTGTTTATATGTTAAAGGAGTGTCTTTATATTAACATTATTTGTAAAATATTACTTGTAAATGTATAATAAATATATATAATATAATGAAATAAAAGAAAAACTCTTACTTTCCTGATTTTGGGGTTAACCCTGAAGATGCTTTAGACAAAACAATTGTATAAAATATTGAATATATCAATGTTGTATATACATTAGGGTGTATATAAATATAGAGGTGAATTTATTATAAATATTTTAATTCATAAAAATAAGGAGAATATCATGAAAAAAAATCAATTTAAACTCATAACAAGTGCATTCAATTCAAGATATTTACCAAATGTGGTTGTGGCCACTATTTTAACAGTTGTTTTTATTGTAGTAGGTCAAATTATAGGGACTATGGCATATAGGATGCTTGTGCCATACATACTACATCAGGACTTAAATGTTACACTTTTTATGATATTATCATGTGGAGGTGTTTTTCTATGTCTGTTTGTATGGGTAAAATTTATTGAAAAACGTTCTTTTTCATCCATCGGATTTTTTAAAGAAAATAAAATTTCTCAATATTGTATTGGATTTTTAGTGGGGATGCTTATGTTTTTTGCAGTTATGATTTTACTTTTTATTTTAGGACAGGCAAAAATAAATCAAAACCCAATCATTTCTGTTGGAGTTTCTGCTATTTCAAGTATTTTGATTGCTTTACCAGGTTGGATCATTCAAGGTGCATCGGAGGAAGTAGTTACCCGTGGATGGCTTATGAATGTGATTGGTGCAAGATATAATGTTGTTGTAGGTCTTTTAGTATCCTCATCATTATTTGGAATACTACATTTATTAAATAATCATGTAAGCTTATTGGCTATTTTTAATATTATTTTAGTAGGGTTGTTCTTTGGACTGTATGCTTTAAAGACTGATAATATTTGGGGTGCTTGTGGTGCTCATAGTGCATGGAATTGGGCTCAAGGAAATATTTTTGGGTTAGAGGTTAGCGGAAATTCAGTTTGCTCTTTAAGCTTGATTCAAACGAAATTAACTGGGATTGAGTGGGTTACAGGAGGCTCGTTTGGACCAGAGGCAGGATTGGCAGCAACATTGATTTTACTGGTAGGAATCGTGATTGTAGGAAAATCTATAAAAAAGAGAGAACGTTACATTAGAAATATTTGAGAAAACTAGAAACTACAAAATATTATGAAAAAATTCAAATTTTCAATGAATGTTACAAAATATTCATGTCAAGATTACTATAGGTGTAAAAATTAAAAGAAAAAGAAGGTATATTGACTAAAACCATTTGTGTTAATTTTTTTAGTATATTTTAAAATTGCCATAAAATTCTTTGTAAGGTATAATATCCACTGTACAATATGTTGTGATGGGATGTGGATGAAATGCTATATGTTGTTAAAAGAGATGATAGAGAAGTACCTTTTGACTCGATTAAAATTACTAATGCTATTAAAGCTTCTGCAGATGAAATAGCCTTTACATTAAAAGAAAGTGAAGTCATAGAAGCTACTCAAAGAGTCATAGAGTGTATTGAAAACAAAGGATATACTAAAATAAAAGTAGAGGAAATACAAAATATTGTGGAAGATATTTTGTTACAAAACGGATATAGACCTATAGGCTTGGCATATTCAAACTATAGAAAAGAAAGAACAAAACTAAGAGAAATAAAATCAGATTTAATGAAAAGTATTCAGAATATAGGAATTGAAACAGATCGTGATAATGCAAATGTAGGAAATAATTTCAGCTCCAAGCTTTTAAGAATTGCAAGTGAATCTAATAAATGGTACAATCTTGCTGCCATGCCTAAACATTTGGCTAAAGCGCATGAAAACGGAGATATATACTATCATGATTTAGATAGTTATAATCTAACTACCAATTGTTTAAATATTGAAACAGGTAAAATACTAAAAAGAGGTTTTAATACAGGATATGGTACTATTCTTCCTGCAAAAAGAATAGAATCTGCTGCAGAATTATCTTGTATATTACTTCAAAGTACTCAAAATGATATGTTTGGTGGTCAAGCTCATGTTGACTTTGATAATGATATGGCAGACTTTGTGAATATGACAAGACAAGAAATACTACAAGAATATAATGAGGAATTCTGTGATTTGGGAGCAGATATAGAAAAAATAGCAGAAAAAAAATTAAAAAAAGTTGTTCATCAATCTATGCAAGGTATAGTTTACAATTTGAATACTATGCATTCTAGAGCCGGAAGTCAAGTTCCTTTTAGTTCAATTAACCTAGGTCTTCCTAGAAGCAAGGATGCAGCCATGGTATGTGAAATATTTTTACAAGAATATGAAAAAGGATTAGGTAAAGGAGAGCAACCTATATTTCCAAATATAATATTTAGAGTAAAAAAAGGTGTAAATAGAGAAAAAGAAGATCCATACTACTATTTATATGAACTTGCTTGTAAAGTTGCAAGCAAGAGAATGAATCCTATGTTTATGAATTTAGATGCTGACTTTAATAAGGAATACTATGATAAAGGTGTTATTGCAGCCACTATGGGATGTAGAACTTATATAATGTCTAATATAAATGGAGAAGCTGGACCTGCAGGAAGAGGTAATATTGCTCCTACTACAATAAATCTTCCTCGTATAGGAATATTAGCTAAAGGAAATATAGATAAATTCTTTTCTCTTTTAGATAACAGATTATCTATTGCTAGAGAATCATTGTTACATAGATATAATGTTCTTAAACAATTGAGAGTAAAAGATTTACCTTTTGTAGCAGGCGAGCATTTAATGAAGGGCTCTGAAAACTTATCTCCTGATGATTCTATAGAACCTATTTTAAAACAAGGTACATGGGGGATTGGCTTTATTGGACTTGCTGAAACATTAATAGCTTTAACAGGTAAACATCATGGGGAAGATGAACATAGTCATGAATTAGGAGTAAAAATTATTACTCATATAAGAGAATTTTGTGATCGACATAAAGAAATTGATAAATTAAATTGGTCATGCTATGCAACTCCTGCTGAAGGACTTTCAGGGAAATTTATCGTTCAAGATAAAAAAGTATTTGGAAATATGAAAGAAGTTACAGATAAAGATTATTATACCAACAGCTATCATATTCCTGTTTCATATAAAATATCTATAAAAGATAAAATTGATTTGGAAGCACCATTTCATAAATTATGTAATGGTGGACATATAACTTACATCGAAATGGATGGATATCCAAATCCTGAAGATGTAAAAGGGATTATTGATTATGCTTATAAAAACACGAATATTAGTTATATGGGTATAAACTTTCATATGAAGTATTGTAGAGATTGTGGAGAGAGAATAGAAGCTTCTAAACATACTTGCCCTAAATGTACAAGTAAAAATATACAAGGAATATCAAGGGTTACAGGGTACCTTTCATTAGATGAAAGATTTGGTAATGGAAAGGTTGCTGAAAGAAAAGATAGAACTTCTCATAATAATGAAGTACACATCAATACTTACAATATTTAAATATACAAGATGTTAATAAACAAAAGCTCTGATACAATATTCATTATTGTAAAGGGGTTTTTTGTTGTAGATAGGAGGAGTTTATGTAATGCTTCAAGTTGCAGGTTTTTTAGATAATTCTACAGTAAATGGCAAAGGCCTTAGAAGTGTTTTGTTTGTATCAGGTTGCAATCATAATTGCATTGGATGTCATAATAAGGATATGCAAGATTTTAACTATGGAGATCGGGTATCATTAGATCATATATTGAATAGAATCCAACACAATATTCCTTTAATTTCAGGGGTTACCTTTTCAGGGGGAGAACCTTTTGAGCAAGCACAACCATTAACTACTCTTGCTAAAAAAATTAAAGATAAGGGTTTAAATTTATGGTGTTATACAGGATATACATATGAAGAAATATTACAAAGTAACAATAGAGATAAACTAAACTTATTAAAGCAAATAGATGTTCTTATAGATGGAAAATTTAATGACAAGCTGAAAGATGATGCTTGCAAATATGTAGGTTCGACAAATCAGAGAATCATAGATGTAAAAGAAAGCCTAAAATTAGAAAAAATTATTACACTAAAAGAAGTGTAGATAATTTTTTTATTGACAAGTAAAATAAAAATTGGTAATATAAACTCATTCGTTATAGTATGAAACCTATCACATGACTGGCGGAAGTGGAATTAACCACATGGAGTGTGATTAGAAAAAAAGCCGACCGCCTGGGCTAAAAGTCCAGGCGGTTTTATATTTTTTGAAAAACCCCTCGGACTTGATAAACAAATAGTCAAGGAGGGTTTTTTTATGATGAGAAAAGAATGGACAGGATTTGAAGAAGGAAATTGGACAAAACAAGTAGATGTAAGAAACTTTATACAAAAAAATTATATTCCTTATAAAGGGGATGCAAGTTTTTTACAAAATCCTACTTCAAAGACTGTAATAGTATGGGAAAAATGTGAAGAGCTTTTAAAAGAAGAACTTCAAAAGGGAATTTTAGGAGTGGATCTTCATCATATTTCAGGAGTAGACAATTTTAAAGCAGGATATATAGATAAGGAAAATGAAATAATCCTAGGATTACAAACAGATGAGCCCTTAAAGAGAATGATCAATCCTTTTGGAGGTTCAAGGAGCTTTAGATGATTATGGATACAAAATGGATGAACAAACGGATTATTTCTTTGAAAAAGGAATGAGAACTCATAATGAAGGAGTATTTGATGTATATACGCAAGATATGAGAAATGCTAGAAGTTCAGGTCTTTTGACAGGTCTTCCTGATGCTTATGGGAGAGGACGTATTATAGGAGATTACAGAAGAATTTCTTTATATGGAATTGATTTTTTAATAGAAGATAAGAAAAAGGATTATGATCATTTAATAAGCCCTATGAGTGAAGATATCATTAGAAAAAGAGAAGAAGTAGCACAGCAGATCAAGGCACTTAAAAAAATCAAGAATATGGCATTAAGTTATGGGGTAAACATCTCAAATCCTGCAAAAGATGCAAAAGAAGCTGTACAGTTTTTATATTTTGGTTATTTAGCAGGAGTTAAGGAAAACAATGGAGCTGCTATGTCTTTAGGAAGAACAAGTACATTTATAGATATTTATATCAAAAGAGATCTAGAAAAGGGAATTCTTACAGAAAAAGAGGCACAAGAAATTATTGATCAATTTGTAATGAAATTAAGAATGGTAAGGCATCTAAGGACTCCTGAGTATAATGAATTGTTTGCAGGAGATCCAAACTGGATTACAGAAACAATAGGAGGTATGGGGTTAGATGGAAGAACTTTAGTCACAAAAACTTCTTTTAGAATGCTTCATACTTTGACCAATCTAAATCCAGCACCTGAACCTAATATGACTGTATTGTGGTCAGAGGATTTACCACAAAATTTCAAGAAATACTGTACAAAAATGTCTATAAAAACAGGGGCTATTCAATACGAAAATGATGATTTGATGAGAAAAATTTATGGCGATGATTACGGAATTGCATGTTGTGTATCTGCAATGAAGATGGGAAAAGAAATGCAGTTTTTTGGAGCAAGATGTAATTTAGCAAAAGCTCTTTTGTATGCTATTAATGGTGGAATAGATGAAAGAAAGAAAACTTTAGTTATATCTAATATTGATCCTATAGAAGATGAAATATTATCTTTTGAAAAAATAAAAGAAAATTATTTCAAAGTATTATCTTATGTAGCCAACTTATATGTAAATACTATGAATGTGATTCATTATATGCATGATAAATATGCTTATGAGGCGACTTTAATGGGTTTGCATGATACAGAGGTTCATCCTTTTATGGCTTTTGGAGTAGCAGGACTTTCAGTAGTAGCAGATTCATTAAGTGCTATTAAGTATGCAAAGGTAAAACCTATTAGAAAAGATAACATTGCAGTAGATTTTCAAATAGAAGGAAATTT
Organism: Anaerophilus nitritigenes; assembly: GCF_004138215.1. Taxonomy (GTDB): domain Bacteria; phylum Bacillota; class Clostridia; order Peptostreptococcales; family Thermotaleaceae; genus Anaerophilus; species Anaerophilus nitritogenes. Next base: position 16,106 of record NZ_RYYS01000023.1, read on the forward strand.
TCCTAAGTATGGAAATGATGAAGATCAAGTAGATGGATTGGCTATAGAAGTTTTGAAATATTTTTCAGGAGAACTTAAAAAACATAAAGCATATAAAGAGGCAGAGCATACTTTATCTGTCCTTACTATTACTTCTAATGTAGTATACGGACAAAAAACAGGAGCAACTCCAGATGGAAGAAAGGCTGGAGAACCTTTTGCACCAGGAGCAAATCCTATGCATGGAAGAGATCAGAGTGGAGCGTTAGCATCATTAAATTCTGTAGCAAAGATTCCATATGAAGAAATATGTCAAGATGGAGTTTCTAATACTTTTACTATTATTCCACAAGCTTTAGGACAAAGTGAAGAAGATAGAGTTATGAATTTGGTACAAATCATGGATGGATATTTTTCACAAGGAGCACATCACTTAAATGTAAATGTATTAAACAGAGAGACTTTATTAGATGCAATGGATCATCCAGAAAAATATTCAACTTTGACAATAAGAGTATCTGGATATGCAGTTCATTTTAATAGATTAACAAGAAAACAACAGTTTGAAGTCATAGCAAGAACCTTTCATGAAAGTATGGTAAGATAAATGGGAAAAATTCATTCTTATGAGAGTATGGGACTTGTGGATGGACCAGGAGTAAGGTTTGTTGTATTTTTCCAAGGATGCACTTTAAGATGTATGTATTGCCATAATCCAGATACATGGGATTTTAACAAAGGAATAGCAACGAGTCCACAAGATTTATTCAAAAAAGTATTAAGATATAGGCCTTATTTTGGGAAAATGGGAGGAGTAACCTGTTCAGGAGGAGAACCTCTTATGCAACCAGATTTTTTGATAGAATTTCTAAAGCTTTGTAAAACACATGATATTCATACAGCAATTGATACAGCAGGAGTAGGAGTAGGAAGGTATGAAGAAATTCTTTCTTACACAGATCTGGTATTATTAGACATCAAACATATTACAAAATATGGTTATCAAAAAATTACAGGAAAAGATATGAATGTTTTTGAAAAATTTTTAAAGACAGTATGTAAGAAAAGTATCCCTATGTGGATAAGACAAGTGATGATACCAGGAATCACGGATACCCATGAATATTTAGATGAACTCAAAAATTTTGTCAAAGAAATTCCTAATGTAGAAAAGATAGAGCTTTTACCCTATCATAAATTAGGTGTTCATAAATATAAAGAGATGAATATTCCATATAAGCTTGGGGATATAGATTCTATGAGTAAAGAAAAAGCTACAGAAATAAGAAAATATTTTGATGCTATATAAATGAAAGCTACCTTTTAAAAGGTAGCTTTTGAAATTTTTTTAGAACAACATGGAACTTTTGTTTATAGTATGCGTCTAATGGAGTGTAATACAAAACAAACAAAATAAAAAGGAGAGAATATATTATGAAATCAAAAAAAATATTTGTAGGATGTTTATCCGTTACTATTTTATCACTTGCGTCTGTTACAGGTTTTGCTGCTAATATAGAAAATATAAAACCGATAGATGATGTAGGACAAATTAAAAATATTATGCCTATACATGCCGATTTAAATGCAAAAGCACAATCTTATTTTAATTCTTTTACTGGAGAAGTAAAAGAAATAAGAGATTTAGAAAATCGTAAAGCTATTATGGTAGAAAATAAAGATGGATCACTAGCAAATATTATTATATCTGAGGATACTTATATTGTAGATGATGAAAAGATTGAAGTAGGAGTTACTATTACAGGATTTTATAAAGCCAATGCACCTATGATTATGATTTATCCTCCACAATATAATGCAGAAGTTGTTGTTGTAAATAATGAAGAAATAAATATGAAAGTAGATGAATTTGATAAAGATTTAATCAGTGCAGATCATTCATTAAAATTAAATATTTCTGATGATACTAAAGTCATTACACAAGATGGAAAAGACTTTAAAGGAGATTTAAAAAATCGTAAGCTTGTAGTTTTTTATGATGTATCTACAAGAAGTATACCTGCACAGACAACTCCAAAGAAAATTACTGTATTATTTGAAAAAGCAGTTACACTTCCAGAGCAGATTTCTACTATGGATATTATTGTAAACAATCAAAAAATAGAAGCACCTACACCTTATACCAATGATCAAGGTATTGTTATGGTTCCAGTAGCTACAATTTCTAAAGCATTAGGATATGAGGTAACTTGGAACGAAGAATCACAAAGTATTATGATAGGAAAAGGAATTTCTTTAACAATAGGAAAAGATCAATATATGTATATGAAAACTGCACCAATTGAATTAGGAAATGCACCAACATTAGTAGATGGAAGAACTTATGTACCTCTTAGTTTTTTCAAAAAAGTAGTTCGTATGAATAATGCATATATACTTGAATCACAAATTAGAATAGACAATGAAGAAATAATGGAGTAACCTATTGTTAGTATACTAAGATTATATAAAAAGCAAATTGGAATGCACCTCAAATGTTAGACATATGATATAATCATATTTAATAGTTGGAGGTGTATTTTACGTTCATTTTTATTGGATTATTTACTATTTTTTTCGAATATGATAAAATAAACATTGGAATTTCGTCATGTATGACTAAGGAGATGAAAAAACATGGGAAGACACGGAACGATTGCTAATAGAAAAAGCAAACAAGATGCAAAAAGGGCACAAATTTTTACAAAATATGCACGTCTTATTACTGTTGCAGCAAAAGAAGGAGGAGCAGACCCAGAATATAATGCGAATCTTAAAAATGCAATAGATAAGGCAAAATCTATCAATATGCCTAATGATAATATTACAAGAGCTATCAAAAAAGGTGCAGGTGCAGGTGCTGGAGAAGACTTTGAAAGAATTACTTATGAAGGATATGGAATCAATGGAATTGCAGTAATTGTTGAGGTGCTTACGGATAATAGAAACAGAGCAGGAAGCAATATTAGATACTATTTTGATAAAAATGGTGGAAATCTAGGAACTCCTGGATGTGTAGGATATATGTTTGATAGAAAAGGTCAAATACTTATAGAGAAAACAGATGAGTACAATGAAGATGAAATAATGGAAGCAGCACTTGAAGCAGGAGCAGAAGATTTTATTGCAGATGATGAAGAAATTTATGAAATCCTTACAGCACCAGAGGATTTTTATGAAGTTAAAGAAGCTCTAGTGCAAAAGGGATATGAATTGTTAGAAGCAGATGTAAATATGATTCCTCAAACTATGGTAGAACTTAATGATGAAGAACAAATA
>NZ_RYYS01000024.1 GCF_004138215.1 Anaerophilus nitritigenes
CTTTCGAGCATACTCCAGAGTACCACGAGACACGTGAAACCTTGTGGGAAGCAGGGGGGACCACCCCCCAAGGCTAAATACTCCCTGGTGACCGATAGCGTATAGTACCGTGAGGGAAAGGTGAAAAGAACCCCGGAAGGGGAGTGAAATAGAACCTGAAACCCTATGTTTACAAGCAGTGGAAGTTCATTATTCGAACAACCACGTACTTTTTGTAGAACGGGCCAACGAGTTACGGTATGCAGCAAGGTTAAGTAGTTATGCTACGGAGCCGCAGCGAAAGCGAGTCTTAAATGGGCGATCTAAGTTGTATGCCGTAGACCCGAAACCGGGTGACCTATCCATGAGCAGGTTGAAGCGGAAGTAAAATTTCGTGGAGGACCGAACCCATGTCTGTTGAAAAAGGCTGGGATGACTTGTGGATAGCGGAGAAATTCCAATCGAACTCGGAGATAGCTGGTTCTCCCCGAAATAGCTTTAGGGCTAGCCTTAAAGAAAGTGATACGGAGGTAGAGCACTGAATGTCCTAGGGGCCCTCACCGGTTACCGAAGACTATCAAACTCCGAATGCCGTCATCATATCTTTAGGAGTCAGACTGTGGGTGATAAGATTCATAGTCGAAAGGGAAACAGCCCAGACCGTCAGCTAAGGTCCCTAAGTACAGGTTAAGTGGAAAAGGATGTGGGATTGCACAGACAACTAGGATGTTGGCTTAGAAGCAGCCATTCATTCAAAGAGTGCGTAATAGCTCACTAGTCGAGTGATCCTGCGCCGAAAATTACCGGGGCTCAAACCTGTCACCGAAGCTACGGCTACGTATGGATTTATCTGTATGTGGGGTAGGGGAGCATTGTATATGGGTTGAAGTCATACCGTAAGGAGTGGTGGACTATATACAAGAGAGAATGTTGGCATGAGTAGCGAAAGGCAGGTGAGAATCCTGCCCGCCGAATACCTAAGGTTTCCTGAGGAAGGGTCGTCCTCTCAGGGTTAGTCGGGACCTAAGCCGAGAACGAAAGTTGTAGGCGATGGACAACAGGTTGATATTCCTGTACCACCAAAGATCATTTGAGTGATGGGGTGACACAGTAGGATAGGTCAAGCGCACCGTTGGTTGTGTGCGTCTAAGCCCGTAGGGAGTCTATATAGGCAAATCCGTATAGACAATCCTAAAAGGTGATGGGGAGCGAAATTTAAGTAGCGAACTTACTGATTCCACACTGTCAAGAAAAGCCTCTAGCGAGATCCTAGGTGCCCGTACCGCAAACCGACACAGGTAGGTAAGGAGAGAATCCTAAGGCGAGCGAGAGAACCATTGTTAAGGAACTCGGCAAAATGACCCCGTAACTTCGGGAGAAGGGGTGCCACGTTAGGGTGTTAAAGCCTGAGGTGGCCGCAGAGAATAGGCCCAAGCGACTGTTTAGCAAAAACACAGGTCTCTGCTAAGTCGAAAGACGATGTATAGGGGCTGACGCCTGCCCGGTGCTGGAAGGTTAAGGGGACGTGTTAATCATTAGATGAAGCACTGAACTTAAGCCCCAGTAAACGGCGGCCGTAACTATAACGGTCCTAAGGTAGCGAAATTCCTTGTCGGGTAAGTTCCGACCCGCACGAAAGGCGTAACGATTTGGGCACTGTCTCAACAATGGACTCGGTGAAATTGTAGTACCAGTGAAGATGCTGGTTACCCGCAGCAGGACGGAAAGACCCCGTGGAGCTTTACTGTAGCCTGATATTGGATTTCGGTATTGCATGTACAGGATAGGTGGGAGACTAAGATACATGGACGCCAGTCTGTGAGGAGTCAACGTTGGGATACCACTCTTGTAATACTGAAGTTCTAACCATAGACAGTTACCCTGTCTTGGGACATTGTCAGGTGGGCAGTTTGACTGGGGCGGTCGCCTCCCAAAAAGTAACGGAGGCGCCCAAAGGTTCCCTCAGCGCGGTCGGAAATCGCGCGTAGAGTGTAAAGGCACAAGGGAGCTTGATTGCAAGACTTACAAGTCGAGCAAGGACGAAAGTCGGGCTTAGTGATCCGGTGGTTCCGAGTGGAAGGGCCATCGCTCAACGGATAAAAGCTACCCCGGGGATAACAGGCTTATCTCCCCCAAGAGTCCACATCGACGGGGAGGTTTGGCACCTCGATGTCGGCTCGTCTCATCCTGGGGCTGAAGTAGGTCCCAAGGGTTGGGCTGTTCGCCCATTAAAGAGGCACGCGAGCTGGGTTCAGAACGTCGTGAGACAGTTCGGTCCCTATCCGCTGTGGGCGCAGGAAATTTGAGAGGAGCTGTCCTTAGTACGAGAGGACCGGGATGGACATACCTCTGGTGTATCAGTTGTCGCGCCAGCGGCACGGCTGAGTAGCTATGTATGGACGGGATAAGCGCTGAAGGCATCTAAGCGCGAAGCCTCCCTCAAGATGAGATTTCCCACTGATTTTCAGGTAAGACCCCAGATAGACCATCTGGTTGATAGGCCTAGGGTGTAAGGGCAGCAATGTCTTTAGCTGATAGGTACTAATAGGTCGAGGACTTGACCAGA
>NZ_RYYS01000025.1 GCF_004138215.1 Anaerophilus nitritigenes
AGAAGATAATAAAGAGTTTAGAAATGAAATAAAACAAATTCAAGAAGATAATAAAGAGTTTAGGAATGAAATAAAACAAATTCAAGAAGATAATAAAGAGTTTAGAAATGAAATAAATAACAAACTTGATAATATAAGCAATAAAATACAAACAGTTTATGAACAAACTGCTGATTTAACTGAATTTAGAACAGAAGTTAATGTAAAATTAGATACAATAAAAGATGATTTAAGCGCTGTTGAATTAGTAACCTCAAAAAATTGGAATGACATAGCAAAATTAAAAGCTATAAAATAGAGATTCACCAAGAACCACAGAAATTACAAGTAACTACAAGGGACAGGTATTTAGATTTAAACCTAGTCCGACTAATCAATAAAATCTAGTACCTTACAGGTAGAAATGCTTGTGAGGTGTTTTTTTATAGTGTATTAATAAGAACCATTTATATGATAAAGTTGAAAAAAATATGAATAATTGGTATAATATACAAATTGATAAAGATGAAAAAGGGAGAGGAATATATGTTGAAGAAGGGGAAATTAGTAGCACTATTTATTATAAATGTAGTAATTATATTATTATTGGGATCAACTATATCTTTGGCTTTAAGTGAACAAAACATAAAGATGAATGTATCCAATAGAGAATATGAAGTAAGGTGTAATACAAATCCTAAGATTTTTTCACAAAATGCCAATTCAATGTATATGTGGTTTGGTCTTCAGTCCCAAGATGATAATAATTCTATGGGAATTAAGGTAAGTAAAATAGAAATTGTTCAAAATGAAAAAGTAATAGCTAGAGCTAATAAAATAAGATCATATAGTATCTTGGGTAATTATGATACGGATAGTTTAGAATTTATAAACGATTTTGCAAATAAAAATGGCGAGAATGTAGTAGATATTGTTTTTTATTTAGGCAGTAAAGAAGTAGCTAGAGTGAAAGATTATATATTAAAAGTTTATAGTAACTCAGTTATTAGCTATATGGATATAAGTGAAATAGGAGTACAAAGTAATTCATTGAATATAGAACTAGAAATGATTAATGTGAGCAAAGATGCAAAAATAGATGTGTATCTAGTAAATGATTCAAATGATAAAATTGCAAAACTAGATAAGCTTATAGCCGATGATTATAATAACAAAGAGCATAGAAGAAATTTTGAGTGTAGTCTTTTGTTTTCAAATAAAGAATATGTAAAGAATCATGAAAATTATAAAGTGATCGTTACTGTAGATGGAAATAAATTGAACATGGTGGATGTGAAAGGACCATCTATTGTTGTGCTAAATGGGTGTACGATGAATATTATTTATGATCCAGTAGAGTATATGGATGATACTACTGCTGATGTAGTAGATCATTTTGGAGGTTTTGAAATATTTAAAACAAAAGATGCTATAGAGTCAAGCAAAGCATGGAGGGTAGCATTTAATAAACCAATCCATTTTGATAGTATCAATAAAGATAATATTTATATTATAGATAAGCAAACAGGTTTATCTATTGATGTAGATTATAAAGTAGAGGTAGATCATAAAGCTGTACAAATTATTCCATTAAATGGTGCTTTTGAGTTGGGTAAAACATATATTTTAATTGTTGAAAATAGAATAAAAGCAAGAGATGGAGTAAATCTGAGCAAACCAGCTATGACTGAATTTATTATAAAATAAATTGAGAGTAAAGATATGAACTTAAATCTAAAATCATTATTCTAGAAAAATAGAGCTGCCTTACAGTGAAAAATTCATGTAAGGCAGCTGTTGTATTATTTGGATTTATTATTAGTTTATAAGAATATTCTTTTAAATATATATGATTAATGGTAAAATGTACTTTAGTAAGTATGAGATTATAGGAGGAAAATCATGGCAAGTTTTTTAGCAAAACTATTTGATTCAAATGAAAGAGAGATTCAAAGAATAGAGAAAAAAGTACAAAATATATTAGCCTTAGAAGAAAATATAAAAAAATTATCTGATGAAGAATTAAGAAATAAAACTTTGGAGTTTAAAGATAGACTAAAAAGTGGGCAAACGCTAGATGATTTATTAGAAGAAGCTTTTGCAGTAGTTAGAGAAGCTTCTTTTCGTGTTCTTCATATGAGACATTTTCCTGTCCAATTAATGGGGGGAATTGTGCTTCATGAAGGAAATATTGCTGAGATGAAGACTGGAGAAGGAAAAACATTAGTATCTACTTTACCTGCTTATTTGAATGCTTTAACAGAAGATGGGGTATTTGTCATTACGGTAAATGATTATTTGGCTTTAAGAGATAGAGAAGAGATGGGACAAGTCCATGAGTTTTTGGGTCTTTCTGTGGGACTCATTCAAAATCAGATGAGCATAGAGCAGAAAAAGGAAGCCTATAGATGCGACATTACATATGGAACAAATAGTGAATTTGGGTTTGATTATTTAAGAGATAATATGGTTGTATTAAGAGAAAATAGAGTTCAAAGGAAGTTGAATTATGTCATATTGGATGAAGTAGATAATATTTTAATTGATGAGGCTAGAACACCTCTAATTATATCAGGACAAGGAAATAGACCTTCTCAATATTATATGACTGTTGATAAATTTGTAAAAAGTCTTAAAAAAGATGAGGATTATGAATATGATCCAGATGCAAAATTAGCTACTCTACTAGATTCTGGAATGGATAAAGTGGAGAAGATATTTGGTATTAAAAATATTGCAGCTATTGGAAATATAGAATTACTTCACCATATTAGACAAAGTCTTCATGCTAATTATGTAATGAAAAAAGATCAAGATTATGTAGTGAAGGATGGAGAAATACAAATCGTAGATAGATTTACAGGAAGACTTATGCCAGGAAGAAGATATAGCAATGGACTTCATCAAGCTATAGAAGCAAAAGAAAATGTTGAGATTCAAAAAGAATCAAAGACTATGGCGACCATTACATATCAAAACTTTTTTAAGATGTTTCATAAAATATCTGGAATGACAGGGACTGCATCTACAGAAAAATTAGAAATAAGAGAGATTTATGGAATGGATGTAGTAGCAATTCCAACAAATAAACAAACGATTCGACAAGACAAAGAAGATATTGTATTTAAAACAAAGAAAGCAAAACTTAAAGCCATTGCAAACGAAGTCAAAAAAAGACATAAAAAAGGTCAGCCAGTTTTGATTGGAACAATTTTTATTGATCAATCAGAAGAAATAGCAAGTCTTCTTAAAAAAAACAAGGTACCTTTTCAACTATTAAATGCAAAGCAAGATAAAAATGAAGCACAAATTATTATGCAAGCAGGACAAAAGAGAGCCGTCACTATTGCTACGAATATGGCAGGTAGAGGAACGGATATAAAGCTTGGAAAAGGTGTAGAAGAGCTTGGAGGATTATTTGTACTTGGAACAGAAAGACATGAATCAAGAAGAATTGACAATCAATTAAGAGGTCGTGCAGGTCGTCAAGGGGACCCAGGAGAGTCTCAATTTTTTATTTCTCTAGAAGATACTTTGTTTGAAAGACTTGGTCAAGAAAACATGGAAAATATGCAAAAAACGGCACAAAAAATAGGTTTAGAAGATGATGAGCCTCTTCAAGATAAAATTCTTTCAAAAGCTATTGAAAGGACTCAAAAAAATATTGAGTCTGTCAATTATAGAATCAGAAAGAGTACTCTTGAATTTGACCAAATTTTAAATAAACAAAGAGAAACTATATATAAAGAAAGAAATAAAATTTTAAATGGGGAAGATATGAGTGGTTTTATTAAAAATATGATTCAAGATGTAATAAAAAGAATTGTAATACCTTATACAGAAGAAAACCCTTTTCCAGAAGAGTGGGATCTAGTGGGTTTACAAAAGGAGTTAAATACAAGATTATCTTTTAAAAATAGAATAGATTTTAGTCCATGTACAAAAGTGGAAATAGAACAGCTCACAAAAGAAGAATTGATAAATAGAATTACAGAAGAAGGATTAAAAATTTATGAAGAAAGAGAAGAAGTTATAGAAGCAAACCAGCTTAGATATATGGAGCAACTTATTTTGATGAAAAATATAGATAAAAGTTGGATGGATCATTTGGATGTAGTAGAGCAAATTCGTCAAGGAATTGGTTTTCAAGGAGTAGGAAGAGAAGATCCTATCCGAGTATTTAATCAAGAAGCTTTTGATTTATTTGATGATATGTTAGAGTCTATCAAAGAAAATACTGTTAAAGTATTGTTTGGATTAGAAAAAAGAGAAAATATAGAGCAAAATAATCATAAAAAGCCTTTAACAAAAGAAGAAATAAAAGAAAAAATAGAAATATTAGAAGAAAAATATAAGCTTAACAAAAGATATCTTTCAAAAATCCCAGCAAATCTTCCTAAAATTACATTGAATATGGATATCAATGCAATAGATCATGTAGAAGTAGAGATTGGATTATATTATTTAGAAGATGGGGTAGAAGAAAGAATTACAAATTATGATTATAAAAAAGTAGTAAAGGGTGTATTTTCTGTAGAATTTGAAAAGCCAAAGGATAAAGATTGGAATAAAGGCTGGTATCAAGTAAAAGCATTTGTATCTGGTGAGGAAGCGAGTAATATCAATTTTATGATTACAGATCCTATGGATTTAAAAGAACTTGAAAGTAGAAATAATGCACAAAAAAGTCTAGATTCTAATATTGCATTTTTCTCTAATAAAAGTCCAATGATTACATTTCAGTTAAAGATAAAAGATGCTGAAAAAGAAATGATCAAAGGTGCTATTGCGTATCATAAGAATTATGAGAAAATGACTATATTTAATATACCTATTAAAGATCATAATGCAAGAATTCGATTAGAAAGACCTCAAAACGGATGGCAAAATGGATTTTATGAATTTTTAACAATAGAAGATCAAAAAAAAGTTGTATGTTCTTTTATGATTGTAGATGAATTTAGTAGTGATACTGAAAAAATTAATATACCATTAAAAATAGAAGAACAATATAAAAGTATTGATTTAGAGGCTCAACTTGCAAATATAGAAAATAGAAAGATTGTATTTAATATGCCTATAAAAATTGAAGAAACAGGAATAGTAAATATGGAAATTAAAAGACAAAAAGAAAATTTGGAAATAGGAAGATACGAATTTAGATTGATGAATAAAAATGAATTGATATTGACAAAACATTTCTTGATAAAATAAAAATAAAGGAGATTAAACAAATGAACAATCAAAAAACAATTCAGATACCAAAAGAAATTCAAGATTATCTTTGGGGAAGATATTTACCAGAGACGACTTACAAAATATATGTGATGATAGGATATCTTCAAAGCGAGAAGATCGTAGGAGATCAAGCTACTAATTTACTGTTCAAATTAAATGTTACTACTGAAAATCAATTAGATAAAGTTATTGAAGAAAAAAAGAAAGTAGTTGAAAAATTAGGATACAAATATCCTACGAATAGAAAAGAAGATCTAGAGTTACTTCTTCACTATCAATTGATTAAGATAGGAAAAGATGAAAAAGAAAACATCATATATTTACATAATACACCTGTTCCTAAGCCAGAAGAAGTGCTATCACTAGATCAAGAAGAAATGAAAATTCTTGAAAATATAAAATTTGAAATGAACCATCAAAATGCATTTGATATGATTTTGACTTTACTTTTAAATAACAATGGAAACTTAGTAGCAACTATAGATCATATTCATAAAACTACAAAAGTAAAGTTTACAGATATTAAAAAGACGTTGGAGTATTTAGTGGCAGAAGGATCTATTTCTATTCAGGCAAATAAACCTATTGATAAATTGAAAAAAGAAGATAAAGTATATATAAATATTAATAAAGAAGTTTTTGAGCAAAAAAGATTTGTTATATAAAAAATAATATCTCAGAGGATGCTTCTTTTGAGTTTAAGTGTAGGTTCGTAGTTGATATTTTTAGAAACACAAGAAAGGAGCAATTCAATGGAGCAATATACAACTTTTAAACAAATTAGTTTGCCCAAATTAAACAATTTGCAACCAGGGTTAGAATCTACTTGTTTAAAGCTTATGGAAGAGGCAGGAGAACTTGCTCAAGCCATAGGTAAATTTAGAGGTTTAAATGGAGAAAAGATTCATATAGAAGAAAAAGAAGTAATTGAAATGATTTCTAAAGAGCTTTTGGATGTTGCTCAAGTAGCTATATCTATGATGTTTGTTCTGGAAGAAGAATATCATATTAATATTAAAGAAAAAGTGGATGGACATATTAAAAAGTTAGTAGAAAGAGGATATATTAAATTAGAAAAATAATGATTAAAAAACAGAGTGATCACTCTGTTTTTTTTGGCTCTATGTCAATAGTTGGGGTGGGATTGTTCATAATCCTGCTCCATTACTTTATT
>NZ_RYYS01000026.1 GCF_004138215.1 Anaerophilus nitritigenes
GCGGCTCGAACGCGGGACACCTTGATTAAAAGTCAAGTGCTCTACCTACTGAGCTAATGGGTCGTTTTTTGTCACCAACAATTATATATAATACATGATGGCAAAAAAAATGTCAATAAAGTTTTATGGAAAATTTTCATATAAAGATTTAAGACGGGAAATTACTTTTCCCATCTTAAATCTTTTCCATAAAAATGAAGAATAGTAAACTTGCCGAAAATTCTAGAAAAAACTCGATCACTATAAGTATTTGCAATTTCCATAGGAGATAAATTAGTAGAAATAATTATTTTTTTATCTTGAATGAGTCTACTATTAATAATATTAAAAAATTCAGTATTCGTAAAAGTATTTGTAAGCTCTGTTCCTAAATCATCAATAATTAATAAATCACAGTCAAATAAAAGATTGTAGCTTTCTTTGATATTTTCTGATTTTTCTTTGCCAAATTTATAGCTTTCTAATATTTCTAGTATTTTAAAAGCAGTTTGATAAACTACGATTTTTCCTTTGTCTAGTAGTGCTTTTGCGATACAGTTACATAAAAATGTTTTTCCAAGTCCTGTTGTTCCATGAAAAAGTAGATTCTCATGAGAGGTTGTGTCAAAGTTTATGACAAATCCTTCGCAAATATTTAAAACATGTAGCATATTTTGTTTTGGTGTAAGTTCATGATTTTCAAAAGGATCATTGGAAAATAAATCAAGATTAAAAGATTTAAAATTTTCTTTTTCTAATATATTTTTTAAGTTAGACATCTGGTAAGCTTGGTCGATTAATTTTTGTTTAAAACAACTGCACTTTTTACCATTATCCTTAAAACCTGTATCTTTACAATGAATACATGTGTAATTCATATCAAAATATTGGATTGGAATATTATTTTCCGTAAGCAAGATTGCTTTTTCTTGCTTTAAAAATTCCATTTTTTGATAAACTTTTTCTACAGCTTCATTATAATTTATAGGATTTTCTAAAATAGCTTTTGCAATGAGTAATCCAGTCTTTGCAATTTCGTCATCGATTTCTTTAATTTTAGGAATTTTTTTGTACACTTCTTTTTTTCTTTGTTCTAATTTTTTATGCTCAGTATCTCTAGTTTTTTCATACTCCCTAAGGATTTCTCTTGTAAATTTATCATGCAAGATAGCCACCTACCTTATTTTTTTCTTAAAAGATTTTCAAGTTCGTCTTTTGTGTATTTGGAAGTTCGTTGTTCAAAGTTATGAAATTTATTAGAAGAAGGCTTTATTTGTCTTTTGGGACTAGGGGTTATATTTTTTTTATCTTTAATATCTGATACCTTTTGTACATTATCATTTTTCCAAGCATGAAGAATACTGTGTATATAATTGATATTAGGATTAGGGGTTTTTTTAGAGTTTTCACAAGCTTTTAAAATGATATCCATATCAAATTTCCATTCATCGATCCACTGATTGATAGCATTTCTTTCAGCTTCAGAAGGTTCTCTAACTGAAAAACCTAATGCTTTAAATATTTTTCTATATTGAACATACCTAAGATCTGTTTTTTCTAAATAGTCATCTAATTTATCCATATTGGTAATGCCTTGATCGTACCAATTTCTAATAATGGCGCCAATATATTTTATATTTTTGATTTTTTTATGCTCTACACTATACATAAAAGCTCTTACAATCAAATCAGGATCCATATTATAATTATAAATCCATTCAAGTATTTCCATCATTTCCTTAGGAACAAGACCTCTTCTTATGGTTTGATTAATATTATAAAACATTTCTTTTATTTCAGGAACTTTATTAGCTTCCATCAAATCAGAAGTAGAACAGCTATAGATACTAGGTTTTTCATCTTCTGTAGAGATGTTGATTGCCTTAAAATTATTATCGATATAAAGCTGTTTGAGATTTAAAAATTCAATACTGTATTCAGAAGCATCATCAGAAGAATGCTTTTTGATAATTCCTTTTTGCTCCCAGAAATCCCATGCATCGAAAACATCAGACAAAGGAATACTTAGATGTCTTGCAATGGTTTGGTGATTGATAGAAAGGGATAGATCTTTATCGTGGGCATATTTGAATCCAAGAAGATATACCTTTACATATGTTCCGTTTGCCATAGGCATAAAATCATTAATAAATATATTTTCAATGGGTGTATCCCCAAGATCCATTTCTGTTGTTTGTTGTATAAAAAGCAATAGTATTCCCTCCCGTTTGAATTACTCTAAAATATATTATATCACAACTTGTTTTTAAGATATATTTTATCCTAGAGCGAGATTAAATTTAAGTAATGAAAAAAATTACATATTGTAAAAGACTTCACATATAGATATATATAGACGAATAGAATGGAGGGGTATGAGGTGATTCGATTTTCTATCAACAGAAAAGTAGTCCTATGTACGGTCATAGTATGTATTTTAGCAGTAGCAGTCATTGGAGCAAAATTTCAAATCATAGAAACCTTTCAAGGGGAAAAAATACATTATGATAAAAATATTACTACTTATGGGATTGATATAGATTTTGATCCTGTGGAAAGAATAATTACAGGAAATGAGAAGGTAAAATATACAAATCAAAGCAATACAACTTTTAATGCTTTGTATTTTCATCTATATCCTAATGCATTTAAAAAACAAGATACAGTACCTTTTGAGAAAAATGAAATGGATAGAGCTTATCCAAAAGGTTTTGAACAAGGGTATATAGAAATTCAAGATGTTCAAAAAAATAATGAACCTCTAAATCATGTTGTTATGGGTATAGGAGATACCATATTAAAAGTAAATTTAAAAAATTCCCTAGAGCCAGGTGAAAAAATAGAGTTGGATATAAAATTTTGTGTAAAAATTCCACCTTCATATGGAAGGTTTGGATATGGAGAACATACAGTCAATATTGCCAATTGGTATCCTATTGTAGCAGTATTTGATAAAAAAGGTTGGAATTTAGAACCATATCATTCTATTGGAGATCCTTTTTATAGTGATGTAGCTAATTATAGAGTAGAAGTTTCAACATCTAATGAATATGTATTTGCTCATACAGGAAAATGTGTAAAAAAAGAGAAAGTAGATGGAAAAATAAGATGGACCTTAGAAGCAAAATGTGTACGAGATTTTGCTATGATTGCTAGCGAAAATTATCAATCCATGGATGATGAAATAGATGGTGTAAAAATATTTTCTTATTATTTTGATGATACTTTTGGAGATCTAGCTTTATCTTGTGCAAAAGATTCCATAAAAATTTTTAGTGAGCTTTATGGGAAATATCCATACAAAGAATTTTCTGTTGCTGCTTCTGATTTTTTTATTGGAGGAATGGAGTATCCTAATTTAGTTTTTATTGACCAATCTCTTTATAAGGAAGAGTATAAAGAGATATTAGAGTATATAGTAGTTCATGAAGTCGCTCATCAATGGTGGTATGGAATTGTAGGAAATGATGAAGTGAATGAACCTTGGTTAGATGAAGGACTTACTGAGTATTCCACACTTTTATATTATGAAAAAAAATATGGAAAAGAAAAAATGAATGAAGTGTATAAAAATTTAATTGCTAAACCTTATCATGCTTATGAAAGTCGTCATCCAAATAATAAAAATGGAGTATATAAAAGTATTAACAAATTTGAAAATGCTTATGAATATCAGGCTTTGGTTTATCATAAAGGTGCTATGTTTATAAAGGAACTAAGAAAAAAATTAGGAGATGAAATATTTTTTCAAGTAATGAAGGTATATTTTGATAAATATAAATATAAAAATGCTAATACAGAAGATTTCCTTGGGGTATGTGAAAAGGTTTCTAATCAAAGCTTAAGAGAAGAATTTGAAAAATGGCTTAGCTATGAAAAGGAATAGTATCCATTATTATGTATAAACTATATAAAAAGAAAAGATATGAAGATTGATACATTTTTAAAATATGATATAATGGAAAAGTTGATAATAGAAATTAAAAATAAATTCAATAAAAATTTTATAAATTACTTTAGATAAAGAAGGGAGAGCAAGGTATGAAATCAGATTCGAGCTCCCAGACCTTGAAAAAAATCATAACAGATTATTATAATAAATTGAGTATATGTGGGAACAAAAAATTTCATATTGGTATTTTAGTAGTAGTGATCTTAGGAATTTTTTCATTTGCCTATAATTACAATAAAGCTTACATAGTAAAAGTGGGTGGAAATGAAATAGGAATTGTAAGAGATAAAAATGATTTTACTCAAGTAGTGGATCAAATACAATCTAAATTGCATAAAGAATACAATACAAAGATTTCCTTTGATGAAGATATTATCTATAATAAGATTAGAGTAGAAGACAAAGAAATCACAAGTTCAGAAAAAATAAAAAAAGAGATTCTAAAAACTCTTAATTTTAAAGTGGATGCTTATGGAATAAAAACAAATGGAAAAGTAATTACAGCACTATCTTCTAAAGAAAAGGCTCAAAAGGTATTAGAGGATATCAAAGTTATGTATGCAGATCCAAAAAAGAAATTTGAAAAAGTATGCTTTGTAGAAAAAGTATCTATAGAACCAGTAAAAATAGAGATAAAAAAATTAAAGGATGAAAAAGATGCAGTAAAATTTGTATTACAAGGAACAGAAGAAGAAAAGACTCATAAAGTTCAACAAGGAGAGAGCTTTTGGACGATTGCTAAAAAATATAAATTAAGTGTAGATGAATTAACTGATGCCAATCCAGATATTAATCCAGAGAAAATACAAATCGATCAAGAAGTAAGTCTTCTTGTCCCAAAATCTCTATTGACTGTAAAGACAATTGAAAAAGCAAACTATCAAGAAAAAATTCCTTATGAAGTTGAATTTGAAGAAACAGATGCTATTTATGAAAAAGAAAATAAAATCAAAGTAGAAGGACAAGAAGGAATGAAAGAAATAGTGGCTGAAATTATAAGTCACAATGGAATAGAAGAATCTAAAAAAATTTTAGAAGAGAAAATTATCAAAGAACCAGTAATACAAATTGTATTAAAAGGAACTAAAAAACGTCCACTCACTGCAGCTACTGGAAAGTTAGGAACTCCTACTCGTGGAAGGCTTACTTCTCCTTTTGGATATAGATGGGGAAGAAAGCATACAGGAATCGATTTAGCTGCACCTATAGGAACTCCTGTATCAGCAGCAGATGGAGGAAAAGTGGTATTTTCAGGAACCAAAAGTGGATATGGAAAATGTATCATTTTGGATCATGGCGGTGGTACACAAACTTATTATGCACATAATAGCAAATTATTAGTTTCCGTAGGACAAAAAGTATATAAAGGACAAAAGATTGCTGAAGTTGGAAATACTGGTAGAAGTACAGGACCTCACTTACATTTTGAAGTAAGAAAAAATGGTACCCCTGTAAATCCATTACAATATCTAAATAAATAAACACACATAAAAAATTCGCATATTATAGGAATATGCGAATTTTTTGTGGAGAAATACTATAAAAAAAGTAGTAATAGAGGAAGCAAGCTAGGATCTAAAAGATTTTCTAAAAAAGATAAATTTCTTCTAGATCTTCTCATAGGATGTCGTATAGGCTGTTGATTTTCATTATGTTGAGGTTGTTCATAGCTTGGTTTTAAAGCTTCATCTGAATGAATGTCAAGAGCAGCTCTTATATTTAAAATCCCTGCTCCTTCTGCATATCTAACATCTCCAATATTTACAGAGGTTCCTAATAATTTTTCTTTAACTTGTGAAGGTGATAATTTTGGATTTTTTTCATACATCAAAGTAGCAGTACCTGCTACCATAGGAGATGCCATAGAAGTTCCTGAATGAGTTACATAGGCACTATGTCCTTTATTAGATAAAGATATAATATCTACTCCAGGAGCTACCATATCTGGTTTTGAAATACCACCAATAGCAGGACCTCTACTTGAAAAATTTGCAACAAAATCATCTTCATAAGAAGTAGTTCGGTTATCATCAGCAGCACCCACAGTGATTACAGAGGGACTATTTCCAGGACTTGTAATAGACTGAGAATTAGGACCACTGTTTCCAGCGGCTGTAACAACTGTTAGACCTTTACTTACAGCAGAAGCAGCAGCTTTTGCTAAAGGATCTTGATGATAAACTTTATCTGCAGGAGATCCTAAGGACATATTCATAACTTTGATATTATATTTATCTTTGTTATCAACAACCCATTGAACACCTGCTAAGATATCTGAAGTAGATCCACTTCCGGTTTCATCTAGTACTTTTACTCCTATAATACTTGCATCAGGAGCTACTCCTCTATATTTTTCATTTGCATATCCATTTCCAGCAGCAATTCCTGCTACATGTGTTCCATGACCATCATCGTCATAAGGATAATTTCTGTTGTTTACAAAATCTTTAAAAGCGACAATACGGTTCGTAGGCTTTACTAAATCATCATGAGGGTATACCCCTGTATCTAATATGGCAATACCTATTCCTTTTCCAGTGTATCCTAAATCATGAACTCTATGCCCTGCAGCAGCCAAAGATGCATTATGCATGCATTTAAAAACTTTTGGATCTTGATTGATAAATTGAATCATATGGTGAGCAGCTACATGATCAATAGATTTGGCAGGAATTTCTGCTGCAATGGCATTGATAAGAGGTATATCATATTTAATTTTTCCACCAGCTTCAACGATGCAATCTCTTATGTGATCACAAGTTCCGTTACTATATACAATAACGGGAATATATTCTTTTGTTCCAGCAGACATTCTCGCTACAATTACAGGATGAACAAATTGAGATCTTATTTTATTTACATTCATTTTCATCATGCTCACTCCAAATTATCTATTTTCAATATTAATGTATGCTGAATATAGATAAAGTGTTCATAAAATAAGTGGATACAATTTCCAATGAAGTTTACATAATCATGTGATATAATTAATCTGTATACCCCATTTACATACCATTTTGAAAGGGGGATACAAATGAAAACAAGATGGAATGTTAAAATTATTATTTTTATAGGAATTATTTTTTTATTAAGTAGCTTGATAGAATATAAAAATGTATTAAAAGTTTATGCTTATCCTACTTTAAAAAAAGTACAACATGAATTGATTTTATTCAAAACTAGAGATTATCAAGTAAGAGAAACTGACCATTTTATTATAAGATATGATTTTGATGATGATGCAGTGATTGATCTAGTAGCAAAGGCGTCTGAAGAGTATTATCATCAAGTATGTGATACATTTTCTTATTATCCAAAAGAAAAAACAGTAGTGATTGTTTATGAAGATCCAGAGAAATTAATCAAGAATGCTTCTTTAAAAAAAGGAGAACCACCTATGGGAGTTTATCTAGCTTCAACTATTCAAATTTTGTCTCCAAATGTATGGGTACCTAAAGATCAAGATATAGAGCATGTATTTATGAATGAAGGACCTATGGTACATGAATTTACACATTTGATTGTAGATGATATTGCGAAAGGAAATTATCCTTTGTGGTTTACAGAAGGAATGGCTCTTTATCAAGAATATATTCAAACAGGGTACAGCTGGGGAGAAGGACTATCTTTTGATGAAAAAGAATATACTATGGAACAACTTAAGTATGATTTTGAAAATTTAGATCAAATGTTAGCATATAGAATGTCTTTTGAAGTGGTAAAAGAAATGGTTCAAGAAAATGGATTTGAAAAGCTAAATCATATTTTGTATGAGTTAGGAAAAGGAGAAAAAATAGAAAAATATTTTTGATAAAAATGGAACTTTTGTCTATATTTTTAAGTCAAATATAGATGTAGCGTAGATGAAATGAGAGTTATTTTAAAATAGATATGATATAATATAGTATAATTATAAAAAATGAAGAGATTTCGTTGAGGTGATGAGTGGATGGGTAGAAAAGTACTAGTTGTAGATGATGAAAAATCTATTTCAGATATATTAAAATTTAATTTAGAAAAAGAAGGATATGATGTAAGTGTATCTTTTGATGGTCAGGATGCAGTCAAAAAAACTTATGAAGTAGAACCAGATTTAATATTATTAGATGTGATGCTTCCTAAGATGGATGGTTTTCAAGTGTGTAAAAAGATAAGAGAAAATTTTAATATGCCTATTTTGATGATTACAGCAAAAGAAGAAGAAGTGGATAAAGTATTAGGACTTGAGCTAGGAGCAGATGATTATATTACAAAACCTTTTAGTATAAGAGAACTTTTAGCAAGAGTGAAAGCCAATATTAGAAGAATTGACAATAATGGATCAAATGATAAAATGAATAATATTATTTCGGGAGATTTAAATATAGATGTAAATAAATATGAAGTAAAAAAAAGAGATCAAATTATAGAGCTGACTTTAAGAGAATTCGAGCTTTTAAAATATTTGGCTACTCAAGAAAATCAAGTCTTTACAAGAGAACAGCTTCTTGAAGAAGTATGGGGCTATGAATATTATGGAGATATTCGAACTGTTGATGTAACCATAAGAAGATTAAGAGAAAAAGTAGAAGATCACTCAAGTAATCCTAAATATATATTGACTAAAAGAGGAGTAGGTTACTACTTCAGGAGGACATAGTATGTTTAAAAGTATAAGGTGGAAGTTCATTGCCATATACTTTCTTCCTGTTTATATTGCCATGCTTATTGTAGGGGTATTTATTATCAAGGAGTTTGAAAATTATCATTTAGGAATGGTAAGTGAAAATCTCACAAACTTAGGAAGAAGAGAAGTTTTGCTTCAAAGTATAGGAAAATTTGAAGATTTAGATGAAAATAAAGAGGAAATTCAAAAAAATATTGAACAGTGGCCTACAGGATTGAAAGAAGAGATTTTTATTGTAGATCAAGAGTTTAACATTGTGGCAAGAAGTAAAAATACTGGAACTAATAATAATGCCATAGAAGTATTAGATTATACACTCCTAACTGATTCTAGAAATGGAAAAACAGGGGAGAAAGATATTACTATTAATAATAATAATTCTAGAGAAATTATTACTAAAAACATGTCTTTTCCTATACAAAACGAAAACAATGAAATCAAAGGTATTTTATATATTAGAGCAGACCTTTCTGATATCTATAAAACATTAGATAAATCCAAAATGATTTTAACTCAAGCTACTCTTTTAGCACTTATTATAACTGTTGTATTGGGATTTTGGATTGCTAGAAGTATTACAGAGCCTATTAATGATGTAACGATTAAAGCGGCAAGAATGGCAAAGGGAGATTTTAATCAAGTTGTAGAAGTCAAGTCTGATGACGAAATTGGTCAATTGGCAGAAATGTTTAATTATGCAAGAGAAAAATTAAATGATACTCTTTCAGAAATTTCAAGTGAAAAAAGTAAATTAGAGACGATTTTAAGTTATATGGCAGATGGACTTATTGCCACCAATCAAGAAGGAAAAATTATACATGCAAATCCTACTGCCATGAAAATGCTAGCGTTATCTGATGAAAATATAGAAAATACAAGTTATGATGAAATTATAGAAAAATTCAATAAAGAATTGACACTTTCTTTTATTGAAGAAAATTCAAAGAATTGGACAGGAAGTAGAAACATTATTTTTAAAGAATCTATTTTTCATGCAAATTATGCTCCTTTTAAAGATGAAAAAGGAGAAAATACAGGAATTGTTATGGTCATACAAGATATTACAGAAAGACAAAAGCTAGATAATATGAGAAAAGAATTTGTTGCTAATGTATCTCATGAATTAAAAACTCCACTTACGAGTATCAAAAGCTATACAGAAACTTTATTAGATGGAGCACTAGATCAAAAAGATGTAGCAGAATATTTTTTAAATGTAGTAAAAAGTGAAGCAGATCGAATGGATCGTTTGGTAAGAGATTTACTTCAACTTTCCAGATTAGACTATCAAAGAGTAAATTGGAATAAAAAAGAAAATAATTTGGTGAAAATTATTGAAAATTCTATTTTAAAAATAAGTATTAATGCAAAAAATAAAGATCAAAATATAAGTTTTTTCCCAAAGAATGAGGAAATGAAAGTTTTTGTAGATTCAGACAAAATAGAGCAGGTTATTTTAAATATATTAAGCAATGCTATTAAATATACACCAGAAAAAGGAGAAATAAATATTTCTCTAGATCAAGAAAATAATCAGGGAATATTAAAAATTTGTGATAATGGAATAGGCATTCCCAAAGACGATCTTCCAAGACTTTTTGAAAGATTTTATCGTGTAGATAAAGCAAGATCTAGAGAATTAGGTGGAACTGGATTAGGTCTTTCTATTGCTCAACAAATTATTAGGGCTCATAATGGAGATATTGAAATTAAAAGTGAGGAAGGAAAAGGAACAAATGTTACTATATTTATTCCCTTGGTTGAAGGGGTGTAACTGTATTTTAAAACGGGTGTAATATGTTTGTAACAATAATAGGTTATAATGTGGTTATTACAAGGGATTCGTATGTAAACTGGGAGGAATTATAATGAACAGAAAAATCATTACGAGTGCTTTGATTCTAGTCATATTAGGAGCATCTAGTGTTACTGGGCATGCTGCTTACAAGCCAGTTCAAAGCAAAGTAAATGTCAATGTAAATAAAGAACCTATCGAAATCATTAGTCCTAAGGGAGATATTATTGTTCAAAAGAGTGTTCTCATTTCTGTACAGGTAAGACAAAATGTATCTGTTTCTTTAAGTGTATATAAAGAAGAAGAAAAAGAAGATACATTAATTTTTGGTCCTGAGAAAGTAGATCAAGGAGAAAGTCTTAAATTTTATAATAAGCAATTAAAAGACTTATCAGCAGGAAAATATAAGATGGTATTTGATATAATGGATAAAGAGGGAAATTCAAAAGATCCGATTACAAAATCCTTTACTGTAAAAGATAAGGAAGTAGAAATGAATGAGACACTAGAACGTATACCTAAAACAAATGTTACAAACATACTAGATGACATCCTAGATAAAAAGTAATGATTAGGGTGTGTGCTCATGAAAAACTTTAATAGAGAAAAATTTAAAACTATTCTTTTAATTATGCTCTTCACATTAAGTATTGCTTTGAATCAGCAATTATGGGAAAAAATTTCTTTAGACAAAATCACCCCCTCTGTGAAGGATACAGAGATGATAAAAATGGATAATGATACAAATAATATTTCTAATATTTTAAGCCCCCAAAGTTTTATAATTAACTTTGGGGGTGGTCTTCATACCATTCTCCATTCAGATTCTTATAACATATGGAATGAAGTTGTTGAAATTTTTAGAAAATCTTATTCTTTAGAGAATGTTTCTATTGACAAGATAGACAAAGAAACATGGATGGATCTTCAAAAATTTCGTTCTATAGAAGTGAAATTGGGATATAACATGCAAACAGGACTTTTAAGTAAGATCATTCAACAAAAAAAGCTAGGTAAATATGAAAAAATTGAAGGGTTTGATAAAATTTTAATATCATTAATGGATGAATCTTCTATTTATGTGGCAGATGAAAAAAGTAATCATTATTATGTAATTAATGGAGCTTCTAAAGTGAAGAATTTTGAAAAACTCATTCAAAATATAGAGCATGGAAATTATGAAGTATATTATGCATTAGCAGATATTTATGGAATAGAAAATAATAATTTAATGCCTATTGAAGGAAATGAGGATATACATAATATAGAAGTAGTCAAAGAAATTGATCCTCTGAGTGAAGGTCAGGTAGAAGCATTCGCAAGAACTTTTTTTGGAGAAAATCTTGATTTTGTAAGAAAAATACGAGAAACAAATGGATCTGTTATTTATATGTACGGATATGGTCAAAAGGCTTTAAAGATAGATCACAAGGGAAGACTTCAATACGTAGAAAAAATAGATGAAGGGAAAGCTTCTAAAAATATTAAGATTGACGAAGCAACAGAAATGGCTATTTCCTTTGTTCTGGAACATGGCAATATGGAAGGAATTAATGGATATTTAAAAGCAATAAAGCCTTTTGAGGAGGAAAACCAAAAGGGATATATTTTTTCATTTGGATATGGACTAAATAATCTTCCTGTATATTGTAATTATAATGGAAAAATAATAGATACACCGATTGAAGTAAAGGTACTAGGAGAACAAGTAATTTCGTATACAAGATTTATAAAAAGAGAGAAAGTAGCCATAAAATTATTAGAAAATCAAGAACAAAATTATATTTTATCCTCACTTCAAATTATCGATATGAATTTTCCAATGATACAAAAAGATTATGCAAAAACAAATGAAGAAGTGAGTCAAGAAAGTATTACAGATAAGGTTTTAGAAAGTGTTCAAAGTATTGAAATAGGATATTATGATGATCCAATAAGATTGCCTGATAATGAATTAAGTCTTATATGGGTTATAAAGATAGACAAAATAGTTTATTATTTTGATGCAGCTACAGGAAAATTGTTGTGGCGTTCATCCCTTTAATAGGTGGTGGAAAAAATGGATTGGTCAAAGGCAAAAAATATATTGATTATTGCACTTGTTGTTACCAATCTTTTTCTTATTTATAATATAGAAAAAGATATATTTAAAGAAAGTGCTTTATCTATGGTATATGATAAAAATATAGAAGATGTAGTAGAAATATTAAAAGAAAAAAATATAAAAATAGAAACAGAAGTACCAAAGACAATATTAGAACTTCCAGTATTAAATGTAGAATATGAAACTTATGATGAAAAAGAAGTTGGGGAAAAGTTTCATATTAAAAGTAAAGATACAAGATCTATAAATATAGTCAACCACAAAATTCTTATGTATGAAAATCTGGATAATAGGATACATATACAAAATATGGATGAACAAAAAGCAGTTCATGAAGCGAATCAATTTATTAAAGACTATGATTTTTTAGATAGAGATGTAGTTTATGATAAAACAGTAAAGACACCAGATGGATATCATGTGTTTTTTAAACAAAAATATAAAGGACATTTTCTAGAAATCAGCTATATGCATATTGTTGTAAATGCATCAGGAATAAAAAAATTTGAAAGAGTATGGCTTAAACCTTTACAATTTGATGAGAATAAAAAAGAGATTATTCCAGCTACAAAAGCTCTTTTAAAATCTATGGAACAAATAAAAACCAGTAATGAACAAGTAAAAATAAAAAAAATAGATTTAGGATATTGGTTTGATCCATCTCGCATTAGTCTTACAAATTCTGATAATATAAAATCAGGAACGGCTATACCAGCTTGGAGATTTACATTAAAAGATGGAAATATAGTGTTTATTCCAGCTTATGAAAATTATTAAAGTAGAAGTCAATGATGGCTTCTACTTTTTAAGTAATGGAAATTTCATTGTAGACATGAGTATACTGCGAATTTTTGTATTATTTTCCTCAAATCACATACTTATCAAATGATAGGATTAGTGATATAATGTAACGAGGTTGTAATGTAAAAATAACCAATATACGTTTTATATAGAAACGGATGGATAGAATAAAATGCTGAAAGGCTGGAAAGACCCTATGAGTAAACTTTTAATACAAGGTGGATATCCATTAAAAGGAAAAGTAAATATTAGTGGATTTAAAAATGCAGCAGTGGCAATTATTCCTGCTGCTATTTTAGCAGGAGATGTTTGCAATATAGAGAATTTACCTAATATAGAGGATGTTCATGTGCTTAAGAAAATTCTTATACAATTGGGTGCAGAAGTATCCTTTGATGAAGAAAAAAAAGTAATGAGAGTAAATTCTAATAGTATTGGAGAATGTGTTGCTTCATACGAAATGGCAAAGGAATTAAGAGCATCATATTATTTTTTAGGAGCATCTTTGGGAAGATTTAAAAAAGCAAATGTATCTTTTCCAGGGGGATGCAACATTGGATCTAGACCTATTGATCAACATATAAAAGGATTTGAGGCATTAGGAGCCAAAGTTCGGATAGAGCATGGTATGATTCATGTAGAAGCAGAAGAATTAAAGGGTGCAGAAATTTATTTAGATGTGGTAAGTGTAGGAGCTACTATTAATATTATGATGGCAGCCTGTATGGCCAAGGGAAAAACTGTTATTGAAAATGCAGCAAAAGAACCTCATATTGTAGATGTAGCAAATTTTTTAAATGCTATGGGGGCAGATATAAGAGGTGCAGGAACAGATGTAATTAAAATACATGGAGTGAATCAGTTAAAAGGATGCACATATAGTGTCATTCCAGATCAAATCGAAGCAGGAACTTTCATGATTATGGCTGCAGCAACAGGTGGAGATGTAATCATTGATAATATAATTCCTAAACACTTAGATCCTATAACGGCGAAGTTAAGAGAAATGGGTATAAAAATAGAAGAATATGGAGAATCCATAAGAGTAATAGGAAAAGATAAGCCTAAGAGTGTAAACATCAAAACATTAGTATACCCAGGATTTCCAACAGATCTACAACAACCTATGTCAGCTTTTTTAACACAAGCAAAAGGGACAAGCATTGTTACAGAAACCATCTATGAAGGAAGATTCAAACATGTAGATGAGTTAAAAAGAATGGGTGCAGATATTAAAGTAGAAGGGAATGTAGCAGTGATTCAAGGAGTAAAAAGATTATCAGGAGCTAAGGTTGCAGCTACAGATTTAAGAGCAGGGGCCGCTTTAGTTGTAGCAGGACTTATTGCAGAGGGTACTACAGAAGTAGAACGTATTCATTATATTGATAGAGGATATGAATTTATTGAAAATAAATTAGTGCATTTGGGAGCAAGAATTAAAAGAGTTGAGTAAAGGCAGGCTATAATCCTGTCTTTTAGTTTTTCTAGAAATAAGATATAATGAAATAAAATGTTGATCAAATAGGAGGAAAGATATGGCGTTTACTTTTTGTTCACTAGCTAGTGGAAGTAGTGGAAATTGTCAATATCTTGCTAGTGAAAAAGGTAGTTTACTAGTAGATGCAGGATTATCAGGAAAAAAAATTACACAAGCAATGGAGAGTATTGGAGAAGATATAAAAAGAGTATGTGGGATTTTAGTAACTCATGAGCATAATGATCATATAAAAGGAATAGGAATTTTATCTAGAAGGTTTAATATACCAATATATGCAAATAATAATACTTGGACAGGAATGAGAGATAAAATAGGGAAAGTAGATGAAGAAAATATAAGGTTTTTTCAAACAGGAGAAACATTTCATATAGAAGATATACAAATAAAGCCATATCTTATCTCTCATGATGCAAAAGAGCCAGTTGGATTTTCTTTTTATCATGATGATGTAAAAGTTAGTATCGCTACAGATTTAGGAGTAGTAGACGATAGAGTAAAAGAAGAAATAAAAGGATCTGATCTTTTGCTTTTAGAATCTAATCATGATGTGGAGATGCTTAAAATGGGAAGATATCCTTGGTATTTAAAAAAAAGAGTTATGGGAGATTACGGACATCTTTCTAATGAAACAGCAGGAGAAATCATTGCAGAAATGGTGAGTCACAAAGTTCCTATTGGAAAAGTTTTATTAGGACATTTAAGCCAAGAAAATAATTTCCCAGAATTGGCATTTGAAACAGTAAAAAATGTATTAAACAGTAAAAAAATTAAAATAGGTTTAGATGTTTGTGTAGATTTAACTTATAGAGATCGAGTAAGTCAAGTCTATTCTTTATGTAAATAATTTCTTGAGGGAGTGATAAAATGAGTTTTGATGAACATGATTTTCATAAGGAGGAAAATGATTCTTCAAAATATTATATAAATCCTCCAAAGTATACGTATTCTAAAAAAAATACTACTTCATTCTTTAAGATTATTTTAGTAAGTGTGGTATCTGCACTCATTGGTGGAATTTTAACTGCTTATTTAGCACCTATGTATTTGTATGGCAAATATATTCCATATCCTAATGTGAATAATAATAACATTCCACAGAATATAGAAATTGTTACAAAGAATGAAAATGTGAGTGTGATTCCAACGGTAGTCAAAAAAGCTATGCCATCTGTTGTAGGAATTACTACAGTTACATTACAAAGAGATTTTTTCTTTGGGGTAAGAAAAGGTCAAGGAGTTGGAACAGGAGTTATTGTAGATCCTAGAGGATATATTCTCACAAATTCTCATGTAGTTAATGATGGGCAGACAGAGGAAGTAAAGGTATTATTGGATGATGGGAAAGATTTAAAAGCCAAGGTTTTATGGAATGATCCTCTATTAGATTTAGCTATTGTAAAAATATCTGAGAAAAATCTTCCAGTAGCAGAGCTCGGAAATTCTGATGAAATTCAAGTAGGCCAATTAGCTGTAGCTATTGGAAATCCATTAGGATTAGCTTTTGAAAGAACCGTGACATCAGGAATTATTAGTGGACTAGAAAGAAGAATTGAAATTAATGAATTTCAGAGTATAGATGGTTTAATTCAAACAGATGCATCAATCAATCCAGGAAATAGTGGAGGACCTCTTTTAGATGAAAAAGGAAGAGTGGTAGGGATTAACACAGTAAAAATTCAAACAGGAGAAGGTCTTGGGTTTGCTATACCTATTAATATTGCAAAGCCTATTGTAGATGAATTTATCAAAAGAGGAGAATTTACAAAAGTATACCTTGGAATAAAAGGCATTGATGTAGGATATTATATTAGAAATTATCAAAATGATTTGGGAGTTAATCAAGGTGTGATTGTTATGGAAGTATTTCCTAAATCACCTATAGAGGAAGCAGGGATCAAAAAAGGGGATATCATACTTTCTATGAATGGTCAAAAGGTAGAAGGAATGACTCAACTCATGAGATCGCTTTATAGATATAGACCAAATGATAAAGTAAAAATAGAAGTTTTAAGAGATCAAAAGAATTTAGAATATGAAGTGACTTTTAAAGCAACACCAAAAACTTACTAAAGAAAGCTGGGAGAGGATAAAATGTATGTCGTATGTACAGAGCATTTATCAGAAGCAATTGATGATTTTTTGGAAGTTTATGAACAATCCCCAGATATATATGAATTAGACAAAGTATCTTTTACAGATTGGTCAAGTCCACATAATTGTGATTATTGTAATGAGGTACCTAAATACTTAGTAGTATAATAGACGAGGTAATCCTCGTCTATTTTCATGAAAAGGAGTAGATATATGAATATAACTATTATTGGAGTAGGAAAAATAAAAGAAAAATATTTTACAGGAGCCATTGATGAATATAAAAAAAGACTGAGTAGATACTGTAAAATTAATATTATAGAAGTATCTGATGAAAAGGCTCCAGAGAATTTAAGTGATAAAGAAATGGAGAATATAAAGGATGCAGAGGGAGAGAAGATATTAAAAAATATAAAAGATGGTATGTATGTAATTTCTTTAGATATAAAGGGTAAGATGCTATCATCAGAAGATTTGGCAGAAAAAATAAATGGGTTAGGGGTATCTGGGAATAGTCACATTACATTTATAATAGGAGGGTCATTAGGATTATCTAAAGAAGTTTTAAAAAGATCAGATTATAGACTTTCTTTTTCACCTATGACTTTTCCTCATCAATTAATGAGAGTTATTCTACTTGAGCAGGTATATAGAGGATTTAGGATTATAAAGGGTGAACCGTACCATAAGTGACGGCGGTTTTTTAGTGAGGATATTTATTGTAGTAGATATACAGTAGAAATTATGTAATATAACAAAGGGATGTTTTTACTTTTATTTACTGAGTAAGATGTTTTAATAAATATCTTGTTCAAAAGCCACTTAAGAAGTATGGAGTACTTTCATAATATAAATTTACTTAATAAATTCTTAGACAATAATACAATATACAATATAAATTTAAACTCGGCTTTTGTATCAAAGAATTATTGACATGATTATCCAATTAATATAATATGTATATATAATAATATGATTATGAAAGGTGGAATGCTATCCGGCAGCACTTGATGTTAACCAATCAAATAACATAAGTGAAGCACGGAGATGAAGGATAAAATCTTAAATTGAGTTTAATAGGAGCACAATACTGTTGTTTGTTAACAGCTATTTGTTGTACCTAAATTTCAATTTGGATTTTAATCTTTCATCTCTCGGCATAGCTTGACCCTGTTTTTGGGAGCCGTAGAGTGAATTCTATGGCTCTTTTTTATGGCTCTATGTCAATAGTTGGGGTGGGATTGTTCATAATCCCGCTCCATTACTTTATT
>NZ_RYYS01000027.1 GCF_004138215.1 Anaerophilus nitritigenes
GCATTACACTGTTTGAGCATAGCGAGTTTGTAATGCTATTTTCGATCGTTTCTTCATATTTTCTAAATTTGAAAATTAGTGACGTTTTTTATAACTTTATCTATAAGCTAAAGAAATGACTTGCGTCATTTCTTATTCTATAGAAAATATATAATAATAAAGAGGTTGTCCTCCATAGTAAACTTCTACATCAATATCTTCATATTCTTCTTGTATTTTTTGTGCAAGATGATGAGCATTGTCTTCTTCCTCGTCTGTTCCATAAAAAATAGTAATAATCTCATCATCTTCTTTGATCATATTTTTCAAAAGCTTATAAGCCTCTTCTTCAATATGATCTCCTACTCCTATAATTTCTCCATCAGACATTCCTAAGATATCGTCTTTATGAATATCTAAATCATTAAATTTTGTATCTCTTACAGAATAAGTAATTTGTCCTGTCTTGACATTTTGTAAAGCTTGTATCATATTTTTTTCATTTTCTTGTATATCCACATCTTCATGATAAGCTAAAACACTTGCAATTCCTTGAGGAACAGTTTTAGTAGGGATCACTGTAATTTGTTTTTCACTTAATTGTTTTGCTTGATTGGCAGCCAGGATGATATTGCTATTATTTGGGAATATAAATATATGCTTTGCATTTACTTCATCAATTGCTTTTTTTATATCTTCTGTACTAGGGTTCATGGTTTGTCCTCCTGTAATCACCCTATCCACATTTAAATCTTTAAAAATATTTGTAAGTCCTTCTCCCATAGTTACTGCAATCATTCCAACTTCCTTTATTTCTTCTTTTTGATCTACTTTGTCAAAAATTTTATTTTCATGTTGTAGTCTCATATTATCAATTTTTAAATTCATCAATTCTCCTAATTCAAGACCACTTTCTATAATAATACCTGGATGATTTGTATGAATATGTACTTTTACTACGTTTTCATCACCTACTACTAACATACAATCTCCAAATTTTTCTATTTTACTTTTAAATCCATCTATATCTACTTGTTTCCCTTTTATAATAAATTCTGTACAATATCCAAATTCAATATTTTGTACTTCTCTAGTTTCCATTTGTACAGGCTTTGACAATTGAATTGTTTCAATCTTTACTTCTTTTCCTGTAATGGCTTCATAAAAACCTTTATAAATAAAAATAAGACCTTTTCCTCCTGCATCTACTACACCTGCTTCTTTTAAGACCTTTAACATATTAGGTGTTTGAGATAGTGTATACTCTCCATATTCTATCACTGATTTTAAAAATACATCTATATCTTTTGTCTCTTTTGCTATATGAATAGCTCTTTCTCCCATTTCTCTCGCTACCGTAAGAATAGTTCCCTCAATAGGTTTCATCACTGCTTTATATGCTGTTTCAGAAGCACTTTTAATAGCATTTGCCAAATCAATCACTGTTAATTCTGATTTTTTATCACACCCTTTTGCAAATCCTCTAAAAAGCTGTGATAAAATTACACCTGAATTTCCTCTAGCTCCCATTAAAGACCCATTAGCCATCGCCTCTGCTATTTCTTTTACATTATTATTTTGCAATTCTTTGATCTCATTTGCTGCAAAGCGCATGGTAAGAGACATATTTGTTCCAGTATCTCCATCAGGAACTGGAAATACATTTAATCCATCTACTTCTTCTTTATTTTCTTCTAATATATTTGCTCCTTGAATAAACATCTTTTTGAGCAATACTCCATCTATCATCTGAACCTTCAAGACCGTACCTCCTCAAATTACTTTTGTACTCTAACTCCCTGTATATGAATATTTACAGTTTCTACAGCTAATCCTGTAATCGTTTCAATATTATATTTTACCTTATCAATAATGTTTTGAGCAACAGTAGATATTCTAATACCAAACTGCACTACAATAAAAAGATCTATAATAATCTTATCATCTTCTGAGCGTACTTTTACTCCCTTTCCTAAATTTTCTCTTTTTAAAAGTTCTACCAAACCATTTCCAGTTGATTTTTTAGACATGCCTACTAATCCATAACACTCCATTGCAGATATACCAGCAATACTTGCCAAAACCTCATCATCTATGAAAATGTTTCCTAATTCATTTACTAATTTGGCACTCATTTTAATCCTCCCTTTTTTATCCTTTCTAATACCTTATTATATTCCTACTCTATTTTATATGAATTTATTTAATGATTCAACCAAAATGATATTTCTTTCCATTTTCAAAATGTTTTCCATGAATTTCTTCATAATAGTTGCATAAAACCCTATACATGTGGTAAAATGTTAATGTTTGTAATAGGTGGATACTCACTCGAAGGAGGTGTTATATATGTCAAAAGCATGCGACGTATGTGGAAAAGGTAAAATATCTGGTAATGCAGTAAGTCACTCTAATCGTCATATCAAAAGATCTTGGGGTGCAAATATAAAAAAAGTAAAAGCTATCGTAGATGGTTCTCCAAAGAGAGTTCATGTATGTACTAGATGTCTTCGTTCTAATAAGGTCGAAAGAGCTATATAGCTTTAAAGAGCCTGCCTATTTAGGTGGGCTTTTCCTTTATCATGAACTACCACAAAATAATTTATACCCTATATAAATCATAATGATTCCTCCTAGAACAATCCAAGCATTTGGAGGAAGAAGTATAACTGCAACAATTGAAATTCCAATCCCTAAAAGACAACATCCTATTATTTTTTTCTTTGCTCTTCTATGGATATATTTTCTTCTTCTCACTATTATTCCTCCCTTTCAATGATTTTAAAATTTACAATTTATTATCTAATAAAAAACATTACTATTAAAATCATACATAATCCTGCTAACGCAGCATACCAAATCCATAAAGGTACACATTCTATCAATACTACTGCTCCACTTAAAGCCAATAAAATGCCCAATATTTTTTTAATCGAATTTCTTCTTTTCAAAAAAACCACCTCAGTATTCATACATATTATTATATATTATTCATAAGAATACATAGTGCTACAAAAAAAGAAAAACCCATTAAAATGGGCTTTTGTCTTTTGCTTTTATAATTAAGATGATTCCTTTTTTTATCTCAATTAATGCCTTTTTCTCTTCAAATTCATTACTAATTCCAACAGACGATCCAATATGAATCGTAGCATTCGAAAGTGGATACTTAAGTCCCTTTAGTGTAATTCCTTCTACTTTTTCAGATAGAGGAATGATAGAAAGATATTCTCCTAATTCTCCTTCTATCTCTATATCCTCATTTGTTGCAATTATTGCATTTTGTTCATTAATAATTTTGGCCTTTATCCCTTTTTTCAATAAATCTACCAATAAAGTAATATTTGCCAAGGTATGATCCATTCTACTTCCCATGACTCCTAAAAATAAAATTTCTGTCGCACCTTTTTCAAGCGCATACTCTACTGCTAGTTCTGTATCTGTATAATCTTTTTCTTTAGGGAATTTGTAAAATATTACTTTTTTTTCTTGAAAATATTTTTTGACCTCTTCGTCAATAGAATCCAAATCACCTACAATAAAATGAGGTATCCTATTCATTCTAAATAAATGTTTTGCTCCTCCATCTGCACAAATTAAAAAATCATAATCCTTGATTTTCTCCTTCATGCTTTCATAATGAAGTATATCCCCATTTGAAACAATGACACACCTCATAATAGACCTCCTATAGGTTTATCTCCTCTTTAAACTCTCTTACTGCCTGTGTTACATCTTCTGCTCCAAATATAGCAGAACCTGCCACTAATATATTCGCTCCTGCTTTTACTACTTCTTTTGCATTATCGAGTTTAATGCCTCCATCAATTTGGATCTCTACATTTAAATTTTTCTCTTCAATCATTTTTCTTAAATTTTTAATTTTATCTAATACAGAAGGAATAAACTTTTGACCTCCAAATCCAGGATTTACAGACATAAGTAAAACCATATCTATATCTTTTAGAATGTATTCGATTGTATTTAAAGATGTTGCAGGATTTAAAGATACACAAGCTTTTACTCCATAAGATTTTATATTTTGTATCGTTCTATGTAGATGAGGACAAGCCTCTACATGAACTGTAATGATATCCGCTCCTGCTTTTACAAACTCTTCAATATAAAGGTCTGGATTTTCTATCATCAGATGTACATCAAAAGGAAGATTTGTTTTTTCTTTTATGCTGTTTAAAATGAGTGGTCCTATTGTAATATTAGGAACAAAATGACCATCCATCACATCTATATGAAGCAAATCCGCTCCTGCATCCTCTACTTTTTTGATGTCTTCTAAAAGACTTGAAAAATCTGCTGATAATATCGATGGTGCTAATTTTGCCATATTTAATACCTCCTCTTTTGACCCATTTCTTGTAATAATTGAGTATAACTTTTATATCTAGATAAACTAATTTTTCCACTTTCTACTGCATCTTTTACAGCACAATCTGGCTCATTTAGATGTTTACATCCATTAAATCTACATTTTCCTAATAAAAACTGAAATTCTTTAAATAAAAATGGAAGATCTTCTTCTAAAAAATCTAGTTCTAAGGAACTAAAGCCAGGAGTATCTAATACCCATCCTCCAAAATCTAATGGCAATAATTCTACATGTCTTGTAGTATGCTTTCCTCTTTTATTTTTTTGACTAATTTCTCCTGTTTGTAAAGACAAATTAGGTTGAATATAATTGAGTAACGAAGATTTTCCTACTCCAGAGGGTCCTGCAAAAACTGTAACTCTATTTTTCAAAATATCTATTACATCATCTATACCCTTATTTTCTTTTACACTAGTAGCAATTACTTTATATCCTGCTTTAGAATAAGTTTCTTTTAAATTTTTGCACTCTTCTTCACTTAAATCCATTTTATTAAAGCAAATCACTACATCTATTTCTTTATTTTCTGCCATTACTAAAAATCTATCTAATAAAGTAATATTGGGATCAGGTTTTTTTACTGCAAATACAATCATTGCTTGATCAATATTGGCAACAGGAGGTCTGATAAGCTCATTAGACCTCTGTAGTATTTCTTCCACCACACCTTTTTGATTTTCTTGAACTTGAATCTGTACTTGATCTCCTACTAAAGGAATAATTTTTTCTTTCCTGAATTTCCCTCTTGCTCTGCATTCATAAATATTTTCACCTGATTGTACATAATAAAATCCGCCTATGCCTTTTATAATTCTTCCATCAATCATAATATTTCCCCGTTTCAAAATCTATTTGCTTCGTTATAATTTTTTCATTATCGAAATAGATTTCAATGGTTGCTTTATTTCTACCAGAAATAGAAATAGACTCTTTTCCACTCTTTGATTTTTGATGCTTACCACTATATACAGTAGTTGAAACCCCATTTTGAATTTTTACGATTTTTAAATCAAACTCTTCTCTTTTAGCTGGATCATAATTAAGAGGTAATGATATAGTTTTCATTTGAAGCTCTTCTTCTTCAGAAGGCTGTGTCAATCCTTCTGATCCTTTGCTTATCAAAAGATCTATTACCTTGTTTTCTTCTACCTCTGATCCTTCTTTTATACTTTGAGTAATAACTTTATTCTTTTCAATATGATCATGATACTCAAAGTCAACTTTTCTAACTGTTAATCCTAATGTTTCAAGCATCCTTTTCGCTACGTTTATTTCCTCTCCCTCTACATTAGGTACTAAAACCATCTTTGTTTCTGGTCCTTTACTTATAATAAAATTCACTTCAGTTCCTTCTTTAACCTCTTTATAAGGTTTTGGACTTTGATCAATAATCACTCCATTTGGTAAATTACTGTATTGAGGTTTTACAATCCCCTCCTGTAGTCCTGCATTTTCTAAAATATCGCCTATTTCATCAATATTTTCATTGATAAAAGAAGGTACTTCTACTAACTTCGCTCCTGTACTTATGGTTAATTTAATTGTATAGCCAGCTTTTTTTACTTCCCCAGCAGAAGGATCTTGAGCCATTACATAGTCTTTGTCATATTCAGAACTGCTTTTTGAGACACCTTTTTCTACTTTAAATCCAAGATTTTCAAGATTTGTCTTTGCTTCTTCATAAGACTTACCTACTACATTTGGAACTGACTTTTCATCTACTTTTAAAAATCCTTTTGCATAAAATACTCCTGCTGTAAATAAAAGAGCTAAAATAAACGCTGTAATAATTGCACCCCATACAATTTTTTTATTTGTTGGTTTATCTTTTTTTCTATGATCTATTTTTTTCATATCTACAGGTTCTCCTTTAATGACAGGAATCACTTGTGTTGGGCTATCATCATCTTCTTCAAATTTCACAAAATTTCCTTCTGGGTATTCTAAGACTTTATCTAAATCTTGACAAATTTCCTCTGTATTATTATATCTTTTAGACTGATCCTTTTGAGTAGCTTTAATAATAATATCTTCTAATCCCTTGGGAATATTTTCATTAACTAAGGATGGTGGTGCTACTTCTTCATGGATATGCTTTAGTGCTATAGAAATAGGACTCTCTCCTTCAAAAGGAACTTTTCCTGTAATCATCTCATAAATAACAATTCCTAAAGAATATAAGTCAGATTTTTCATCAATATATCCACCTCTAGCTTGTTCTGGTGAAAAATAATGTACAGACCCTATTACATTTCCTGTATTCGTAACTGTTGAAGAGGTTACTGCTCTAGCAATCCCAAAATCTGTAACTTTTACTCTTCCGTCTTCTGTAATCAATATATTGTGAGGCTTAATATCTCTATGCACAATGTGATTGCTATGGGCATGTTTTAAAGCTAAAGCAATTTGTTTTCCAATATGAATGGTTTCATTAGAATTTAAAATACCTTTTTCCTTGATCATTTGCTTTAATGTTTTTCCTTTTACATATTCCATAACAATATAATAAATATCTTTTTCATCTCCTACATCGTAAATATTTACAATATTAGGATGAGATAAGCTTGCAGCAGCTTGTGATTCTTTTCTAAAAGATTGAATAAACTCTTCATCACTTGTAAATTCTGGTCTTAATATTTTTACAGCTACAAATCTATTGAGCAATCTACATTTTGCTTTGTAGACTAATGCCATTCCCCCGCCACCTATTTTTTCAATAATTTCATAACGGTCTCCTAAAATTTTTCCTATCATTTTTTCACCTCGATTCTATCTATCTAATTTTTTATGGCAATAACAGTAATATTATCATATCCACCTCTTTCATTTGCAAGGGCTACTAAATGTTCACAAGCTACTTGGATATTTTTGCAATCTATTAATGTATCCTTAATTTCTTCAACTTCTATAAGATTTGTAAGTCCATCTGTACACAAAACAATAATATCCTCTTTTTCTACATCAAGTGTATACAGATCTATATTAATATCTTCATCTGTTCCTAAAGCTCTTGTAATCATATTTCTTTGAGGATGAATCTTTGCTTCATTTTCTGTGATACTTCCATTTCTCACAAGCTCTGCAACGAGTGAATGATCTTGAGTAATTTGAGATATATTATTTTTTCGAATGAGATAAGCTCGACTATCTCCTACATGAGCAACATAAATCTTTGATGCAACGAGTGCTACTGTTAAAGTAGTCCCCATTCCCTCACATTCTCTATTTTGTTGTGCCTTTTTAAAAATATCTACATTAGCATAAGTGGTTGCATTCTTTAATACCGTACAAATTTCCTTATCATTTTTTAAAATTACCTCTTTGTTTTTCTCCATAAAATCTTTAATAGACTGAATCGCCACATTACTTGCTACTTCTCCTGCATTATGGCCTCCCATTCCATCTGCAACAATAAATAAATTTAGATCCTTACTCGCTATATAATAAGCATCTTCATTCATTTCTCTTACTCTACCTTTATGAGAATAAGCTCCAATTTCCATTCAATCACCCCATATAAATCAATTCATATTGATTTTTTGCCTTTTTTACAACCACTATTATACCACATTTCGATTTATTTCCTTATGATTTCTTTCTTAATTTGCAGATAAAAAATCCATCTGTATTATGAATATGAGGATAAAGCTGTAGCATTTTTTCTTCTGCTCTAAATTTTTTAGGAATATATGGATTTACGTCTATGATTTCAAATTGTTCATCAGATTCTATAAATTTTTTAATTACTTCTATATTTTCCTCTTTTTCTATTGTACAAGTACTATAAACTAATATCCCGTCTTTTTTTACATATTGACTTGCATTTTTTAATATATCTAATTGAATTTTTGTAATTTGTTGAATATGATCTAATGTCTTGTTATACTTTAATTCAGGTTTTCTTCTAATAATCCCAAGTCCTGAACAAGGAGCATCTACCAATACTTTATCTGCTTTTTGAATCAAATCTGTATCTATTTTTTGTGCATCAAACTCTTGCACTTTAATAATTTTTATACCTAATTTCTTAGCATTTTGTTGAATCAAATTTAGTTTATGAGGATAAATATCTCTAGCTATAATTTTACCTTCATTATTCATAATTTGTGCAATATGAGTTGTTTTTCCTCCTGGAGCTGCACATACATCTACAATAACCTCTTTATCCTTTGGATCTAGTACAAGACCTACTAACATCGAACTTTCATCTTGAATTTGAAAAAGTCCATCTTGATAAGCTTTTAGCTCCTCTATATTTCCTACATGATCTAGATATAAACATTCCTCTACATTTGTATTTTCATCTACCTCTACCCCTTCAGCATGTAGTGTTTTTATTAACTTTTCTCTTGTAGTTTTTAGTGTATTGACTCGAATGGATAATTTCGGTGTTTCATTGTTGGCTTTTAAAAGTTTTATGGTAAAGTCTTGTCCAAATTCTTTTAACCATTTTGTTACTAACCATAAGGGATGGGAATATTGAATCGAAAGATGCATTTCTAAATTTTCTTGTAAAGAAGGAATTTGTATTTTTTCTTTATTTCTTAAATAATTCCTTAAGATTCCATTTACAAAGCCTGCTGCTCTTGGATTTATTTTTTTCATAATATTTACACTTTCGGATACCGCCGCAAAGGCAGGAATTTTATCTAAAAATATAATTTGATAAAGTCCTATTCTAAGGATTATAATCACTTTCATATCCATTTTATTCATTTTTGTCTTAGAAAGTTTTGATATTATAAAATCTAAGTAAATTTTATTTTCCAAAACTCCATATACAATTTCTCTAATTAACCTTCTATCTACTGGAGAAATTTCTTCTCCTTTTAATGCTTTATTGACTGCAATATTTGAAAAAGCTTGATTTTGTTCAATATCTAATAGTATTTTATAAGCATACTTTCTTGCGTTCATGTCTCTCCTCCTATATACAAATCAATGCACCCATATGGGTGCATTAATCATCTCTATTTCTAAGTAGCATAAGTCTTAATAGTTGTGCAATAGATACTGCCATAGCTGCTACATAAGTTAATGCTGCTGCAGATAAAACTTTTCTCGAAGGTCTAACTTCATCTGCTGTGATAATTCCTCTTCCTTGAAGCTCATCAATGGCTCTACTACTTGCATTAAATTCTACTGGCAAAGTAATTACTTGAAATATAACTGCTGCTAAATAAAACAAAATTCCTAAATCTATCAAAGGGCCTATTCTTAAAGCAAAACCTGCAAATACTAATACCCAAACAAACTGTGAACCAAAGCTTGCAATAGGTGCTATTGTATTTCTAAGTGTAAGTGGAACATAACCACGATCATGCTGTATGGCATGACCTACCTCATGAGCTGCTACACTAATAGAAGCAATACTTCTTCCATTATAGACTTGTGGAGATAATCTAAGAACTTTATGTCTTGGATCATAGTGATCAGATAAAAATCCACCTATTGATTCAACAGATACATGTCGTATACCGTTTTTATCTAGAATCATTCTAGCTACTTCTGCTCCTGTATATGCTTTTGTGCTAGCTACATTCAAATACCTGTGAAAAGTACTTTTTACTTTCATTTGTGCATAAAAAGCTAAAAGCATAGCAGGAATTAAAAAAATCATTCCTGATGGTGAATAAAACCCTCTGGCATACATACTATTCCTCCTCACTAATAAAATACTTGATGGTTTTTTCTATTTTTTCTACATTCACATAAGTATTTACACAAGGTCCTTCTGGTCTTTCATTAAGTATTCCAATTACAGGTATCCTTTTTACATCTTTAATTCCACTACTTAAATCTCTCTCACAAGCAACTGCAATAATAAGTTTTGGTTTTAATTCTTTGATAATCTTTCTTGCTAGTGTACCTCCTGTGGCCACAAATATTTGTACTTTATATTTTTCCTTTAATTTAAGCAAATCATCAATATTACAAA
Source organism: Anaerophilus nitritigenes (assembly GCF_004138215.1). GTDB lineage: Bacteria > Bacillota > Clostridia > Peptostreptococcales > Thermotaleaceae > Anaerophilus > Anaerophilus nitritogenes. Next base: position 10,305 of record NZ_RYYS01000027.1, read on the forward strand.
GTCCACATCTTTTACAATTTTCAATATTCGTAGTAATCTTATGAGGACAAATTGACTTTTGAATACAATGAGGAAGTAAAATTAATATATCTTCTGGTTTTACAGATAGCTGAGAATATATATTAATTTTATTGTTAATTTGTGCAAAAACACTTCTGATGGAATCTTTATCTATCCTCATAAAAGAAGCAAGATACATAATATTAGAATAAATTATGGTTAATGAATATTTTAACCAATTAATTGAAAACCTAGATATTTTTTTATTATATAAAATACAAATCATCATTATCATACTTATGAGTGTAAATAGACTAAGTAATATCGTTATAATCAGTATTATATTCAAAACAAAATCATATAATACCCTATTACTAGATCTAACTAAATAAAGAGAGACTCCTCCAATGAAAACAAATAGTATAATCATTATAAGGATCATACTCATAAATATTTTATTATTTTTAGTATTCATATTATTCACCTAATATGATGTCTTTTTCTATAGCATGTCCTCTTAAGTAAGCATCTACCGTCATGCGTTTACTGTTTGGAAATTGTATTTCCTCTATTAAAAGAATTTTTTCTTTGGTAGCTATAGATAAACCTTCTTGACTAACTTTTATGATTTTTCCTAAAGTTTCGTTACAATTTTCCTGTAGAACTTTTGCTTTCCATATTTTCATTTTTTGTCCGTTATAAGTAGTATATGCTACCGGCCAAGGATTGAGTCCTCGAATCAAATTATAAATATCTTCTGCTGTATTTTTCCAGTCAATTTTTCCTGTATTTTTATCAAGAATAGATGCATAATTACTTTCTTCATGGATTTGTTTTTCCCTAGGAGCACATTTTTTTTCAATAAGTACTAAGGTTTCTTTTAATAGTTTAGCTCCTTCTATAGAAAGTTCATCATAAAAATCACCTGCTATTTTATCATCAATAGGAACTTCTTTTTTTAAAATCATATCCCCCGTATCTAATCCTTCATCCATATACATTGTTGTAACACCTGAAATCTTCTCTCCATTGATAATAGCCCAATTGATAGGAGCTGCTCCTCTATATTTTGGAAGTAATGATGCATGAACATTAATACATCCAAAATGAGGAGTCTCTAAAATACTTTTAGGTAAAATTTGACCAAAAGCAACTACTACAATACAATCAGGTCCTAACTCTTTTATTTTTTTTACTGATTCTTCTTCTCTTATTTTCTCAGGTTGAAAAACAGGAATATTATATTGTGTAGCTATCTCTTTTACAGGTGGAGGTGTAAATTTTTTCCCTCTTCCCTTTGGTCGATCTGGTTGAGTAAATACTCCTATTACTTCATGTCCATCTTCTATGATCTGTTTTAAGCATGGTACAGAGAAATCTGGTGTTCCCATAAATATAATTTTCATTTTCATCACCTACTTTATGACTTTATCTATAAATAATGTTCCTTCTAAATGATCAATTTCATGACAAAATGCTCGTGCTAAAAACTCTTTTCCTTCTAACTCTACTTCTTGCCCATTTCTATTTAAACCTTTTACCTTAACCCACATAGGTCTTTTTACTTCCCCTGTAGCTCCAGGTACACTTAAACATCCTTCAGTATCTATTTGTGAACCTTTTTGTTCTACAATCTCAGGGTTTATAAGTTCTATTAATCCTTCTCCTATATCAATAATAATAATTCTTTTTAAAATACCTACTTGTGGAGCTGCAAGACCTACTCCATCTGCAGAATACATAGTCTCAATCATATCATCCATAAGTGTTTTGATTCGATCATCAATTTTATCAACGATTCTAGATTTTTTTCTTAAGATTGTATCTCCCTCTTTGATAATATTTCTAATTGCCATATTATTCCTCCTTCACATCATACTAATTGGGTTTATATCTATACTCATATTTACACTAGAAAAATAACTACTTTCACTATGTTTCATATCATTTATTATACCTTTTATTGTTTTTTGGTCAACTAATTTGCATTTGATAATAGTTTGCCATCTATATTTTTCTTTTATTTTAGAAAGTGGAGCAGGATGTGCTCCGAAAACTATTTCTTTTGAATCTATATTGTGTTTTAAAATATGTTCCTTTAATTTTTGTGTAAAATCATTTGCTCCTTCAATAACTTCTCTTTCTTTTATTCCAGAAAATAAAATGGTAAAAATCACTGTATAGGGAGGATATAAAAATTCTCTTCGCAGTAAAATTTCTTCATAATAAAAAGACTTATAATCATGCTTTTTTGCAGCTTGAATAGAAAAGTGCTCCGGTTCATAGGTTTGTACAATTACATTTCCTAAAAGATCTCCTCTTCCTGCTCTTCCTGCCACTTGAGTAATCAATTGAAAAGTTTTTTCAGATGCTCGAAAATCAGGTAAATTAAGACTTGTATCTCCAGCAATAACCCCTACTAAAGTTACGTTTGGAAAATCTAATCCTTTTGCAATCATTTGAGTTCCTATGAGAATATCTAGCTCTCTTTTTTTAAATCTTTCTATGATCTGATCCATTGAACCTTTTTTTGTAGTAGTATCTAAATCTAATCTTGCAACATTTGCATTAGGAAAATACTTTTTTGTTATTCTCTCAATTTTTTCTGTCCCTACTCCAAAATATTTAATATATTTACTACTACACTTAGGGCATAGGGAAGGAGGATTTTGTATGAATCCACAATAATGACAATGAGCTTTATGTGTATCTGCATGATAAGTAAGAGAAATTTCACAATGAGGACATTTTACTACATAGCCACATTTTCTACATGAAATAAATGTAGAATATCCTCTACGATTTAAAAATAATATAATTTGTTCTTTTTTATTTAAATTTTCTTCAATGGCATGATATAATTTTTTACTAAAAATACTTTTATTTCCTCTTTCTAACTCTTCTCTCATATCTACAATTTCTACCTGAGGAAGAGGGTTTTTATTGAATCGATAAAGCATTTCTATTTTTTCATATTCTCCATCTAATCCTTTTGTATAACTTTCAAGAGATGGTGTAGCAGACCCTAATAAAAGTAAGGCATTATTTTCTTGACATCTAAACTTTGCAACATCTATAGCATGATATTTGGGGGTGTATTCAGATTTATAAGTATATTCATGCTCTTCGTCTACAATAATAATGCCTAGATTTTGAAAAGGTGCAAAAACTGCTGATCTTGCTCCGATAGCAATTTTTACTTCTCCTTCTTTAATACGAACCCACTCATCATATCTTTCTCCTAAAGATAATTTGCTATGTAATATAGCCACTTGATTTCCAAATCTACCCTTGAATCTTTCAATCATTTGTGTAGTTAAAGAAATTTCTGGAACAAGTACAATAGCTTCTTTAGATTTATTTAAGACTTCATCAATGAGTCTCATATATACTTCTGTTTTTCCACTTCCTGTAACTCCATGAATTAAAAAAGTACGATAAATTTCTTTTTTTATAAACGGCACTATTTTTCCCATTGCATGCATCTGTTCTTTTGTAAGAGGAAGTTTGTATGTTTTTTCTATATCCATACGTTCATAAGGATCTCTTCTATTTTGAACCATATGAATTTGAATCAGACCTTTTTCTTCAAGAGCTTTTAAAGTACCCAATGATACATTTTTTTCTTTCTTAAACTCGTTCCACTCTACTTCCTTTTTATCCATTAAATAAGATATGGCTTCCCTTTGTTTGACAGCACGATTACTGATTTGATCTAGTATATTTCCTTTTTCACAAAGCTTTATGATTTTTTTTAATGATGTATTTACATGACTTTTAAAAGAATTTTGTATTTGAATGAGTTTCTGTTCTTTTAATTTTTTTAAAATATTTTTTGAATCTTTATCAGGAAATATTTTAAAAAATATTTCTTCTTGTATTTTTTTATTCTGAGTCAGATACTTTAAAATTTTATATTCTTTTTTGAGAGAATCATAATTGAGTAATTGATCTTCTTTGAAATTTTCAGAAAGTACAATATATTTGTATAGCTTCAATGATTTTCCGGTAGGCATAACACATCCTATCGCATCAATAAATTTACACATATATTCTTCTTTCATCCATTTGCATAGATCCATCATCTCTTTTGAAAGAATATGATCTACCACTCTTTGAACATACTTTATTTTATTTTTAGGAATATCTATATCGTCTATTATATCTACTACATAGCCCTCTATAGGTCTATTTCCTTGTCCAAACGGTATAATGACTCTTGAACCTATCTGTATTTTTTCATACATATCTTCTAGTATCCCATAAGTATATTCCATATCTGTTTGATTGCTTTTGTGATTGATAATAACTTTTGCAAATTTATCCATAGATCTTTCCTCCATGGCCTTATTATATCAAAATCTATAGGGTATACACAACAAAGGAGCAGGTATCCCTACTCCTGAATCATTAAATTTTTTACTCTATCTAATATAATCTTTGCCAATTCTTTTTTAGACATTTTTTCACAATGCTCTATTGATCCATTTTTATCTATAATACTTACAATATTAGTGTCACTCTTAAAACCTGCACCTTCTTTGGTCAAATCATTTGCAACAATAAAGTCTAAGTTTTTCTTTTTAATTTTATTATTTGCATTTTCTAATAAGTTTTGAGTTTCTGCGGCAAAACCCACAAGAATTTGATGCTCTTTTTTTGATCCAAGCTCTTTTAATATATCAGGATTTCTAGTAAGAGTAATAGATAAGTCATTATCTTTCTTTTTGATTTTATTTTTTTCTACCATAGCTGGACGATAATCTGCTACAGCAGCTGACTTAATTACAATATCTGCCCAAGAAAATTTTTTTAAAACTTCTTGATACATATCATTGGTAGTAGTTACATCAATTCTTTTTACTCCTTTTGGTGTAGCTAGGTTTGTAGCTCCTGAAATTAATAAAACCTCTGCACCTCTATCTTCTGCACACTCTGCAATGGCATAACCCATCTTTCCAGAGGAATGATTGGTAATATATCGAACAGGATCAATAGGCTCTTTTGTAGGACCTGCTGTAATCAAAATCTTTGTACCTTTTAAATCTTTTTCATTTTTAAGCAATAAAGAAGCTTCCTTGACAATCTCTTCTGGCTCTGGAAGTTTTCCTCTTCCAATATCTCCACATGCAAGTCTACCCTCTGCAGGTTCAATAAAATAATATCCAAAATCTTTAAGTTTTTTTATATTTTCTTGCACGATAGAATTTTCGTACATATTTGTATTCATAGCAGGTGCCAAAAGTACTGGTGCTTTTGTTGCCATTACCGTAGTAGTTAACATATCATCTGCAATACCATTTGCAATCTTTCCTATTACATTTGCAGTTGCAGGAACAACTACAAATAAATCACCCTTTTGCGCTAACGAAATATGCTCCACTTCCCATGTTTTTGGCTCTTTGAACATATCTGTAATCACATAATTTTGTGATAAAGATTGAAAAGTCAATGGATTTATAAATTCTTGTGCTGATTTTGTCATAATCACAAAGACTTCAAATCCTTGCTTTTTAAGTTTGCTAACTACATCTACTCCTTTATATGCTGCAATGCCTCCAGTTATTCCCACTACAACATTTTTTTTCATTACTACACCTCATTATTTTTCGACTTGTTCACGACTACATTTAATTAAATCTTCAGCAATTTCATAAGTTGCAATAGTAACAGGTTTATTTGATGGTGCAGTTGTAATTTTTTCAGACCCATCAATAATTTGTCTAGCTCTTTTTGATGCTGCAATGACTAATGAATACCTACTATCTACTTTCTTCATTAATTCAGCTACAGATGGATTTAACATGAACACTCCTCCTTAAATTTTAAAATAATTTTTTCAATGTCCTTTGTCACTTTATATTTATGTGCCTTTATAATATTTATTATTCTACAGACAGCTTTCTCAACTTCATCGTTTATAATATAATAATCATATTCTTTTACATATTCTATTTCTTCTATAGCACTTTTAAATCTTTTGTCAATAGCTTCTTGTGATTCTGTTCCTCTTGTTGTAATTCTATTTTTTAATTCCTTCATAGATGGAGGCAATATAAATACTAGTAGAGCTTCAGGATATTTCTTTTTTACTTGTAATGCTCCTTGTACATCAATTTCTAGTAAAACATTATTACCATCATTAATTTGATCCAGTACATATTTTTTAGGTGTTCCATAATAATTATCAAATACTTTTGCATACTCTAAAAATCCATCTTGAGAAATCTCTTTTTCAAAAAAATCTTTATCTACAAAAAAATAATTTTTTCCATCTACTTCCCCTTCTCTGGGGCTTCTTGTAGTAGCAGATATGGAAAGGCTAATATTTTTTTGTATTTGTAATAATTCCTTGCAAATCGTGCCTTTTCCCGCCCCAGAAGGACCTGATACTACAATTAACGAGCCTTTTTTCATCTTTCTTAGTCCCCTTTTTATCTATTCTATTGTTCTTTCTAAAAAGTAGCCTCTTTCCCTTCATCTTTATTAGATAATCTGTGAGCCACTGTTTCTGGTTGAACAGCAGATAATATAATATGATCACTATCTGTAATAATTACAGCTCTTGTTCTTCTTCCATAAGTAGCATCAATAAGCATTCCTCTATCTCTTGCTTCTTGGATAATTCTTTTAATAGGTGCTGACTCAGGACTTACAATAGCTACTAATCTATTTGCAGATACAATATTTCCAAATCCTATATTAATTAATTTAATACTCATTCTTAGACCCCCTATTCAATATTTTGTACTTGTTCTCTAATCTTTTCTAACTCACTTTTTATTTCTACTACATGATTTGTAATTTCTAGATCATTTGCTTTTGAACCTATTGTATTAATTTCTCGATTCATCTCCTGAATCAAAAAGTCTAACTTTCTTCCTACAGGATTTTTTTCTTTAAATGTATTTTTTAATTGATGAATATGACTTTTAAGTCTCACTATTTCTTCTGTAATACTACTTTTATCTGCCATAAAAGCAATTTCTAAGCTTAATCTATTTTCATCTATTTCAATACCATCTTCTAAAATTTCATGAATCCTATCTTTTAGTTTATGTTTGTATTCCTCTACTACTTTTGGTCCTCTTTGTTCAATTACATCTATTATTTTTTTTATATACTCACATCTATTTTCTATATCTTCAACTAGCTTTTTACCTTCTACTATTCTCATTTTCATAAGCATGTCTAAAGCTTTCATAGATGCATCCTTTAGACAATTCCATACAGCTTCTTCATCTTCTTCTTTTGATTCTATTTTTAATATATCTGGAAATCTTGCTACCAAAGAAACAGAAATATCATCCATTACATGAAATTCTTCTTTAATTTCTTTAAGAGAGTCTATATATTCCTTTGCTAGTGACGTATTTACAGAGATTTTTGTATCTGTATCTCCTATATTCTCCATAGTAATATAGATTTCTATTCTACCTCTTTTAATTTCTGTCTTTACAAAATTCTTTAGTTTTTCTTCTAAATATGTAAGTCTTTTAGGCATTCTGACTACAGTATCGTTGTATCTGTGATTTACAGATTTTATTTCTACAATAAATTGTCTATCTAGATCTTTTGCTTCACCTCTTCCAAACCCTGTCATGCTCTTGATCATGCTTTTCATCCTTCCGTTGATTTATTTTAATATGAAATAAATTTATTAGAAATATTCTACTCTCGTAAGTAATGATTATATCACTTTTACATGGAAATTTTAAGTCTTCAAAGAGATTTTTATAAAGATTTATCAATCTTTCTAAGAAATACTTACAATCTTAACACTCCTATTATACAAAATTTTACTTAGTTGTTCTACCTATTCTTTATTTTTTACAATATGTATCCTTTCTATGAAAACTTTTAAATCTCTATAAACAGTGGTATACTTAAAGAATAAGAATAAATATTTGGAGGAATATATATGCCTTTTGACGGAATGGTAGTTTCATCAATTGTACACGAATTAAAAGAAAAAATACTAATGGGTAAAATCGATAAAATTTATCAACCTGAAAATGATGAAATTCATATCTCGATTCGCTGCTTTAAAGAAAAATATAAGCTTTTAATTTCTGCAAGTAGCAATCATCCAAGAATTCATCTTACTCATACAGCTAAAATCAATCCACAAACCCCTCCTATCTTTTGTATGCTTTTAAGAAAGCATCTTCAAGGAGGAAGAATTATAGATATCTATCAACAAGAATTTGAAAGGATTGTCATCCTCAATATAGAAAGCTATGATGAACTAGGAGTTTTATCTATTAAACAATTGATTATTGAGATTATGGGAAAACACAGCAATATCATACTATTAGATCCATCTCAAAATAAAATATTAGACAGCATTAAAAGAATTTCAGGAGATATCAACAGATATAGAGAAATTCTGCCTGGGAAAAATTATATTGCACCTCCTACACAAGGAAAACAAAATCCACTACATTTATCTTTTAATGATTTTGTCTTAAAGGTTCAAGAAGCTACTATGGGGACTTCTATTTATAAAGCTATCTATACAAGTTTCCAAGGGATCAGTCCAGTAGCTTCACGAGAAATTTGTTTTTTATCTCATATAGAACAAGACAAGGCTTTAGTAGAACTTTTAGATACTGATTATGAACACTTATGGAAAACATTTAATAAATTTTTATGTGTAAATAATCCTAATCCTCATATGGTCATCTCTAAAGACAATAGTGAAATTATTGATTTTTATCCTATACCTCTTAAAATTTATCAAGAAATTTATACATCTATTGATTTTGATTCTATGAGTGATCTTTTAGAACAATTTTATATTCAAAGGGATCTATTTGATAGAATCAAACAAAAATCTACAGATTTAAGAAAATTAATTCATCATACTATGCAAAAATTATTAAATAAAAAACAAAAGCTAAAAGAAGAGCTTTTATCTGCTATGAAAGCTCAAAAATATAGAGTCTATGGAGAATTATTAACTGCAAACCTTCATACCATAAAAAAAGGAGATAAATCAATAGAAGTCATGAATTTTTATGATGAAAACTGTACTACAATCAAAATTGCATTAAATGAACATTTAACTCCTTCACAAAATGCACAAAAATATTTTAAAAAATATACAAAATCTAAAAATGCACAAAATGAGATAGATACACAATTAAAAGATACAGATAATGAAATCACTTATTTTGAAAATCTTTTACAAAATATAGAAAATACATCTGATTTAGAAAATATTGAAGAAATTCGTCTAGAGCTTATGGAAGAAGGTTATATAAAAAAGAAAAAAATTTCTTCTAAAAAAAATACTCCTAGCAAACCTATGTCTTTCATATCCTCAGATGGATATTCTATATTAGTAGGAAAAAACAACAAACAAAATGATCATCTTACATTAAAAATAGCTTCAAAGAAAGATTTATGGTTTCACACAAAAGACATTCCAGGCTCTCATGTAATTATTATTACAAATAATCAAGAAGTTCCTCAAACTACTATTTTAGAAGCAGCAGAGCTTGCAGCATATTTTAGCAAAGGAAAAATATCAAGTAACGTGCCAGTAGATTATACTACTGTTAAATATGTAAAAAAACCTAGTGGAGCAAAACCAGGAATGGTTATCTACGAAAATAATAAAACTATTTATACTACTCCTCGCTCTAACATCGTAGAAATCCTTCAAATGAATCAGTCCAAATCTTAATTGATTTGGACTCTTTATTACTTTAGACTCTTCTCTTTATTGATTGATACTCACTCCATTATTCCCATCTATTTCATCAAATTGTACACGTACAATTTCCTCTTTTGAAGTAGGAACGTTTTTTCCTACAAAATCTGCACGAATAGGAAATTCTCTATGACCTCTGTCTATTAAAACAGCTAATTGTATGGCCTTAGGTCTACCAATATCTATAATAGCATCCATAGCCGCTCTTACAGTTCTTCCTGTATACAAAACATCATCTACTAATACAACTGTTTTATTTGTAATGTCAAAAGGAATATCTGTGCTATTGAGTATAGGATTTTCATTTGCTTGCGTCAAATCATCTCTATATAAAGTAATATCTAAAATTCCAATCTGCATATCTACATTTTCAATAGCCTTGATTCTTTCTGCAATTTTTTTAGCAAAAGGAATTCCTCTTGTTTTAATTCCTACAAGCACAATTTCTTCTACTCCTTTGTTTCTTTCAATAATTTCATGAGCAATTCTTGTAGTTGCTCTTTGCATAGCTTTTTCATCCATAATATTTGCTTTAAATTCCATATTTTCACCTCTATTCATTTTTTAAAATATTATTATCTAAAATTTTTAAAATTCGTGTAAAATGATGTGGAAGTGGTGCCTCAAACTCCATAAACCGTTCTTTTGTAGGATGTATAAATCCTAAAATTTTAGCATGCAACATTTGTCCATTTAAATGAAATTTTTCTTTTTTAGGACTATATACAGGATCTCCTACTAAAGGATATTTGATATAAGCCATATGTACTCTTATTTGGTGAGTTCTCCCTGTCTCCAATCTAGCTTCTATCCAAGTATAGTCTTTTAATCTTTTTAATACCTTAAAATGAGTAATTGCATCTTTTCCATTTCTTTGTACTACCGCCATCTTTAATCTATCTTGAGGGTGTCTTCCTATGGGTGCATGTATGGTTCCTTCCTCTTCTTTTATGTTTCCGTGAACAAGTGCTGTATACACTCTTTTAATAGTATGTTCCTTTAATTGCTCTGCAAGGTGTCTATGTACATGATCTTTTTTGGCTACCATCAAAAGTCCACTTGTATCTTTATCAATTCTATGGACAATACCTGGGCGAATAACACCATTAATAGATGATAGATTTTTACAATGATACAACAAAGCATTCACCAAAGTTCCATTAAAGTTTCCTGGTGCTGGATGAACAACCATTCCCTGTGGCTTATTCACTACTAAAAGATCATCATCTTCATAAATAATTTCAACTGGTATATTCTCAGCTTGAATATTTAATTTTTCAGGCTTAGGAATTTCTACTTCAATGACATCATCTTCTTTTACTTTATATTTTTTTGCTTCTATAAGCTTTCCATTTACTTTTACTTTATCTTTTTCAATTAACTTTTGTATAAAGCTTCTTGAAAAATGTGTTAATTCTTCAGATAAATACAAATCAATTCTTTTTTCTTCATCTAAATCATCCACAACAAATTCTATATACTCCAATCCAATCTTTCCTTTCTAGCTACGATTTTCTAAAAAAACCATATAATAACAAAGTCCTATTGCTCCAAATACAATACACATATCTGCAATATTAAAAACAGGCCAAATTCTAAAATCAAAAAAATCAATCACATATCCAAATCGGATACGATCTATTAAATTTCCTATAGCTCCTGCTATGACTAAACTTAAACTTACACTTAGTATTTTATGTAGCTTAGTTTGTTTATATATATAAATAAAAATGCTAGCCATAATAAAAACAGTAGCTATTATAAAAAATATTTTTTGATTCTTCAATATTCCAAAAGCAGCTCCTGCATTTTGAACATAAGTAATGTGAAATATATTTTTTACAATAGGTATGGACTCATGAAGTAAAAATCTACTTTGGATGATCCATTTAGAGCATTGATCTAAAAAAATCAATAAAATAATTAAAAAATAATTCATTATACACCTCCCACAAATACATATCTATCTGATTATAACATAACTTAGATGGGTTTCGTACTAGCTTTGTCTATTTTTCATACAAAAAGTGAAGCATAGCTTCACTTTTTGTATTTATGAGGTATATCTTCTCTTTCTTCATCCTCTAATTGTCCCTTGTAAAAACCATTACTGATTTGATCTACATCTTCTACTGTTCCCGATACATTTTCATCATACATATTATTATCATACCAATCTAGTGCCATATGCTTCTCATCTGTTTTATTAAATCTAGCTACAGCCTGCCATGTATCTTCTCCATCAAATCCATTATAATCTTCATTTGTATCCATATAGGTTCTTCCAAAGGGTGGATATAAGCTTTGTTCTTCCACAGGCCTTGTATGAATTTCATGATGAATACTCAATTTATCCTCTTGACATTTTATACATTCTGAAGCTGTTGGAATCATTTCAAGTCTTTCGTAAGGAATATCTACTCCACAATCTATACATTTTCCATATGTTCCTCTTTGTATTCGATCTAGTGCATCTTCAATTTCTTTTAAATATATTTCTTCATTATTTTTAAGATTAAAATTCATTTCCATTTCAAAAGTTTCTGTACCTATATCCGCAGGATGATTGTCATATACAGAAAGTTCATCATAATATTCCTGTAAAGAAGCATTTGGTTCATTTTCATTCATACGTTCAATAGTTTTTATCGTTTCTTGCTTTTCATTTAATAACTTATTTTTATAATAGTTTAATTGATCATTTTTCAAACCTAATTCCTCCTTTACCTATAGTTTTCAATAATGTTAATCAATTGAGCAATATATTTTCCTATTAGAGGTAAATCTACTGTACTCTTTAGCATATAAAAAAATACAGCTGCCAATATAGTCAATCCTATAGCTGTTCCTAATCCTCTTGCTAATCCTGCCATAAAGTTTATATACAATAATCTTTTAGGATTATTCATTATATTTACATATTCGCATATTTTAGTTTTTTCTAAATCTTGTGCTAGTTTTTCTATTTTTTTTTCAAATTGTGTTAACCTTTTATCATCCATTATTATTCCCTCATTTTCAAAAGAATATTTTATGCTATTTTTCCCTTTTGTTCATTCTTGTATGTATTATAAATTTTTTATAAAAAAAATAGAATGTTTTCACATTCTATCCTATAGTTTTTAATACATGAAGAACAATATCAACTGAGTTTCTTGCAGCTTGATGAACAAATTCATTAAAGTTTACATCAGCTGTTCCATCTGCTTTATCAGACATAGCACGAATAATCAAAAAAGGAACATTACTTAAATAACAAGTATGACCAATTGCTGCACCTTCCATTTCTGCACAATATCCTCTAAATTCCTTCCATAAAAAATCTTTCTTTTCTTTAGAACCTACAAATAAATCTCCTGATAATATTCTTCCACTCTTTACTTTATAATTTTCATTTGTCTGAGCTTCTACAGCTGCTTGTATTAATTTTTTATCTGCTTTAAATATGTATTCTTCCATTCTAGGGATTTGTCCTAGTTTATATCCACCAAATACAGTAGCATCGAAATCATGTTCAATTACATCTTCTGATACTACAATGTCTCCTACCTCTAATTCATCAAAAATAGCTCCTGCCACTCCTGTATTCATAATAGCATCTACAGAAAAATTACTAATCAAAACTTGTGCACAAACAGCTGCATTTACTTTTCCAATTCCACTTCTTACTAATACAATTTCTTTATTTTCTAAATTTCCTTTATAAAATCTCATTCCTGCAAATGTATTTTCTTCTTTTAGCTCCATTTTATCTTTTAAAATTTCAATTTCTTCATCCATTGCTCCTATAATTCCTATTGTATTCATTATGTTTCCCTCCCTATATTTTTCAAATTATCACTATTCTTTCTTTATTATACTTAAGATCCATTGATTTGCAAGGGTTTTATTATTTAAGATATTATATCAAAGAAAAAATCCTCGCTATAGACGAGAATTTTAAGTTATACAGATTCAGTTTCTTCCACAAGATTTTCTGATTCTCTATCAATGGTTTCAAGCTGTGCTTCTAAAAGAGTTTTAAATCTAGTTTTAAAAATTTGCAATTGTTTTTTTCCTTGTTCATATTCTCTTTGAATTTTTATTATTTCATCTTCTGCATTTTTAACAATTCTAGTAGCTTTACTTTGTGCTTCTTCTATAATAAGCTCTGCTTTTTTTTGTGCATTTTGAGCAACTTCTTCTGCTGTACTTTGTGCAAAAACTAGTGTATTATTAAGAGTTTTTTCTAGATTTTCATATTTATTAATCTGATCATTTAAAAGAACAATTTTATCTTTTAATTCAATATTTTCCTTATATAAATTTTCATAGTCAATAATAATATGATCTAAAAATTCATCTACTTCACTTTCTTTATAGCCTCTTAATGATTTTTTAAACTCTTTATTTTGAATTTCAAGTGGTGTAATCATGTTATCCTCTCCTCTAGATCATTCTTTTTATGATCACTCTGTATCTGTCCTTTTTTGTTTTATTTTCAATTTGATCTAATATAATCCTACCTTTGCCTCTTACAGAAATCAAATCCCCTTCTTTTAACATGTATGAAGACTGATTGATCGGCTTGAAATTCACCTTCACCTTATCATATTGAATATTTCTTCCTATAGAACTTCTAGACTCTTTAAATCCTGCACTTAAAATACTATCGATTCTTAAAGAAGCTACTGTCGTATTTATAATCTTAGTTTCCTCTTGTACCTGGATCATATTAGAAAAAGGAATAAGTTCTACATTAACTTTGTACTTGGATATTTTCTCCAAGTTTATTTGAATATAATCATATAACTCTTTAAATATAATTACATTTGCTTGTCCGTCATCAATTAAGATATCTCCTATTTTTTCTCTCTTTAATCCTAAATTTAAAATAGCACCTAAAAAATCTCTATGACTAATATCTTCTTTACTGAATTTTCCATAAATCCGAATTCCACAAATCGGACAATCCTCTTTTTGTAATTCCATATATTCTGGATAAAAAATCATTATTTTTCTCTCTGCTTTTTCATATCCTCCAAATATTTTGTAATTGATATCATCAAAATTACGAAAAATAGACTCACAGAGAGATATTTGATAAGGATCATAAAAATCACTAGCTTTTATAGTATATCCTTTTAATGAACTTTCCATCTTATTGAGCACTTTCATTACTATTTTTCTTTCTTCATCATTTTTAATATGCTTTATAAGCTTTTCTTTGTCAATCAAAGTATCACACTCTCTAATAAATTAAGCTAAGAATAATTTTTCTAATAAAGTCTAAAAAAAACACGGCTAAAATAGGTGATATATCTATCATTCCCATTCCTAAATTAAAGTTTTGAAGTAATTTTCTAAAAGGAGCTAAGATAGGCTCTGTTAATTGATAAACAACCCTTGTAACATTTCCACCTCCATGAGGCTGAACCCAAGATAATAAAATTCTAGCTAAAATTAAAAAGTTTAATACTCTAAAAAAATATTCAACAGACTGTACAAGCATCCAC
This sequence comes from Anaerophilus nitritigenes, assembly GCF_004138215.1. Taxonomy (GTDB): domain Bacteria; phylum Bacillota; class Clostridia; order Peptostreptococcales; family Thermotaleaceae; genus Anaerophilus; species Anaerophilus nitritogenes. The sequence goes on from NZ_RYYS01000027.1 coordinate 25,518, forward strand.
ATTTTTTCACCACCTAAGGTCTATTTATTCCATGGAAATAAAGCTTTGTTTTTTATCTCTTCATTAATATTTCCTGATATATCTACATTACTAGGAGCTAAAATAAAAATACCCTTTGAAACCTTTTGAATATTTCCATCTAATGCATAAACGGCTCCATTTACAAAATCAAATATTTTTTTTGCTAATTCTTGATCTAAATTTTCTAGATTAATCACAACAGGTTTTCTATTTTTAAGATTATCCACAATACTTTGAGATTCTTCAAATTCAGTTGGTTCATAAACTACCACTTTCATTTGAGTTGTTGTATGTATATTGACAATCCTATTTTTTTTAGTAGGAAAAGGTGTTATATTGTCTTCTTCTTCAATAGTAGTCTCCATCACTTCTTCTTCCTCTTCTTCATAATCATCTAACCCCATAAAATATTTTACCTTCTCAACTATTTTACTCATTTTATATCTCCTCTCTACTGATTGTAATTTCTTTCTCCAAAAATTCCAGTGCCTACTCGTATAATATTAGCACCCTCTTCAATGGCAATTTGAAAATCATTTGTCATTCCCATGGATAAATATTTCATTTCTACATGAGAAAAAGCTTTTGTCTTAATTTCTTCAAATATTTTTTTAAGTTCTTTAAAATATTTTCTTACCTCCTCAGGATCTTCCTCATAAGGAGCTATCGTCATCAATCCTTTCACCTTGATATTCTCAAAGCACTTTATTTTTTCTAAAAAATCATATACATCTTCTTGGTACATGCCAAACTTGGTATCTTCTTTTGCTACATTGATTTGAATAAGTACATCCATAATTTTATTATGTTGTTTTGCTCTTTTATCAATTTCCTTTGCTAAGCTGATTCTATCTAATGAATGAATTAATTTTACCTTATCTATAATATATTTTACTTTATTGGTTTGTAAATGACCAATCATATGAAAAGAAACTGGAGATACTTTTTCACATTTGTTAATAATTTCTTGAACTTTATTCTCTCCTATATCTTCTATCCCTTGTGCAATTGCTTCATTAACTTTGGAACTGTCTACTGTTTTGGTTACTGCAATAAGTGTTACTTCGTCTGGATTCCTTTTAGACTTTTCACAAGCCTTATAAATTTCTTGTCTAATATGTATAATATTTCCCTCAATGGACATATATATTCCCTCCATTTAATATATCATTTGACCTTCCTTTATTTTGGAAGCATTTCTAACTATTTCATCATATAATTTTATAGTTGCTACAGCTTTTATTTCTTCTCCTTCTTTCTCATAAAAAATATTGTTTTGAACAATTATATAATCCTCATCATAACCAAGTACTTTGACAGGTTTAAATCTTGCATATCTATTGATATCTAAAACATAAACTCCTTTTTTTCCATCTTTTTGTATTAAACTATCCTTATAAAGCTTCAGCCCCTCATAATTGACAGCAATAACCTCTAAATCAATTTTTCTAGTATTAAAAAACTTTTCATTATATTGATCGATTTGAAATACAATCATATTCTTTTTTTTACTCTCTATAACTCGAAATATTTTTCCCTTTACTTCTCCACTAGGAAACTTGAAAGTTACCATTTTTCCTTCTTTATAATTTTCTAACTGATTCTCTTCAACATAAGTGATCATATACCATATATGACTATTGACAACTTTAAATAATGGTTGATTTTGAATAACCTTTTCTGTTTGTAAATCTGTTACTTCGCTTTTTATATCTTTTAATTTATTTGATTCTAGGGTAGTCATATTTTGAGGAGTTAATACATCTTCATATCCATCTATACTATAACTTATAATTCCAGATATTGGACTTTTCATTCTCAAAACAGAAGCATTGATTTTTTCTTCTAGTTGTTCTTGTTCTGCCTTTAAAGTTTCTAAATTTTTCCCAGCAAAGCTTTTATCTCCTGAAATAATTTTCATTTTTTCTAATTTTAAATCTAATTCTTTTTTTAATTGTTCAATTTTAAGCAAATCATTTTTTTGTTTAGATTCTTGTATAGACTGAATAATTTCCTCAACATCTTCATTAATTTTTGTTACATCACTTTGAAATAAATTATTTTCATCACTTTTAATATTATCAATTCTTTGATTGACTACTTCTAATTTTCTTCTTGTTGTATAATCTACTGTATCTTTATAAATTTCTGCAATTCTATAACCTTTTTCAACTTTTTCTCCTTCTTGTGCAAAATACTTTATATCTCCTTCTACAGAACTTTTTATAAGTCTTTCATCTCTAATAATATAACAGGAAAGTTGATCTATAATCTGGATAGTTCCATATTCAGCGATACTTGTTTCTTTTGTCATAGACCACATCATAGGTAAAAATTTAATCATTAAATATAAAATAATCATGCCAAGAAAAAAAGTTCTTAACTTGTTCTTTTTTCTTTTTTTCTGAGTCTTCTTTTTCAATTCCTTCACCTACACGCTTTCTTTTATTTAAATAATTCTTCACTTTTATAGATTTTCCTGCATATTATTTATATTTATCAAAATTAGTTTTATAGTCCTATTTTACTATGGAAAAATTTTCTTTTTCATGTATTAATTATTCGAAAAAATTAAAAAATTTTCCATATCTGCTAATAATCTTAATATCTTTAATATCATCTACATTTACAAATTCGATTTCATCTTTAGGTGTAACAATTAAAACACGATTATCTTTTAATGTTGCTCCTATTATAATTCCTTTGATTACATTCTTATTATGACAATAAATTTTCATTTCGTCTCCTGCCATAACTCTTATTTTTCCAATCTTAAAATATCTTGTTTCTACTTCATCAATATGCTCTTGTGAGATTGCTTTACTATCTATAAAGATAAAGTGATTCCATAAATAATATTTTTCTTTTAATATCGTAAAAATATATCCTAAAAAAAATATAATAAACATAGCCCACAGAGTATTTTTTATATAACTCCACATAATTATTCTCCTTGATTTTTAATATATTGATTTCACTGACTCTATTTTACTTGTATACTATTTTTTAGTCAACACTAAAGCCGATGCATTCTACCATTACAAAATCTGTACAATACATCGGCTATTATTCATAATCCACTATCTTTTAATCACTTTAGAATCCCCTGACTTTAGACATGGGGAGTGTCAATCACACAAAAAAGTAGATACTTAAGTACCTACTTTCATATTGGTCTGAGTGGGGAGACTTGAACTCCCGGCCTCTAGAACCCCATTCTAGCACGCTACCAAACTGCGCCACACCCAGATAATAAGTATTTCAATATTATTATAAAATATACATCCATAAATTTCAAGGAGTTTTCAAATTTGATTTAAACAAAAGAGCTAGGTTCTGACTAACTCTTTTGTTTGAATATTTATTTTATAAAATAATACAAATCAATCCGCCACTACCATCATTGATAATTTTTTGTAGTGTTTTTTGCATTTTAACTCTTGTATCCTCTGGCATAGTAAACAATTTATTTTGCATTTGCTCTTTTACCATGTCATGAAGAGACTTTCCAAACATATTCGTTTGCCAAATTTTCTTAGGATCTGATTGAAATTCATCTAAAAGATATTTCAGTAATTCTTCACTTTCTTTTTCTGTCCCTACAATAGGAGAAACTTCTGTTTTAATATCTGTTCTAATAAGATGCAATGACGGAGCATTTGCTCTTAATTTTACACCAAATCTATTTCCATGCTTAAAAATTTCTGGCTCTTGTAATTCCAATTCTTCAAGAGTTGGAGCTACTAGTCCATACCCTGTTTCTTTTACATTGTTTAATGCTTCTTCTACTCGATCATATTCTTTTTTTGCTCTTGAAAATTCTTTAATAAGTCCTAGTATTTGATGATCTCCTTCTATTTTATATCCTGTAATTTCTTGCAGTATATTATAGAAGAGTCCATCTTTCATTTTCATTTGAACATGAGCAATTCCTTCTCCTAATGCAATATCACTTAAACTTACTTCAGATACAACTTCCATATCCATAAATTTTGCTACATAGCTTCTAATATGATTAATTTTTTTAACTTCTTGACTCCATTCTTTTACTGAATAAATGATTTTATCTTTTAACCAATGAGTCGTATCTAATCCTTCTACCCATCCAGGAAGATGAATATTAATTTCCTTAATCGGAAACTCAAATAATACATTCTCTAATATTTGATTGATATCTTCTATCTCCATTTTTGCACAATCTGCAACGACTACTGGAACATTATATTTTTTTTCTAACTCTTCTTTTAATTCTATAGTTTCTTCTTCATAAGGTTTAATAGAATTTAAAACCAAAACAAAAGGTTTCTCAATCTCTTTTAACTCTTTTATTACTCTTTCTTCTGCTTCTATGTAGCTTCCTCTTTCTAGATCTGTTACACTTCCATCTGTCGTAATTACAAGTCCTATAGTAGAATGCTCCTTAATAACTTTTCTTGTTCCTATTTCTGCCGCTTCTTCAAAAGGAATCTCCTTTTCATACCAAGGAGTAGTTACCATTCTAGGTTTTCCATTTTCTTCATGACCAATAGCTCCATTTACTAAATATCCTACACAGTCTACTAGTCTTACTTTAAATTTTGCATGGTCTTTTAATGTAAGTTCAATGGCTTCATTCGGAACAAATTTAGGTTCTGTAGTCATGATTGTTTTTCCTGCTCCACTTTGTGGTAATTCATCCTTTGCTCTTTCTTTTCTATACGCATTTTCAATATTAGGTAATACGAGTAATTCCATAAATCTCTTAATGAAAGTAGATTTTCCTGTTCTAACTGGACCTACAACTCCTATATAAATATCTCCTTGTGTTCTTTCAGCAATGTCATTATATATATCAAACTTCTCCATTCCGCTCACTCCTTTAATTAAAAATATTTATAAAAAATTTTCATTTACAAACATCATCAGTAAACTTTTTAGAAATACATAGAAGAAATTTATATTTTTATCTCCAATACAAACTTATATTTTTATTTATTAATGTACTAACAGTATATATATATGAGCTCTTTATAAACATTATTACTAAATTAAAAAAAGATAGCTCAAAGCTATCTTTACCAATTAAATTTTTCATTTTCAACTACTTCTTCAATTTCATGAGTTCTACTTCTCATCATAAGATTTACTACAGCTTCTTTTACATCTTCATTGTGATATAAAATATTATAAATTTCAGAAGTAATAGGCATCTCTATTTGATATTTTTTAGAAAGTTCATAAGCTACCTTTGTAGTTACAACTCCTTCTACAACCATACCTATAGATTCAATGGCTTCTTCTAGTTTTTTTCCTTCTCCAATTTGAATTCCACATCTTCTATTTCTACTATGCATACTTGTACAAGTCACAATTAAATCTCCAATGCCTGTAAGTCCTGCAAAAGTATTCGTATCTGCTCCCATAGCTGATCCAAGTCTTGCAATCTCTGTAATTCCTCTTGTCATAAGAGCTGCTTTTGCATTGTCTCCAAAGCCTAGTCCATCTGATATTCCAGCCCCTAGTGCAATAACATTTTTAAGAGCTCCTCCAAGTTCTACTCCTATTACATCTGGATTTGTATATATTCTAAGCTTTGGAGAAATAAATAGATCTTGTATGTACTCAGCAACTTTTTTTGACTTTGATGCAACTACTAACGTAGTAGGCATATCTCTACATACCTCTTCTGCATGAGAAGGACCTGATAAAACAGCAAATGAATTTTGGGGTAATTCTTCTTCTACTACTTGAGAAATTCTAAGTAATGTATTATTTTCAAGACCTTTTGCCGCATTGACAATAATTTGATCACTTAAAATGATTTCTTTACATTGCCCTATTACTTTTCTAACAGCTTGAGATGATACACTAAGTAAAACCACTTGAGTATCTTTTACTGCTTCATGAATGTTAGAAAACAGATGTATATTTTCTGGTAAAAGTACCCCTGATAAATATTTTATATTTTCTCTTGTTTTTCTCATTTGCTCAAATTGCTCTTTATTTCTCATCCATAAATTTACATTGTGTCCCTTTTTAGAAAGAGAAATTGCCAAAGCTGTTCCCCAACTTCCTGCTCCAAGTACACAAATATTATGATTCATAACAAAGCCCCCTATATGATGAAAAGTTACCTTATTTTAGATTCAATCCCCTTCATCAGTCTATCTATATTTTGTCTGTGTCTATATAGTGCCATCACAGCAATTACTAAACCAAAAATAAAATAGTTTATACCTTTATCAAATAACAACAAAAACGGAAATATACTAATTGCTGTAATAGAAGCTAAAGATACATATTTTGTTTTAACTAAAATCACAATTCCTATAAATATACAAATAATTGCAGCTAAATAATGTACACACAGTCCTACTCCTATAGCTGTAGCAATTCCTTTCCCACCTTTAAATCCAAACAATATTGGCCAGTTATGACCTATAATCACTAAAACACCACAAATCAACGCAATATTTTCTCCACCTAAAACTCTTCCTATAGCTACTGCAATCACACCTTTTAAAGCATCTCCTAAAAGTGTTAAAATAGCAGCCTTTGCTCCTAATGTTCTATATACATTTGTAGCACCTGCATTTCCACTACCATAATTTCTAATATCTATATTTGCCAATACCTTAGATATAATAACAGAAGTTGAAAAGTTTCCCAATAGGTAACTAATGACCATAGCAAGTATTTTAAACATTACATTTCTTCACCCTTTTCTCTATATAAAATACTTATTGGTGTTCCTTCAAATCCAAATGCTTCTCTAATTTTATTTTCAATATATCTAGAATATGAAAAATGTGTCAGTTGTTTATCATTTACAAAAATAACAAACATAGGAGGTCTTACAGATGCTTGAGTAGCATAAAATATTTTTAGTCTTTTTCCTTTATCTGATGGTGGTTGATTTAAAAGTATTGCTTCTCCTATTACATCATTTAATCTACCTGTTTGCACTCTCATAGCATGTTGATTAGAAATAAATTTAACAGTCTCTAAAATTTGTCCAACCCGTTGTTTTGTAACTGCTGAAACAAATAATATAGGTGCATAAGACATAAATGCAAGTTCATTTCTAATATCTTTTGTGAATTGATTCATCGTATTTGTCTCTTTTTCTAAAAGATCCCACTTATTCACTACAATTACAGTTGCTTTTCCTGCCTCATGAGCATATCCTGCAATTTTTTTATCCTGTTCTGTAATGCCTTCAGTAGCATCAATCATAAGCATACAAACATTAGCTCGATCAATGGCATTTAAAGAACGAATAACACTATATTTTTCTATATTCTCATTTACTCTACTTTGTCTTCGAATTCCTGCTGTATCTATAAATACATATTCATCTTCTCCATGGGTAAAAGGAGTATCAATAGCATCTCTTGTTGTCCCTGCGATATCACTTACAATGACTCTTTCTTCTCCTAAAATTGTATTGATAATAGAAGATTTTCCTACATTGGGTTTTCCAATAACAGCTACTGTTATTCTTTCTTGATCTTCTTCTTCTTCATGTTCTTGTGGAAATCTAGCTACAATTTCATCTAATAAATCCCCAAGACCTAATTGATTAGTTGACGAAATACATACAGGATCTCCTAATCCTAATTGATAAAATTCATAAAAAGAATCTGGTAATTTACTAGTATCTACTTTATTTACTACTACCAAAACAGGTTTTCCAGTTTTTCTAAGTAAAGTAGCAATAGCTTCATCATCTGCTACTAAGCCTGTTCTTCCATCTACCATAAATACTATTACATCTGCGGTTTCTATCGCCATATTGGCTTGATTTTTCATTTGAGATAAAATAATATCTTTTGTATCTGGCTCCATCCCCCCTGTATCAATTAGTGTAAAAGAATGATTTAGCCATTCTACATCTGTATAAATTCTGTCTCTTGTAACACCAGGATGATCTTCTACAATAGATATCCTTTTTCCTGCTAGTTTATTAAAAAAAGTAGATTTTCCTACATTAGGTCTTCCTACAACTGCTACTACTGGTTTGGACATAATACACCTCCTATATTTATTCAATCACTTTATTTACAAAATCTTTTCCTTCAACATTAACAACTGCTACTTTAATATTTAATTCTTTTTCTACATCTTCTATCCTTACATCATCTAGAAAAACTTTTTCTCCCATTTTTAACATACTTGCAGGTATAATCAACTTCTCACCTAAAGATTTTTCTTTTAATTGATTGATTAAATCTGTACCTGTAATTAGCCCTGCGACGGTAATGGTCTCTCCAAAGAAAAAGTTTTTTATTTCAAATACATTGATCTCTATGAAAGGAAATTTTTTCTCAACTTGTCGTGCTATTTTTTTCATAAATTCTTTAGCAGATTTTCCTGTAGCAATAGAGATTTTTTTATGTATTATTTTGTCTATATTTATTTCTTTAAGATAATGAATAATTTCATATTCAAATTGAGCCATCATCCCTACACCATTTTCTATCTGTAAAAATTGTTCATATTCTTCATAAGATGGAACTTCTTCCTGTGCCACTACATAAAATTCATCCGAAAGATATACAAAACGAGTTCCTATCTCTTTTAATAAAATTTTTTGCAACTTTTCTATTTGTCTAATGACTTGTTTTGCTGAATTTTCATCATATATTTTAAGTGGATACAAACCTTCTCTAAATTTGGTAATTCCAACTGGAACAACTGCAACACTTTCCATATAAGGATATAAAAGAGATAAATCTTTTATGGTTTTTTCTAGTTCGTCCCCATCATTAAGCTCTCTACAAAGAACAATCTGTCCATTCATTTTAATTCCTGCATCTGCTAATTTTTGTATTCTTTCATATATAGTTCCTGCTTTTTTATTATGAAGCATTTTAACTCGTAAAGAAGGATTTGTAGTATGAACAGAAACATTCACAGGACTAATCCTGTATCTAATCATTTTCTCTATATCTTTATCTGACATATTTGTCAAAGTAATAAAATTTCCTTGAAGAAATGAAAGCCTTGAATCATCATCTTTAAAATAAAGAGTATCTCTCATATTTGGTGGTAATTGATCAATAAAACAAAATACACATTTATTTTGACAACTCTTTGCTTGATCGATAATAGGATTTTCAAATTCTATTCCTAAATCTTCATCAAAATCTTTATAGAGAGAATACTTTCGAATAGAATTATCTTTTTTTTTGATTTCTATCTCTATATATTCATCTGCCATTAAAAACATATATTCAATGATATCCTCAATCTCTTCTCCATTTACTTTTAAAAGTTGATCTCCTTCTTCAATTCCTAGCTTCTTTGCTCTACTGTTATCATATACTTTTGAAATGATGTTTTTATGCATTATATACACCCACTTAAAATCTAGTTTTAATACCTGATACTAATATTATATCACAATTTTTTCTAACATTCACCACAATTAGTAATCATATCACGGTAGTTTATTGTACGTCAAGAAACTTTAATGCTTCACAATTACATAAGACCCATTTTCCAAATCATGAACCATACCCATCGTAATTTTTGAAACCAAAAGAGCAGTTTTTTCCTTTTGTTCTTCTGAATTGGCATAAAAAACAGGTACCGTTGTAGTAGAAATCATATTTTTATCTGTTGTTACAATGGCAACAATATTTTCCTTAATCCCAAAGTCCATTATAATTCCCCTTTCAATTGATTATTCTCTGATTTTCCTTTTTTAGATTCTAAAGGCTTTCTTTTTGCTGTTTCTAAAACTGGTGTTCTTTTAACAGCTTCTACTAAAAGATCTATGTTAGGTTCCATAGGAATAAGCGAAAATACAATATGTCCATTATTAGGATTTCTTCTAAGCATGGGTGTAAAATCTGGCTCATCTACATCTTTTCTTATTCCTAATTGAACAGCTGTATTATGAGCAATAGCTTGTCTTTGTCCTATACTTGCTAAAGTTTCTCTTCCATTAGCATCATGGGGAATAATTTCTACTGCTATTCCTACCTCCTCATATATTTTTCTAGAAGCTTTTAATCCTATATTCATGATTACTACATCATTTACCATAAGTAGTGGCCCTTTAAAATGGATTTTTGCAGGTTTTACTTCTGCAATCTCCATGATCAGTTGTCTCTTTAGAACTTTTTTTAATACGGCTGCCATAATCATCCCTGTCAAAGCTCCTAAAACAATTTGTCCATAAAGATGTAAATTTATTTTTTTACCTAAATAAAAAAATATACTGGTTGTAAGAGATGTAATAATAACCATATAATTTCTTGCTTCAAATGCTTTTGCAATTTCTTCAATATATGCAGTACCTCTAGGTACTAACTCTGTACCTTCAATATTATCCAGACTTTGTCTTTCCATATTTCTAACATCTCTAAATTGCTGAGCTGCTAATGCTAAAAAAGTAACAGCACCATATTCTTTTTGAATTAAAGCTGGCAATGCTACTGCTCCTAAAGATGATGCAATAACCCCTAGTGTTAAATGAGAAATCAATCCTTGTGGATAACTTGGATATTGTCTTTGATCAATTCTAATCATATATATTCTAGCCAAAAGTCCCATAAATAAAGCTAAAATAATTTGCATGCTAAATTTTTCCATAAAATACCTCCTATTTCTTTATCTTATAACTTTATTATTTGTTATTTTAAAGGTTTTATGAAAAGATTCACATATTCCTATTGGAATAAAAAAACACAGTCCTGTTAATAGGACTGTCTCATATTTTTGAATATATTATACACACTTTTTATTTTTCTGACTACTTTTATAGTCTCGATCTATCTTTTCAAGTTTCTTTAGTATTTTTTTTATAATAAGTATAGTTTTATCATCCATCTTTTTTACCCCCTTTATTTACTAAGTTCGGTAAAAAGTTTAAAATTCCTACAAGAATATTTCGACAAATCGAATTTTTTCAAAAATAATTATAATATTATTCTTTTACTTATCTAAATCTTTCATATTATAATTCCCTATTTGAATATACACTACCTTTTCACATACATTTTTTGCATAGTCTGCAATTCTTTCTATATGAGAACAAATAAATAAAAAGTAGGTAGATTGAGTAATTTTTTTAGAATCTTCTATCATATAAGTTAATAGTTCTCTATACACTTGCTTATAAATTGCATCTACGGTTTCATCTAAAGTCCAAGTGTATCTAGCCAACTCAATATCTTTTTTTACAAAAGCATCTAATGCTTTTTTTACCATATGAGTAGCTAAATCTGCCATTCTAGGAATATCAATAAGGGGCTTGATATATTTTTCGCTTGATAATTTAATAGTAATTTTGGCAATGTCTCTAGCATGATCTGCCATCCTTTCTAAATCTGCAATGAGTCTTAATATAGAACAAATCTCTCTTAAATCAATTGCCATAGGTTGTTGAGTTGCAATTAATTTTATACATTTGTCTTCTATCTCTTCTTCTAAATTATTAATATTTTTATCAAAATCAATTACATGTTGAGCAAGAGCACAATCTTGATTTTTCAATGATTTAATACTATATAAAATAGATTCTTCTACCATACTTCCTAATTTTAGTAAATCATTATGAAGTTTTGTAAGTTCTTTAGATAATTGTAATCTTTTCATCTATACATCCTCCTTTTTAACCAAATCTTCCAGTAATATAATCTTGTGTTCTTTTATCTCTTGGCTTTGAAAATATATTTTTTGTAAGATCTTTCTCTATAATTTCTCCATTTAAGAAAAAGGATGTATAATCTGATACTCTTCCTGCCTGCTGCATATTATGAGTAACAATTACTATGGTATACTCTCTTTTTAATTCTTCTAATAGATTTTCAACCTTTAAAGTAGAAATAGGATCTAATGCAGAAGTAGGTTCATCCATTAAAATAACATCAGGTTCTACAGCTAAACATCTTGCAATACAAAGTCTTTGTTGCTGTCCTCCTGATAATCCTAAAGCAGGTTTATTTAATCTATTCTTTACTTCATCCCAAAGAGCCGCTTTCTTTAAACTTTTTTCTACGATTTCATCTAATTTTGATTTTTCCTTAATTCCATGAATTCTAGGTCCATATGAAATATTTTCATAAATTGTTTTTGAAAAAGGATTAGGCTTTTGAAAAACCATTCCTACTCTTTTTCTTAAATGAGTTAAATCACATGCAATATCATAAATATCTATTCCATCTATTAAAATATTTCCTTTAATTTTTACATGATCTATCAAATCATTCATCCTATTTAACGTTCTTAAAAAAGTTGATTTTCCACAACCTGAAGGTCCTATTAATGCTGTAACTTTATTTTCAATAATATCTATATTAATATCCATAAGTGCATGAAATTCTCCATAATAAAGTTGTAGATCTTTCACACGTATTTTTGTATTACTCATAATGAATCTCCCTTCTATGAAACTTTTGTATTTTTCATAAACTGATTTCCAACTACGTTGGATAAAAAATTAATACATAATACTAATATGATGAGTACAGAAGCTGTAGCAAAAGTTTTTTCTTTAGATAATCCTTCTGATGCTAATAAATATACATGCACAGACATAGTTCTTGTAGGATCTAGTATAGAAGAAGGAACTCCTAATGAACTTCCTGCTGTAAGTATTACTGCTGCTGTTTCTCCTATAGCTCTTCCAATTCCTAAAATAATTCCTGTTACAATTCCTGATATACTACTCGGAATAACTATTTTTATTATAGTCTGCCATTTTGTAGCCCCTAGCGCTAAGCTCCCCTCTCTAAAAGACGTAGGAACCATTTTAATTGCTTCTTCTGTACTTCTAATAATAGTTGGTAAAATCATCATAGCTAAAGTCAATCCTCCTGATAAAATAGACCATCTAAATCCTAATAAAATAACAAAGAATACAAATCCAAATAATCCAAATATAATAGATGGAATTCCTGCTAATATTTCCGTTCCAAATCTAATTAATTTCACAAGCTTATTTTCTTTTGCATATTCTGTAAGATAAATCGCTGCACAAACGCCTATAGGTGTTGCAATTCCAATAGAGACGAATGTTAAATAAATACTTCCTATAATAATCGAAAAAATTCCTCCCTCTCTTCCCATACTCTTTGGTTCTTGAATAAAAAATTCAACATTTAAATATTTTACTCCATTTATAAGGACATAACCAATAATAGATAATAAAGCTACAATTGTAAGAAAAGCTACTGCATAAATCAATATGAATGCAATTTTTTCTTTCATGTTTACTTTCTGTTTTTTAAACAATATATTCGATGTATAAATTTTTGTATTTTCTACCATATTTTATTTCTCCCCCATCCTCTTCATGGTAAAAGTTGCTGTCATATTTAAAAACATAATAAATACAAACAAAATAATTCCTGTAGCAAACAAAGCCTTTTGATGAGTAGGTGTTGCATATCCCATTTCCATAGCAATAGTTCCTGTCAATGTAGATACTGAATCTAGTATTCCTCCTGGAACTTTTGGCATATTTCCAGTAATTAATATAACTGCCATAGTCTCTCCAACAGCTCTGCCCATTCCTAAAACTACAGATGCTATAATTCCTGATTTAGCTGCTGGAAGAACAACTCTTGTAATGGTTTTAACATGGGTTGCCCCTAAAGCTAGAGAACCTTCTTTATATTCACTAGGTACTGATCTTATTGCATTTTCTGAAATACTTACAATAGTTGGTAAAATCATAATAGCTAATATCATAGCACCTGCTAAAATACTATATCCAGATGTGTATGCATTAGGATGAAACTTTTGTATGATAGGCAAGATATATATTCTGATAAAAGGTACTACTATAGAAAGTCCAAACAATCCATATACAACAGATGGAATACCTGCTAATAATTCAATAGCTGGTCTAAAAATCTTTACCATAGATTTTGGTGCAATTTCTGCTAAAAATACTGCACAAGTAATTCCTGCTGGAATTCCAATCATCAATGCTCCTAGTGTAACACCTATAGACCCTATAATCATAGGAAATGCTCCATACTCTCCATTTGTTGGACTCCAATTTGTTCCAAATATAAAGGAGAATACTCCATAACTTTTTAAAATAGGAACTCCTTCTTTAAAAATAAAAAAAGTAATTAAAAAAACTGACAAAGTTGCTACAGTAGCACAAATAAACAAAAAGATTTCTATCCATTTTTCATATTTTTTCATTTTCTTTCCTCCCACTATCAAATCTCTTATTTTCATTTTATATAGAATTTCTATTTACTTCTTTATGAAACCATTAACTTTTTGTTAATTTCATGTTAATTCACAATAAAATATAAAAGATGGATTTGAAAATCGGTGATGTTTTTATGACTTTATCTATGGATTAAACACAAAAGATGGATTCCTCCATCTTTTGTATTTTTAGTTTATCATTATTTAATTGATATAAATTCTTCTTTTACAATATCCTGTCCGTCATTCATTACAAAATCTATGAATAATTTTATTATTTTTGATTCTTTTTCTTTTGTTAAATAATGAAACGGTCTAGATATCTTATAAGATCCTATCTTTGCGTTTTCCTCTGTAGCGTCTATCCCTTCAACTTTTAAAGATTTTACTGTTTCATCTTTTGCTCCCATAGAAATATATCCAATAGCATTTGGTGTATTTACAACAGTTTGTTTGACTGCTCCTGTAGATGGTTGTACTAGTGCTTCCTTAGTAGTTTTATCTATTTTTCCTCCTTTTTCATCCTTTGCCTCTACTCCTGTAATTTCAACAAATGCTCCTCTTGTTCCTGACCCTTCTTCTCTACTTACAACTGTAATTTTTTGATCTTTTCCACCAATTTCTTTCCAGTTGTTAATTTCTCCTGTAAAGATTTTTTTGATTTGTTCTAATGTCACATCTTGTACTTCATTAGATGGATTTACTATAACAGCAATACCATCTTTAGCTATTGTATAAACCTTTAATCCTAACTGTTTTTCATCTTCTTTTAATTCTCTTGAGCTAGCTCCAATATCTGCAATAGAATCATTTGCAGATTTAACTCCTACACTTGATCCTCCACCTTGTATTTCAATAGATATTTCTGGATATTGTTCCTTAAATACATTTGCTAACTCTTCTGATAATGGTTGTATAGATGTAGATCCTGCTATAACAATTTTACCTGATATCTTTGATTGTGATTCTTTATCTTTTGGTTCCTCCTTTTGTCCACATGCAGACAATATTCCCATCCCTAAAATAAGTACCATTATAAAAAATAATATTTTTTTCATTTTACTTTCCCCCATTTTTATAAAATTTAAAGTTTGTATTCCACTTGTCTTTCAAACTTTACATACTCAGTATATTCTTCTATTGTTAAGGGAAAATAAAGAAATTGTTAAATAATTGTAAAAAAAAAGAAAACTAATTTGTTTTCTCTCCAATAGGAATTCTTACAGTAAACTCTGAACCTTTTCCTAATTTACTATTGACTTTTATTTCACCATCAAAAGATAGAACAATATGTTTTACAATTGCAAGTCCTAATCCAGTTCCTCCTACCTTTCTGGATCTTGCTTTGTCTACTCTATAAAACCTTTCAAATAATCTTGGAATATGTTCTTTAGGTATTCCAATCCCAGTATCCTTTATTACCATAAAAATATTATCGTATTTTTCGTATGCAAAAACTTTGACACTCCCTTTTTGACTTGTATATTTAATTGCATTTTCTATTAAATTTAAAATCATTTGTTTAAACCAATCAGGATCTCCATAAATGATAGGTAAATCTAGCTTTATTTCTGTAGTGTAATCAATTTCTTTTTGATCCGCTAATCCTTTCATCATTACATAAGTTTCTTGAAACATTTCATGGATACAAATAGGATCTCTTTTGACTGAAATCTTGTGATTCTCAATAGAAGATAGAGTGAGCAAATCATCAATCAATCTTTTAAGTCTCTCTGTCTCAATGTCAATAATATCTAAAAAACGATTTCGTACCTTCTCATTATCCATAGCACCTTCTTTTAGAGTTTCTATAAATCCACTAATAGAAGTAAGCGGTGTTTTTAATTCATGAGATACATTTGCAACAAATTCAGAACGCATATTTTCAAGTCTTCTCATATCTGTTACATCTTGAATCAGCGCCATTACTCCAATAATTCTTGTAGGATCCATATCTAATCGAATAAAATTAGTATAAATTTTCAAGATCTTAGGATCTGGATATTCTATGCTAATTTCCTTGGTTCCAATCAAATTATTGTCTAAAATATTTTTTAATATGTCATGAAGCTTATTGTTTCTAATAACTTCTAATATATGCTTACCATAAACATTCTCATCTTCAATATGAAAAAGCTTCATTGCAACAGAATTCATAAGTATAATATTATAATTTTTATCAATTGCAAACAATCCCTCATTCATGCTTCCTAATGTAGATTGAAGTTTTGTATTTTTATCTCTGATCTCTGATATCGTATGATTGATCTTTTGTACCATAATATTAAATGTATCTGCTAAAATTCCTATTTCATCATTGCTTTTTATATAAACCTTATGTTCAAAATGTCCATTTGCTATTTTTTTTGCACTCTTTGTAATTTCTTCAATAGGTTTCGTAACTTTATTTACAAATCTATATCCTAATATAATGGTTACTAAAAAGCCACAAAAGGCAGCAATGAATGTACTTTGTAATAATTTACTGTTTAACTCACTTATTTCTATAAGGGGAAGTGCAAGTCTTGTCACTCCATATATATCATTTTTGACCATAATAGGAATTGCAATATATAAATAATCTATATTTGTAGTAATGCTTTTTCTTTCACTTTTTCCTATCTTTCCCTTCAGTGCACTTTTGACCTCTGGTCTATATAAGTGATTTTCTATATGATCTATATCTTTTGGGTTTACTTTTGAATCGGCTATAACATTTCCATTTTGATCAATGAAAGTCACTCTTGCATTGATTTCTTTTGAATATTTGTATGCAAAATCATAAAATTCTATCGAATTCAATTTTTTATTTTCAATTTTTTCTTCTATAAAACAATTAATTAAATTTGCATTTGTTATTAGTTTGTTTTCGATATGATCTATATAACCTGTTTTAATAAAATTTAAACTCAATGCTCCTGTTAAAATAATTCCTAAAAAGATTAATACCATATAAGTTGCAAAAATTTTTTTCTGCATTTTTTCACCTATTTCATTTTATATCCTATTCCTCTTATAGTTTCTATATAAATAGGATATTTATCATTATCTTCTATTTTTTTTCTTAAATGTCTAATATGAACATCTACTGTCCTAGTTTCCCCAAAATAATCATATCCCCATACCTCATCTAATAAATAATTTCTTGATAAAACCTTTCCTCTATTTTGGGCTAATATTTTTAATAGTTCAAATTCTTTTAAAGTTAACTCTACTTGTTTTCCATTTTTGATGACCTCATGTTTTTGTGTATCCATTAAAAGATCATGGAATTTAATAACTTGAAGAGTTTCTTTTGAAGGCTCTTCAAATCTTCTTAAAACAGCTTTCATTCTGGCAATTAATTCACGAACACTAAAAGGTTTTGTAAGATAATCATCTGCACCTAATTCTAGACCTAAAACTTTGTCTGTTTCTTCTCCTTTTGCTGTAAGCATAATAATAGGAATTTTACTAGTTTGTTCATGATTTCTAATTTGTTTGCAAGCTTCAAAACCATCTATTCCGGGAAGCATTAAATCTAATAAAATCAAATCTGGAATTTCCTTTTGTGCAATTTTTATGGCATCTTCTCCATTTTCACTAGTAATTACATAAAATCCATTTTGTTCTAAATTGAATTGAATAAGCTCTATGATATGCTGTTCGTCATCTACTACCAAAACTTTTCTTTTATGCATTTTACCTCTCCTTTTCGTCATCATTCTAATTCTATGATAGCAGCCATTCTTCCAGTTATCCCTTCATCTTTTCGATAAGAGAAAAATATTTCACTATTACACATGCTGCATATATTACTTATAGTTATATTTCTTTCCAAAAGTCCTATCTCCTTTAAAGTGCTTTGATTTGCTTTCCATAAATCTAACATATATTTCCCATTACCCTTAGAAAATACAAATTCATCAACATTTGTAAACTCTTTGTTAAATTCTTTTATGACCCCTTCATCTACTTCATAACAGCACCGTCCAATAGATGGTCCTATGGCTGCTAAACAGTCCTTTGGATTTGTTTGATAGACTTGTATCATTTTTTCAACAGTTTTTTTAGCAATTTTAAGAGCAGTGCCTCTCCAACCTGCATGAGCTAAAGCAATAACTTTCTTTACAGGATCTAATAGAAAAATAGGTACACAATCGGCAAAAACAGTTGTCAAAGCTACATTTTTTTCATTGGTAATGAGTGCATCGATCTCTTTTATATCACTCTCTTTTATGATTCCCTTTCCACAATCTTTTTTTGTAACAATTTTGATATGATCTTTATGAACTTGATCTGAAAAAACTAAATTTTGTATAGAAAGATCTAAAGCCTTAGTTATTTTTTTATAATTGTTTTCTACATTTTCTTTTAAATCATTTGTTTTAAATCCTAAATTTAAGCTTTCATAGCTTCCTTTGCTAACTCCTCCTATTTTGCTACTAAATCCATGTTTGACAAGCTTCGTTTTTTCAAAACTAGGAATGGTAAAAAAAACTACTCCATCTGTATTTTTATTTTCTATAAAATTATACATATCCTTCCTCCTTCTTTATTCTATACAAAATAATAGCAAGTTAAATTTCAACTTGCTATCTGCTTTATTTTTCATTCAGCATTTTTCTTAATTCTTCCATAAATGTATTAATATCTTTGAATTGTCTATATACAGAAGCAAATCTTACATAAGCTACCTCATCTAAATCCTTCAGATGATTCATAACCTGCTCTCCTATATATGTACTCCTTATCTCCTTATCCATTGTATTATGCAAGTTTTTTTCTATATCATCTGCCATAATTTCAATATCTTTCATTGGAACAGGTCTTTTTTCACAAGCTCTTATGATTCCATTTAATATTTTATTTCTATTATACGCTTCTCGATTTCCATCTTTTTTTATAATAATTAGTGGAATCTCTTCTATTTTTTCATAAGTTGTAAATCTCTTTTTACACTTTCCACATTCTCTTCTTCTACGAATTGCTTGTCCTTCCTCTGTAGGTCTTGAATCAACTACTTTTGTATCAAAATATTCACAAAATGGACAATTCATCTGTATCCCCCCTATACAACTGGAAACTTGATTATCTACTGTTATCCCAATTATAATATGCCCACTAGGGGATGTCTACTCATTTTTTCCATCTTCCTCCTCTTTTATGATGATTTCATCTTTTAATGCAACCAATATAACATCTACTCCAATTTTTTTTATTTCACTCCATGTAATCAAATAATCATTTTCTTTACCAAAAAAATTTAGTATTTTTCCTGGCCCTGGTAATACAAGAGCCTCTATTCTTCCTTTTTCTAAGTTTACTTCTATATCTGATACATATCCTAATCTTCTTCCATCTGTTATGTTTATAATTTCTTTTTCTCTTAAATCATAAGTACTAATCATTTTCTCACCCACTTTTATTCATATTTCCTTTATATCATTATATAAGCTTGCCTTAAAATATATGACCACTAAAAAACAAAAGCATAAAAATGCTTTTGTTTTTAGACGTATTTACGCATATGTTTTAGAGCTGTTTTTTCAAGTCTAGATACTTGAGCTTGAGATATCCCTATTTCATCTGCCACCTCCATTTGAGTTCTTCCTTCAAAAAATCTTAAGGTTAGTATATGTTTTTCTCTTCCTGTTAATTTTCTTAAGGCATCTTTTAGCGCAATGCTCTCTAGCCATGTTTCATCTTCACTTTTTTCATCACTTACTTGATCCATTACAAATATAGCATCTCCACTATCATGATAAATTGGTTCAAACAAAGATATAGGGTCTTGTATGGCATCTAGTGCAAAGACAACTTCTTCTCTTGGAATATCTAATTCCTTTGCTATATCTGATACAGTAGGTTCTTTTGAATTTTTACTGATTAATTGATCTCTTACTTGAAGTGCTTTATAGGCTGTATCTCTTAAAGATCTACTTACACGTATAGAATTATTATCTCTTAAATATCTTCTGATTTCTCCTATGATCATAGGCACAGCATATGTAGAAAACTTTACATTATGACTTAAATCAAAGTTATCTATGGCTTTAATCAAACCAATGCATCCTACTTGAAACAAATCATCAACATGCTCTCCTCTATTGTTAAATCTTTGAATCACACTTAAAACCAATCTTAAATTTCCTCTTATGAACTCCTCTCTCGCTGTTAAGTCTCCTTGATAAATTCTTTCAAATAGTTTTTTCATTTGTGCATTTGTTAAAACTGGTAATTTTGCTGTATTTACTCCACAAATTTCTACTTTATTAATATGCATGACAATGCCTCCATTTCTATGGATTATTGCCCCCTTACAATAGAAATTATTGCCTCATTGCTTTTTCTTTATACTTGCCGTTTTATGACAAAAAAAGAAGTCTTCTGACTTCTTTATGTTAATCTCTTAATTTCTTTTCTTAACCTTGTAATAATCCGCTTTTCTAACCTTGATATGTATGATTGGGAAATTCCTAATAAGTCTGCAACTTCTTTTTGCGTTTTTTCTTCTCCATTATTTAAACCAAATCTAAGTTCCATAATTTTCTTTTCTCTTTTAGACAACTTCTTTAATGCAATTCCTAATAATTCTTTATCTACCTCTTCTTCTAAAAACTTATAAATCAAATCATTTTCCGTTCCTAATATATCTGAAAGCAATAATTCATTTCCATCCCAATCAATATTCAGTGGTTCATCAAATGATATTTCTGATTTTGCTTTATTATTTCTTCTTAAATACATTAAAATTTCATTTTCAATACATCTTGATGCATAAGTAGCTAATTTAATTTTTTTCTTAGGATCAAAAGTATTTACAGCTTTAATGAGACCTATAGTCCCTATGGAAATAAGGTCTTCCACTCCTATTCCAGTATTTTCAAATTTCCTTGCAATATATACTACCAATCTTAAATTTCTTTCTATTAATATACTTCTTATCTCACCATTATCTTGCTCTAATCCATCCATTAAATTTAATTCTTCATCAGGAGTTAATGGAGGAGGCAATGCTTCACTGCCTCCTATATAAAATATACTTTCTTCATCTATCCATTTTAATTTTTTAAGTATTTTTGCAATAAATTCTCTGAAGAATTGTTTTATTTTTTGGATAACACTAATCACTGTAACTCCTCCCTTTTAAATCCATCGGCTTACTTTAATAAATCTGGATGTAATAAGGCCTCATACTCTCCATCCTGAGACAGCTTCTTTGTATATACACCTATAATAATATTTTTGATACATTTTAAATTTTTTTCATCTTGCATTTTAACTTGATCAGGTTTAAATCCCATCAGCATTCCATTTTCTTGTCCTAAAGACTTAAATGGAATTATTCTAAATCGATGACTCCATTTAGAGCTTTCCATCATCTGAGGGATCAAATTTAAATTTCCACTCTCTCCCTTAGAAAACACATCTTGTATATCTATAGGAAATAAATCTTTAATGGCTGTATATTCTACAATAATCACAGGACATTTAGATAATGGATCAAATAAAGAATTTCCTGTATCTAATAATGCGTTTAATTTGCTACTATGATTTTCTACTTCAATATAAATAGGAATATATAGTTCATCCCTTGAGATTCTTACTTGAATATATTCTAAGCAAAACTTTATCAATATGTATGCAATAATTCCAGAATAGATTAAAAGCTTCATTGTGAAATTTCCCATATAAAAAATACCATTGCTAACCATTCCATGAAAATCTGTAAGATAAAACAACGCAAATGCTGCTCCTCCAAACATAAAAGAAATCAAATAAAAAATACCCAAAAGCTTTGCAAAATCTTTAAATTTATAGGGTGTAAATGTAACAATAATAATAAATATAGAAATAATAAATTTCATCAAAAAAGAATATAAAAAACTTAATGATGGAAAAAAAATTACAAAAGCATAGCATGCACCCACAGAAGCTCCAATCCAAAGTTTGATTTTTTTTGTATTATATTTACTAAAGTATCCTGTCAAGTGAAGAATCATCCAATTCATTAATAAATTTTCAATAAATAAATATTCTCCATAAACTTCAAACATATACACGCCTCCAATAAGGAGATAATCTACTTGTTACACAAATATTCAATTGTCCTTTTCCTTATGACTATTATATATAATTTTTGATTCAAACTTTGTCATTCTCTGAAGTCGAAAAAGAACTAATTTATATTGAAAAAAGATCGTTTAGTAAACTAAACGATCTTTATCTTCTTCTTCTTAAGAAGGTTGGAATATCTAAATCATCTGAAATTGGATTTTCCTCTGTCTCTTTTTCCACGACTTGTTCATTTTGCTTAAGTGGATCATCTTGCTTTTCTATAACTTTTTTACTAATTGTTTTTTTGCTCTCAAATCCTGTAGCAATAACTGTAATAATCAATTCGTCTTTTAAATTTTCATCAATGACAGCACCAAAAATAATATTTGCTTCTGGATCTGCTGCTTGTGCTACTAATTCAGCTGCTTCATTAACTTCAAACAATCCTAAATTTTGTCCTCCGGTAATATTTAGAAGTACTCCTTTTGCTCCTTCAATAGAAGTTTCAAGAAGTGGACTTTGTATTGCTTGTTTTGCTGCTTCTGCTGCTCTATTATCTCCACTTACTTTTCCTACTCCCATATGAGCAAGCCCTTGTTCAAACATAATCGTCTTTACATCAGCAAAGTCTAAGTTTACAAGTCCAGGAACAGCAATCAAATCAGATATACCTTGTACACCTTGTTTTAAGACATCATCCGCAATCTTAAACGCATCCATAATAGAAGTTTTCTTTTCTGCTACCTGCAAAAGTCTATCATTTGGAATCGTTACCAAAGTATCAACTTTGTCTTTTAATTGTTCAATCCCAAGTTCAGCATGTTGAAGTCTTCTTTTTCCTTCAAATGTAAATGGTTTTGTTACCACGCCTACTGTCAAAATCCCCATTTCCTTTGCAATTTGTGCTACTATAGGTGCTGCTCCTGTTCCAGTTCCTCCACCCATTCCAGCAGTAACAAATACCATATCTGCTCCTTGTAATGCTTGACAAATGTCTTCTCTACTTTCTTCAGCAGCTTTTCTTCCTATTTCAGGGTTTGCACCAGCCCCTAGTCCTTTTGTGAGTTTGTCTCCTATTTGTATTTTATACTCAGCTTTGGATGTAAATAAAGCTTGCTTATCCGTATTAATAGCAACAAATTGCACCCCTTTAAGCTGAGATTCTATCATTCGATTGACTGCGTTATTTCCACCGCCTCCAACACCTATTACCTTAATTTGTGCAAATTGTTCCATATCTACGTCGAATTCTAACATAAGTTTACCTCCTTCATACAGCTATGAAAATATTCAACTAGCCTAACTAAATTACGTTTTCTTTACTTTTATGTATTAAGGATTCTATGCTACTTCTATCCATCCTCTTACTTCCAAACTTCATAAAGTCATAACATCTCATCCATATAATTAAATTCAACGTAATTGTAAAATATCCTTTTTTTTTTAAAATAAAAAGTTTATTTTTGTCCTATTTTTTCAATAAATAATCTTCTGATAACTGCAAAATTTTGGAATAATCTTCCTCCAAATGTAAATATAGCTGCGTAATACAATGGAACCCCTAATCGATCTCCAGTATATGCCAAACATCCAGCTAAAATAGCATTTCCAAAAAAACCTGATACAAATATAGTCGTATTAAATTTTTCTTCCATATATGCTCTAATTCCTCCAAATACTGAATCTAGTGCAGCTAGTATTGCTACAGACATATATAGAGAATAGGATGTAGGATACGTAACTGGAAGATACCATCCTACAGATATTCCTATAATCAAACCTATAATTGCAATGATCAATTTACTCACCTTCTTCTAGAACTTTTAAATATTTAAAAGTTATTTCTTCAAAAAATTTAGGTATTTTTATATTAATACCTGTATTCACTTCTACATACAAACCATAAATTTCTTTTATATATTGAGCCGTACTTTCTGGTGCTAACATAGCTGCTTCTAACTTTTTAGGATCTCCAATAGCTTTTATGATAAAAGGTTGGGCAAATACTTGAT
Source organism: Anaerophilus nitritigenes (assembly GCF_004138215.1). Classification (GTDB taxonomy): domain Bacteria; phylum Bacillota; class Clostridia; order Peptostreptococcales; family Thermotaleaceae; genus Anaerophilus; species Anaerophilus nitritogenes. The sequence continues at coordinate 49,751 of NZ_RYYS01000027.1, forward strand.
TGTTAATTCTTATCGTATGTCCTGCACAAATCATTTCACTCATAGAAAGTAATCTTTGTCCATTTATAGATATAGCCTCTGCACCTGCAACCTTTAATTCATTGACAATATTTAAAACATATATATCATGTACCAATAAATCTACAGCCTCTTCTCCTTCATACAATTCTCTAGTGCTATCATCTAAAGTTAAAACAATACCTGGTCCTTCTACAGCTGTAAAACCTCCAATAAGTTTTTGTTCTTCTAATTCTTTTGTCATTGTTTCTTTAAATTTACCACCTTCTTCTTTAGTTCTTTCATATTCATAAATGATTTTTTTTCGATCTTTTAGCATTTCTTTTAATTTTTCTACTTCTTTATTTTGGCTCTCAATAGATAACTTATAATCATGAATCACTTTTAAAGGAACATATTGATAATGCCCTTGAACATTTTTAAGCTGCATTGCAATAATTACCCCTAATAATATACAAAACATTAAAATATTGATTCTCCACATATTATGCTTCATGAGTTCACCTCAATTATTGTTCCATATCTTCAACAGGCTTAGCATATCTAAATTTTATCACTTCATTGTATCTAGGAATTACAATCTCATCTTTCTTTTTTACAGATACTAAAAGATTATAGTTATCACTTTTCATTTGCTCTACAATTCCAAATCGGATATTTAGTGCAGATTCTAATGTCTCAGCATTTCCAATAGCTTTAATTTCAAAAGGAGGAGCTGTAGGTACAGAATTAATATTTACATTATTTCCTGCAAGACTAATTTCTGTTCTAGATACGATCCTTTGTCCATTTATAGATATAGCTTCTGCACCTGCATCATTGAGCCTATTAATTAAGCTTAATAAAAGATCAAAATTATACATAATAACACTTGTATTTGATGGAAACTCAGGATCCGCAGGTGGATCGTCTATTACTATGACTACTCCTGGACCTTTGACTTGTCTAAGTCCTGAAAATATTTTGTATTTCTCTAACTCCGCACTTATACTTTTTACCAAAACATCTTCTTTAGATTCTGCTTCTTCAATTTCTTTTAATTTAGCTTCTAATGAATTTACTTCTCCTATCAAAGCATCTTTTTCTTCTCTTGCTTTTTTTAACTCTACAGCTAATTCTTGAGCCTTTTGCCCTGAAGCTATTCCTCCTAAAATATTATTTTGTACAGTTCTGAATTGAAGGGTTATAACCAGTCCTAATATAATGCATATCCCTCCAATAGCCAATTGTGCTTTTACTTTTTTCATACTACTTCCTCCTATTCTACAGGCCTATAGGTTGGATAGCCTTCATGACTAATATCCACCACCCCTCTTGTAATTTGTCTTTTGTTTAAATCTTTTAATATTTCATTTAATGCTTGTAATCTATAATCCAAATCATCTCCTTTTCCTATTTTACAAATCAAATCATTTGTAATCTTAATTTTAATATCCTTTTTATTGCTAATATCAAGTTCCTGAATCGTAACATTATATCTATTCAAACCTCTTACAATTTCAAGAGATTCTTTAAACTGATTCTTATCTTTTACTTTTAATATAGATCCTGCCATAAAATTCGAAAAAGTCAGCCCTTTTATTACTTTTAAATTTTCCATTTGTGATGATGATCTTAAAACCATCCCATCTTCATCAATAATTAGATATTCGTTCATAAATGGAATAACAGCTTCTTCTTTTCTTTCTGTAATATGAATCAAAATTTTATTTGGAAACTTTCTCTCTATTTGAACTGTTTTAATATATGGATCTTTATACAAATTTATCTTTACATTTTCTAATTTTTCTTTTAACATATGATTGCCTATGGTAATAGCTGATTTTGAAATGATTGCATTTTCTGAAATTTGTTTGTTTCCTATCACTTCTACATCTTTGATTGTAAATACATCTGTTTTAAAAATAACAATAAAAGCAACAATTCCCATTAATAATAAAATTAAAGAAAATAACTTCTTATTACTTTGATGAACTTTTTTTTCTAACATAAATTTTTTCATCTGTCCCTCCCTTACTACAAGTTTGTCCTACTTTTTTTCTTGTTTAAGAGGCGAAAAAGCCACCTCTTAGTCAATTCTATGAATATTTGCTCCTAAAGTCTTAAGCATATAATCTAAATTTTCATATCCTCTATCTATATGTTTAATATTTTCAACAGTTGTAAATCCTTCTGCAGCTAGACCTGCCATCACTAAAGCGGCTCCTCCTCTTAAATCCTTTGCATATACTTTTGCACCTGTAAGCTTGTTGACTCCTTGAATCACTGCTACTCTACCATCAATCTTTATATTTGCTCCCATTCTAATCAACTCATCTACCTGCTTATATCTATTTTCAAAAACTGTCTCTGTAATAATACTCGTTCCATGTGCAATCGTCATAAAAGCCATAAACTGGGCCTGCATATCCGTTGGAAAACCTGGATAAGGTAATGTTTTGGTCATCTCTATTGCTTTGGGTCTGTGTATCATTTTTATTTTTAAACTTCTATCTTTTTGAAGAACTAAGCATCCTGCTTCTTTTACTTTTGAAATAATCGGTCCTAAATGGTCTGCTATTACATTATCTAAGACAGCTTCTCCTCCTGTAATGGCTACTGCTGTAACTATAGTTCCTGCTACAATTCTATCAGGAATAATTTGATGCTCTACATTATGAAGTTTCTTTACTCCTTCAATAATAATTTCACTAGTACCTGCGCCTACTACTTTGGCTCCCATTTTATTTAAATAATCCTGTAAATCTATTATTTCTGGTTCTTTTGCTGCATTTCGTATTTTGGTAATTCCTTTTGCCATAACTGCAATGAGCATAGCGTTTTCAGTAGCACCTACACTTGGATAATCTAGATGAATTTCTTTTCCTTCTAAGCTTATAACTTCACATTCTAAAAAACCATGGGCTTCTGTAATTTTTACTCCTAATTCCCTTAAAGCCTTTAAGTGAAGATCTATAGGTCTAGGACCTATTTCGCAACCGCCTGGATAACTAATTTTTATTTTGCCACATCTAGCCAACATAGGTCCCATTAAAAATATGGACGACCTCATTTCTCTTACTAAATGTTCTGGGATTTCATAAGAAGATAAAGTACTTGAATCAACTGTTAAAGTATATTGATTAAAATGTACTCTACACCCTATAGACCTTAAAATTTCAATCATAGAATGAACATCACTTAAATTAGGACAATCAAATAATGTGCTTTCTCCTCCATTCATTACAGTAGCGGCTAAAATTGGAAGAACTGCATTTTTAGCTCCTCCAATTCTTATTGTCCCCTTTAGTGGATTTCCCCCTTCTATCAAAAAACTACTCACAAACTTCACCTCCGAGATATATCCTTTAAGGCAATCATTCCTTTTATACATAAATAATCAATAATATATTAATCATTTTATGCATAATTCTCAAAGGTGTTCCCGTAGAAAGTCAAAAAATCCTTTAAGATTCTATTAATTGTAAAATATTATCATAAATCAAATCTGTTGCGTTTGGTTTTGCTAATAATTTACTTTTATAAGCCATCTCTTTTAATTTTATATCATCCTGAGATAAATTATCTATTAAATTTATAATTTCTTTTGGTTGTAATGTTTTTTCAGAAAGCAATATAGCCGCTCCATTTTTTTGTATTGCTTTGGCATTATATTCTTGATGATTGTTTGTTACATATGGAGATGGTATCAAAATAGAAGGAAGCCCCATCGCTGCAATTTCTGCTAATGCAATAGCTCCTGCTCTACTAATAATTAAATCACTCACGCCCATAAATTTTGACATATCATAAACATATTCTTTAATTACAATATTATTTTCAATTTTTAAACCATTCTCTTTTAGCTTATGAATGGTCTTTTCATAATGTCTACTTCCTGTTACATGAATGATAGTAATATTTTTATTTCCATTGAAGTTTTTTAACACTTCTATCATGGTATCATTAATTTTTTCTGCGCCTCTACTTCCTCCAACTGCCATAACCACAAATTGATCTTCTTTTATATCTAAAGAGTTACGACACTTACTTTTGTGAATATGAATAAAATCTTTTCTTACAGGATTTCCAGTTATTACAATTTTTTCATTATTATTAAAATAGTGTTTGGACTCTTCAAAACTAGCAAAAATCTTACTTACAAATTTACTTAATATTTTATTTGTCATTCCTGGAATTACATTTTGTTCATGTATTACAGTTTTAATGTTTAGTATAGAAGCAATAAATACAACTGGTCCACATACATATCCACCTGTTCCAATTACTAAATCTGGCTTGAAATCTTTAATAATTTTTATAGCATCTTTAATTCCTATAAATAAATCTCTTACAGATTTTGCTGTATCTAAAGATATCTTTCTTTTAAAACCACTTACAGTAATAGTTTTTAATGAATAACCAGCCTTAGGAACCAAATCACTTTCTAATCCTTTTTGTGTACCTACAAATAATATTTCTACCCCTTTAATTTCTTCTTTTATTTTATTGGCAATTGCAATGGCAGGATAGATATGTCCTCCTGTACCTCCACCTGAAATTAATACTTTCATTGCTTCAACTCCTATCTAAATGTGAATACCTAGAAATATTTAATAATATTCCTATAGCTGCCATAAATATAGCCAATGAATTTCCTCCCCAACTAATAAAGGGTAGTGGAATTCCTGTAACAGGCATAGAAGAAGTTGCAACTGCAATATTAATAATTACTTGTACTGCAACCATAGCTGTAATGCCTGTTGCAATCAAGCACCCAAATAAATCTGGTGCATTAATAGCAATTTTTACCCCTCTCCAAATCAATAAAAGAAATAAAATAATTATGACAACACATCCTATAAAGCCTAGTTCTTCTCCTATAATAGCAAATATAAAATCATTTTGAGGCTCAGGAATATAAAGATATTTTTGAATACTTTTTCCAAGACCTACCCCAAACAAACCTCCTGATCCTAATGCATACAAAGACTGGATCACTTGATATCCTGTTCCTTGAGGATCTGCAAAAGGGTCTAAAAATCCTGTTAACCTCCTCATACGATAAGGTTCTAATAAAATCATTACAATAATTAATCCTATTCCTCCAAATCCCATCATTCCAACATGAAACCATCTCATTCCTGTTACAAACATCATAGTTGATATAATCAAACTAATCGTTAGTGCAGTACTCATATTAGGCTGTAGAATAATCAAAGCAAAGTATATTCCTATAATCATAAGACAAGGAATTACCCCTTTAAAAAAATCCTTAATTTTTTCAGGCTTTCTTGAAAGATAAGATGCTGTAAATAAAATTCCACAAATTTTTGCAACCTCTCCAGGCATGATGGTAAAGCTTCCTACTCCTAACCATCTTTTGGCTCCATTAAATTCCTTCCCTAGAGGTGTTAACACTAATATTAGTAAAACTAAGCTTACTATATAAGCATACGGCGCTATCTTTTTATATTTCCAATAATCAAAATTCATAGTAAAAAACATACCTACAAGCCCTAGTCCCGCCCACATCAATTCTCTTTTTAAAAAATGATATGAATCATTCATCTTAGATAAAGCATAATAATGACTTGAACTAAAAACCATTACTATACCTACTACTACTAACACTAATACTGTAAGCATAAGGGTAAAATCACTGGTCTTTTTTTTGGGCACTATTTATTACCCCCTTAATTTTTTTACTCTCTCTTTAAAATGTTTTCCTCTTACTTCATAACTTGGATACATATCCCAACTTGCACAAGCAGGTGACAGTAAGACACAATCTCCTTCTTTTGCAATCTTTGATGATAACAAAACTGCTTCTTCTAGATTTTTTACAATACTACATTCTAAAAAATTATTTTCTGCTGCTGTTTTTCTAATTTTTTCTGCTGTTTCTCCAAAAATAATCATATGTTTTACTTTATTGTCAAAACTTTGAATAAATTCTGTAAAAGCAGTCCCTTTATCCATTCCTCCTGCAATCAAAACAATAGGATTTTTCATAGCTTCTATAGCTCTTATAGATGCATCTGGATTTGTTCCTTTCGAATCATTGAAAAATTTCACTTTATTGATTTCCTCTACAAATTCTATTCTATGTTCTACGCCCATAAAGTTCTTTACTGTATCTGCAATGACTTTATGATCAATTCCTGCAAAGTGAGCAATGGCTATAGCTGCTAAGGCGTTTTCCAAATTGTGTTTTCCTGGAATTTTCAGATCATCTACTTTACAAATCTTTTCATATGCCTTATTTTCTTCTTTGACAACAATATACTCATCTACTACAAAAGCACCTTTTTCCAATGTAACTTTTCTACTAAAAGGAATTACTTGTGATTTTGCTAGATCCTTTATATTATATGTCACAGGATTATCTTTATTTAAAATCAGAATATGGTCTTTTGTTTGATTTTTGAATATATTAGCTTTTGCTTTTACATAATTATCTATTGTCTTATGTCTATTTAAATGGTCTGGTGTAACATTAAGAATTGCTGCAATTTTAGGAGTAAACTCTATAATACTCTCTAGTTGAAAACTACTTACTTCTGTAATCATAAAAGCTTCTTTACTAGCATTTTGTGCTTTAGATACAGCAGCTACACCAATATTTCCTACCACGTAAGTTTCTTTTTTTGCATTTTCAAAAATTTCTCCTACTAAAGAAGTTGTAGTCGTTTTTCCATTGGTACCTGTAATAGCAATAAATTGCCCCTTACATAGTGTATATGCCAGCTCTAATTCTCCAATAATAGTAATTCCTAATTCCTTAGCCTTTTGAATAAAAGAAAGATCTGTAGGAACTCCTGGACTTAAAACAACTAAATCAAATATTCCCATGTTCTCTGGATCCTTTCCTAAAATAAAATCTACTTTATCTTTTGTTAACTCTTTTGTAATTTCTTTTAACTCTTCTTTTGTTTTTTGATCATTTACAGTTACCTTTGACCCTAAATCTATTAATGTATTAACTGTAGAAATTCCAGAAATTCCAAGTCCTACTACTAAAACCTTTTTGTCTTTAAGTTCCATAATCTACACCTGCTTTCTTATTTTAACATCATTTAGTTTAAACCAAATAAACCTAAAATACATAACAACAAAGTTACAGACCAAAATACTGCTACAACTTTTGTTTCTTTCCATCCCATCAATTCGAAATGATGATGAAGAGGACTCATTTTAAATATTCTTTTTCCTGTAAGTTTAAAAGAAGTTACTTGTAAAATAACAGATAAGGCTTCTACAAAATAAATTCCTCCTACAACAGGAATAATTAAAGTTAAATTCATCAAAATTGCTACAGTTGCAATGGCCCCACCTAATGCCATAGATCCTGTGTCCCCCATAAATACTTTTGCAGGATGAGCATTGAATTTTAAAAACCCTAAACAAGCTCCTGTAAGTGCTCCACAAAATACACCAATACTAGTAAAACCCAAATTCATAGCTACCAAGCTAAAAAAAGAAGAAACAATTAACGTAACTCCTGATGCCAATCCATCTAAACCATCTGTAAGGTTTACACTATTGGCTGTTGCTACTACCACTGTAGCAATAAAAGGAACATATATAATCCCAAGATCTACATACTCATTTATAAAAGGAACTAAAATTTTGGTTCCCGATACAGATACATAAGATTGATAAATCGCTATAATAATTGCAACAATAATTTGACCAATTAACTTTTGATATGCTTTAAGTCCTAAATTTCTTTTTAAAACAACTTTTATAAAATCGTCTATAAATCCTATTAATCCAAATGAAATAGTAGCAAACAAAACTACATATAAGTCTTTATTTTCATTTCCTGAAGTCAACGTCGTAATAAAAATAGCAGCAATCATGATTAAACCACCCATAGTAGGAGTTCCAGACTTTTTCAGATGGGATTTTGGTCCTTCATCTCTTATACTTTGTCCTACCTTTAATCTTTGTAATATGGGTATTACTAGAGGCCCTAAAATTAATGTAATAAGGAAAGATGTGATAATTGTAATAATAAGTTGTTTATACTGCATCGTCTATTTAACTCCTCTCTTGTATATATTCTACGATCTCTTCCATATGTATTCCCCTTGAACCTTTAATTAGTACTGCATCATCTTTATCTAATAATTTTTTTAATACTTCAATAGCTTCTTGATTATTTTTACATATATAAGTCCTATCTTTCTTAAATCTATTTTCTGTAGCCCCTATAACAATATGCTCTCCTTGATTTCCTACAGCAATCAAATAATCTATATTAGCTTTGGCTACATCACTTCCTACATGATAATGTCCAATTTGAGCGTATTCTCCCATTTCTAGCATCGTTCCTAAAACAGCAATTTTTCTTTTGCATTTCATTTTACTTAGCACACATATAGCTGCTTTCATAGAATCTGGACTTGCATTGTATGCATCATTGATGACTTTTATTTCTTCTTTAGTAGTAAAAATATTAAGGCGCATATTACTTCCTTCAAATTCTCTAATCCCTTCCTGTATCAAATTCATATCTACTTTAAACAAAATTCCAACAGCAATGGCACACAAAGCATTGTATACATTATGAATTCCAGGTACTTTTAAAAAGAAAGAATACTCTTTATTGTTAAAAATCAAATCAAAAGATATTCCTTTTTCCCCTAAATCTTGTATGTTGCTTACTCTATAATCGCACCCTTCTTTTTTTCCTATAAAATATTTCTTGTAATCCGTTTTCTTTTTCTTTAATATCTTTAAAAGATCATCATCTCCATTGACAATAAGCACTTGATCCTCCCTAAAATAATTAGTAATCTCCATCTTCGCCTTCATAATATTCTCTTGTGTTTTTAAATGTTCTATATGAGAAAGACCTATATTAGTAATAATCCCTACATGAGGATTGACTAAACTTGCAAGTAAGTCTATTTCACCTAATGCACTCATTCCCATCTCAAAAATAGCTATCTCATGCTCTTTTGCCAACTCAAAAACAGTCAAAGGAAGTCCAATGTGATTATTAAAATTTCCCTTATTTTTTAAAACTTTATATTTCTTAGATAAGACACTATAGATCATATCTTTTGTAGATGTTTTTCCAGTACTACCTGTTACTCCTATAATGGGAATAGAAAATTTAGATACATAATATCGCGTAAGATCATGAAGTGCTTTTAAAGTATCTGTTACTTTGATCACAGATAAATTATCATTTTTTTCAAAATTTTCTTCACTAATTAGTACTGCACAAGCCCCTTTTTTTATTGCATCTTTTATAAAATCATGTCCATTAAAATTTTCTCCCATTAAAGGAATAAATAGTTCATCTTTTTTGATTTTCCTTGAGTCTATACAGATCCCTTGGATTTGTTGTTGTATCTCTCCTTGTAAAAGTTTTCCTTTCGTAGCATCTATAATCTCTTTTATGGTTAATTTCATATTACTTTTCCTCCCTAAGTATTTCAGAAGCTACTGCTTTATCATCAAAATCAATAATTTTATCCTTAAGAATTTGATAAGTTTCATGACCCTTCCCTGCTATTAAAATCACATCTTCAGGTTTACTCATTTTAATAGCTTCCTTAATTGCTTCTTTTCTATCTTCTATCATTTTATATTTACATGATGTCCTTTTTATTCCTACTTCAATATCTTTCATAATTTTATCTGGATCTTCTGATCTAGGATTATCACTTGTTATCACACAGTAATCAGAAATTTTTCCAGCAACTTCTCCCATCATAGGTCTTTTTGTTTTATCTCTGTCTCCTCCACATCCAAAAACAGTAATAATTCTTCCCTCTACAAAATCTTTTATGGTATGTAGTGCGTTTTTTAATGCATCAGGAGTATGAGAATAATCTACAATAATGTTATGTTCTTTTGTATCAGGAACTGTTTCAAATCTTCCTGGTACCTTTACTGATTCTATCCCTATTTTTATTTCTTCAAAACTATATCCTAAAACATAACATACTCCCATAGCAGCCAAAGCATTATATACAGAAAACATTCCAGGAGTTTGAATAGAAATTTTCCCACTAAATTGAGGTGTCATCAAAGTAAAGGTTGTTCCTTTAGAGGAAGTTTCTATGTCTTTTGCATAAATATCTGCTTGATCATAAATCCCATAAGTAATAAGCTTTGTATCTAAACGATTGACTTCTTGTGCAATTTCTTTCCCATATGGATCATCTATATTGATTATATTTGCCTTGGTAGTTTGATAAAACAGTTTTGTCTTAGCTTTTTTATAATTTTCTATAGTTTCATGAAAATCCATATGATCTGGTGTTAAATTTGTGAATACTCCTATCTTATAAGGTATCCCTGCTACTCTATCTAAATCAAGAGAATGAGAAGATACTTCCATCACACAAGTATTTACTTCTTTGTCTACCATCTCTTTAAAAAGCTTATGTAAATCTAAGGATTCAGGTGTTGTGTTATTTGCCTTATATTTTTTATCTAAAATTTCATGAGCAATGGTTCCTATCAATCCTGTAGCTACATGGTTTTTTTGTAATATACTTTTGATTAAATGAGTAATCGTAGTTTTTCCATTTGTTCCTGTCACTCCAATAAGATTCATAGTTTTGATAGGATCATAATAAAAATGAGATGAAATATAGGCTAATACTTTTCTACTGTTTTCTACTTGAATGATAGTAACCCCTTCTATAAAATCAATATGCTTTTGAACAATCACTACTTTTGCTCCATTTTTTACGGCTTGATCAATATACTCATGCCCATCTGTTTTAAATCCTGCAATCGCTACAAAAGCATAACCTTCTTTTACTTTTCTTGAATCATAGGCAATTCCTATTACTTGTATATCTTTTTTTCCTGTAATTTTAGTAATCTTTAGCCCTTTCATTAATTGATCTATCTTCATATAATCTCCCCTCATATCAATAATTTTCGATTGTTTCTTCATATTTCCCAAATTTGAAAATCAGTGACGAATTTTATGACTTTGTCTACAATATCTATATCTTAATAGTATAGACTTTTATTTGTTTTCATAAACAAAACTCAGCAAAAGGCAACTTCATCCCCAATAATTTTACTATGAATGAAGTTGCCTTTTGTATTTTATTTGTTTTCATTATAACACATAATTTTTATCTTTCTTCAAAATTATTATGGATTTACTAAATAAATTAAGTTGTTTTCTATTGTTTTAAATATAAAATAATCATAGATTGTTCCTGAATATGTGCTCCTGGTTTTGGAAATTGATCTATAATAATTGTATCTGGTTGATCTACCTCATAAGGCTCTGTTTCATATTGTAAATTATGTTCTCCTAATACTTTTGTAGCAGCAGTTAGTGTCATATTCCTTAGTTCTGGAACTACTACTTGATTTTTTTTGTATTCCTTAGCCTCTGCTTCACTAAATCTTGGTTCTACGTCTAGATATCTAAGAGTGTCTTTTAAAATATCATGAGCGGCAGGAGCTGCCGTTTGACTTCCAAAATGGACTCCCTGCGGTTCATCTATTACTACTAAAACAGCAATTTTAGGATCATCTACAGGTGCAAGGGCTATAAATGAAGAATACACTTTTCCTTTTGCGTATTTTCCATTTTCTATTTTATCAGCTGTTCCAGTTTTTCCACCAATTCTATATCCAGGAATATATGCATGTTTTCCCGATCCACTAGATACTACAGATTCCATAATTAATTCTAAATCTTTTGCTGTTTTTTCAGAAACTACCTGTCTAATCATTTTAGGTTCATATCGATGCATCACATTTCCTGAATCATCTACTAATTCCTTTACAATTCTTGGTTGCATCAATTTCCCATTATTTCCAATAGCAGATATAGCATTAATTAGTTGTAGAGGTGTTACAGAAATTCCGTGTCCATAAGACATGGTAGCTAACTCTACAGGTCCTACATATTTTTTATTTTGTATAATCCCACTACTTTCTCCAGGTAAATCAATTCCTGTAGGTTTATTAAACCCAAAAGCTTCTATATAATCATAATATTTTTCTACTCCTAATCGTTGGGCTACTTCTATAAAAACTGGGTTACATGAATTTTGAACAGCTTGTGTAAAGGTCTGTGCTCCATGAGGATTATAATACCTCCAACATCTTAATCTTTGACCAGCTACTATAATATGTCCCTTGCAATAAAAAGGAGAGTTTGGAGTAACTACTCCTTCTTCTAACCCAGCTGCTGATGTAATAAGCTTAAAAGTAGATCCTGGCTCATAAGTATCACTAATGATTGGATTTCTCCACATATCATTCCATATTTTACTTTTTCCTTTTTGATCTGTATTTTCATATTCTCTTTTTTGATTTGCATCTATAGGAATTCTAGGATCATTTGGATTATAATCTGGTTTTACAGCCATTGCTAAAATATCTCCTGTTTTTGGTTCCATAACAATTCCAAATACCCTTTTAGCTTGAGTTTTCATCGCAGCATCTTCAATTGCTTTTTCTACAAAATGCTGTATTACTTCATCAATAGTCAATACCACATTTAATCCATTTTCTGCTTTATAGTACTTATCTGTTCCATAATGTAGCTGTCTTCCTGCTGCATCTGTATTTTTAATCCATCTTCCTGGCAAACCACTTAAATATTTATCATATTGAAGTTCTATTCCTATAAGTCCCTGATTATCATAAGTAGTATGACCTAGTATATGAGATAAAAAATTTCCAAATGGATAATGTCTTCTATTATCTTCTGCAATCCATATTCCTTCTAGTTTTGCCTTTCTAATTTTATCTGCTTTATCCTTATCAATCCACATTTTAATTTTTATAAGTCCAGTATTTCTTTGAGATAACTTTTCTTTTAATTCTTTCTCTTCCATTTCAAGAATCTTGGCTAATTTTTTTGCTGTTTCATCTAGTTTTCCGTCTTTTACTACTTCTACTGGTCTTGCCCAAACTGTATTGGTACTCGCACTAATGGCTAATTCCTTTCCTTTACGATCATAAATGGTTCCTCTTTTTGCAGGAATAGGAATATCTCTTGTTTGCTGAATATGTGCAAGTTGCCTATATTTCTCTCCATTTACAATTTGAATCCATCCAACTCTAAAAATCAATAAAAATAATACAGTGCTTACTGCAAACAATAAAAAAACTAATCTTTTTTTATTAGAAATAGTAGGCGTTGCCAATGATACTGCCCCCTTATGATCAGATACTAATCTAGTAACCCTATTATTTTACTTGTAGTTTTTTTTATGATTGCTACTAGACCTTTCTGATTGCTTTCTTCATATTTTTTTGTCTCTTCTTGTGTGTTTAAAGTATTTTGTATGCTATTACTATTTACATTAATAAATTCCATTTGTGATTTTTCAGGATATTGCATCCCTAATTCTTCTTTTGCTCTTTTTTCAATCCAATCACTTCTTTTTATTTGTTCTACTTCTACTTTAAGATTTTCTATTTGTGCCTGCATTTGATGAATATCCTTATTTATTCCATTTATTTTATATTTTAATTCTGTCAATTGCACATATCCTAATAAAATCCCTATACATAAACTTCCAACTATTAACAGTCCAAAAATAATTTGTATTTTATGAACGGCTTTAACCTTGTTTTGTGTTTTTTTCTTTCTTTCCTTTTTAGGTGAAGGTTGTAAATATTTTTCATTCATATGCTTATATTCCCTCTGTGCTATTATCAAACTTATTCCCCCCCTTCTTTTTTTAGAACGTTAAATCTTTTGTGCTACTCTTAATTTTGCACTTCTAGATCTTGGGTTTTCTTCTACCTCCCTATCAGATGGTAAAATAGGCTTTCTAGATATTCTTTTTAAAATCGCCACTCCCCCACATTGACATATAGGATACTGTGGTGGACATTTACAAGCAGTACTTAAATCTTTAAAGACATTTTTTATAATACGATCTTCTAAGGAATGGAATGTAATGATACATATTCTTCCTTCTTGGTTTAATTTTTCTGAAACCTCTCGTACTGTATCTTCTAAAATTCCTAATTCATTATTTACTTCTATTCTTATGGCTTGGAAAGTTCTTTTAGCTGGATGAGGTCCTTCCCTTCTTGCAGAAGCAGGGATTGCCTTTTTAATAATATCTACTAATTCACCTGTCGTTTCAATAGGCTTTGATGCTCTTTCTTTTACAATAAAGCTTGCAATTCTTTTAGCCCACTTATCCTCTCCATATTCTTTAATAATTCTTCCTAGCTCTTTTTCATCATAATCATTAACAATTTCTTTTGCAGTAAAGGTTGCTCTTTTATCCATTCTCATATCTAAAGGTGCATCATGCATATAAGAAAACCCTCTGCTTTCTTCATCAAGTTGATAAGATGAAACTCCCAAATCTAATAAAACACCATCTATTTTTTCTATATTACTATTTTTTAATATATTTTTAATATTAGAAAAATTATCATGTACAAAAAGTTTTTTATTCTCATAGCCCCTTAATCTATTTTGAGCTGCACATAAAGCTTCTTGATCTTGATCAATTCCAATCAATAGGCCTTCCTTCCCTAATTTTTCACAAATTTTTTGAGAATGACCTCCTCCTCCTAATGTTCCATCTACATAAATACCATTGGGCTTTATATTAAGATTTTCAATACATTCTTCTAATAATACTGAAACGTGTTTAAAATCCAAAACTACACCTACTTTCTACTTTTTAAGATATTATCTACTAATAGAGTGTAAAATATTTAAATTCCTAGTTCAACCATTTTTTCTGCTATATCATCATAGCTTAAATCAGCTATTTCATTGTAAATTTCCCATTCCTCTTTACTCCAAATTTCTACCCTTGTAGATACTCCAATAATAATCACTTCTTTTTCTACCTTAGCATGAGATCTTAAATTAGGCGCAATAGTAATTCTCCCTTGTTTATCTAATTCACATTCTGTAGCTCCTGAGAAAAAAAATCTTACAAAAGCTCTAGCATCTTTATTTGTTAGTGGCAAACTTTTTAGTTTCTTTTCAATCTCTCTCCATTCATTAGGAGCATATACAAACAAACAATGATCTAGCCCTTTTGTCATAATGAACTTTTCCCCTAATTCATCTCTGAATTTAGAAGGAATAATCACTCTTCCCTTAGTATCAATTGTATGAAAATATTCTCCAATAAACAATTTTTCCACCCCATTCTAGGAAAGAGTCACCACTTCTCACCACTTCTCACCACTACTATTTCTATAGGGATAGAAAAAATCCTTCTAATAAAATATTTTTTTTTATAGGTATATGCTCCTCATTTTATAAAATCAATCAAATTTTTGATTTTTTTATCTATTAATCACCTTATATAAAGCTCTTCATTACATTTAAATTCGGGGTTCTTAAAAACAAAAATACCTTTTAGCTCATGCTTAAAGGTATTTTTGTTTTATACAATAATTTTTTTGTTTTGGTTTTGATAAAATGCAGTAATTAATTGATCTAATTGAATACTGACATCATAAATTTGTTCATAACTAGATCCATATTGTATATGATGATTTAATTGTTCTCTTAAAATCTCTATTTCCATTTTCAACATCTCAACACCCCATGTTTTGTAAAATTCATACGTGTATATATTAGTACAATTTCCAATTCGTGTCAACAACATTCTATGACAATATAGTTACAGTTTTATGACATTTCTATATATTCATAAAAATTCATTAAAATATATACCCTATTCGACTTTTTTAATGGTTATTCTTTTTCTTCCAATATATATTACAATTCCGCAAATCATTACGGTGATTAGACTTACTAATTGTGCTACTCTAAAGGAGCCCAGCATTAAACTATCTATGCGAAGTCCCTCAATAAAAAATCTTGCTAAAGAATATAAGCCTGCATAAAGAAGAAATATCTCTCCATTAAATTTTTTCTTTTGATCGTACCAAAGAAGAAAACCAAATACACATAAATTCCATATAGATTCATACAAAAAAGTAGGATGTACCCCTACACCATTTACTGTAATAGCCCATGGAAGATTTGTAGGTCTTCCATATGCTTCTTGATTCACAAAGTTTCCCCATCTACCAATAGCTTGTCCTAAAATAATACTTGGTGCAAATAAATCTGCCATCTTCCTAAAGGGAATTTTATGTTTTTTACAATAAAAATAACCTACTAAAACTCCTCCTATGACACCTCCATGTATGGCAAGTCCTCCTTCTCTAATATTGATCATATGATAAAAATTCCCTGCATAATCACTTAAGTTAAAAATAACATAGTAAGTTCTTGCTCCTATAATCGCTACAGGAATAGCAAAAAGAAGAAGATCAAAGATATGATCCTCTTTAATATTTTCTTTTTTTGCTCTTTTTAATGCTAAAATCGTTCCTAATACCATTCCTATGGAAATTAAAATTCCATACCATCTTATTTCTAATCCAAATAATTGAAACGCTATGGGATTCAATAAAATCAACTCCTTTTCCAAAAACGTATATGTATTTACAATGATATTTTTTAGTGGACGTCTTTTGGAGAAATGATAGATAATACACAACAATCTTGATTAAAATGTTTTTCAAATCTTTTTTGAATATGATCAAACTCTATTTCTTTAAGAACTTCAAGATAATCAAAAATATGTATATTCTTAAAATGATAAGCTACAAAAGTAGTAGCAATATATTCTACAGAATTATAATAGCTTACATATTCTCCAATATGTTTTCTTTTGATTCTTTCAAAATCTTCTTGATCTAGTCCTAAGCTTTTTAAATTTTGAATGTGATTTAAAACTTTTTTAAATACTTCTTTTGGATTTTTAGATTCTCCTCCAATCATAGAATATCCATAATCTACCTCTCCTGTATATTCACTTTCAAAGGTGTCATTTATTAGTCCTTCTTCATAAAGTTTTGTATAAAGAGAAGAACTTCTTCCAAATACCATATCTAGTATTATTTTTGTAGCAATATCTTTTTTAAACAGTTCTTTTCCATCTAAAGAATGATCTACATCTTTAAATGCAATATTAAAAAGAGGAATAGAAACATCTAAATGTTCTTCTATCATATTTTGTACAATAGTACTTGGTTCCTCAGGATAAATTCTTTCTATTTCTTCTTTTATTTTTTCTTTCTTCTTTTGATTTTTTTCAATGATAGAAAATACCTTCTCACAATCTAGATCCCCTACTACAAATACAATCATATTAGAAGGATCATAAAAAGTATCATAACACTTATATAAATCTTTCTTTGTTATTTTAGAAATACTTTCTACGGTACCTGCAATATCTATTTTTACAGGATGATTGTGATACATTGCTTTTAGAGAATTAAAAAACACCTTCCAATTCGGATTATCATCATACATTTTGATTTCTTGCCCAATAATTCCCTTTTCCTTTTCTACATTTTCATCTGTAAAATAAGGAGATTGTACGAAATGAACCAAAAGCTCAAGATTTTCGTAAAATTTGTCCGTTGAAGAAAAAAGATAGCAAGTAGAATTAAAATTAGTATACGCATTTACATCAGAGCCTAATTCTGAAAATTTATCAAATATACTTCCCTCTGGCTCTTCAAATAGTTTATGTTCTAAAAAGTGTGCAATTCCATCTGGAACTTGTGTAATTTCACTTTCTCCCGGAATAATAAATTTGCTATCATTAGATCCATAATTCGTAGCAAATATAGCATATTGTTTTGTATATCCTTCTTTAGGCATAAAGAAAATTTTAAGTCCATTATCCAATTCTTTTACAAACATTTTTTCTTTTAACACTTTATTATTTATTTCATTGACCATCATTTATAAAACCTCCTCTTTCCCTGTAAGGAAGTATATAGTATCTAGCTTAATTTTTTGTGCTACTTTTATAATATCTTCTTTTGTAACATGCTTAATTTTTTCTATCATCTCTTCTATAGTATCTTCATTATGAGAAATAGCTTGAGTATAATAAAACTCTGACATCATATAAGGACTATCTGTCATAGATCGAATAGACGTGATAATCGACTTTTTTGCACTTTCTATATCTTCTTGAGAAAACTCTCCTTGATTCATAGATGATACTTGCTCTTTTACTAAAGACAAAGTTTTTTCATAATTTTCAAATTCTATTCCTGCATTAATAAGCATCAATGATTTAAACTTATCCACCCTCGAAAAAATAGAATAACAAAGACTTTCTTTTTCACGTACATTTCTAAATAATTTAGAATTTGGTCCTCCTCCTAAAATATTTGAATACACAACTAAAGGATGATACAATTCACTTTCAAAAGGAATATTTGTCCTATACCCCAAAGAAAGTTTTCCTTGATTTACATCCATAGGTTCTTTTATGAGTTTTACTTCATAAGGGTTATACTCTATTTTTTCTCTTTCTACCAAAACAACTTCCTTTTGATCAATTTTAATATTTTTTTTGATCATTTTCTCCATTTCTTCTTGATTAAAATCTCCTACTACACAAATATCTACCACTGATGTATGAAGAATTTTTTCATAATGTTTATATAATTCTTCTTCTGATAATTTTTCTAAGTCTTCTATACTTCCATAAACATATAAAGAATAATCCTCCTCTTTACACATTTCTTCTATACAACGATCATATGCATACTTCATCTTATCATTTTTTCTACCTTCAATTTTTTCTTTTAAATTTTCTTTTTCTTGATTAACATAATCATTTTTCAATAAACCATTTATTTTATAAGGATCATTGATAAACTCATTTAAAATATTCATCCCCTTTTGAAATATTTCTGGGTCTTCTATATATTTTCCATTAGGAAGTTTCATGTAAAATTGAAAAATATTTCTTTCTCCTTTTTTAGCTACATCACAGCCTATATAAGATCCATACAAATCTTCCAATACTTTTGCAATTTCTTTAGAAGAAGAATATGTTTTTGTTCCCCTTGGTAAGATCATAGAAATTAATGCATTTTTAGTAACCTCTTCTTTCCTAAGTGGTCTTTGAAAATATACACTAATCAAATTGGTTTTAAATTTATCTGTTTGAATCATATGTAAATTTATATGCTTCCCTATTTGAATGGGCTTTAATTTTTTTAGCAAATGAACTCCTCCTTAAATTATATTTCCTTATATATTTATATCTTAAAACCTCCATATTGTCACTACTTATTATGGTTAATATTTTCCAATCTATACATTTGAATCATCTATACTCCAATCATCTACATTCATTAATCGAATTCTAAATTCTAATTCTTCAATGACTTCATTTGTATTTCCCCATCCTTTTATATATTCAAAGTCTATACTTTCTGTATTTTTTTCTTTTATAAAATCTTTAATGTAATGTTGATCTTCTATTTTATCTATAATATCATCTACTCCAATCAAAAATATTTTACCCACCCCATATTGTTGCAATTGTTGGATGCTATCTTCTATTTCTTCTTTTTTTGATCTCATTTGAACAAATTTTATTTTTCTTTCTTCGTATCCACTACTGATTAATTCTTCTTTGATTTTATCCATAAAAACTCTTTCTTGCTGAATAGCTTTAGGATTGATGGAGCGATCCATTTTTTCAAAAACACTTCCCATAAGTATAATCCCTGTTTCTACTTTTTTATATTCTGTATTTACTAATTTTTTTGCAATAGATCTAGGAATTTTCTCACTATCCCATAAAGGAGGGATAAATTTAATTTGATCATTTGTTTTATAAAGATTTTCTACCTCTAAAGTATGTACAATATATTCATAGTCTTTTGTTTCTGTTAAAAAAACAGGAGCTACCACTATTTTTTCATAATTTCCCTTTATAATCAACTGAACCATTTGAGAATAATAAGGAGTATTATTTAAACAAGATATATAAACATCATATCCATGATCCAATCTATTTTTAAGTTCTCTATGAATTCTTTGTGTAGTATCTATATATCTACTTATTCCTGCTTCTTCATATATTCTTTTATAAGAGTAAAGTGCATAGGGCATAAGTAATTTATCCTTTATATTGGGTTTTCTATTTATATTATGTAATAGCATAGGGATATTATATCTCATAGGTTCTCCATCAAAAATTAACAATACAGCTGTATTTTGATTTTTCTCTATAGATATATTTTCACTTTGATCTTTATGTTCATATTCAAAAGTATATAAAGTATATCCACCTATAAATAAACCTATAATCATCCCTACTATAACGATAGACAAAGAATACATATTTTTTATTTTTATATCCTTTACAAAGGTATATACAAGTATAGTAATACATACTATACTGATTCTCTCTATATGGCTATCCGCTACAAAATAAATAATGAGCAATATTCCAAATAAAATAGATAAACACAAGTTCTCTATACTTTTGCTAAACTCCATATACTCACCCCCTACTTTATTGTATTGAAGCTTTTTATAAAATATGTGAGCAATATAGAGGATTGCCTTCTCTTGATTTATCCGTTATAATTAAATTTGTATAAAAACACAGATCGTTTGAAAGGAAGAATCATAGATGAAATTAGGTATCGTAGGTTTACCAAACGTGGGAAAAAGTACATTATTTAACGCAATTACAAAAGCTGGTGCTGAATCTGCAAATTATCCATTTTGTACAATAGAACCAAATGTAGGAGTAGTTTCTGTCCCAGATCAAAGATTAACTGTATTACAAAAGATATATGAATCTCAAAAAATCGTTCCTACTGCTATCGAATTTTATGATATTGCAGGACTTGTAAGAGGAGCAAGCAAGGGTGAAGGACTAGGAAATAAATTTTTATCTCATATTAGAGAAGTTGAAGCAATCGTTCATGTAGTAAGATGTTTTGAAGATGAAAACATCGTACACGTAGAAGGTTCTGTAGGACCCTTACGAGATATTGAAACTATCAATCTTGAGCTTATTTTTTCTGATATTGAAGTGATTGATCGTCGTATTCAAAAGGCTAAAAAGTTATTAAAGGGAGATAAATCTCTTCAAAAAGAATTAGAACTTCTAGAACGTATTAAAGAAACACTAGAAGAAGGAAAATCTGCTAGAACTTTGGACTTAACAGATGACGAAAAAGAAGTAGTAAAAGGATATAGTCTTCTTTCTTACAAGCCTATTATCTATGTTGCTAACGTTTCTGAGGAAGACCTTTTAGAAGGTGCAGAAAATTACATGGTAAAAGAGGTAAGAGGTCATGCTCAAGAAGAAAATGCAGAGGTAGTAGTAGTTTGTGCAAAAATAGAAGCTGAGATATCAGAGCTTGATGATGAAGAAAAACAACAATTCTTAGAAGAATTAGGACTTGAAGAATCTGGACTTGATAAATTAATCAAAGCTGGATATAGATTATTAGGCCTTATGAGCTTTTTAACTGCTGGTCCTCAAGAAGTTCGTGCATGGACGATTAAAATAGGTACAAAAGCACCACAAGCTGCTGGAAAAATCCATACTGATATTGAAAGAGGATTTATAAGAGCTGAAACTATTTCCTTTGATGATTTAGTATCCGTAGGAACTATGTCTACCGCAAAAGAAAAAGGTCTTGTAAGACTTGAAGGAAAAGAATATGTGGTACAAGATGGAGATGTAATTTTATTTAGATTTAACGTGTAAAAATTAAAAAATATATTAAAAACTCGATTCAAAACGAATCGAGTTTTTAATATATTTTTATTTCCAGTTTTTAAATTTGTTCTTTATTTCTTCTATACTTAATTTATACTTGGATATTTTGTTATTTTTTTGCATTTCATGAATACTTGCTGTTGTAATTAATACTATACCCGTAATCAATAAATATCCCCACCAAGGAATATTTGCCCATAATCTTTGATTTTTAATCAAAACATTTATGATTAAACTTCCTATTCCTACAAAGAAATAAGATTTTTTCTTGAATTGCATACCTCCTATTACAGAAATAAGAGACAGTACTCCAAATATCAAAGCATCTTTCGTTTCATCGTATATCACAATATCTGTTAATAAAATAATAGATATTACAACCAATATTCCCCACTCTATTTTCCTCATTAAAGATTTATATACTGTCCATATTTTACACGAAGCTACCATCTGTATTCCTATCCATGGTAAAAGATCTAACTCCCTTTGAATAATCTTTGGTATTTGTATATTGTTAAGAAATCTATAGTATGGAATCATTAGAGTTATAAGGGTTATTGTTTTCATTATTTTTTTAGCTATTTCCTCTTCTGCTCTATTTATTTGTGAATAGAAGAAATACACCATAAGTATAGGTACTATTAATTTTCCTAATACCCCCCAAGCATCTACTGTGTAATAAAATGATTGAATAAGCATGTGTAATGAAACTACCGAGTACCAATCTATGTGAATAATCTTTACTTTAAGCCCATCTTTACTGACTTCATACAATTTTTCAAATAATAATTCACCTACTATTTTAATAACAATAAATACTACAATAGATATTATTAACATTTTGGTTTGGTCATAATTCAGTTCCTTTTCATAAAAAATATATAAAGATGCAGTACATAAACTAAGAGGTAAGATATTGAATAATTGTAGTTTTTCATAATGTAAAATAGTAAGCATCAGTACCGTATATCCTAAAATAAAAGAAAAATCTATAATCGGATTTTTAAAATGATAGTTTATATAACAAATACTCACAATATTAAATGGAATTAAAAACATTGTAATTCTCTTTTTCCAAAGATCACTGCATTTAAACCAAAGCAAACTAACAAAGGTACCTACTATAAAAGGTATATAGTAATCTAAATTTTTCATCACATTAAAGTATGATGACATATCTGATATGAATTTCCAAAAGGAAATAAATGATGCATATAAAAACATTCTAATTAAAAATTCTCCTTTGTATTTAAATATACTATATACATATACCCCCATTGCAACTATAGATGTGAAAGAAAAAATATTTGTGCTTGTTGGATAAATAAAACTTGCAAACAATATACATACTTGAGAAACCATAAAAAATGATTTCTCTAAAGGATTATTTTTCTTTTCAAAAAATATACTTAATCCAAACAAAATAGCTATGCTTAAAGCAAAATGCTGTTCAAAATAATATGCTCTATTATATACTTGCAAAGATTCATATATTGTAACAGTTCCAAATAATACTACAAAAGGCATGGTCCACTGAATCATTTTTTTACCTATTGCACTTGTACTATTTTTATGTAAAATATACAATACATATGAATATATATAACACAATAAAGAAGCTGTACTATACTGATCTTGTGATAACAATTTTATAATACAAAAAGGTAGATATATAGAAGTTACAACTGCTGTTCCTTCTTTTAATGACCTTGTATACTTCCAATTATTTTTACAATAAAAGATAATAAATATAGTAAGAGTTACTATAAACATAAATAATCCGTAATATTGACTATTTTCTGACCAGAAAATAAAATATTTTTCATGTCCTGCTATTATTAGAAATATACTTGTTAGATATGAGCATATCTTATTTTCAGTTTTATATGACAAATACATATAGTTGAATGCAATAATCATATAAGAAATCAATCTTGCTATTGAACCTTCTTCTATATTTCCTCCTACTCCTTTAAAATATATGTATATAAATACTAATATCTGTGCTATTGCACTTGTATATTTAAAATTCTTTTTAAGTATGTCATCCTTTACTAAATGCTGATCTAGTCCTAAAAATATAAATCCTACAATTGCAAAAATAACTATATCCAATTCTCTCAATTCTAAATGACTAACAAATTGATATATTCCATAAATCAATAATATACTAAAAACATAATGATATTCTTTTTTGTTATAAATAAGCATGATACCAAGATATAATATTGAGACAAGAATAATATTTAGTCCATAAAAAATTGTATTCTCCAATAAAATCAACATACCTAATGCACTAAATCCTAAATTGAATTGGATAAATAAAAAAAGCTCATTAATAAATAAAGATAGATTTTTTCTTTCTTTTAGTTTTCTATGTCCTAATAATAGCAAACTATTATATACAATAATCCCTAAATAAAATAAATCCCTTGGAAGATATAATGACGCCAAAATAAAATTTATATTTAAACTTAAAGCAATAAAACTAAACCAAACATAAAGTCTATTCTTATATTTGAAAGAACTATACACATATACTATTAAGCAAATGCATGCTCCTATAATTCCAAGTACATATTTGCCCTCTCCAAAAATAGAAAGCCATGGACCAAAAAGTTTGAAAAACCCTGCTGACAATATTGAAATAGGTATCATCAAACTACCTAAAGCCCAAAATGCAATAGAAGTTTTTTGGATTTTCAGTTTCTTTTCTGCGAATACACTAATTCCAAAAAACATAACTGAAACCATAGTAAGGATGATTGTTTTCGTCATGTTATTCATTATACTCCAGTTTGTAGTAGCTAAAATAAGTCCAGACATTAAAATAAAAAATACTCCTAAAAATAATACCACGCTAATATTTCTCTCTCTTATTTCTTGAGAAGATAAGGCTTTTTTAGGTTTTAGCTGATCTTTTGATATGAATTTTTTATATTCTTTCTTCTTTCTTTGATTCTCTTGCATTTTGATATTTCTTGCTTTACAATAATTTGAATAAGCATTTTTAACGTTTTCATATTCTTCTATAGAAATAAAATCTCCTTGTTTCATATTCAATAGCTCTTCTTGAAAAATTTGATCTCTCATAGAACTCATAGAATCCTCCATCTTCTAATACTATTTTTTCTTTAGTATTTCATGTAATTTTTACATTTATTTACAAACCCTTATCATTCTATCTACATTTTACCTTTAATTTCTACATTTTTCAAATCAATAGTATTTTTAAAAAGAAAAATGCCATAAACTAAAATCATTTAGTCTATAAGCATTTATATATACATGAAGAAATTTAATTTTTTCTATAAGAAACTTTTTTCTTTTTATATCTATCAATGTCCTTTATGTTTTTCTTTTTTCTTTTGTTGTTTTAGCTCAAATTTTCTTTTTTGCTCTTCTTCTTTTTTTTCTTTTGATCTCTTTTTTCCTTCTATTTTGTTTTCTTCGTATTGAAGTTTTATAGCAAGTTGAGCTTTTGTTTCCATTCCATTATCTTCTACCTGCTTTTTTATTTTTCTTTGAAGCCTTTTGGGATTTATTTTTTTATCAATTTTTTTATCAATAGGAATAGAATTTGTAAATTTTATATTGTAAAATTCTTTTAATATAAAATCATATACATCATAATCTTTAGGCTCTGTACCAAATACAATTCTTGAAGCCTCATATCTTCCATCATAAGTTCTTTCAAATACCCCTACCCAAAAAGGATCTTCAAATAATACAGTTAACCTAATACTTATTGTCATTTTTAAATACCTCCTGATTCAATCATCATAAATAGAGAACGGACAACCCCAGGAGGGAAGGTTACTTCTATCTGTTTATAATGGATAGGTTCGGACTACCAACCGAAACTGTGTTTTTATCTCCAATTACCTACTATATATTTTTACTAAGCATCATAAGCTTTTAATGCTATTGGAAGGGATGAAATCACAGCATTTCCTACTGCTGGCAATCCTATTAATATAGCACTTATAACTTCTTCTCTAGTTGCACCATGGTCTTTTGCTTGCTTCACATGAAAAGGTATTCCACTTTCTAATTTAGCTGCTGCTAAAACTGCAATATATGAAAGCTCCTCTGTTTTTTTATCTAGTGCACTCGCATGATCTAATTTTTGTACTGCACCCATCCATGCTTTTGCATGTTCTGGTGCTTCATTCATAAAAGTCTCAAATGCATTACTGATTAAAGATTTTTCCATATGATACATCTCCTCATTTAAAATTTTCTTTGATAAAGTTTTCAATCCAATTGATCTCAGCATCTATACATCCAATAGGTCTTTCAAATAAAGCCTTTATATGTGGTCTTTTTTGAGCCGTTGGATGCTGATGGTACTTTTTTAAAATAAACCCCCTTCTTTTTGTCAAATTTTCTTTACGCTTTATAATGGCTTTATAAAATCCTTCTTTAGAAATCAAATAAGAAAATGCCATCCCAACATCAAATTCACTTAAATCACGACTGTACTCACTTAATTTTTTGATAATATTTTCTTTAAGAATTTCCTTTGTTTCCTCTTTTATAAAATACACTTTTCTTTTAGGAGACCCATATTCCTTTTCATACCTGGAGTCTATTAAATCTTTTTTTTGAAGTTTGTTTAAAGAGTTATAAATAGAAGAAAATCCTATATCTGTCCATTCTCTCATATTTCTTTGTTCTATAATAGATTCCATTTCATACCCATAATAATCTTTATCATATAAAAGAGATAATAATACGATTTCAATTTGAGTCATAACTTTCCTCCTATTCTATATTTAGAATAGCATTTTATAATACACTTGTAAATAATAAATTTATTATTTACAAGATAAGTTCTATCCCATGAATCTTTAGCCATTCTCTTCTTTTTTTATAATCAGGAATGATACTTTCTACCAATTCCCAAAATTGTTTTGAATGATTCATATGAACAAGATGGCACATTTCATGAACTACTAAATAATCTATCACTTCACTAGGTGCCATGATAATTCTAAAGTTAAAGTTGAGATTTCTCTTTGAACTACAACTTCCCCAACGAGTTTTTTGATTTTTCATTGTAATTTTATTAGGCATTACTTCAAAATATTTTTGGAAATAATTTATTCTATCTACTATTTTTTCTAAAGCTTTTTGTGCATACCACTTTACAATGATATCCTTTAGAGCTTTTTGATCTTTTTCTTTCATTGTAACAATTAACTTTTTATCTACCATTTCTACAGAATTTTTGGCAGTAGGATTTATAATTATTTGCAGTGAATAATTTTTCCCTACATACAAAAAATTTTCTCCATTTATGTATTGCTTTTGTATACAACTTATTTCTTTTAAACAGTCTAATTTATTTTGAATCCATTTCTCTTTTCTTTTTAATACTTCTATCATTTCTTCTTCTTTTGCCTTTTTCGGTGCTTTTAAAATCACCAAATCTGGTGGTTCTATTCTTATTTCAAAAGTTTTTCGGTCACTACGCTTTATTATATATTGAAACTTAAAATTACTATAACTCATTTTCATATCTAATCTCCTTTTTTCTATTTATTATATCTTATCTTATTATATTTTCGAATCATTTTATCTCTACAATCATTTACTCTTTAAAAAAATTTTAAGTATGTTCACTTATGTAAAAATAACATTTTTTAGAATTAATTTATATTTTTTTATATTATACTTGAATTTTTATTCACTAGGAAGTATAATTATAAAAAATAAAATATTTAGGAGGAATTAAAGATGTTTAAAAATGTTATTGTAAGAAAACCAGGTAAATCTATAGTAGATGGTATAGGATCTGAGCGTTTGGGTAAACCAAATCATGAAAAAACATTAAAACAACACAACTCTTATGTTGAAGCTTTAAAGAAAACAGGAGTAAATGTAACTATCCTAGAAGCTCTAGAAGAGTATCCCGATTCTTGTTTTGTAGAAGATACAGCTGTATTAACTAAAAAATGTGCAATCATATGTAATCCAGGAGCTGATTCAAGAAATGGTGAAAAAATATTTATGCATGAAACTCTAAAAAGTTTTTATGAAAATATAGAAGAAGTAAAAGCTCCAGGAACTATTGATGGAGGAGATGTTATGATGGTTGGAGATTTTTTCTATATAGGATTATCTAACAGAACTAATAAAGAAGGGGCTATACAATTTATAGAATTCCTTAGAAAGTATGGTTATAACGGAACTATAGTACCTCTAAAAGAAGTACTTCATTTAAAAACAGGTTTAGCCTACTTAGAAAACAATAACCTATTAATAGCTGGTGAATTCATAGAAGATCCAAGATTTAAAGATTTTAATAAAATACTTATCCCCGAAGATGAAAGTTATGGAGCTAATTGTATTTGGATGAATGGTTATGTATTAGTTCCACAAGGATATCCAAAGACTAAGAAAGCTATAAAAAATTTAGGGTATGATGTAATTGAAGTAGACACATCAGAGTACAAAAAATTAGACGGAGGGCTCAGTTGTTTATCTCTTAGATTTTAAAGAGGAGGAATATAATGTTCTTAGAATTTTTAGAAGTTCTTGTTTGGGAATATATGTGGGGTGTTCCTCTTATTGTGGCAATATTAGGAGCTGGTATTTATTTTACAATATCTTCAAATTTTTTTCAATTTAGATATCTATCTCATGCCTTTAAAAAAACAATAAATGAGATATTTAAAAAAAATCGTGATAAAACAAATGATGGTATAGTTTCACCTTTACAAGCTATGAGTATTGCAATAGGAACAACAGTTGGAGTAGGAAATATCGGAGGAGTAGCTACAGCTATTGCATTTGGAGGTCCAGGAGCTATATTTTGGATGTGGGTAGCTGGTTTTGTTGGACAAATCATAAAAATGACAGAAATTACTTTGGCAGTTCATTATCGCTCTAAGAATACCTATGGTTGTACATATGGTGGACCAAATTACTATATGCAAAAAGGTATTGGCACAGAAAAGAAAATGAAATCACTCTACCATTTCTTGAGTTTTCTTTTTGCTTTTGGATTTCTTGTAGCTTTCTTTATCAATATACAAACCTATACTGTTGCTGAAGCCATTGCAGATACCTTTAATATTAACATGATCACTTCAGGGATCATATATACCGTATTACTATATATCATGATAGCAGGTGGGCTTACATCTCTTGGTAAAATTGCTTCGATTCTAGTTCCTTTTATGGTTTTATTTTATTTAAGTAGTGGACTTTTTATTATATTTAAAAATATAATTCAATTGCCTTATGCCTTTGAATTAATATTCAAAAGTGCCTTTACTGGTACAGCTGCAACTGGAGGCTTTTTAGGAGCAGCTTTTTCTCAAGCTATAAAAGTTGGAATGTCACGTTCTGTATTCAGCAATGAAGCAGGTTGGGGTTCTGCCCCTATGATACATGCCTCTGCAAAGACAAATCATCCTATAAATCAAGGTATACTGGGAGTATTTGAGGTTTTTATTGATACTTTTGTAATATGTTCTATTACAGCTTTAACTATAATTATGACAGGTCAATGGTCTTCTGGTTTAGATGGAGCTACTCTTACTCTTTCTGCCTTTGAAGTAGGAATAGGAACACCAGCTAAAATTATCATAGCTATAGGAGTATTTTTATTTGGTCTTACCACATCCTCTGGTATATATGCTCAAATGGAAGTCGTTATAAGGTATCTTGTAGGAGAAAATAAAAAGAAAGATTTATTATTAAATATGTATAAATGGCTTTACCCTATACCAAGTTTAGCTTTAGTATTTATTGCAGTTTATTATGAATTTCCAGGTACTATAGTTTGGCTATTTTCAGATGCATCCTCTGCCTTACCCATTTTTTCTAATGTTATAGCTTTAGTATTATTGTTCCCTAAATTTATGGAATTACTAAAAGACTATAAAGCTAGACATTTAGGAATTGGTAAAATTGATCCTGATTTCAAAGTATTTTATGAAGATGATCACAAAGTAAATACACAAAAATTTAAATCATAGCATAAAATAACAAAACCATCTCTATTGTAGAGATGGTTTTGTTATTATGATAATATGGCACTAATTACATCTTTAAATGAATTAATTAGAATAATTAAAACTGCTGGTGGAACAATAAATTTTATTAAAAACTTCCATACAGGTGCTAAAGGAAATTTTATTCCTCCTCTTTTGATCTCCTCTATTGCATTGTCAGCCCCCCATATCCATCCTACAAAGATAGAAAGAAGTAATCCTCCTGAAGTAAGAAGTATATTAGAAGTTAGTTTATCATAAAAATCAAAGAAATTTAGACTTCCTAAAATACGAAGATCACTCCAAGGTCCCATAGAAAGAGATGCTGGTAATCCTACAATATATATAATGATTGAAATAATAATAGAAGATTTTATTCGATCTGCACCTTTTTCATCTACAAAATAAGATACACATACCTCTAGCATAGATATAGATGAAGTCAAAGCTGCAAAAAGTACAAGAATAAAAAATAATATACAAAATACATTTCCTAAAGGCATACTTGCAAATACTGCTGGTAATGTAACAAACATAAGTCCTGGTCCTTCAGAAGCTTCAAATCCTAATGCAAATACTGCTGGTAATGTTGCAAACCCTGCTACCATAGCAATCGTTGTATCTAATAAAGGGATAGAATTCGAAGGTCCTAAAAGATTTGTATTTTTGTCTAAATAGCTTCCATAAGTGACCATAACACCCATCCCTATGCTTAAAGAAAAGAATACCTGTCCTAACGCATTCATAATCACATTCATATCTATTTTTGAAAAATCAGGTATTAAGAAAAATTCTACTCCTTTCATAGCTCCTGGAAGTGTTACAGATCTTATAGCGATCATAATCAACATCATAAAGAGTGCTGGCATCATTATTTTACTAGCTTTTTCTATTCCTCCACTAATTCCTCTTACCACAATGAGTAATGTAATGATCAAAAATATTCCTTGGTAAGTTATACTAGCTGTTGGAGAAGATATAAAACCTCCAAATATTTCTCCTAAAAATTTTGGATCTTTAATAGCCAAATCTCCACTTAATGCTTTTATCAAATAATAAATTACCCATCCTCCTACAGTACTATAAAAAGCTAATATAAAAAATCCACAAACAACACCTAATCCTCCTACGAAAGCCCAGTTCTTTTTGATACTTCTATATGCTCCTACAGCTGAAAGTTGAGTTTTTCTTCCTATGGTAATAGCAGCAAGCATAAGAGGGAAACCTATTAAGATTAAAAATATAAAATAGATCATAACAAATGCTCCACCACCATTAGTTCCTACACTATATGGAAATTTCCAAAGGTTTCCGAGTCCTACTGCTGAACCTGCTGCTGCAAGGATAAATCCTATCTTAGATGTCCATTGATCTCTTTGTTTTCCTTGACTTTTATCAATAATATCCATTGTAACCCTCCTTTTTTTAACACAAACTTAATTTTTTTCATATCTGACCGGTCAACATTTAATTCATATTTTGAAATACAAAGCGCTTTTTAAGCAAATAAAAAAGCCTCGCCCCCTATATAGAGGCGAAGCTTGGATTCACGGTACCACTCTACTTTATCTATATGATAAAATCATTTAGATAATCTCTTTTCTAGTCTGCGTTTAAAATATATTGATCAAGTATATTCAAAAGCTAAACTATAGTCTTCATAAGGGAGACAACCCTTTGCTCCTACTTGGAAACCTTTTGGAACAAAAACTCTAGAGTGAATATTCACATTGTCTTATAACATCAGGCTCTCATCTACCCTGACTCTCTGTAGTTACAGTTTCAATGCTTTTCTCTCTGTCATCATCTTTTTCTATATTATTTTTATACATTTTATCATATCCTAAATCTATAGTCAACAATTTCAAAATATTTTTTGTAAATTTTCTATTGGATTTTAAATTTTCCAATCATATCATTTAAATGATTCGATAAATTAGATACTTCGTGTACTTGGCTTAAAATATTTTGCATATGACTATTTTGCTCTTCTATTGAAGCTGTAGTTTCTTCAATACTTGCTGAACTTTCTTCTGTAATGGCTGCAATTTCTGAAATCGATGTATTTACCTTTTGACTATCTTTCGTAATCTCTACTAGATGAGCAGACATTTCCTTGATTCTATCTCCCATATTAGAAACTTTATGGTTAATTTCTTCAAAAGCTTCCCCTGTATTTTTTACACGAATCGTTCCCTCTTCCACTTTCAAATATCCTTTTTTCAAAGACTCACCCATTGATTTGGATTCAAATTGTATCCCTACTACTATCTTTGTAATTTCTTCTAGAGAATGTTCTACTTGTTCAGCTAACTTTCTAATTTCTTCTGCAACAACTGCAAAACCTCTTCCCGCTTCTCCCGCTCTTGCTGCTTCTATAGCTGCATTTAATGCTAACAAGTTAGTTTGTCCAGCAATTTCATTGACTACTTGTACCAATGTAGAAATTTCTTCTGATCTTTTTTCTAATTCTTCTACCTTTGTGACAGAATTTTTTACTGTCTCATTGACAGAATTCATTTGTTTTACTGATTCGATCATCTGTTGATTCCCTTTTTGTGACATATTCAAAACAATTGTAGATAAGTCATTTAATTTTTGCCCATCCTCATTTGCTTGTTCAATTAGTTTATTAAATCCTTCTACTGAATAAGAAACTTCACTAGCAGAACTTGCTTGTTGTTCAATTCCTGCTGCCATTTCTTGCATAGTAGCAGATATTTGTTCATTTCCTGTTTGTACTTCTTTTGATGATTGGTTTAATAGATTTGTATTTCTATTTACATTTTGTGAAACTTGAGAAATAGATTGAATCATTTCTTTTAAACCTTGTAAAAATTTATTAATTGCATAAGCTAATTCTCCCATTTCATCTTTGCTATTTATATTAATTTCCTTGGTTAAATCTCCTCCATTTTCTGCTAATTCATTTAATTCTTTTTTTAATATGTTAATAGGACGAATAATACTTTTAATAATCAAAACTGCCATAATCACCGCTAATATCAAAACAGTTACAATTCCCATTGACATTTTTTTCATAGAATTTTTATAAAGCTGATTTCCATATTCACTAGATCTTTTTGCACTATTTTCATTGTATTTTAAAAGTTCTACTAAATTATTAGATACATCATCAAATAATTTTCTAGATTCATTAGACATAATATTTGTTGCCTGTTCTTTATTAAATTCTCTACTTGCACTTACAATCTGATGATTTATATTTATGTATTGACTCCACTTTAATTTTACATCTTCAAATATTTTTCTTTCTTCTTCTTCTTTGATATATTTTCCATAATCATCTAATGCCCTTTGAATTTTTTCATTATTTTCATTCATCTCTTTTTCTAAATTCGCTTTTTCTTCAATGATTGTAGATGCAATATGGTCAAATTCTTTGATTCTAAAATCAAAAGTCATAGTATTCATAGCATGTAATAAACGAATACAGGGTATTTCTTCACTAGCAATAATGGAAGATTGATGATTCACATCACTCATAACACCTTGCATATACACTAAAAATCCTATAAAAATAATCAATAATACTGCAAAGCTTAAAGATAGTTTAGATTTAATATTTAATTTCATTTTTCTTCTTTCCTTTCTTTATTAAAATTTATATGGTCCTATACAATATTCATCAGTACAAAGAATCTTGTTATATTTTATCAAATTTTGTATAATCATGTATGCAACTTAAGTCCTTATTTTTATAGCCTTTCACTTTTTTATTGCTTATTCAACAAAATATATCTATCAGCAATATCGAGTACATCTTCATTTAAACAAGTTTAGAGTATATAAAATAACTGTATTAGGTAGAATTGTCTTAATGACGAATAGCCAATATTGTTTATACTTACTATATGTTATTTCACAAAATAGAAAAGGAGTTTCCTTTTTAAGGAAACTCCTTTTCTATTTTGTGAACAGCTAAAATATTATTGTTTATTATTTAATTACTTCAACCATTTGTCCATTTTTCATCGCTGCTGCATTTCCTTCATCCATATCCACATGTAATTCAAGAGCATGTGTATCGCCTACTCTTGCTAGGACATTCTCAAAAATCATCCCTCTTTCTCCATCTACTTTGATTTTTACAATGTCTTTATCTTTAATTCCAAATTTTTCTCCATCAGAAGTATGCATATGTAGATGTCTTGCAGCTACAATTACTCCTTCTTTAAGGTCTACTTCTCCTTTTGGTCCTACGATTTTCGCACCTGGAGTTCCTGCTAAATCTCCTGAAGCTTTGATTGGTGCTTTAACTCCTAATACAAATCCATCGGCAAGTGAAATTTCAATTTGAGTTTGTGCTCTAGCAGGACCTAATACTCTCACACCTTTTAATGTTCCCTTTGAACCTACAATGTCAACTTTTTCGTCACAGGCAAATTGAGCCGGTTGTCCTAAGTCTTTCATTGGTGTTAATTCATGACCTTCTCCAAATAAAATGTTAATATGTTCTTTGCTTAAGTGAATATGTTTATTGGATAATCCAACAGGTACTAAAATTTTTGACATAAAAAACACCCCTAATC
The DNA here is from genome assembly GCF_004138215.1 of Anaerophilus nitritigenes. Lineage (GTDB taxonomy): Bacteria > Bacillota > Clostridia > Peptostreptococcales > Thermotaleaceae > Anaerophilus > Anaerophilus nitritogenes. The sequence goes on from NZ_RYYS01000027.1 coordinate 83,879, forward strand.
TATAAATGATATAGCATTACTTATATATAAAATGCTCACATTACTATGATATATGTATCAGTTGAAAAAATCAATGCAAAAATATTTTTTTGTCTTATTTTGAAATTTCAGCTAATTTTTTCCCTAATTCAAAAGCTTCTTGTAATAATTTAGGTCTATCCTTTGTAAGCAATCTATCTGTATCTTGTGCAAAAAGATTATATGTATACTCTGTATTAATGGCCTTAAAGAACAAATCCATTACTAGCGTTGCTCCTAAAAATTGATGCTCTTTTTGTACACTCCCACCAGTAGCAATAAATAATCCTCTTCTTTTTTTGTTTCGATTGATAGATGGTTCATTTAAAATATATTTACTAGACCAAAACATCTGACACCGATCTACCATAATCTTCGTAATGCTACTAATAGAGTTAAAATAAATAGGAGAAGCTACAATAACAACATCTGATTGATCAAATTTTTTATAAAGATTATTCATATCATCCTTAATAATACAAAATCCTGTTTTCTCACAAGCTCCACATGCAGTACAAGAATGAATATGCATATTTGCAAGTTCTATCTTTTCTACTTCTATATCTTGTTCTTTCATTCCCTCTATTACTTTATTTAAAAGAGTATCTGTATTCATATTTCTTCGAGGACTTCCCAAAATTGCCAATGTCTTCAAATTTTTCACCCCTCTTTCTTATATTCCTTAGTATATGTCAACTTTTTATTTAAAACAATTTTTATTTTTTCTAATTTTTCATAATTTTTATAATATTTGGTAATAATAATATTACTTCAATAAAGGAGGCTTCCTTGTGCAAACTTTTAATTTACCTGATCACACCAAAATCGAATTGCAAAATCACATCAAAAAAAATATCCGAAAATATTATAAAGGATTAAAAAATGGCTCTTTAAAATACGACTTTTTTGTAACCACCCTTTTAACAAAAAACCCAAAACCTTCTTGGCTACAAGATTATCCAAGACTTGAAAAGAATCAAAAATTTAAAAACCATCTTATTGAATATACAACTAAAGAAATTACAAGATATATAGAATTAGAAGAAGAAAACAAATACAAACACACATACAAAACAGCTGTATTATGTAAAGATCAAGAAATAGAAAAAGTTATTCCTCTCTACATCAAAGAAAAACATGAACTTAAAAAAATATTATCTCAAAATGGATACACTTTATGTATTCCAATAAAATTTTTAAGCCATACTGAATCTAACTATTTAAAAAACTATATCCTTTATGGATATCCTATTCCTTTAGAGTGGTCTAAAATATTAAATTATATAAAAAAAGTGTAAATAGGATGTAAATCAACCCGCACTCTATTTACTATAAAGTACGGGTTGATTTACAATCTAATAAAAAACACTAAAATCTATGCCATAGCTCTTTCTAATTTGTCTAAATACTGAATAGGAAACATCCTTAAAAGTTCTTTAAATTGTTCTACAGTTAGTCCTTCAGTCGTAGTATATATTCTTATTTGTTCATCTACATCTGCATTTTTAAATCTTTGTTTTACTTCTTCAAAATTAGTGTTCATATTATCAACTCCTATACAATATAAATAGTTTCTATATTATTATGAGGAATAATTATTTTTTTATTCTTGTCTTATTTATTTTTCATATACTTCTCTTTTAAGTATAGCTACATAAGGAAGATTTCTATATTTTTCAGCATAATCAATTCCATAACCAATAATAAATTCATCTGGTATGTCAAATCCCTTATAGTCTACCTTTAAATCTATCTTTCTTCTTTCTGGTTTATCTAATAACGTACATATTTTTAAGCTTTTAGGCTTTCTTGACAAAAGATTTTTACATAAATAATGAAGAGTAAGACCAGTATCAATAATATCTTCTACAATTAAAACATTTTTTTTCTCTATACTATCATCTAAATCTTTTATAATTTTCACTACTCCTGAACTAGTAGTCGAAAGTCCATAACTAGATACAGCCATAAAATCAATAGATATAGGGAGATCAATTTTTCTTATTAAGTCACTCATAAATACATTTGCACCTTTTAATATACCTACTACCAAAAGATCTTTGTCTTTATAATCCATTGCAATTTGTTTTCCTAACTCTTCTACTTTTTCATTCAATACTTTTTCACTGAATAATATTTGTGCTACATCCTCTTTCACAAATTTCACCTCTTTTATTTTTTCATATTGATATTATAGCATAGTTTCTTATATAGTGTACATTGATTTTCAAATTCTATATATCGTTCGTCTTTTTCATTTCATCTAGTTAGGTAGTTTCTCAAATTCTACATATACTAAATCTGTTTCTAAAAATCTTCCTAATGCATATATCAAATCAGAAAGTCTATTTACATATTTAATCAAAATAGGACTTACTTCTTCTTTTCTACTTAATGTAAGAATTCTTCTTTCTGCTCTTCTACAAACAGTTCTTGCTACATGTAAATAAGCACTTTCTATGTTGCTTCCTGGAATAATAAATTGATTGACTGTATCCATCTTTCCTACATAAATATCAATTGTTTTTTCTAATTCCTCTATATGTTCTTCTTTTATTTTTTCTGGAAATTTTTCACGATTCTTTGTAGCCAATTCCCCTGCTACATCAAACAATTGTCTTTGAATACCATATAATATATCTTTAATTTTTTGATCTTTTATATAATTTCTTGCTACTCCTAATATGGAGTTTAATTCATCAATGGTTCCATAGCTTTCAACCCTTATACTGTCTTTATCTACTCTTGTATTATCATACAAACTAGTTTCTCCTTTGTCTCCTGTTTTTGTATAAATCTTCATGGTCATTACCTCCTACAATTTTTTTATTATATACCCAATTTATTTAGTATAATCATCCACTACGCAACTCATTCTTATCTCTCATCATCTATTTTATATTCTACATCCTCAATAACTTTTTTCTTTTCAAAATCTTCTACATCCTTTTGTATATATTTATCTAGTTCTTTAGAAATTTTAGAAATCATATAACCTACTACTACAGCATCATCTATCCATCCCAAACCTAAGATAGGATCTGGTATTAAATCAATTGGACTTATTACATATACAATAGAGCCTACTATCATTATTTTTTTCCATTTAGAAACCTTCGGATCTTTGATGAGTTTATAAATTCCTTTTGTTTTTTTGAACACTTTTATGGATCTTTTCAATAACTTCATAAGAATTAATCCTTTCTTTTCAATACATTCTACCTTTTTATCATACATTTATTATTTCCTCTATTTAAAATTAAGTATACAAAGTAATAATCTTTTTTATTTGTTCATATATAATAAAAGAAACAACCTTTTTAAATAGGAGGTCTCCTGTATATGGAAAAACAAAAGAATCTTGTCCCTATCTATGAAAAATTTTTTCCTATGAAATGGATGCAACTTACAAAAACATTGAAAAAAATGACAAATCATAAATTTTATTGCCAAGTATTTACTCATCCTTTACAAAATCAATGGGAATTCATTTATTATTCTAAAGAAGGTATAAAAATTATTCTTGTCTTTTATAGTGATGGAATACAGTCTTATGTAGATATTAAAGAATTTTGTATTCCTAAAATCTATGTACAAAAAAATTATGACGAAAAAATTTTAACTACTCTTATCCAAAATATACTCCCATTAGATTTTCATATGATTCTTTTTTATATAAAAAATTCACATCATCTAGAACTTTGTACCAAAAATAGATTCAAAAAAAAAGATCCCTTTACTATGGTTCTTTCTATAAAAGCTACCTTCATTGAAACAAAATCTCAAAATAGTCATAAAAAAAGATAAAAGCTTTCCTTTTATCTTTTTTTATGACTATTTTATTCCAGGCATCACTACTTTAAAAATATTTCTTTTTTCTAAATTTAAGAATTTTACTTTCCCTATAGGTTCAAAAATTTTATTTATTTTTTCTAACCCTATTCCCGTCCTTATAAATTGATTATGATCATCTAATAATAAAAGTCTATTATAAAGCCAATGATTTCTTTTAGAAGGGTTTGAATCTCTCATAATAGTATGAATATTACTACCCTTTGGTAGTGTTCCTGGATTGCTCACTTCTACTTTTTGATCTCCTATTACAACTACAACATCTCTTAATATATCTGTATAATCCCTATGAACTACAGCATTTGCAATGCATTCATAAATAGCTTCTTTAGGATAATCTATATTTTTTAAATAATTAGATATAAATTGTTTACTTTTATTGAGCATATGTATAATATTTCCATTTATGCTATGAATAATTTTTTTGCCTTTATCAAATGTAATGATTTTAATGCCACAATAACTTAAATATATTTGAGGATTATCACAAAAAAGTAAGACCCCTCCAATAGTAGGATACGTTTGATTTGTTTCATGATCTAAATGAATAATACCAAGACTATTCCAAATTTGTTTTTTAAAATTTTCATAATCTTTCATCCCCATTTTATTCATATATTGATTAATCAATTCTCTATTTAAAACATCAATTTTTAGATTATATAAAGGTGTAAGTTCATTATGAATCAATCCTACTTCTTGAAATATACTTGCAATTTCATCTCTCCTTGCTATATCTGTAGTCGATCCTCTTCGTATATAAAAAGCTCCAGTTTGTCTCATTTGATGTGGTCTCTGAAAGCTTTTAAAAATGGTAATAACCCCTATATATTTTTCATCATACAAAATATGCTCTACTCTAATATTAACCGGTGGATCACATCTTTGACTAATAATCTGTTGTAATCTTTCTTCTATTAAATGATTCGGATGCATACCTATTATTTTCTTTTCTTTATCTTTTATCCCTATAATTAAATAGCCTCTTCCTCCAATACTATTCGCAATAGCGATAACGTCCTTTGCAAATTCTTTTTTTTGTGATTCAGTCTCAAGATATAAGCTCTCCTTAAAATCTAATTTCATTCCTTCTTTTTGTTTTAGCAAAATTTTAAGTTTTTGAATATTCATAAAACCATTCCCTTCAAAGATGGTAAAATGATTACTATATATCATATGCTTTATTTTATATATTCAGTATACCTTATTTTTTCTAAAAAAAACAAATATTTGATAATTATTCTAGTAAATGATACTATTAATATAGACCATAAACCTAGGGGGTGACCTAATGGACTTTAGACAACTTGAAACTTTTATAACCATTGCTAGGTTAAAAAGTTTTTCCAAAGCAGCGGATGCCCTTTTTTTAACCCAACCTACTATTAGCAATCATATTCAGAATTTAGAAAATGAATTAAGTACAGTACTTATCAATCGATCTAACAAAAAAGTGACCTTAACAAAAGCTGGTGAAATATTATTTACACATGCTATAGAAATTTTAAACAAAAGAGAGCAAGCACTATTTTCTTTAGAATCTTTTAAAGATAGAATAGAAGGCACCCTTGAAATTGCTTGTAGTACAATTCCTGAACAATATATATTGCCTCCACTACTTCAATCTTTTCATAAAAAATATCCTGAGGTACAATACAATCTTCTACATTATGATTCAACACAAGTAGTCCAGTCCATTTTAAATGGTAAAATAGATTTTGGCTTTGTAGGCGCAAAAGTAGAGCATAAGCATCTAGAATATATCCAAGTCTTTAAAGACAATCTAGTACTCATTGCACCCAATACAGATCCTTATAAAAATATGGATCATGTATCTATTGACTTTTTATTAAAAGAAAAAATCATACTAAGAGAAAAAGGCTCTGGTACTAGAAAAATATTTGAACAAATTCTTCAGGAGCACAATTTATCTTTAGAGCAACTACATGTGGTAGCTTACATAGAAAATACTGGTGCTTTAAAACAATGTGTACGAAATGGACTAGGTATGAGTATTATTTCTAATTTGGCTATACAAGATGAAATAAAATTTAATCTTGTAAAAAAAATAGAACTTGCTCATGTAGATACTTCGCGTAAATTTTATTTTGTATATTACAAACCTAGGATTTTATCTCCTCTAGCAGAAACATTTAAAACTTTTATGCTTACATCTCAAAATGAGTAAAAAATCGAGTATATACCCGATTTTTTACTCATTTTTCTTAAACTTTATCTATCCAAAAAAGCATTATATGCCTTATAGGTCATATATATATCAAATTTACTAGCAATCTCCATAGGAGCATGCATACTTAAAAGAGGAGTTCCACAATCTATGACTTCTGCTCCATATCCAGCAAGAATATAAGCTATTGTTCCTCCTCCTCCTTGATCTACTTTCCCTAACTCTCCAATCTGCCATAAAACATTTTGGTTATTGAAAATATTTCTTATTTCTCCTAAAAATTCTGCATTGGCATCATTTGATCCTGATTTTCCTCTTGCACCTGTATATTTAGAAACTAAAACTCCTTTACCTAAAAAGGCTGCATTTCTTTTATCTAAAACATCAGGAAAATTAGGGTCAAAAGCAGCTCCTACATCTGCAGATAACACTTTTGAGTTTGATAATGCTCTTCTTAGCTTTAAATCTACTAAATTTATTTCTTGCAAACTAATCAACTCTGCAACTGCATTTTCAAAAAATCTTGATTGCATACCCGTATTTCCTACACTTCCTATTTCCTCTTTATCGGCAAACAATGCAACGGCTGTTTGAGCAGGATGATCTATATTGAGTATAGCCTTAAAAGCAGTGTATGCACATACTCTATCGTCTTGACCATAAGCTCCTACAAGACTTCTATCTATTCCTACATCTCTCGCTTTTCCTGAAGGAACAATCTCAATTTCAGCAGTTAAAAAATCTTCTTCCTCCATATTGTATTTTTCATATAATAAATGCAATACATTATATTTTATTTTTTCTTTTATCTCTTCATCTTCACAAGGAATACTACCTATAATAACATTGAGACCTTCTCCTGTAATTGCATCACTTAATTTTTTTTCATTTTGATTTTTAGAAAGATGTGGCAATAAATCTGTAATATAAAATACAGGATCTGTTTCTTCTTCTCCAATACAAATATCTATCTTTTCTCCATTTTTATTGATAAACACCCCATGCATTGCTAGAGGAATTGTTGTCCATTGATATTTTTTAATACCTCCATAATAATGAGTTTTTAAAAGAGCTAATTCTCCATCCTCATATAGAGGAAAAGGTTTTAAATCAAGTCTTGGGGAATCAATATGCGCTGCAACAATATTCATTCCAGATTCTATACTTTCTTGTCCGATTACAAATAGTGCTAGTGCTTTTCCTTTTTGATTTACATAAATTTTTTCTCCAATTTGAATCTTTTCTTTTCCACTTATGTATTCTTTTATATCTTTATATCCATTTAATTTAGCTTTTTTAATCATTTCTTCAACACATTTTCTTTCTGTTTTTCCTCGATCAAGAAATTGTTTATAGTCTTGACAAAACTCAAATACTCTTTCTTTCTTTTTCTTATCAATGATTTCCCAACCCTTTTGGAAAGAAAAAACATCACTTGTATTCATATTACTCCCTCCTATATTTTTTTTATATTATGCTTATACGCATAAATAGCAGCTTGGGTTCGATCACTTACTTCAATTTTTCTAAATATATTAGACACATGATTTTTTACTGTTTTTTCACTAATAAACAAATTATCAGCAATTTCTCTATTATTTTTTCCCTCTGCAATTAAACCTAATACCTCATACTCTCTCCTCGTTAATTTATCTTTTTTATACAGATCATCTGACTTATCATGTTTGTTATACTCTTTTACCAGACTAGAAGCAAGAGAAGGATGAATATAAGAATGACCCAAATAAACATCTCTTATAGCTTTTACTAAGCTAGAAGATTCTGCATCCTTTAATACATAACCTGATGCTCCTATATTGATCGTCTCAAATAAGTATTCTTGATCTTCATGAATAGTTAACATAATAATTTTAGAATCTGTTCCCATATCTTTTAATCTTCTTAGAGCTTGAATTCCATTCATGTTAGGCATATTTATATCTAATAAAATTACATCCGGTTTAAGTTTTTGAGATTTCTTAATAGTATCCTCTCCATCTACTGCTAATTCTACTACTTTAATATCATCTTCTAACTCTATAATTTGTTTTAACCCTTGCCTCATCAATTCATGATCATCTGCTATTAAGACTCTTATTACATCATACACTTAATTTCCCTCCTCATCGTTTAAAGGAATGATTACTTTTATCCTCGTTCCCATTCCAACACTACTTTGAATATCAATTTTCCCTTTTAATAGTTCTACTCTCTCTCTCATAATAAATAAACCAAATCCACTCTCTTGTTTATTTGTAAGTGATATCTTCTCCATATCAAAACCTACTCCATCATCTATGATTAAAACATTTATTTTATCATCCATAGACTCTATTTTGACAATTACAGTAGATGCTTTTGCATATTTTCTTACATTATTTAAAGCTTCTTGAATAATTCTAAATAGTGAAAGTTGCACAACTGTCTTTTCTACTTCTTGTGTACAATTTGCAGAAAAATTTACAGGTATCTTCGTTTCTTCTTTAAAATTTATAATCAATCTTTCAATGGTAGGAACTAATCCTAAATCATCTAAAGACATAGGTCTTAAATCATATATAATCTTTCTTACATCCTTTAAACATCCTCTTACAATACCTTTTAACTGTTCTAATTCATATTTTGCTTGATCTATATCCTTTTGAAGAAGTTTTTCACAAATTTCTGCTTTAATGACTACATTTGCCATAGATTGTGCAGGTCCATCATGAATTTCTCTAGCTACTCTTTGTCTTTCCTCTTCTTGTCCTTTAATGATTCGAATCCCTATTTCTTCTTTTTGTTGAATTCCTTCTAAATGTTCCAGTACATCTTTTAAGTTTCCGCTTAGATAGCCTAATGCAACACCTACTTGTGAAACTAACGTTTCTGCACTTTTTACTACCTCATAAGCACTTTTGAGTCTTTTTTCCAAGTCTGATCTTTGTCTTAGTAATTCTTTTTCTTCATTTCTTTTTAGTCTTATATTTACTTGTAATTCACTTGCTTCCTCATACGCTGCTTTGATATCTTTTTCGCAATATTTACTAAAATTTTTGCTCACCATAGCTAATCTATATCTACTCTTTTTTTCTAATCCTTCTAACATATCTACTTCATTAATAATATGAAGTGCCTTTTTTTTTATGATCAGAAGTTCTTCTTCTAATGATTTACATTCTTTTCTAGATCTTTCAGCAATCTCAAATATTTCATTTTTTCCCTTTTCAATGGCATCAATAGTATGTCCTAATATCTCATTCATCTTTTTTACACTTAATGCAGGTTTATACATAATCCACCTCTATTTATATACTTCTTGACAAAGCCATATGTATTTTAGTCTTCATTCGACATTATTCTCTAAAACATTTCTTCAACAATAATCAAATTCCTTCTTCTATTATTGAAAATATTATATATACAAATAATAAACTGTCTATATAGACAGTTTTATTAATTTAGATTATAGTCAGAAATCTTCCAATGCTCGCCTTCTTGCTTTAGGAGAACATTATAGGTAATTTCCTCTTCATATTTTGTATCTAAACTTTCCATTTTCCATATAATATTTACCTTAGCTGTTATTTCATTTTTTTTACACACTACATCTTCTATATTTGAAATATTTACATCTACGACTTTATCCATATCTGTAGGATATTCATATACTTGTCTAAATGCTTCTTCATCAAAAGATAACAAAGGATTTGTTACAATTTTTTGTAATTCTTCCATCCAAATTTCTTGATCCATATCTTCTTTATAAATCTCATTCCATAAATTCGCTCTTTCTTTAAAAAGCTGTTCAATTAATTTTTTTTCTTTTTCAAAGTTGCTTTGTATACTCCATTTTGTCTTTGCATCTACAAAACCTATCTTTGCATAAAGCATAGTCGTCACTAAGATTAAAAAAAACAGCAAAGCCTTTTTCATTGTAAAGTTCCTCCTATATCTTGTGTATTTTAATTTATTATACACTAGCTATAGTTTGAAATTTGACCTTTGCTGTTGTCAAATACTTTTTTTTTATCTACACAAAAATCTATTTTTTTAAAATTTCACCATAAATCCTTTATTAACTATAGAATCATCATAAATTTCCTTATTCTCGTCAACAAATATTAGAATTCAGAAATTTCTTGTATTTTTTCCTTTTCTTCATCTGTCAAAACATATTCTAAATCTAGTAGTAAAACAATCTTATCTTCTAATTTTCCAACTCCAGTTATATATTTTTTATCTACTCCTACAATCATATCTGGTGCAGGTTCAATGTTTTCTTCTGTAATTCTTAATACCTGTGAAGCTTCATCTACAACAAATCCTACCTGTTTTTCCTTTAAATGAATTACAATGACTCTTGTATCTGAATGAATTCCTATATCCTCTAAATGAAATCTTTTTTTTAAGTTAATGATAGGAATAATTTCTCCTCTAAGATTAATAATTCCATCTACAAAATTAGGTGTATTGGGAACTTTTACAGTTTGTTTATATTCTGTAATTTCCTTTACATTCATAATATCTACTCCATAAGATTCTCCCTCAAGTTTAAATATTACATATTGACATTCTGCCAATTTTAAATCCCCCTCTACATTTATTAAAAATTTATTTTCAACTACCATAGTAGAATGTAAGTTTTTGATATACTCTTTTCATAATATATATTCTATATAACTAATCATTTTCCTTTTTCTTTTACAAAAAAAGAATAAATTTACATTTATTCTTTTTAGTCCACCAACTCAATATTTTCTAGTTGTTTTCTAAAGTTCTCACGAAAACCTTTTAAATAAACTTCTCTTAATTTTTTCTGTTCCACTTTCTCTTCTTCTGTTAATCCCTCTTGCTTTGATTTTTTTGCTAAAAAATTAATACGCTCTATTAATTCTTTTGTAATCACAATTTTTCACCTCTCTATTCTTTTAATATTTTATAAGAAAGAAATTTTTTCGTCAAATCACTTTCTTTTTCTTTTATGTTTTTTTCCTCTTATATCTTTTGTTTTTATATTTTTCTTATCTTCTCCTTTAGGTTGAATCAAAGCTTTGGGACCATATCCTATCAAATCTTTTCTTCTTGATAAAAGAAGTGCTTTTTTGACTAATTCATAATTTTTAGGATTCCTATATTGAAGTAGTGCCCTTTGCATAGCTTTTTCTTCTCTACTTTTAGGAACATATACTTCTTTCATCGTCCTTGGATCAAATCCTGTATAAAACATACAAGTGGATAAAGTTCCCGGAGTAGGATAAAAGTCTTGTACTTGTTCTGGACGATAATGAATGTCTCTTAAATATTCTGCCATTTCAATAGCAGCCTCTAAATCACTTCCTGGATGACTAGACATCAAATAAGGAACTAAAAATTGTTTTTTCCCTATTTTTTCATTGATTTTATAATATTTATCTACGAATTTATCATATACTTCTCTTCTTGGTTTACCCATTAAATCTAATACCTTAGGAGAAATATGCTCTGGTGCTACTTTTAATTGTCCACTTACATGATGTTTACATAATTCTTGTAAAAATTCATCCTTTTTATCTGCCATAATATAATCATATCGAAGTCCAGAGCGAACAAAAACTTTTTTTACACCTTCTATGCTTCTTATTTTTTTTAAAAGATCTAAATATTCTTCATGATCCACATATAAATTTTTACAAGGATTAGGGTATAAGCACTGTTTATTTTTACATGTTCCATGTTTTTTTTGTTTTTCACAAGCTACATGCCTAAAATTTGCAGTAGGACCTCCTACATCATGAATATAACCTTTAAAATCTTTATCTCCTACAATCTTTTGTGCTTCTTCTATGATAGATTCTTGACTTCTACTTTGAATCACTCTTCCTTGGTGAAAAGTAAGTGCACAAAAAGAACAGCCTCCAAAACATCCTCTTTCGCTAATAATACTATGTTTCACCTCTTGAATAGAAGGAACTCCTCCCATTTTTTCATAAACAGGATGATAATTTCTCATATAAGAAAGACTATACACTCTATCTAATTCCACTTGACTTAAAGGAAGTACTGGAGGATTTTGTACAATATAAACATCTTTATGCTTTTGTATTAACACTTCTCCTCTAATACTATCTTGTCCCTCATATTGAATTTTAAAAGCTTTTGCATAAGCTTTTTTATCTGTAGATACTTCCTCATAAGAAGGAACCTCTATATAATCATACACCTCTTCTAAATTCTCTACTGTATAACATGTACCTTGAATATGCCTAATATATTTTATATCTAATCCATTATTTAAAAGATCTGCAATTTCAATAACTTGTCGCTCTCCCATTCCAAATATCAAAAGATCTGCTTCACTATCAAATAACAGGGATCTTCTTACCTTATCACTCCAATAATCATAGTGAGCAAATCTTCTTAAACTTGCTTCTAACCCTCCTAAAATAATAGGTACTTTTTTATATGCTTGTTTAACCATATTGGTATACACAATACTTGCCCGATCAGGTCTAAGACCCATTTTTCCTCCTGGCGAATACAAATCTTTATCTCTTCTTTTTTTACTCACTGTATAATGATTTACCATAGAATCCAAATTTCCAGCATTTATTAAAAAAGCGAGTCTTGGTCTTCCTAATTTTTTAAAATCAGAAGTACTTCTCCAATCTGGCTGGGCAATAATTCCTACTTTATATCCTGCATCTTCTAATACTCTTGAAATAACAGCTGTTCCAAAGCTCGGATGATCTACATATGCATCTCCTGTAATAATAATAAAATCTAATTGCTCCCAACCTCTTTTTTGCATATCCTCTTTACAAATAGGTAAAAACTCACTTTTTATCATCTTTTCTATCTCTCCTATCACAACAATACCTATATTATAATATGTTTTTTACAAAATGACTACAAAAAAGACCTCATTTGAGGTCTTTAGCTAAGAGTATTATTTAACTGAGTAGCCACATCTTCCGGAGTCATTCCTGATACATTGATTACAGATGTTTTTGTATTTGTATCTTGCATTCCTAGTATATTACTATTTTGTCCTGATACGATGATGGCATCAAAATTTTTTAAATTTTTTCTACTACTTTCTAAATCTCTTACTTCGTATCCTTGTATACTTAAATAACTTTTTATATTTTTTAATGATTTTTCTACAGCAACTTTTTTCACAGCTTATACACCTCCTAATGTAGGACTTTGCAATTTTATTATTCCTACTTAGAAGAAAAAATATACTTTATATTTTTTTGCTACTCTCTCTTTCAATGAGCTCATGAGGAAGAATCACCACTTTATTATCTACTTCTTCTTTCTCAATTTGTTTTACAATCATTCTCATAGCTACAGCACCAATATCATAAATAGGTTGATGAATAGTTGTAAGCTTTGGTCTATACATAGATGCTAATTTAATATCGTTAAAACCCACTACTGAAATGTCTCTTGGAACCTTATATCCATGATCTAATAAACAGTTTATAGCTCCTATAGCCATTACGTCACTGGTAGCAAAAATTGCACTAGGGAGGTTTCCTTTTTCTATAAATTCTTTTACAATCTCATAGCTTTCATCTAATTTAAAATTTCCGTATTGAATCAATTCTTCATCTAATGCTAGATTATATTCTTCTAATGCTTTTTTATATCCTCTATATTGATCATATCCAAAAGCATCTTGATCTAAAGTATTTCGAATGAGTGCAATTTTCTTATGTCCATTTTCAATTAAATATTTTGTTATTTCATAAGCAGCCTCAAAATTATCAATAGATACAGAAGGAATTTCTAATTCACTAGTGTTTCTATTGATGGTAACCATTGGAATATCTATATGTTCTAATTCATCTACAATATTTTGAAATTTCCATGTCATAAATATAATTCCTTCTACTTGTTTAGATCTTAAAAAGTTTAGATATCTTTTTTCCTGTTCCACATCTGCATATGTATTACATAAAATCATATCGTATCCATACATTTTCCCTACTTCTTCTATTCCGTTTAATATTTCTCCAATAAAAAAATTAGATATATCTGGAATAACGACACCGATTAATTGACTTTTTTTCATTACTAGACTTCTTGCCACAGGATTGGGACGATATCCTGTTTCTTCAATAACTTGCAATACCTTTTGTCTAATTTCACTACTTACAGGTTTAGATCCATTAATCACACGAGAAACAGTAGATATGGAAACACCTGCCCTCTTTGCTACATCTTTAATTGTTATACTCAAAGTATTCACTCCCGTTCCCATATATTTTTACTTATATCTTATATCTTTCTACAGCTTCTATACCATTTCCTTCTTCGAATATAAGTATTTTTTAAGGTGTAAAAACTTCTAAAACTTTTGGAATCACCTCAATTGTTGCTGGAAGAGCTCCTCCTTCTTCTCCATCTATATCTAAGTTTACTTTTGTATAATCTTTGCATTCTAATCTTATTTTAGAAGATTGTAAATACACTACTTTAGGATGATAGATATGTTCTCCTTTCATAGCTTGAAAAAATAATCCAATAAATTCAGGTATATCCGATTTTTTTATAATACATATATCAAGCATCCCATCATCAATCTTAGCCTTAGGAGCTAATCTTTTAAATCCTCCTACCATAGGAGTATTACTAATGATAAACATAAAGGTATCTTCTTCTCCTAGACATTCTTCTGTTTCCATAGAAAGTTTAATACTTTTAAACATTTGCTTAGGAATTTCTTTCATTCCTTCTACATAATAAGCATATTTTCCTAGCCATGTTTTTACATTAGATGAAACCTTATACCCTACATCTGTTAAAATTCCACCTGCTAATACATTAATAAAATAGCGATCTCCTATTTTTCCTACATCTACTTTTTTCTTTTGATTTTTTTTAAGCATATTACAAAATCCCCATACATCTGTAGGGATTTGTAGATAATTGGCAAAATCATTTACAGTTCCTGCTGGTAAGATGGCTAGAGGTATTTTGTTTTTTCCTATCATAATTCCATTAATTACTTCGTTGACGGTTCCATCTCCTCCTACAGCAACCACATAATCATATTCATCTTTTTTTAATGCTTTTACACTCTCATAAGCATCGCCCTTTTTCTTTAATATAAGTACATCTATATGATTTAGAGTTCCTTCTAATATTAAATTTCCAATGATTCTATCTAATTTTTTTTGAAGCAACTGCTTTCCCGATGAAGGATTTATAATAAATTTTGCCTTCATTTTTTATCACCTCATGATTTTTTAAATGACTTTTTTTATTCTTCTATAAAAGTGGTGTATATCCATCTGATGATTTTCTTTGTACAGAATCTTTTTGAATAAACGTATTGATCACTTGACCTAATTTTTTCATTCCTACTTCAATATCTTTAGGATATACAGAAGCAATACTAAGTCTAAAAAATCTATTTTCTGATTTGGTAGGAAAAAATATAGATCCAGGTAAAATCAGTATATTATGTTTGGCAGCTTCCAAATAAAGTTGATCTGCATCATATCCTTGTGGAAGAGCAAACCAAAAATTCAAACCTCCTGATGGAAGTATATATTCAAGATCTAAGGATTTAAAGTATTTGTCTATGCAAATTTTCATTTGATCAAATCGATCTTTGTATATTCTTTCCATATACTCAATATGTCTTTTCCATATACCTTTTCTTAAATACAAATCAAAGACTCTTTGATTAAGCCCTGAAGTTGAAATATCCGATGTATGTTTGGCAGCTAAAATTTTATGATGTATTCTTTTAGGAAGAACTAAAAATCCTAGTCTCAATCCAGGCATAAAAATTTTTGAAAAGCTTTTAATATAAATAACACAATCCTCTGTATCAAGACTTTTTAAGGTAGTATTGTCCTTACTATAAAAACTTAAATCACTTAAATAATCATCTTCTACAATAAAAACTCCATATTTTTGAGCTAATTCAATAATTTTAAATTTCTTCTCTTTACTATAAGAATATCCAGTAGGATTTTGAAAATTAGGCATTAAATAAATTAATTTGGGATGATACATTTTAATGCTTTCTTCTAAAATTTCTATATTAATTCCATCTGCTTCAATAGGAACACTTACAATTTTTGCTTCTCTTGACTTAAATGTTCCAATGGCACCTGTATACGTAGGATCTTCTACAATAATAGTATCTTTATAGTCTACAAACGCTTTAGAGATCACATCAATACCTTGTTGTGCTCCTGATATAATTTGAACATTTTCAAATTTTGTATGGATACAAATCTCTTTTAAATAATCTACTAAAGCTTCTCTCAAAGGATAATATCCCTGACTTTCTTGATAACTAAAAGCATCTCCTTTATCTCTATCTAATACTTCATTTAAAAGTCTTTGAAAATCCTCTACTGGAAACAAATCCGAAGTAGGTGTAGCACTAGCAAAGCTAATCATATTTTCTTTAATTTGCATCTGTCCTCTATCCATTAATTTAAAATCCTCATCTAAAGGATATTTTTCAAATAAATCTCCTGAGAAACTTTCTTCTTTTCGAGGTGCTACAAAAGTCCCACTACCAATTTTTTTATGTACAAATCCTTCTTTTTCCAAAAGATCATATGCATTCACAACTGTACTTGTATTTACCCCTAAATCATTGGCAAGCTGTCTAATAGGTGGAAGCTTTTCATTGGCGCTTACTTTGTTGTCTAGAATCAATTGACGTACTTTTTGAAATAACTGTATATAAAGATGCTGAGGAGCTTTCTTATCTAAAGAAATATTTTTATAAACGTCCATTATAACCTCCTGTATCTAAATCTTTTATTGAATATTTACTTTGTTATGGTACATTTTATATACTCCTCTCCATTATACAAGACTTTATATTATTTTGCTACAAATTAATAAAGTGCGGAATTCCGCACTTTATTAATTTCTATCATATTTATCAATAAATTGTTGTAACTTTCTTGCTTGCATCCCTGACTCTTCTGCAAATTGTTTAAAAGTACTTGCAACTTCTTGATCTTGTACTTTCTTTGAAAACATTTCATAATCACGAACATTTTCTTGAGCATCTAGTAATTTTTTCATAATCGTATCTCTTGTATTCATTTCCATTAGCAACACCTCCTTATCTTTTCTACTATATTTTTTACTTTTCCATATTTATTATGTACATTTTAATGAAATATATTTTTATTTTAAAATCAAAAGACCTAAAAAAATTAGGAATTTTTATATCTTTACACAATGAATAGGAACTCTTTTATCATAGCGACAACTTTCGCAGTAAAATAAATGCATACACTTATTTTCATCTACTCCATCACTTAACTGTGTAATATTTATAGGTAAATATGGACTATAATCATCTAAAAAATCAGTAAATGGTCCTTTATTCTCCATATGTTTTCCACATATAGGACATTTTAATAAATAAACTGCCATACCATTACAAATAGGACAAACTAGCTCCATTATTCCGCCTCCATTTTTTTATCTTTATTTATTGTTTGCCCAATTTTTAGTTTTTTTATCAATCTTTTTTTAGGATTTAAATTAGGATACCATAGTTCTAAATGATCAATCAGAGATGATTCTATAAATTGAAATTTTCTTACTTTTTCCCAAGCTTGTTTCATCTCTTCTTCACTCCATTCTCTTCCATGTATTCCCGCCAAACTAATGTGAAAAATCATTTCTTCTGGACTAAATTCCCTTACTCTAAATCCATTCTCCTGCATACTTTTATGTATAAAGGAGTAAATATTTTTTAGTTCTTCTGTTTTTACAATATGTAGGGTAATACATTTGTGAGGACTAGGAATATAACCAAACCCATTTGATCTTATTTCAAAAGGACTACTTTCTAAAAGAATTCGTTCTAATTTTTTTTGTATTTCATTGATTTCTTTTTCATCCTTATAATAAAACCCATCTATAGTCAAATGAATTTGAGGTAGTAAATCCTTTCCTAAATCATATTCTTTCCAAAGAGACCTTTGTATTTTTACACAACAATTGTAGAGAGGTCCTTTTGGAATTGCAACTAAAAAAACCATATTCTCCATATCAGCCCTCCTATTCTTTAAAATTATATATTTATCATATTATATATCTATACCCTATGGTAAACATTTTAAAAACATTTATACTGTTTATCCTCCTATTAAAAATACTATAATTTTTGTAATATATCCCTTCTTATTAGAATATGTATAAACAGTAAATTGCTATATAAAGAGGGGTTTTCTATGCGAAAAAATTCATTTATCTATGCTACTTTTATTTTAGTAATTGTAAATTTTATTGTAAGATTTTTAGGATTTGCCTATAAAATTTTTCTCTCTCGTATCATAGGTGCAGAAGGAATAGGTCTTTTTCATTTAGTTTTCCCTATTTTAATGATATTGATTACTTTTACTACTGCTGGGATTCCTGTTGCTGTATCTAAGCTTACAGCTCATTATTTTTCTTTACATGATGAAAAAACATGTAGAAAAATTTTAAAAACAGCTTTAATCTTAGGTTTTTTTATAAGCTTAATTCTTTGTATATTCCTTGTTTTCTATGCCAAACATATAAGTTTTTATTTTATTAAAAACAAAGACACCTATGAAAGTCTTATAGCACTACCTCCTTCTATTGTCTTTATCACATTATCATCTATATTTAGAGGATATTATTATGGTATGAAAAACGTAGAACCTCCTGGAATATCTCAAATTTTAGAACAAATTGTAAGGATTTCTTTTGTATTAGGGAGTTTGTACTTACTTTCTCCTTTAGAAGTAAAACATGCTTCTATGATCGCAGTCATAGGAATAGCTGTAGGAGAATTGGCAGGTTTATTATGGCTTATTTTTAAATTTCAATCTCATAAAAATATTTATATTCCAAATCTTCAAATAAAAAATACAAATAAAACACTCTTAGGAAAAATTATATATATATCTCTTCCAATTACACTTACAAGGCTTATTGCTGTCATCATGCAATCTATAAATTCAGTGCTTATTCCACAGAGATTGCAATTATCAGGCTATAGCTTTCAATCAGCGATAGCTACTTTTGGAAAAATCACTGGAATGGCTATGCCCCTTTTATTTTTACCTTTTATTGTAACTTCTGCTTTAGTAGTCAACATTATTCCATCTATATCACAGGAAATGGCTGTGAAAAATTTTAGAGAAATTCGTTTAAAATCTCATATTGCCATTCGAATTACTTTACTTATTTCCCTTCCCATCATGGCTATATTCTTATTTTTTTCCAAACCAATATGTAGCTTTTTATATGATGTAGATTATGTAGATACATACCTATCTTATCTTTCCTGTGCAACTGTATTTTTGTGTCTACATCATACGGTATCTGGAATTCTTCATGGAATGGGAAAACAAGTAGTCACAACAATTCATCACCTTTTGGGAATGGTCATTCAGTTAATTTGTACTTACTATCTAGTAGCAAATCCACGTTTTGCAGAAAATGGATTTATCTTGGGTTTCATTTTATCTACATTTATTATTTGTCTATTAAATATAAAAAGTCTCAATCACTTTATGCCATTAGACTTTCATTTTTTCAATCATATTCTAAAACCTATCTTATCAACAATTTTGATGATTATTTCTATAAAGTTTACTTATGCTCAATGTACCTGTATGAATTTTATTCCTTTGATCAATATTGCTTTAAGTATAAGCATAGGATTTATTGTTTATATGAGTGCCATTATATTGTCTAAAAGCATAAGCATTAAAACTTTAAAATGGATTATCACTCAAAAAAAATAAAGAGGGCTATATAGCCCTCCCCAGAATGCCGTTTACCTGAAAATTCATACCCGCCACTCACCTAAGTGGGTGATCTATCCTTCACTTTTGAAGTCCACTCTTTGGAGGCATTTCATCAGTAAAGGAACACGAGCTCCCGTATGTCCTTTGTAGGTTGAATTTTAAGGCTTTCACGCACACTCCAGGAATCATTAAATATATTATACACTATTTTATTACATTTTAAAAGAGTAGATATGCCTTAATTTTTCATTATTTTTTAAGCAACTCTTTGAATGATCTCTTTGATATTTTCTTCATTTAAAGTTTCTTTACATAGAAGTTGTTGTGCGATTTTATCCAATAATTCTTTATGAAGTTGTAATAATTCTTTCGTTTCTTTATATAAATTTTCCATGGTCTTTGTACATTCTTCTAATAACTTATGATCCATGCTTCCCTTATTTCCATATAGAACATCATAATTAATCATACCTATTTTTTTATTCATACCAAATTTTTTCATCATGGTTACGATTATTTCTGTAGCTTTTTGTATGTCATTACTTGCACCTGTGGTAATATTTTCTTCTCCAAAAATCATCTCTTCTGCACATCTTCCTGCTAAGGCAATTTTTATGTGGCTAAGCATTTCTTTTTTTGTTTGATACATTCTATCTGGAGGAATATTCATACTAAATCCTCCCGCTCCCTTTGTACTTGGAATAATCGTAACTTTTGTTACCTTATTTTCAGGAGCAATCAGCTTTGTCACTAATGCATGTCCAGCTTCATGGTAAGCCGTAATTTTTCTGTCAATTTGAGAAATTGTACTTCTATCTTTTTTCTCTTCTCCTGCAATCACTGTATAAAAAGCTTTGTCTATATGATGTGTATCAATTTGTTTTGCATCTTCTTTAGCAGCTAAAATAGCTGCTTCATTTAAAAGAGCTTCTAATTGAGCTCCACTAAAATACACTGTTTCCTGTGCTAAATTCTTTAAATCAATATCCTTTGAAATAGGCTTTGTTTCACTATATAATTTTAAAATCTCATATCTAGCATTTACATCAGGAAGTGAAACTTCAATTTGTCTATCAAATCTACCTGGACGAAGTAATGCTTCATCTAAAGTATCTAGTCTATTTGTTGCTGCCATTACGATAATTCCTTCATTATCATGAAATCCTGACATTTCTGTTAGCAATGCATTTAGAGTTCGATCTGTTTCATCGTTTCCACCTAGTCCATCTCTTTTTTTCCCTAAAGCATCTATTTCATCAATGAATATTACACATTTTTCTTTTTCTCTTGCTTTCTTGAATAAACTTCTTATTCTTCCTGCTCCTAATCCAGCATAAATTTGTACAAAATCTGATCCAGAAACTGCATAAAAAGGAACATTAGCTTCTCCTGCTAAAGCTTTAGCAAGTAAAGTCTTTCCTGTTCCTGGAGGCCCATAAAGAATTACTCCCCTTGGAATTCTTGCACCATATTTTGCATATTTATCTGGATTCTGTAGAAAATCTCCTAAATCCTTTATGCTTTCTTTTGCCTCTTCATTTCCAGCTACACTTGAAAAAGTAATTTTTATACTTCCTTGGTCAATAGCTTCCATACTAGACATTTTTGAAAACTCTCTAGAAGTCTGTCGTAAAGATTGCTTAGATAAAAAAAACCCCATAACACTAATAGCTATAATAAATCCTATAAAGCTAATAATATTAGTAACCACAAGACTTCCCTTATTTTCTTCTACCAAAACATTATGGGTCAAAAGAATTTCTTTGAAATTTTCTGTTCTTGGATTGTCTGTTATGAATTCTTTTCCATCCTTTAATATTCCTTTAATCTTGGGCTCATCTAATAAATATACTCGTTGAACCTTTTCATTTTTAATATAATCCATGAATTGATTATAAGATAGCTTTTGAGGCTCTTGTTGATTCCATAACATAAAATAAGCTATAGTGCCCATCAAACCTATTATAATAATCATAGCCATTAAAAATAATTTCTTTTTATTTTTCAACATAATAATACCCCCTTTAAAAATGATGTGGAGCGGGGTGGTTTACATAATGTATTATAACACATTTTAATAAATTGTCAAAGAACTGATTTATTCCTATATATGTAATTTATTTTATATTTTTTCCAAGTATAAGGTTTTTTTTTCTACAAAAACTATAATTGAAAGGATTGATGAATTATGAAAAAAAGAACATTCAAAAGAAATGAAAAAACTTTTACCACATATGATACTGAAATTTCAAGTGAACTTATAACTCAAAAGGTAGAAAATACAAATGATCTTACGTATCGCCAAAATAGCGGAGACTATGTAGGTGGAAAATCTATGGAAGATTTAATAAAGTTTGCTGAAGATCAAGTTATAAAAAAATAGTTTATCTACAGATTGTATATCTCTAAAATTCATGAGCTGAGATTTTCAAGGGAAAATTCCTTAAAAATCTCAGCTTTTGTATTTCTTTAAATAATTTTTGTTAGTATATTGTAAACCTTATTTGTTTATTTAGTTTACAATCAATTTTGTATGTGTTATACTTTTTTTAAAAAACAGGAGGCCTACACAAATGATTCAAGAATTAAAAAGAAAAATATTGAATAAACATAAAATCCATAGACAGGATGCAATAAAATTGATCCATGCAGATTTAGAAGAGTTGTGCTTAGCTGCTAATGAGATAAGAAAATATTTTTGTGGCAATGGGTTTGATATTTGCACAATCATTAATGGCAAAAGCGGCAAATGCTCCGAAGATTGCAAATATTGTGCCCAATCTTCTCATTATACAGTCCATGTTGAAGAATATCCATTGCTTGATGATGATACACTTCTTAAAGAGGCTTTATATAATCATAGCAAGGGAATTCTAAGATATTCTGTTGTAACATCTGGTAGAAAATTAACAGATAAAGAAGTTCTAAATATATGTAAAAGTTATAAGAATATAACTTCCAACTGTGATATTGCTTTGTGTGCTTCCCATGGATTATTATCCTATGAACAATTTGTCAAATTAAAAGAAGCAGGTGTAAAAAGATATCACAATAATCTTGAAACTTCACGCAGCAATTTTATAAATATATGCACAACTCATACATATGATGATAAGATCAACGCTATAAAAGATGCTCAAAAATCTGGACTTCAAGTATGTAGTGGAGGTATTATGGGTCTTGGAGAAACTATGGAGGATAGAATCGACATGGCACTTGATTTAAGAAAACTTTCTATAAAATCTATTCCTATCAATATTTTAAATCCTATTAAAGGAACTCCTTACGAGAATCTTTCATTGCTTACAATTAATGAAGTACGAAGAATCATTGCAATTTTTCGCTTTATTCTTCCTAAAGCTACCCTACGTCTTGCTGGAGGAAGAGGACTTTTACAAGATAAAGGTAAAAGCGTCTTACAGTCTGGAGCAAATGGTGCTATATCAGGTGATATGCTAACAACAGCAGGTATCAGCATTGATGAGGATCTTAGCATAATCTCAGAACTTGGATTTGAAGTGAAAATGCTATGAATAAAGGATTATTTATAACAGCTACTGGAACAGATGTAGGAAAAACTTTTGTAACAGCTCTTATTGTTAAAAAACTTCGGGATCATGGCATCCACGCAGGATATTATAAAGCCGCTTTAAGTGGAGCACAAAAAACAGGAAAATCACTTGTTCCGGGAGATGCAAAATATGTATGTGATATTTCAGGAATCAAAGATGATCCTCAAAATCTTGTTTCGTTTATTTATGAAACAGCAGTATCTCCACATCTTGCTGCTAAAATTGAAAATCATCCTGTTGATAAAAGTATTATTTTAAGAGATTTTGATCGACTAAAATTCAAATATGAATACATATGTGTTGAAGGAAGTGGCGGAATTATCTGCCCCTTACGAATAGATACTCAGACCATTATGTTAACTGATATTATAAAAATGCTACAGCTAGATATTATTATTATTGCATCCTCTTGCCTTGGAACAATAAATGAAACCGTTCTTACAGTAGAATATGCAAAAAAACTTGGAATAAACATAAAAGGAATTATATTAAACAGCTTTAACAAAGAAAATTTCCTTCATGTAGATAACAAAAAACAAATTGAATCCTTGACTGGAGTTTCTGTAATAGGATGTGTCGCTCAACATGCTTGTGATCTAGATATGGATCTTACGATTCTTACAGACATTTTTAAGGAGGTATAGATATGAATTTAATACAATCAGATTTAAAATATATTTGGCATCCATGCTCTCAAATGAAAGATTACGAAGAACTTGCCCCTATTATAATAGACCATGCAAAAGGATTATATATTTATGATACACAAAACAAGCCATATGCTGATGTGGTAAGCTCTTGGTGGTGCAATCTTTTAGGCCATTGTAATGAAAGAATTAGCGATGCTATAAAACAGCAGCTTGATAAATTAGAACATGTCATCTTTGCAAATTTTAGTCATACACCTGCTATTAACCTATGCGAAAGACTATCAAAAAAAATTCCGAAAGGGCTTACTAAATTCTTCTTTACAGATAATGGTTCTTCAGCAATAGAAGCAGCCATGAAGATGAGTTTTCAATATCACTATCAAACAGGCAACCCTCAAAAAAAGAAATTCATGGCATTGTCTGATGCTTATCATGGTGAAACTCTCGGTGCACTATCTGTAGGTGGTGTAGATTTGTATTCTGAAATTTATAAGCCCTTGTTACTTGATATTGTGCGTATAGAAGGTCCTGATTGTTATCGGTGCAAATACGGAAACTTTCGTGATTATTGCAATGCAGAATGCTTTGAAAATGCAGAAAAAGCTTTTGAAAAATATGGCTATGAAACAAGTGCATTTCTAGTTGAACCCCTTGTGCAAGCAGCAGCAGGAATGAAGATTTATCCTCCTGCATATCTCAAAAAATTAAGAAACTGTTGTAATACATATAATGTACACTTGATTGCAGATGAAATTGCAGTAGGCTATGGTAGAACTGGAAAGATGTTTGCCTGTGAACATGCTCAAATTTCTCCTGATATTATGTGTCTATCAAAAGGGCTAACAGGTGGCTATATGCCTATGGCTCTTGCAGTTACTACAGACACTATTTTTAATGCCTTTTATGCTGATTATAATGATGGAAAAGCCTTTATGCACAGTCATACTTATTGTGGAAATCCTCTTGCTTGTTCAGCTGCTTTAGAGGTTTTGAATATTCTTGATGAAGAAGATATTTTAGAAAAAGCAAAGCTTAATGGAGAGTATTTCCATACTCTAATTCAAGAAACTTTTTCTAATCATCCATATATAGGCGATATAAGAAATATTGGTTTAATTAATGCGATTGAACTTGTACAAGATCCATCAAACAAAAAATCTTTTGAGAGTAAAAAACGAATAGGATATGAGGTCTATAAAGAAGCTCTTAAAATGGGAGTTCTTTTGCGTCCCCTTGGAGATGTTATTTATTTTAATCCTCCTCTTATTATAGAAAAAAAAGATATGGATCTTGTAACCCAAGTTTGTAGAAGTGCTATCAAAAACATATTAGAATAAATCTACCAAAACTAAAAAGGAACACATGATATCACTATATCTTGTGTCCTTTTTTAAACTTATAAAAATTTTTATTCTTTTTCTGATTCAATAATCTCTGTATAGATAAATCGATCAATAATGATTTCTTCTATCCCAGGATTATTTTTTTTGATCGCTCCATACACAAATTCAAATAAATCCTCTGATAAATTTTTATAATCATGGTGAATATTTATAATTACATGAATGATAGGTTCACAGATATTTTCAAAAAACTTTTCTTTTGTTGATTCATCTCTTAATTCTTCATTTATATAACTTTTCCATAAAGGTTGCTCCATCATCATCTTTTTATTATTTTCTGGAGATATGTAATGGATATAGACTTCACAAATTCCCTCTTCTTTTTTTATATTGCTAAAAATCCAAGATTGTGAAGTGTCTGTAATAAAGTGAGCATTCATATGAATAATCATTTTATTTAAAACTGTTATATTTTGTTTTTTGATATCTAAAAATTTCAACATTTTCTCTCCTCCTTATCTTTCTTGAAAACTTCTTACATTTTTGATAATAATACTTACAGTACCATCACCATTCCTTCTGATTTCAAATTTCATTTTATCTTCTATATCTTCATATTCTCCTTTGATTTCTATTCCTGTATCTGTTTTGATACTTCTTTTTTTCATCTTTTTTTCTACCCATTTTTTATCAATATCAAAATTTTCTACTGGAAGACCTTCTTGATCTAGATGCTGAATAAAATTTTCCTGCATTTGTTGATCATTTCCAAATATGCTTTGAGTAAATTTTTCTACATCTATTTCTGCACAATTTTTCAAAGAATTTATAGCTTCTTCTCTTACTTCTTGAGCTTTATCTATATCTTCCTTTAAATTTCTTCTTGTCCATTTTTCAGTAGCCTTTTTAAATAATTTTGTTTTGTCTCTATTATCTACTAGTATACTGCAATTTAAGAAATTTTGAACAAAAAATTGTGCAATCTCTCCATCTTCCTCATTTCCATAATTTTGTTTATCTAAAACAATCAAATCATATTCATCTTCTTCATCAATTTCTTTTATAAAAGCACATTTTTGAAGTCTCTGACTCATTCCAGGCAAACTAATGGTTTGAGGTATAATAGAAACTTTAAGCTTATCTTCTACAAATTCTACTTGATGAATAAAAGACTTTTTATAGTCAAGCTTTAAAATTCCTACATAATTTTTTTCAAAAGATTCATATAAACAAATCACCAAATCCGAAGAAGAAATATTATTATTGCTTTTCATGGCTTTAAATAAATGAGCTGCTATTTCTTTTGAACATTCTATAAAATCTTGTTCTTCTGTAAAAATTTTAATACATGCATCTTTTACAGCTGTTACTCCTCCACGAAATTTTCCTTTTCTATTTTCCTCATCTTGTAAAGATTTAATAATATGCTTTTCTAAAAATTCATGTACATCCTCTTGTATGTCTTGCTCAAAATCCGTAAAAATAGGTTCATCACTATTTCTATCTAGTACATGAACAATTGCTTTTTTTATCATAACTGCATCCGTATTTCTCATATATTTCTCTCCTCTAAAACAGCTTTAAAACTATGTTTATTATACTATAGTTATTCATAGAAGAAAAGAATTCCTCTATTTTTAAAAAAATAGAGGAAAAAATAATTTTCTTAAACTCCCCAAAACAGTTTAATTACTTCTTTAGATGGTTTTTCTGTACATAAACTCACTATAATAAAAGCAATCAAAGACAATGCTAAAGGAAGTACAATGGTATGCATACCTAATGGTCTTTCCCATATTTTACTAAATAAAATATAACTTCCTACTCCTGTAATAATAGATGCAAATGCTCCTTTTGTATTGGCACCTTTCCAATAAAGCCCTAATATGATAGGCCATAAAAAAGTAGATATAAGACCTGCATTAGCATAAAGATTGAGCCATACCATAATAGGTGGTGGGTTGAATGCAGTAACAAACACTAAAATTCCTACTACTATAGTACTTACAAAGCTCATCTTTGCCATTCTTTTGCTATCTTTTTTTGCCTTAGGATTTATATAATTAGAATAAACATCATTTACAATGGCTCCTACTACAATTAAAAGTTGAGAATCTACTGTAGACATAACAGCAGCTAATGGTCCTGCCAAAATAATCCCTGCAATCCATGCTGGAAATAGCTTTGTAGTAATAGTTGGAACAACCAAATCCCCCGAATCAATTCCTGGTACTACTGCAATTCCAAATGCTCCAATCAAATGCATTCCCAGTATTAATATGATAGAAACAATAGTCCCATAGATGATTCCTTTTTTTAAACTTTTAGTATCTTTATAACTCATAGCACGCATTCCAACACTAGGAAGTCCTACAACTGCAAACCCTACTAAAATCCAAAAAGATGTAACCCATGCCTTTGTTGCAAAACCTTCTTTTATACTATATGGAGTAATTAGCCCTGGATTAATTTGATACATTTTTTGAACAACAGAAGAAATTCCTCCTCCTGCATGAATCGTAGCTACAAATAAAGCTATCGTTCCTATTGTCATAATAATCCCTTGTAATGTATCTGTTAAAGCTACTGCACGAAATCCTCCAATAGTCGTATACATTAAAACTGTTATGGCAAAGAAAATGAGTGCACTTTGATATGAAATTCCAACAGATCCTTCAATAAGTCTTGCTGCTCCAATCCATTGAGCACCCATAGCTGCAATAAAAAAAGCAACAATAGATAAAGAACAAATCATAACCAAAGCATCACTTTTATAACGAGCTCTAATAAAGTCCGTAATAGTCACTGCATTTATTTTCCTAGCTACAATTGCAAATTTTTTACCTAAAACAGCTAAAGTAAAATATCCAGTTGGCATCTGACTCATAGCAAGAAATACCCATGCCATTCCAAATGTATACGCAGCTCCTGGTCCTCCAATAAAGCTTCCTGCACTTAAGTAAGTAGTTACTAAAGTCATAGCTAGAACAAAGCCTCCTAAATCTCTCCCTCCTGCCAAATATTCAGATAAAAAACCGTTTTCTTCTCCTTCGGATTGACTTGCTTTAGAAACAAATTTCATACTATAAAAACCTATTACAAAAACTCCTATAAAATATAGTATCAAAGGAATCAATACATTAAAATTAACATGATTCATCTAACTTATCTCCTCTTTGTTATATTTCATCTTCATCCATTTTATCTAAATGCATATCCTTAAAAAACTTTGTTACCATAACAATCGTAAGACCTGAAAAAAGAATAGCTCCTACTATACAGCTCATAAAAAACCACATAGGAAGTCCAAATACATAAGTATACTTTTCAGGAGAAGTAGATCCTAATCCATATCCCCATGCGTACCACCAAATTAAATTTAAAATTCCAAGACCGATTCCCATTAATGCTTCTTTATTACATTGCTTGTAACGTGGATCTTCTACAAAATCTTCTTTTTTAAATTCTTCCATTTTCTGTCCTCCTTCCATTAAAAAAACCTTTTTATGACCAAAGGCATAAAAAGGTTTTCATCAAAATATGACTTCATACACAAGATTCAAAAATGCATAATCTCATGCAAAAAATTCAAAAATACTTTGATACAAATTTCCCCTTCGCCGTTTCAGTCCCTGTCTTATAGATCAGAGCAGAATTTGCTATAGGTCTATGCAATTAAATGGATAAAATGAGTGGGTTTGACTGTCTCCATGTCAACCGAGTTTATATTACCATATTTTTTTTTGAAATACAATATTCATTTTACTTTTTTTATATGATTTTACATATATTTTAATGAACATATTATTTAAATAATGATTTTACCTCGTCTAACAAATATTCTTTTTTATTCAATTTGGGATTATCTAATACTTTCTCTAATAATTTATTTAATATTATTCCTATATCCTTGCCTTGTGGAACACCTAAATTTATTAGATCTCTTCCTGTAATATCTAAATCTTTTATATTTAATGGTTGTTTTTCAGATAATACCTTTTCACATTCAAATTTCAATCTATAAATTTCTTCAAAATCATAAGGCGGTTTGGTACTTACCCTATCTGCAATAAACAATTTAAATATATCTTCCAATTTATCTATTCCCACTTTGTTTATAAATTTTTTAACTGAAGATGATCTTAATTTTTCATATCTTGTCATATGATAATAAACCAATTCAGAAACATATTCTATCTCTTTGTTTGAATATCTTAAATCTATCATAATTTTTCTGCATATTCTTGAAGATTCTTTATGATGAGAATAAAAATGCCCTATTCCATTTTCATCTATAGTAAATACATTTGGTTTTCCTATATCATGAAACAAAGCAGCTAGTCTTAACTCTAACTTTGGTTGTATATTATCTATAACTGATAATATATGTTTAAAAACATCTTTATTATGATTAGGATTATGTTGATCAAAATCATAACATTTAGAAATATTAGGTATTATTTGTTCTAATAATCCAAAATGTTTCATTTTTATTAACCATACACTAGGTTTTTCACTCACTATTATTTTGTTCAATTCTTCTCTTAAGCGTTCTTTACTTAAATTAGAAATATTGTTATCTATAAGAATAGCATTGTATATTTCATCACTTATAGTAAAATTATATCGACTTGCAAATCTAAAAGCTCTAAGAATTCTAAGTTTATCTTCTTTAAACCGCTGGGCTGCATCTCCAACACATTTTATTTCCTTACGATGTAAATCTTCTTCTCCCCCAAAATAATCAATGACATTACCTTTAATATCCATTACCATAGAATTTATGGTAAAGTCTCTTCTTGATAAATCTTCTTTTAATATATTAGAAAATTTAACAACTTTAGGTCTTCTCCCATCATAATCACATTCCAGTCTATATGTAGTTACTTCATATCCTTCATTGTCAATCATTACAGTAATGGTTCCATAGTCTTTTCCAGTAGGTATTGTTTTATGAAATATTTTTTCTACTTGTTCAGGAATGGCATTGGTACATAAATCATAATCTTTTGGAGCTAAGCCTAATAACATGTCTCGAACACATCCACCAACTAAAAAACATTCATGTCCATTCTCTATGAATTTTTTCATTATTATTTTTACATTACTTGGAATTTTATTTTTCATTGCAAATCACCTTCTTATTTACTTCCATTACAAATTCTTCTACCTTTTTCATATCTGGAGATTTTTTCAATGTCGTATTTTTCTCAGCATATTTTAATTTTTTATCTAAATCATTTACCATTTCAAAAAATTCTTGTCTATAACTCCCATCTTCTTTCATATATGCTCCACCTCTTATAGATAGCAGTAATTCTCTATCATTTTCTCTATAAGTGTGAATGCCATTTCCTTCTAATATTTCAATTGCCATTAAATACAATCTAATTAAATGTTGTGCATGTTTATTTAAATGTAAATCATCCTTTTTTCTATTCCTATGATTCAATTTTCCATATTCTTTTACTATATTATTTATTTCTGAATAAATACCATTAAAATCTCTCAATGGATAATGTTTTGTGTTTATATCCATAAAAATTTCATTTTCATAATCTTCTTTATCAGATTTATCAATATATAATTTAATTCCATATTCTGCTGCATAAATTCTTTCAAAGTGAGAAATTTGATTGTTTATGCTATTTAATATATGTTGCTCTTTTTCAGCTTGTGGATAATGATCTCTTGCTAATGCATTTTGTAGTCTTCTTAATTGTTGGTTTGCATATCCTCCAAAACTATCTATCGCTCTTTGTGAAATAAATAAATCTATATGATCTTTTAATAATTTTCCTATATCCGTTAAAACCAAGTAATGATCTTCTTTACAGCCAAACATCTCAACAATATTAGGATTGGTATTTAATAAAAGATTTACTACTTTATTAAATGAATAAATGGTTGTGTCTGTTTCCCTATTTTGAAATTGTTCAAAATTACTCAGTCCTATCAATTCTTGCGGCTTATTTAATGCTACACCCCTAATATCTAAATCACTACCTTCCACATTTGTTCCATATGCATATGATCCACCTAAAGTTAATAATATAATATTATTCCCTAAATGTTCATTGTCTCTTAAAAAATTATATGTATTGCTTTTAATTTTCTCTTTTATTTGTTGAATGTTCATATGTACCCTCCTTATCAAGAACTTGTAGATTTAGATTGTTTCTACTTCACTTCTTTTAATGTTTAGTTTACATTCCCTTAATTTTATTGTCTAGTTTATTGTAGTCTATCTATCCATCTTATCTTAAATACTAAATGACATCTTTTTGATCTTTGCAATATAAGGAAGCTTACTTAATTTTAATATACTTATTCCTTTGCAAATGAGCTTTTATAGATATTTTATACTTCCGCGTTCTCAAAAAACAAAAATCACCTTCCTACATAGACATATATTAATATATGTCGGTTCTATAATAAATGTTGGGGTGAATAACTCCAACATTTAATTTTTTGCAAAAAAATAAA
>NZ_RYYS01000028.1 GCF_004138215.1 Anaerophilus nitritigenes
TACACCTTTTTTTCTTACTATTGCTTGTAACTCTTTACATTCAATATTGAAAAGTGGCATATTATTTTCTAAATCTGTAATTCTATTGTCAATTTCAGTAGTACGTTGATCTATTACAAATATAGCCTGTAATTCTTTACTAAACTGTGGAAAAGGTGTTGATAACCTTTGTTCCATTTCATGAAATTTATTTATGTATCTCGCTGTAAATATTGCTCCTTTTTGCCCTGTAAGTTTGTGTGCTATAAATTCACAACCTTTTTTAGTGATATCATAACAAGGTCTTATTTCCCCTTTTGCATCTTGATATGTACTTTCTACAAAGAAATCAACCAGCGCAATTTTGCTCTCGTCAAGATATGAAATATAATTTCTAATATCCCTAAGTAACTCCTTGTGTTGCTTTCCTACCATTTCAGCTACCTCTCTACTATCCAAAGTAACTATTTTCTCTTTTGCAATTAAATTATTCATCTTTTGTCCTCCTTTAAAATTCTAATAGTTTAATATTTTCTAAATCTGATAAATCTTTACCATTATTCTCTTTTAAGAATCTTAAAACTTCTGCTCTCGTAACTTTGATTCTTCCTAGTTTTAATCCCGTCAAAATCTTTTTTCTAATCAAATCATAAACTGTATTCTTACCCACCTTTAGAATCGTTGCTACTTCTTCTACTGTATAGAGATAATCTTGCATTAAATCACCTCTTTCTCAAATATTGATAACTGATTTACTTTTCTATCAGCTTTTATAATTTTGATAGATTCATCAATCACATTTAAAGAATTTACTAATGTTTCTACTGGTATATCCTCCCACTTCTCACCACCAAGTTTAATCAACACTCTTTGTTTTACTAGTTCGTATTCTTCATCTGCTTTCTCTATTCCAAGTCTTTTCTTGATATACTGTGATATATTGTATTTTTCTTTACTTACTGGTCTAAAATACTGAGAACATTTTTCTTCTATCTGATTGATTTTATTTGATACTATTTCATCTACTAAGCCTGTCATTTCTACTTTCATAGTGTTGAACATTTTCTCTTGTATCTTTGTTTGTGCTATATACATTCCATTTGTTCTAATGCTTTTAAGTATCTTTTTGACTTCTTTCTTAAATTTCTTTGCTATAGGTTTTCTACTTTGCATTAATACCTCGTAAAGTCCATCTTCTGTTAGAAACCACATTTCTCTCATTTGACCTGATACGAAAATTCTTCGTAGTACTTTTTCATCTTCATCTACTGTATTTAACATTTTGGAAACATCATAAGAACCCTTACCTGTTTTTGCATACTCAATCCATGCAGCTACATCTAAACCTAAAAATAATGGATTTTGAAAATCACCATACATTTTGAAATCTTTTCCTAATAAATTTCTTTGGTCTACAATTTGTAAATTATTCATCTTTTGTCCTCCTTTGGTTTTTATATAATTTTTTTAAGGTATTCTATCTTAGATTGTAATTCTTGAATCTTATCTAGTGCTTTTTCAAATTGTGAATAATCTTCCATGCTTAGCAAATAATCTAAACTAACATTGAAATACTCTGCTACCTTTTTAACTCTGTTAATAGATGGAGTATTTTTATCCCATTTGCTTATTGATCCTCTACCAAAACCAAGTTTTTTTTCTAAATGAGTTAAAGTTATACCTTGTCTATTACATAGTTTTTTTATGCTCTCTACTATCAAATTCTCATCTCCTTTCATGAAAAAATTCAATAAATAGCTTGACAAATAGTTGAAAATATTCTACTATATATACAGAAGAACACAACAAATAGACATGCGTTGGGGAACGATGTTTAATAAAATTATCTTTATCACTCAATCTATTGTGTTAATTAAATCTCTGACATATTTAAAATACTATTTTTCGTCTTTTCTAAGTTGTAAGTTGAGTATCTCAAAGTAATTAAAATTAACTCTCTCAATGAGTGATTTATAACTTTTGTATCCTTCAACTATCAAACTATATCAACGTATTATTTTCAACTTCTTGATTTAATATTAACGTATTTTTTTCAACTTGTCAATAATGTTTTTCGTATTTTTTTCAACTCGCTTGTTAATACTATATCTAAATATAATAATAAAGGAATGATTAATTATGAATTTAGTAGAAAAAATCAAATCTTTGTGTGAAGAAAAAGAAATTTCATTAGTAGGTTTAGAACGTGAATTGGGTTTTAGTAGAGGAAGTATTTTTAAATGGAATAATAGTTCACCATCAATTGATAAAATTAAAATAGTTGCAGATTATTTTAATGTATCTACAGACTGGTTATTAAATCAGACTCCTTTCAAAAATGAAACAGAGGCTTACCATTCTATCAGTGTTGCTTCTATTAGATATTTACAAATACACCCTAATGAAATCCCTGACTTTTATGAGGCAGAGGCTAGTTTAGAACGCATGTATTTAGATAATACTGATCAAGAATTAATTGCTTACTGCGAAAATCTTATTTTGAAATTTAACAAGAATTTATATTTAACTGATTTAGAGTTATTTGAACTCGCTAATATTCTATTCGCCGAAATAAAGTGGTCTCCTGATTTAGATGGAAGAATATACTTTGTAGATTTCTGCAATGATACTTTCTCAATAACAATTGATTTTGAAGGTATAAATAAGATAACCCTAAATTTAAGTAACAGTTTTTTAACCAACTATAAAAAATCACATGATACAAATTTTATTAAATACCTGTCCTTTTTGAGTAATTCAAAAAATGAAAATCCAAAAACTTTCTCAAATGATAATATTTATACAATCGCTGCACATCATAAAGGCGAAGATTGGAGCAATGAAGAACTTGAAGAGATTGAAAAATTTAAAGAATTTGTAAGAATGAAACGTAAACAAAAGTAAAAAGAGGGGGATTATATGGTGTACAATCAGCTATTAGATGAATGTTATAAATGTAATGTTGATGTATATGAGATGGATTTAATAAATCATGGTTTATATTCAGATGGGATAATTGCAATTAGCAATAAGCTACAAACAACAGTTGAAAGAACTTGTATATTGGCTGAAGAATTAGGTCATCACCATACAAGTTTTGGGAATATACTTGATCAAACTAAAGTTTCAAATATTAAACAAGAAAAACGTGCAAGAAATTGGGCATACGAACGCCTTATACAAATGAAAGATTTCATTAGTGCATATAAGTATGGCTGTTCTAATAAGTTTGAACTTGCTGAATACTTAACAATAACTGAAGAATTTCTCGATGAAGCTATTGAATATTTCAAGGAAAAATATGGATTGTTCTATCGAATTTACAATTATACTATTTACTTTGAACCGTTTGGAGTTTTTGAAAAGTTCCAAGAAAAAAAACATATCCCATAGATCTGACTGTAAAATATGTTTATTTATTGAAAACTTGGGGGTGATTTTATGAAAGGTGGAGTAAGAAAGAAAGGTAAACGGTGGTATTATTACTTTGATATCGGAGTTGTAGATGGAAAAAGAAAGAAAATAGAACGTGTAGGTGGCGATACAAAAAAAGAAGCCTTGGAATCACTTAGAAAGGCTTTGAATGAATTTGAGAATTGTGGTTCTGTTATAGATGAAAGTAATACATCTGTAGCTGATTATATGGATTATTGGCATAAAGAATATGTAATGATTAATTGTAAATACAATACTCAGCAGGGATACAAAACAATAATAGAAAATCATATAAAACCATCTTTAGGAGTATACAAACTTAAATCATTATCTCCTGCAATATTACAAGAATTTATTAATAAAAAGTATAGAAATGGATTTACAAAGAATACTATCTCTGGATTCTTTGGAGTGTTATCTGGTTCTTTAAAGATGGCTGTTTATCCTTATCAGCTAATAAAAGAAAATCCTATGCAATATGTAAAAATGCCTAAGTTACAAGAGAATAAAAAAGATAAAGACGATCTTAAAATAATAACCATAGAAGAATTTAAAAGAATTACGGATAGGTTTAATTTTGGAAGTACGTTTTATGTACCCTTACAAATCGCTTTTAACACTGGCATGAGAGCTGCCGAGGTGTGCGGTTTAACTTGGGATTGTGTAGACTTAGAAAATAATATTATTACTGTAGAAAAAATTATAATAAAAAAAGAAAGAGAATGGGTCTTTGGTACTCCAAAAACCTCATCCTCAAATAGAAAAATAATGATTGGTAATACATTAATCAATATACTAAAAAAACATAGAAAGTTACAAATAGAAAATAAATTAAAATATGGTAAACACTATACTAATAATAATTTTGTATGTACTAAAGAAAATGGTAATCTAGTTACTACCGATAGTTTAAAATATTTAAGTCGCATAGTCAATTATGAACTAGGCATAAGATTTAATTTCCATTCCCTTAGGCATACTCATGCTACTATGCTTTTGGAAGCAGGAGCAAATATAAAAGATATTCAAGAGCGACTTGGACACTCTCAATTATCAACAACCATGGACACATATTCACACGTAACTAGCAAAATGAAAAAGGATAGTGTCAATATATTCGAAAGTATTCTTTCCACCGAGTAAATTTTTAGGTGGAACTACGGTGGAAAACATAAGATTTCACATTAATAAGACGTTCAAAATTAAGTTATTTCAACGATAATCTAACAACACACTCAACATGCCCCGTATGAGGGAACATGTCTACTGGTTGTACCTCTATAGTCTTATATCCATTCTCATCTAAATATTTTAAATCTCTTGCTAGAGTTGAAGGATTACAAGATACATACACTATCTTTTGTGGATTCATCTTTACAATAGTATCTAATACCTTTTCATCGCAGCCCTTTCTTGGTGGATCTACTACTACCACATCAGCTAAAAAGCCTTCTTTATAAAGCTTAGGAACTACCTCTTCTGCTGCTCCTGCAAAGAACTCTACATTCTCTATACCATTTAAACTTGCATTCTCCTTTGCATCCTCGATAGCCTCTGGTACAATTTCTATTCCATATACCTTTTTTGCCCTTTGTGCTAAAAATAATGAAATCGTTCCAATTCCACAATAAATATCATAAACTACCTCTTCTCCCGATAGAGATGCATACTCTAATGCCTTTTCATACAATACCTTTGTTTGAATAGGATTTACTTGAAAGAATGACAGAGGTGATATATTAAATTTTAATGTTCCGATTGTATCTATGATTTTATCTTCTCCATATAATGTGATATATTCTCTTCCTAATACTACATTTCCCTTTTTCTGATTAATATTTTGTACAATACTTTTAATATTAGGAACTTCTTTTAAAAGAGTTTCAATCAATATATCTTTCTTAGGAAGCTCTCTACCATTAGTCACAATGACTACCATTATATCTTTTGTAGAAAAAGCAACCTTCGTTACAATATGTCTTATAATTCCTTTTCCACTTTTTTCATCATAGGTAGCTACTTTATAATTATCAATATAGTCTCTTATGACTTTTATAATTTTTTCATTGATCTCATCTTGTATACAGCAATTATGTATATCTATAATATTATGACTCTTCTTTTGATAAAATCCTATTTGGACTTGTCCATCTTTCATACCCACTGGAAATTGTGCTTTGTTTCGATAAGCATAAGGATGATTCATTCCAATGGTATCATGAATGATTGCATCTTTAATTTTCCCTATCCTTTCAATATTTGCTTTTACTTTATTTGTTTTTAATTGTAGCTGCATAGAATAATCAATATTTTGAATTTGACATCCTCCACATTTTCTAGTAAATTCACAAATAGTATCGATTCGATAAGGGGATGGCTTTACTAATTTTATAATTTTCCCTATAGCATAATTTTTTTTGACTACTTCAATTTTAACCTTTACTTCATCCTCTACAACTGCTCCATCTACAAAAACAGTAAATCCATCTACTCTTCCTATTCCTTCTCCATTTTCTCCTATATCATGTATCAATACATCATAAACCTGACCTTTTTTCACTGTATTTTCCATATTCAAAACTCCTTATATTCTTCTTTATCAAATATTATAAAGTATCTTTATGTTTTTTCAAGCCATAGAGTAAATCCTATTTTCTTAAAATCAAAGTATATTTTAGAAAAGTCATAAAAATTAGGAACAATTATTGAGAATTTGTGAAAATATAGATCTTCTCTCTTTTCAAAAAAAATAGACACCAATTTGGTGCCTTCAAGATAATAATAGAATCAGTTAGCCTATAATACTAAAGTCTCATTATAGATTATAATACATATTTTAAAATATTATACTATAAATTTTACTATATTGGATAAAATATTTAATATATCTTAAAAATTCCTATTCTAAACAAGCACAAAGCATCTCCCAAACTTCTGGATGGACTTTTTTAAAATTCATAGGTTTTAAATTTTTATCTACAAATGCATGAATAGTTGTTCCTTGTGCTAATACTTCATTGTCTGTTTTTCGAATCACTTCATAATTAAATTCAATTCTTACACCTTTTAGTTTTTCTATATGAGTTCTTATATAAAGTTCATCATCATACTTAGCAGATGATTTGTAAATGCATCGACTTTCTATAACAGGTAGGATAACCCCTTCTTGTTCAAGCTTTGCATAAGTATACCCTAAAGAACGAAAAAAAGAAGATCTTCCTACTTCAAACCAAGTATAATAATTTCCATGATAGGCAACACCCATTTGATCGGTTTCTTGATATCTTACTTGAACAAATGCATCATTGATATACACAGAATCATCCTTTCATAAAAGCATCCAAGCTAAGCTTGGCTAATCTTTGTTTTTTATAATACATTAGCTCTTCCACTATATACAAGTCCTCTAATTGTATCTACTGTTACGAGCATACTGTCTTTTAATACTGTTGTAGCATTTTCTACCCCTACAATAACCGGTTTATGTAAATGAAGTCCTACAATAGCAGCATGAGAAGTAAGTCCTCCTTCTTCTGTAATGACTGCACAGCATTTTTCCATATATGGAATCATATCCTTATCTGTAGAAATAGTTACTAAAACATCTCCTTCTTTAAATTTCTTTTGTGCTTCTTTTGCATTACAAGCTATACAAATATTTCCTATTGCTGATTGATTTCCTATTCCCATACCTTGTGCAAGAATTTCTCCTGCAATATGTACCTTTATAGTATTGGTAGTTCCTGCTACACCTACTGGTACTCCTGCTGTAATCACAACTAGATCTCCAGGCTTTATGTATCCTGCTTCTAATGTTTTTTCAATAGAAATGTCAAACACCTCATCTGTTGAATGTCCATCTTGCGTTTTTACAGGATAAGTTCCCCAAGTTAAAGCCATTTTTCTCATAACTTTTTCATTCGTTGTAGCCACAATAA
Source organism: Anaerophilus nitritigenes (assembly GCF_004138215.1). Taxonomy (GTDB): domain Bacteria; phylum Bacillota; class Clostridia; order Peptostreptococcales; family Thermotaleaceae; genus Anaerophilus; species Anaerophilus nitritogenes. Next base: position 7,353 of record NZ_RYYS01000028.1, read on the forward strand.
TAGGTGCTTTTGGTCTAAATTTAGATACCATTCTTGCCGTATATCCTGAAGCTGTAGCTGTAATAATAGCAGTAGCCCCTAAATCCCAAGCACTACTACAAGTTGCATGACTTATTGCATCTGTAATACTTCTTTCTTTTCCTACTGATTTTTCTCTGAGTATAGCATGATAATCAATAGATTCTTCTGCTGTTTCTGCTATATTTGCCATAGTTGTTACTGCTTCTACTGGATATTTTCCAGCAGCAGTCTCGCCTGATAACATAATGGCATCTGTTCCATCAAAAATAGCATTTGCAACATCTGTAACTTCTGCTCTTGTAGGCCTTGGATTTCTCATCATAGAATCAAGCATTTGAGTAGCAGTAATAACTGGTTTTCCCACACTATTACATTCCTTAATGATCATCTTTTGTACAATTGGCACTCTTTCTGTAGGAATTTCAACTCCCATATCTCCTCTTGCCACCATAATTCCATCAGAAACTTCTATGATTTGATGAATATTTTCTACCCCTTCTTGATTTTCAATTTTAGAAATAATTAAAATATCATCTGCTTGATTTTCTTCTAATATTTTTCTAATTTCTAATACATCTTGAGCCTTTCTTACAAAGGAAGCGGCAATCATATCAATTCCATTTTTAATACCAAATAAAATATCATCTATATCCTTTTGTGTAATAGCAGGTAGTTTAATTTTTACTCCTGGAACATTAATTCCTTTATGATTTTTAACAGTTCCTGAATTTTTAATCATACATTTTATGTCTGTTTCATCTATGATTTCTACTACTTCAAGACCTATCAATCCATCATCAATTAAAATAGTATCTCCTTTTTTTACATCTTGTGGAAGTCCTTGATAGGTAATGCTTCCTATAGTCTCATCTCCAAGGATCTCTCTTGTTGTTAATGTAAAATAATTTTCTTCCCTTAAATAAACTTCTCCATCTTTAAAGTTTCCTGTTCTGATTTCTGGGCCTTTTGTATCTAGTAAAAGTGCGATAGGTAATCCTAATTCTTCTCTAACTTCTTTGATCGTATCAATTCTTACCTGATGTTCTTCATGAGTTCCATGCGAAAAATTAAGTCTTGCTACATTCATGCCCTTTTTTATAATTTGTTTTAATACTTCTTTTTTCTCACTCGCAGGACCTATGGTACAAACAATCTTTGTTTTTCTCATACATATTCCCCTCCAATTATCTAGATAATATTTGAGCTAACTCATACATTCCTTTATGAATTTCTTTTTTCATGGAAAGAGCCTCTGATATATCCATATCACAAATTTCATTGGCCTTCATTCCTACTACTCTACTCCCTTTTCCTTGTAATAAAATATCTACTGCATATCCTCCCATTCTACTTGCAAGAATTCTATCAAAAGCAGTTGGACTTCCACCTCTTTGAATATGTCCAAGTATAGTAAGCCTTACTTCTATTCCTGCCTTTTCTTCAATCTCTTTTTTAATATCATAGGAATTCTCTGCTGCTCCCTCTGCCAGAAGAATGATACTATGTAATTTCCCTCTATTTTTTCCTTGGATTAGTTTTTTACATACTTCATCAACTGAAACCAAATCCTCTGGAATCATAATACTCTCTGCACCTCCTGCTAATCCTGAAAAAAGTGCAATATCTCCACAATGTCTTCCCATAACTTCTATAATATTTGCTCTTTCATGAGAAGTAGATGTATCTCTTATATTGCTAATTGCATGCAGTACTGTATTAATTGCTGTATCAAATCCTATTGTATAGTCTGTATAAGCCAAGTCATTATCAATGGTTCCTGGAATTCCAATAGTAGGGATTCCAGCTTGGCTTAAACTTTGTGCTCCTCTAAAAGATCCATCTCCACCAATCACTATAATTCCATCTATTCCAAAAACATTAATGACATTGATTGCTTTTTTAAAACCTTCCTCTGTTTTAAAATCTTCACTTCTTGCAGTTCTAAGCATAGTTCCCCCACGATGAATAATATCTGCTACTGAAGATATCTTCATATCTTCTATATCTCCATGAATTAATCCTTCATATCCTCTTTTAATTCCTACTACTTTTAATCCATGATAAATTCCAGAACGTACTACAGCTCGAATAGCAGCATTCATACCTGGTGAATCTCCTCCACTTGTAAGCACTCCTATTTTTTTCATTTTTTCCCTCCTCTTTTTCTATTCTTCGAATATTTTTTATCTATTTGAGAAGGGAAAGTTCCTCTACTAGGTACTTTCCCTTATGATTTTAACCTTAAATATTTATCAATACTTCATGAGCTTCTTCCACTTCTCCACTAGGAACAAGCACTTCATATACTTTATCCTCTTTTCCTATTTGTTTAATTTTTACTAAAAATCCTTCTGCATCCAAAATTTTTTTTATTTTTTGTACATCTTCTTTATTATGTGCCATGTATACTACTGTCCACATTTGTTGGACCTCCCTTTGGAGTATATTGATTTTGTTACTATTTTATTCTAATTTCGAGTAAATTTCAATACATAGAAATTACGTTTTACATCTGCTTACAATATCAATTAAATAAAGTTCATATTATTTATACGTATATGCATGGTATAATCAAGAATTTTTATTATGTTGTTTTTACACATTCTTCTCCTAAAATTTTCTTTAACTCTTCAATAAGCTCATCTTGTATATGAATCCACAAAGATGTATCTGCTTTTAATTTTTTATTTTCTTTTTCTATATAAATGTAAACAGGTACCATACCTCTCCATCTGCCAAGGATTTTTTTAATTTTTTGAAAAACTTCTTTTTCATCTTTTTCTTTACTAATTTTCAAATATAATTTCATATCATTTGTATATGCATTCTTCGTTAAAGGAAGAATTTTATTTGCAATAATTTTAGGTTCTTCATCTTCCTTTAAAGTAATTTTTCCCTCTATTATTACCATTTGATCTTCTTGTAAAAAATTCATATATTGATCAAATATTTTGGGGAAAACAAGAATTTCTATAGATCCAAATAAATCTTCTAATGTAATAAATGACATCATATTATTATTCTTTGTAATTTTATTTTTTCTATGAATAATGAGTCCTGCAATTCTTATAAATCCTCCATCTTTTATTTTTTGACTTTGGTTTTCATCTATTTCTAAAAGATCTATTGTATGCAGTGTTGAAATTTTTTTGACTTCTTCTTCATATTCAGATAAAGGATGTCCACTAATATAAAGACCTAACACTTCTTTTTCCATGATTAAAAGATTTTTTTGTGGAAATTCAGCTACATCTGGAAGTTCATCTTTTTTTACTCCTTGAGTAATAGATGTGTCAAAAACTTGAAACAAAGATACTTGTCCTGCTATATTTCTTTTTCGATCTTGGCTAATTCCATCCATGACCTTTTCATAAATTGCCAAAAGCTGTGCTCTATTGGCTCCCATACCATCAAAGGCTCCCGCTCTTATAAGACTATCTACTGCTCTTTTATTGATTTCTTTCATATCTATCTTTTCACAAAAATCAGTAAAACTCAAATACTTTCCTTTTTCTTCTCTTTCTTTTACAATAGAATCTATCACCCCTAACCCTACATTTTTTACTGCTAAAAGACCAAATCTAATTTTTCCATCTTCTACTGTGAAATTTTCCCTACTATCATTTGCACTAGGTGGTAGAATTTCTATATTTCTTTTTTTACAATCCTCTATATATTGTGCAATTTTAGTACTATCTCCCATAACACTAGTAAGCAAAGCTGCCATAAACTCTACAGGATAATAATATTTTAAATAAGCTGTTTCATAGCCTAATACTGCATAAGCTGCGGCGTGAGATTTGTTAACAATTTGTTATCGATAAGCTTTTTATCTTATCTTCTATAAGTTTTCTTTCTTATAGTTCAGACTATATCATCACCCAATTTTCATGGGTGCCGGGCGCTCGTGTCGGTATTATTGAATGGACTTCTCAACCGTTAGTCGTTGCACCTTCCTACTTACTTTTATGTCCTTCAGTAGGCTTGGCTCAGGATTACCATCTCAGGCTTCTTCTGAATTCACCCAGTTTTCATTAGCAATTACTTACTAATGGCGCTTATTACTTCATTCCATTTACAAAACTTTCGTTTCAGATAGATCGTAGCATTACCATACAAATATTCAAATATATGAAACATATCTTTTCTTGCACTACACACCATATATTTCATATCTTCTGATTTAGAATCCCTATATGAATAATTCCCTGGAACATAATTTTCAATGTGTTTTAAAAAAGATTTTGTACCTATTAAAGAAAAATGAGGTGAAGCATATTTATATACTTTTATTCTTTCATCTTTTGTTTTGTAATAAGATGTAGAAACTCCTAATGCAATAGTTCCATCTCCATCAAAATATCCTCTAATAAAATGTCTTATAAGATTTTTTTGTATAGAGGGCATTTCTTTTAACGTTGTTGACTTTCCAGTTGGATATTTCTAATTTATCTTTAATAGATGTAAATTCTAATCCCTCATAAAACAAATTAATAATTTCTTGCTTATCTATCTCAGTAAGTTGATTATAATTCTTCATATAATGCACTCCTTCATAGATTAGTTTTTCCATCTACAGTACATTATACTAAGCTATTTTTATATCTATCGTTTTATAAATGGTATGAATAAAAATTAACGCATACTTAGCAAAGTCAATCATATCATCATAAATTTGATTTGCTATTTTTTCATCTACACCGTTTCTTATGCATCCTGCAATTTCTATATTTCCATTTTCATCTTCTTTTCCATAAATAAAATACTTTCTTTCCTCTTCCATCACTTCCATTTTCTTTTTACCCATGGCACGACGTACCAAATCACTTCGTCCATAGGAGTATCCACCTAATTCTCTTACGATTTGCATAACCTGTTCTTGATAAATCAAACATCCATAGGTTACATTTAAAATAGGCTCAAGCTTCGGATGAAGATACTGTATTTTTTGAGGATTGTTTTTGTATTCTATATATTTAGGAATAGAATCCATAGGTCCTGGTCTATAAAGAGATATACCCGCTACAATATCCTCAAAGCAATCAGGCTTTAATTCCTTCATAAATTGTCTCATACCAGCACTTTCAAGCTGAAATACTCCTAAAGTATCTCCTTTAGTAATAAGGTTATATACCTTTGAATCAGTATAAGGCATAGTTGAAAAATCTATCTCTACTCCATAATTCCTTTTTATGCTTTCTAATGCATCTCGAATGACTGTGAGATTTCTAAGACCTAAAAAATCCATTTTTAGTAATCCTAGTTCTTCTAATGTACCCATTGTAAACTGAGTAGTAACCCCTTCATTATGAACATATAAAGGAACATACTCATCAATAGCTTTTTTAGATATTACGACTCCTGCTGCATGAGTAGATGCATGTCTTGGCATTCCCTCTACTGCCCTTGCTACATCTATCAATCGTTTTGCTTTTTCATCTTTGCTATAAATATCTTTTAAGGATGGATTTATTTCAAGAGCTTTATCTATAGTAATCCCAAGCTGCATAGGAATTTGTTTTGCAATAGCATCTACTTCCCCATAAGAAATATTCATAGCTCGTCCCACATCTCTTATTGCAGCTCTTGCTGCCATTGTTCCAAAAGTAATAATTTGAGCTACCTTTTCTTTGCCATATTTTCTTACTACATAGTCTATAACCTCTTGTCTTCTTTCAATGCAAAAGTCAATATCAATATCTGGCATACTGATACGCTCAGGATTTAAAAACCTTTCAAAGATTAGATTGTATTTTATAGGATCTATATCTGTAATCTCTAAAGTATAAGATACAATACTGCCTGCTGCTGATCCTCTACCTGGGCCTACCATAATATTGTTTTCTTTTGCATACCTTATAAAATCCCATACAATCAAAAAATACTCCACATATCCCATAGTTTCTATAGTTTTTAATTCATATTCTAATCTTTCTTCTAAATCCTTTGTAATATCTTTATATCTTCTTTTTAAACCTTCTTCACAAAGCCTTCTCAAATACTCCTTAGCCGTATATTGTTGAGGAACTTCGTAATTAGGAAGATGCATCTGATTAAAATCAAATTCTACATTACATAAATCTGCAATCTTGACTGTATGATCTAGGGCTTCTTTTGCATAAGGAAACAACTCCTCCATCTCCTGTGGAGACTTTAGATAAAATTCATGAGTAGGAAACTTCATTCGATCTTCATCATCTATAGTCTTTGCTGTTTGAATACATAATAAAACATCATGAATAGGTGCATCTTCTTTTTTTAGATAATGAACATCATTAGTAGCAACCAGTGGAATACTGGTTTCATTGCTAAGTAATATAAGCTGCTCATTAACTATTTTTTGTTCTTTTATACCATGATCTTGAAGCTCTAAATAAAAATTATCTTCTCCAAATATCTCTTGTAATCTTTTTGCTTGTTTTTTTGCTTCTTCATAATTATTTTGTAAAAGATATTGCTGCACCTCTCCTGCAAGACAAGCACTAAGAGCAATGACTCCTTCACTATATTTTTGAAGTACAGATAGATCTATACGAGGTTTGTAGTAAAACCCTTCTACATAGCCTAATGATACAACTTTTATCAAATTTTGATAGCCTACTTGATTTTTAGCAAGTAAAACCAAATGCCCCATTCTTTTGTCCTTTATTGGATCTTTATCTTTCATGGTTCTACTAGCTGTATATACTTCACATCCTATAATAGGTTTTATTCCATGCTTTTTACACTCTTTATAAAAATCAATAACTCCAAACATAGATCCATGATCTGTTATTGCAATAGACCTCATGCCTAATTCTTTTACCGTTTTAATCATATCTTTGATACGAGTAGCACCATCTAATAAGCTATATTCTGTATGGACATGTAAATGAACAAAATCCCTCATAATTTCCTCCTCTCTATCTTCTTAATAATTTTGCAGACATCATAGCCTTTGAAACAATTTCTTCATTATGATAAGCTGTTACCTCAACTTTATAAAACTTTCTACTGATATTTATAATATCTGCATAAATTTCTACTTTACTTTCAATTTGCAATGGCTTAATGAAATAAATCATAAAACTATCAATAATACTATCTAAGCTTTTTTGCTTTCTTATAGCCATAGAACCTGCTGTAGACATAAGCATGACCAAAACTCCTGCACTAGCAATCCCTCTTTCATTAAGCATCATAGGAGTAATTTCTCCTGTTAATAAAATTCCAGTAGGAGTTTCCTCAATCTTTGATTGATTGATGAGCATATCTTCAAAGGGTTCTGCCATATGAGGCTGATTTTTCATGTTTTTAAGCCCTCTAATCACATCTTGACGAGTGATGACTCCTACAAGCTTTTTATTTTTAACTACAGGAATAAGCTTAAGTCCTTCCCAGATCATAATATGAGAAATATATGCTACGGAAGTATTAGGTGCTACTACAATAGGATTTGGTGTCATAACGTCTCTGATAGACTTTTCTAAATTTACTCCCTCAATATCTCTTGGAGATACCATCCCTACAACATATAAATTTTGATCTACAACTGGAAACCTACTATGTCCAGTTTTTTTCATCATCTTTTTCATATCACAAATTGTATATTCTTCTTCTAGATAATATAAAGTGCTTGGCATAATATCTTCTGTTAAAAGAATTTCTTTTTTTATAAGCCTCTCATGTAAAGCTCGATCAATCATAGTTGTAATTGTAAAAGTATCATAACTTGTTAAAATAACTGGAAGTTTTTTTTCATTCGCTATTTTTTTTATTTCTTCTTTACAAAAAAATCCTCCTGTAATTAAAATAGCACAGCCTTTATCTAGTGCAAGTTTATGGGCATCCTCTCTATTTCCTACAATCAAAAGATCTCCCTTTGAAATATATTTTTCCATATCTCCTACATCCATAGCCCCTATAACAAATTTATTAACAATTTTATAAATTCCTTCATATCCTCCTAGTACTTGTCCTTCTACGATATTCAAAACTTCTGCAAAAGTAACCTTGTCGATACTCTTTTTTTCCACTTTTTCTACTCTTATAGTTCCTACTCTAGGAATGGTACTTACTAATTCATCTCTTTCTGCATCTTTAATCGCTTTGTATGCTGTTCCTTCACTTACATCTAAATCTTGTGCAATTTGTCTTACTGAAATTTTACTTCCTATAGGAAGTTTTTTTATATAATCAATAATCTGTTCGTTTTTCGTCATATGCATCACCTACCTCTATGAAACTCGCTACTTATTAAAAAAAGTACGAACTCATCATTCATACTTTATTATACCAAAACTATTCTAATTTCTCTAACACCTCTATAATCGTAATAGATGGATAATCTATTAAATTTAACTCTTTAAACCCATCATATCTTTCTCCATCTACTCCATACATACATCTTATAGTCGGACGGTTTGGATATGCTTGATCTAATTTTACAACTACTCCTTTTTCTCCTGTATTTAAAACAACCATAGTACCTAGCGGATAAGCTGCCACATGTACAATAAATTTTTTTACAATTTCATAATCAAATTGATGTCCTCCCATAGAAATTAAATATTCTACAGCTTCATGAGGAAACATCTTACTTTTATATACTCTATCAGAAGTAAGAGCATCATATACATCTGCTATAGCTACAATTCTAGCAAACTCATGAATTTCTTCCCCTTTTTTTCCCAAAGGATAGCCCCTTCCATCATATCTTTCATGATGAGTTAAAACCACTACAGCACTCAAACTACTAATATGATCATACCTTTTGATCATATCATATCCTACTTTAGGATGCCTTTTAACCTTTTTATATTCATCATCTGTCAATTTACCTGGCTTATTGAGTATTTCTTTTGGAATCCATATTTTTCCTATGTCATGTAAAATTGCTCCAACTCCTAGTTTTTCTAATCTCTCTCTGTTATATCCCATAGCTATTCCTGTAATCAAAGATAATACACACACATTTACAGAATGAGCAAAAGTATATTCATCTGCTGCTTTTATATCAGAAAGATTTAATAAAATATCTCTATTTCCTAAAAGATCATCTAATATATTACTTATTGTATATGAAACTTGTTCTAGCTGAATGCGTCTTCCCATATAAAGATCTTCCATAACATCTTTAATTGCTTTTTTTGCCTCAAATCTATTTTGATCACAAATCACATCTTCAATTACAATATCAGAAGTTTCTTTTGTATCTATATATACATGGGTAATACCTAATTCTTTCAGCTTTTGTATATAATTGTCTTTAAATTTTACACCTGCACTTAATAAAATTTGTCCATCTATATTTTGAAGAGTTTTTGCTAAAATCATTCCTGGCTTTATAAATTCAATATTCACTTTAAACATAAATTCCTCCAAATGTGAAATATATCAAATTCTACTAATTACTTTATTCGCCAAAATGATACAAACTCCTTTAATTCATTACTATAATCATATAAATATTGCATGTTTTTACATTTTTTTTTACATTTTTTTACATTTCGTTTAACCATCAGAAGTTTTTATGAATTCATCAAAAAAACTATTCCTAATTGGAATAGTTTTTACAGAGTCTCTTTTGCCTTTTCAAAAAATTCCTCAATAAATTTTATAGCCTCTTCTTCATCAGGCCCATCCACACTTACTGTAACACTTTCTCCTTTTAATAAGCCTAATGCCATGATACACATAATACTTTTTGCATTTACTTTTTTATATTGTTGTTCTACAAAAATATCAGACATAAATTTATTCGTTAATTGCACAAACATAGCTGCTGGTCTAGCTCTTAATCCTTGTTCGTGCATGATAGATATTTCTTTTTTAATCATCTTATCTCCCCCTTACTTTCTTTTAAATTTTCTGCAATTGTCTCAATTTTCCTCAATCTATGATTCACACCTGATTTCCCAACTGGAGGGTTTAGCATCTCTCCTAATTCTTTAAGGCTTGCTTCTTTATATTCAAGCCTTAACTGTGCAATATCCTGAAGTCCTTCCGGAAGAATTTTAAAACCTGCATTTTTTTGAATATACTCTATATTTTCAATCTGTCTAACAGACGCATTTACAATTTTACTCAAATTCGCTGTTTCACAATTTACAATTCTATTTACATTGTTTCTAACTTGTTTGACTACTCTTATGTTTTCTAAATTTAATAAAGCAGAATGAGCCCCCATAATATTTAAAAGATCTACGATACAATCTCCTTCTTTTAAATAAATCACATAACTATTTTTACGCTGGACAATTTTAGCTCCTAACTCAAAGTCATTAATAAGGTCTTTTAATCCTTGACTATGCTCCTGACTACTTGTTACAAATTCTAAATGATAGGTTTTTTCTGGATCACTTACAGATCCTGCTCCTAAAAAAGCTCCTCTTAAATAAGCTCTTTTACAACATTTGCTTTTTATAAGCATCTGTGGTACATTATAATCTATATAAAGTTTGTTTTTGTTTGTTTTTAGGATTTTTGTTTCTTTAAGGATATCGTTTGCCCCCAAATCACTACTGATCATCATCATATAATGATTATTCTTTTTTAAAAGTTTATTTTTTCTTACTCTTAATTCTGTATGCACACCAAAACATTTTTTTAAAAGAGTAAAAATTTTTCTTGCAACAGCCGCATTTTCAGTAACAATCTTGATATTCATCTTTTGAAATCCCACAAGCTGAATCGTTCCACTCATGCGAATTAAAGCAGAAAGTTCTGCAATTTGACAACAACGATCCTCTGGAATAACTCTTGCTAATTCATTTTTTGCTTGCATAGAAAATGACATATTTATCACCTACCTCTAAGAACAAACGCATTTAGGTACATTTCACCTCATTTTAAAATCATACCATATTTCTATATTATAACATAGATTTATGAAAAATTTATTAAATTTCCAAAAAAGAAAAGACCTCTTTATGATTGAAGGTCTTTTTGAATTTCTTTTATAGCCTTTTGAATGATCTGCCTTTCATCATCATACTTTGCAATCTCTATGGCTCTATTCATATGAACAAATCTAGCATCAATAAATCCCTCTTCTTTTAAAGGGGATGCCTCCATACTTCTTGTTTTCATCAAATACCAATGAACAGTTTTATAAACCTTCTCATTTGTATTCCAACCATTTTTAAAAGAATAATTTATTTTATCAATATATTGTATTATTTCAGCTTTTACATGAGTCTCTTCATACACTTCTCGAATGGCTGCTCTATCAATGTTTTCATCCTCTTTTACTTTTCCTTTAGGAAGCACCCAATCCCCATTATATTTACGCAACAGCAAAATAGCATTACCAAAAACAACTACACCACCAGAGCTCGTCTCTCTCTTCATGACTTCCACCCCTAACTACATGAAAGAACTTCTTGTTTTTGTTCTTAATAAATATTTTTAGGATGTCATTGCTGGTATTTTTATTATTATACCACAAAAGCACTATTATAACATTTACTTTTTCTTTATGTCTTCCTTTAATAAATAATAATCTACGATTCTTTTTTTATCTATTGTATATTTTTCTTTTAAAACCAACTCAATAATTTTTTTAGAAATTTTATCTGCATCATGTCTAATATAGTTTTTTTTAATATCTACAAAAGATCCTTCTATCATTTGTATATTATTTTTTTTAAGATACTCATAATCTTCTTTAGAAGGTTTAATAGGAATGGCTCCATCTAAAATATATTTTTCCAAAGTCTCTTTAGGTATTTCTTTGTTATTAGCAAATATATAATCAATTTTATCTAATTTCAGATAATCCAAAATAGACTCTATATGCTTTGTTACACTGTATCCATCTGTCTCTCCTGGTTGAGTCATTACATTACTAATATAAACTTTCGTAGCTAAAGATTCCTTAATTGCTTTTTTAATATCTTCCACTAATAAATTTGGAATAATACTTGTATATAAGCTTCCTGGTCCTAAAATAATCACATCTGCATAAAAAATTTCATCCACTGCATCCTGTAGCGCTGCTACATTAGAAGGTTTGATAAAAACTTTCTCAATAGGGCTTTCAAATTCTTTGGCCTTTAATGGAATTTGGGATTCTCCCTTGATGACTTTTCCATTTTTAAGTTTTGCATATAAAGTAATATTCTCCGTAGTAACAGGCAAAACCTTTCCTGTAACGGCCAATACATCATTTATTTTTTTTATAGCTTCTTCAAAACCGTCTGATATACCATTCATAGCTGCAATTAAAAGATTCCCAAAACTTTGCCCCTTTAGTTGTCCTTCTAAAAAACGATATTGTAAAAGCTTTTCCATAATAGGCTCAGTATTGGCCAAAGCTAAAATGCAGTTTCTAATATCTCCTGGAGGAAGCATCCCCAGATCTTCTCTTAAAACTCCTGATCCTCCTCCATCATCTGCTACAGTAACAATTGCAGTTATATTAGCAGTATATTTTTTAAGCCCTCTTAAGAGTACTGAAAGTCCTGTTCCACCACCTATGACTACAACTTTAGGTCCTTTATTTAAAATTCTTTTTTCATACAATTTTTGATCAATTTTTTGTCGTTTGGATAAACTTGGAAAATCAAGTATTTTTAATATAGATAAAAATCCTCTTTTTACAGCAAGAATCAATAAAATGCCTCCACCTACAATAAAAAAGAAAAAATAATCTAGTATTCCTCTCTCTATTAAAAAAAGGTGTAGAAGAGGAAAAGTCCCAATCATCATAAACATAATGCCTATAATCCCTATAAAAATCCACCTTTTGATTTTAAGACCTGGTCTTAGCCAGTCAAATAAATTCATCCCCCTCTACTCCCTTAACAATGTATTGAATCTCTGTGGTTAATAATTACTCTATGCCCTTTTTCCTTTAAAGTTTCATATAATATATTTGCAATCGTCACAGATCTATGCTTTCCACCTGTGCAGCCAATCCCGATCACCAATTGAGATTTTCCTTCTTTTATATAAAGAGGTATTAAAAAGTCTATCATATCATTTAATTTTTCTACAAAAGCAATACTTTCTGGCCATTTCATTACATACTCTCTTACTGACTGATCATTTCCTGTAAAATCCCTTAAATTTTCTATATAATGAGGATTTGGTAAAAACCTTACATCAAACACTAAATCTGCATCTATCAAAATTCCCTTTTTAAATCCAAAGGACTGAATAAATATAGTAAGGTTGTCCGTCTTTACCCCTTCCATATACATTTTTTTGATTTCATATTTAAGTTGATAAGAAGTAAGATTAGATGTATCTACAATATATTTTGCCTTCTCCTTTAGCTTTGCAAGCCTCTCTCTTTCTGCACTAATTCCATCTATAATTCTTCCTTGTGGACTTAGGGGATGTACCCTTTTTGTCTCTTTAAATCTTTTGATAATTACTTGATCTGATGCTTCTAAAAACAATATTTCATAATTGTAGCCTTGTTTTTTAATAATATCTAAACTTTCAAAGAGGTCATTGAAAAACTTTCCTCCTCTAATATCAATTACTAATGCAATTTTTTCAATTTCTCCTTGAGCATGAAAACAAAGCTCTGTAAATTTAGGAATTAAAGCAGGGGGAAGATTGTCTACACAATAAAACCCCATATCCTCCATGCTTTTCATAGCTTGACTTTTTCCTGCTCCGGATAAACCTGTAATGATTACAAATTTCATAGCGACTCCCCCTCCTACTTAGCATTTATAATTTGTTCTACACTTAAATCTGCTTTCATTGCTCTTTGGATTCCTTTTTGCACATTTGCTACATCCTCAGGTCTATGGGCATCACTACTTATAACAAATTTCACGCCTTCTTTCATAGCAACTTTTATATATTCTACTGTTAGATAGCCATGACTACTATTGATTTCAAGAGCTGTTCCTCTTTCTTTTGCAGCTTTTGCTACCTCTTTTGTATCTATATTTGCTTTTGCTCCTGGATGTGTAAGAATATCAATATTATTATTATATATAGCAGCTACTACTGCATCTGTATTAATTACTCGCACCTTTCTATCTACAGTTGGAAAATATCTTGCTAAAAAATTATTTCCATGAATTTTAAAACAATCTGAAACCTTATAAGGCAATGCTCCAAAATGATATCCTGCCAAAACAATATCTAATTTTTTTAAGTTTTCATCATCTATATCAAGTCTTCCATCTAATCCCATAATATTAAGTTCCATTCCAAGCTTTACCTTTATTTTATCTGTAGATGCATTAATGGCATCAATTTCTTCTCTCATTTTAGAAAGATTTTTTCTTTTGACTCCATATAAAAGGTGTCTAAATCCATGATCTGAAATACCAATTTCCTTTAAACCTTTTTCAATGGCTGCATCCACATTATCCTGAATGGTTCCCTTTCCATGACTATAAATAGTATGAGTATGATAATCTGCAAATATTTTCATTTGTTTTCACTTCCATTTCTTTTATTCTTCTCCTATTATTTTTATTTCTGGTTCTAATAGTATGGAGAATTTATCATATACTGTTTTTTTCACAAGACGTATAATATTAATTACATCTTCTGCACAAGCACGATCTACATTTACAACAAAACCTGCATGAAGAGGAGATATTTGTGCTCCTCCTATTCTTACTCCTTTTAGTCCTGCATCTTCTATTAATTTACCTGCAAAATGATCTTTAGGTCTTTTAAAAGTACTTCCTGCACTAGGAAATTGTACAGGTTGTTTTGTCACTCTTTTTTGAGTAAATTCTTTAACTTTTGCTTTAATTTCTTCTTTGTCTCCATTTTTAAGCTCTATTTCTACTTCTAATACAATATATTTTTTCTTAGAAATAATGCTTTGTCTATAGTCTAGCTCTAATTCTTCTTTGTTTAAATGTATAAGATCTCCTTTTTCGTCCATAACAAAAGCACCTTTTACTACATCCTTCATTTCTCCCCCATAGGCACCTGCATTCATAGAAATCGCTCCACCTAAAGTTCCAGGAATTCCACTTGCAAATTCAAAGCCCTCTAAACCACGTTTTATGACCATATTGGCTAAAGATGATAAAAGTATTCCTGCTTTTGCTTTTATTTTATTCTCTTTTATATCTACCCCACTAAAGTTATCTCCAATCTTAATTATAACCCCTCTAATTCCTTTATCTAAAACTAAAAGATTGCTCCCATTTCCTACTATATAATAATCTATATTATTATTTTTACAAATTTCAATAGTTTCTTTTATATCTTCTATGGTTTTAGGTAATACCATTACATCTACTGGTCCTCCTATTTTAAAAGAAGTATGTCTACTCATAGGTTCATCTTTTAAAATATATTCGGAATTTATTTTTTCTAATAATGTATGATAAATATTTTCTTTATTCAACTTCTCCACTCCTTTATGTATCCTTCATAGATTCTTTTTCAGTATACCTATTCCTCATTTGAAATACAAGGCATTAGTCATTGATTTTTCTTACACTTTCCATATAATCCTTTATTTTTTCCTTTGAATCTTTTATAGCCTCTTCACAAGACTTTTTATCTATTAATGCTTGTCGAATCTGACTTTGTAATATCTCTTCAATGCTTCTCCATCTTGGATGAGTATGTATGATTTTTATATTTTCTAGCTCTTTTTCTATTGTTGACAAATAAGGATCTTTTTTATAGATGTCTCCAATAGATTTTTTTGCTGGAAAAACTCCTAATCGATGCAATTGTCTTTGATATTCATCCTTCGTAATAAATTTTAAAAATTTTACACACATTTCTATTTTTTTACGATCCTCTTGTTTAAAAATACCATATGCATCTATAGAAGCACAAATAGACAACGACTCTTTCTCTTCTCCTATAGGAAAATTTATCATTTCAAATTCAAATCCCCCTTCATTTTTAAATTTTTTAAGATATGCAGTCTTTGAGGTTTGTGCAGGATATACAGCTACATTTCCTTTATAAAATAGCTCCCATGAAGCTTTTTCTAAATTTTGTCCAAAATCATCTGGTGTTACTTTGTAAATATATTTTAAATCTACTAATTTTTTTAATCCACTTATGGCTTTTTCATCGTCAAAGCTATAACTTTCTTTTTCAAAAATATTTGCACCATCACTTAATAAAATTCCCCACAAAGGATGATTTTGTCCTATAAAAGAATAAAAACCATATGTATCTATTTTTTCATCTCCATCTTGATCATAAGTAAGCTTTTTCAAACTATCTACAAATTGTTTGTATGTCCATTCTCCATTTTTAGGAACTTCTACATTTCTTTCCTGAAATAAATTTACATTGATATACATCTTATATATATCTATCATCCAAGGAATTCCCCATTTTTTCCCTTTATCTGTCACAGCATTTAATACCTCTTCTTGATACTCATTCCACTGTGCATGAGATAAATATCCATCTAACGGCTCTAATACTTTTTTTCTTATTACACTTTGATCTGCACCAATAGGAGCAATGTCTGGAGAGGTATTTGTTTTTATACTCGTTTCTATTTCAATCGGACCACTTTCTGGATCTAAGGGTTTAAAATGAATATAAACACCTGGGTTTTGTTTTTCAAAAACTCTTATTTTTTCTAAAATCCACCCAAATTTTGTTCCACTTTCACAATCTAAATGAGGATAATCCCAAAATTCAATGACTCCTTTGAAATTTTCTTCCTTTTGAATAGATTTGCTTTTTAATTTGTACTGTAGAAAATAAAAAGGACTAAAAATTAAAAAAGCACATATCAAAAAACACAAAAAAAAGCTCATTCCTTGACTTTTTTTATTTTTCATTTTCACACCTCCTATAAATATTTATTAATAATGATTATAGTATATGAATAAATCATCTATAGAAGTTTTATGAAACAATTCATATTAACGATAATAATTATCATTAATATGTTTAAAAAGTTTTTTTTGGGGAATATCTAAAATAGGTTCACAGTGATTCAAAAATCAAATATATTTATAATGAATAAGGAGGATTACATATGCCACAAAGAATGATTGGAAAAGCTGCTCCTCATTTTGAAATGAACATAGTAGATGGAGCAGGAGAAAATTTTGGAAAAGTTTCATTAGATGATTACAAAGGAAAATGGCTTGTAATGTTTTTTTACCCACTAGACTTTACTTTTGTATGCCCAACAGAAATTACTGGCTTTAACAGAAGAATAAACGATTTTAAAAAACTAGGTGCTGAAATTTTAGGAGTAAGTACAGATAGTGAACATTCTCACAAAGCATGGATTCATACTTCTCAAGAAAATGGTGGACTTGGAAAACTTGAATTTCCATTAGCCTCTGATCGGACACAACAAGTAGCCAAAGATTATGGTATACTTATAGAAGAAGACGGTATTGCTTTAAGAGGATTATTTATTATTGATCCAAATGGTATTTTAAAATATTCTGTCATTCATGATTTAAATGTAGGAAGAAGTGTAGATGAAACCTTAAGAGTTCTACAAGGTTTACAATCTGGAGGACTTTGCCCTCTTGATTGGAATCCAGGAGATGAGCAATTATAATAAATAGGCTGCATATGCAGCCTATTTTAGCTTTTCTTTTATATTTGGAAATATATCTAATGCACGATTTAATACTCCTGTAGCAAGGCCTATTAATACTCCATAATTGACAATAGGAATATTATATTCATCCGCTTTTTGGATTCTAAATTCCATTTCCTTAGGATTTAACATACATCCACCGCAATGAACAATCAAATCATATTTTTTAATATCTTCTTCATCTGGATAAGAAATCCCACTGATCCACTCAAAGCTCAAATTCTCTCCTGCCATATTTTCTATCCATTTTGGAATTTTATCTTTTCCTATGTCTCCCTTTTGTCTATGATGAGTACACCCTTCACAAATCAATACTTTGCTTCCCTTTTGTAAATTTTTTATTTTACTTGCTCCAAGTACCAAAGTTTCTAAATCTCCTTTGTATCTTGCAAATAAAATAGAAAATGAAGTAAGAGGGATATCTATTGGAGTCAATTCATCTACTTTTTTAAAAGCTTGAGAATCAGTAATAACCATCTTAGTTTTTTTCCCAATATCTTTTAATGTCTTTGTAAGATAAGTATCTCTTGTAACAATAGCCACTCCTCCATGATCTATAATATCTCTTATGGTTTGCTGCTGTGGAAGGATTAATCTCCCCTTTGGAGCAGCTTTGTCTATAGGAGTTACCAACACTACAAAATCTCCTGGATCTATTAAATCTCCTACTATAACTTTTTCATGTTTGTTAAGATGAGCAACTTTTATAATAGCTTCTTTTAAGTTTTCTATTCCATATTTTATTTTCGCACTTACCTTTACAAATGGAATATCATATCTTTTCTCCCATTCCTCTAAAGTATCTTTATCTATATCTTCTTCATCTATTTTATTGATGACTCCTATTAAAGGAATGTTTTTTTCTTTCATTCTTTGAATCATATCTTTTTCAAAGGAAGTGATTTCTTTTGTAAAAATTAGTAGAGCAACCTCTGTTTTACGAAGTACTTCATAAGTTTTTTGTATTCTAAGCCTTCCAAGTGCTCCAGCATCATCTATTCCTGCTGTATCTATTAATACGACAGGTCCTATAGGTAATATCTCCATAGACTTATAAACAGGGTCTGTAGTAGTTCCCGCCACATTAGATACAAGGGCTATATCTTGATTGGTAAAACTATTGATAAGACTTGATTTTCCTACATTTCTTTTTCCAAATAATGAAATATGTAGCCTATTGCCTCTTGGTGTCTCCTGCATTTTCATCCTCCTTTTTAATATAAGGTGGCAGTATCCGATTTGATTCTTTGATCGCTTTATAAGCGCTCTCTAAATCTACCATATTTTTATCTGTATATATTTGATAATTGTATCTATATTTAGGTGGAGTATTAATGAGCATAATCGTATTCGCTCCTGCTTTTAGAGCTTTTGTCTGGCCATCTGTATCAATACTAGCAAGAGCCGTAGTAGCTGGTATAAATACTCTTTTGCATACAATTCTTGTAACTGCTACTGCCTTTAGAGTCATTTCAACAGAACCTGTTGGATATTTTTCAAAAGGAGTCCCTTCTACTGGAAGAAAAGGACCAATTCCTATCATATTGATTCCCATTTCTTTAAAGAATAAAATATCTCTTGCAATATCTTCTACTCTCTGTCCAGGAAGTCCTATCATATTTCCAGATCCATTTAAATATCCAAGCTCCCTTAACCACTTAGAACACTGTACTCTTTCATTGAAATCATCATCTGGATGAATAAATTTAAAAATTTCTTCATTTGTTGTTTCAATCTTTAATAAAAAATTATTAGCTCCCATTTTTTTATAAAGAGCATATTCTTCTTTTGGTCTTTCTCCAATACTTAAAGTGATCTTCATCCCGGTTTCTTTTTTTATTCTTTGAAGAAGAGATATTATTTTTTCACTGCTCCACCATATGTCTTCTCCTGATTGTAAAATCACTGTTTGAAGCCCCATATGATTCATTTCATGAACAACCTCTAATATTTCATCCTCAGTCATTCTATATCTATTGATATCTATATCTTTTCGAATCCCACAATATTTACAATTTCTTCTACAAATATTAGAAAACTCAATAGCTCCCCTTATATCTACTACATCTCCAACAATCTCTTTTCTCATTTGATCTGCAGCATGAAAAAGTGCACCTACCTCAGATTTTCTCTCTGCTTTTAATAAAATAACAATCTCTTCAAAACTTAATTCTTCCCCATTTTCTATTCTTTTTAATATGTTTAAAAATTCATCAGAAATCATATCTTTAGAAAGCTTTTCTACAAGTCCTATAAGTTTTTTAGGCTTGTCTTCATAAATTCCATTTAATTTTATATTCTTTTGTTCTAGTACTTCTTTTGATTTTTTTAGATATTCTTTTTCTATTTTTATAGCTGTAGCACAAACTGAGCCATACTCAGAAGGAGCAGGAACCAATAAGGTTTTGATTCCGGCTTCTTTTAAGCATTGATCTGCCCTTAACATATAATTGGTGGATGCTGCCATGATTAAATAATTTTTGATCATAAGTCCTCCTAAAAGTATAAGTCCTTTTGCCCTTCTTCTATTTGTTTTAATCTTTTTATAGTTTCCTCTTTTACTTTTCCATTTTCTATTTTACATAATTCTTCTTTGATCATTTTTTCTCCTATTTCCTTCGTTTGTTGTGAAGCATAAGAAACTAAATTTTCTTTAAATGTAAGAATAGCATTAGGATGACAAAATTCATGAATATGTGCATCCTTTGCAAGCTCCATAAAAGCTTCTCCCGTTCTATTATTTCTATAACAGGCTGTACAAAAACTTGGAAGATGTCCTTTATTTACAATAACACGAAGCATTTCATCTAAACTTCTTTCATCATTTACTTCAAATTGAGTAGCCTCTCGATCATCATCTTCATATCCTCCTGGATTTATTTTAGATCCTGCAGATATTTGAGAAATTCCTAAGCTTATAAGTTCATCACGAAGATGTGGTGCTTCTCTTGTAGAAAGAATCATTCCTGTATAAGGAACTGTAAGACGCAGCACTGCTATTATTTTTTTAAACTCTTCATCTGTAATAGGAAAAGGTACCTCTTTAAGCTTTGAACCAAGAGCTGGTCTCAGTCTTGGGACAGATATGGTATGAGGTCCTACACTATATTTTTCATCCATATATTGAGAATGCATTAATGTAGCCAATACATCAAATTTGTAATCATAAAGGCCTAATAAAGGACCTATTCCAAAGTCATCAATTCCTGCTTCAAAAGCACGTTCCGTAGCAGTAAGTCGATAATCATAATCTTTTTTAGCTCCTGTTGGATGCATTTTTTTATAGGTCTCTCTATGATAAGTCTCTTGAAAAATTTGAAAAGTTCCTATTCCACATTTTTTTAATTTTTTGAAATCCTCTACTTTCATAGGAGCTGCATTTACATTGATTCTTCTAATATCTGCATTTTCATAAATAGCTGTAACTCCATCTACAATATGATCAATATGAGTCTTTTTAGCATCTTCTCCACAGACTAATAAAATTCTTTTATGTCCTTGAGCTTCAATAGATTTTGCCTCATGTACAATTTCCTCAGATGATAAAGTTCTTCTATGAAGAAATTTATTATCCATCCTAAATCCACAATAAAGGCAATTATTTGTACATTCATTACTTGTATATAAAGGTGCAAACAAAACAATTCGATTTCCATATATAGTATCTTTTATAAATCTTGCTGTTTGAAATAATTCATCTAATAAATCTTTATCTTCTACTTGAAGTAGCACTGCTGCCTCTTCAAGTGATAAACCATAACAATCTCTTGCTTTTTTTATAATATCTAAAATTTCATTTTTAGTCGCTTTTTCTCCTTCTATTAATAATTTATTGATTTTTTCTTCGTTAATAATATGATGAGTGCTCATATGAATTCCTCCTATTTTTGAGTCAGTGCACTTTTTACACTTACTCCTTTTAATCTTCCTAATTTTCCTGTAAGGGCTCCTATTTCATCTGTATTGCCATCTACAATAATAGATATGACACTTACATGCTTTTCTTTATAAGGTACCCCCATTCTACCTACTATAATCTCAGAAAACTCACTTAAAAATTTGTTTACCATTTCTACACTTTCTTTATCTTCAACAATAATTGCAACTACTCCTATTCTTTTGTTCACTTTTATACTCCCTTCTATGCAAAAAACTTTCCTTACAAGCTAAGGAAAGTTTTTGATATCACAAAAAATTCATATGATCACCCTCTTACCTTTTGCTCAGATTCATCCTTGCAATTAGATTTTTTATATTATCCTTCTAATGAATACAATCCATTAGTTAGATATATGATTTTAGATTAACTATTTTTAAAATTAATGAAAACCCCTCTATGAACTAGAGTTTTTTAGTTTATTACTTTTGAATTAATTTTTTAATTTCATCTGTTTTAGCTACTTTTCCCATTACCTTAACTTGTTCATCTACTACTAATGCAGGTGTTTTCATTACTCCGTATTTCATAATACTTGGAATATCTTCTACTTTTTCAATAGTTACATTTTCTAACCCTAATTGTTTTACAGCTTCTCTTGTATTTTCCTCCAATTTCTTGCAATTCATGCAACCAGTTCCTAAAATTTTAATATTCATATAAAACCTCCTATTTAAATTTATTTGATCTATTGGTTTATACCAATAAATGTGCTACTGCATTAAATAAATATCCAACAAAAATAATTCCTATTCCTGTAATAATCACAAAAGCTTTTATCAATTTTGGTTTGATGACTTTTCTTAAAAGAATAATTGCTGGTAGTGATAAAGCTGTAACTGCCATCATAAAAGATAATGCTGTTCCAATTCCTACCCCTTTGTTAATTAATGCATTGGCAATAGGGATTGTTCCTAAAGCATTAGAATAAAGAGGTATTCCCAAAATTACTCCTACAATGACTGCAAATGGATTATTAGGCCCTGCATATTTTGCAAGAAGTGGGGCTGGAGCCCAACCATGAATAAAAGCACCTATTCCAATACCTATAATCAAATAAATCCATATTCTTTTTACAATGTCTACTACATTATCTATTGCAAATTGAATTCTTTCCTTGGAATTTAATTCATCAATTGCTACTTCGCCTATTTGTATTTCATATACATATTCTTCTACTTCTTTTTCCATATTGAGTTTTCCTATTAATAACCCTCCTACTACACCTACTATTACCCCTGTTACTACATATAATAGGGCAATCTTTACTCCAAAGGAAGCCAGAAGTATTGCAAAAGCTGCCTCATTTACAATAGGTGATGTAATTAAAAATGAAAAAGTAAGTCCTAATGGAACTCCAGCTTCAACAAACCCTATAAAAATAGGCACAGATGAACAAGAACAAAATGGAGTTACAATCCCTAAAATAGATGCCATAATATTTCCTGTAATTCCACTAAATCTACTTAATATTTTCTTCGTTTTTTCAGGTGGAAAATAACTTCTAATATAAGATATTACAAAAATCATAATGCTAAGTAAAATAATAATCTTAATGCTATCATAAATAAAAAAATGTATACTCAAACCCAAATTGGTATTCATAGAAATACCTAATACATTCTCCACCAATTTTTCAACCATATGATCTAGCCATAAAAATTTAAATAATTTAGTAATCCATTGTAACAATTTACTCCCCTCCCATTTGTTTGGTAAGATTTTTTATTTCTTTTTCAACTATCTTTTCAACAATAAAAATCAATTGAGTAACTTCTTCACTTTTAATACTATAATTAACCCTTAATCCATCCTTTTCTTGAATCAATATATTTGCCTCTCTTAAGATCTTTAGATGTTGCGAAAGGTTTGATTGACTAAAATCAATATCTTCATTAAGTTCACAAACACATAAAGTTCCTTTTAGCAATTTCTTTACTATTTTTAATCTAGTTGGATGAGCTAAAGCTTTTAATATCTTTACCTGCATATTATCCATATCCATTGATTTCACCTCTTTTTATATTAAATTATATTCATTAGTATATTAGAATATTGTAATATACTTATTTTACTAATATAGTATTCCTTTTCTATTCATTTGTCAATACTTTAAAAAAAGCAGGAGTTACCTCCTGCTTTTTTGTGCAACTTCTACAAATCTTTCATTTAGTATTTCCGCTGCATTATATCCCATTCTCTTTTGCCTGTGATTTCTTGCTGCTGCCTCTATAATAATAGCTAAATTTCTTCCTGGCTTAATAGGAATTGTTATTTTATAAACATCTACTCCCAAAATCCCCATAAAATCTTCATCAATACCTAATCGGTCATATTGCTTTCCTTGTTGCCAGTTCTCCATTTCTATAATAAGTTCAATAGTTTTTTTATCTCTCACTGCCCCTACTCCATAAAGATGTTGAATATCTAATATGCCAATTCCTCTTAATTCCATAAAATGTTTTGTAAGTTCTGGAGCACTTCCTTGTAGTGTGTCATTGTCTATTTGTTTAATCTCTACCGCATCATCTGCCACCAATCTGTGTCCTCTTTTGATAAGTTCTAGTGCTGTTTCACTTTTACCTATACCACTTTCTCCTATAATTAAAATTCCTATTCCATATACATCTACTAATACTCCATGTCTAGTAATCACAGGAGCTAATTTATCGTCTAAATAATTCGTCAGCTGGCTCATAAACTTTGTCGTACTTACTTCTGTTCTTAAAAGGTGTCTTTTAAATTTTTTAGCTGCTTCTAAACATTCTTTATGAACTTCCATATGTCTTGCAATAATCATACATGGTATGGGATGTGAAAATAATCTTTCTGCCCTTTTTGTTCTTATATCATGAGTCAATATATTAAAATATTCCCATTCTACCATTCCTATAACTTGTACTCTTTCGTAAGCAAAATATTGATAAAATCCAGCTAATTGAAGACCTGGTCTATTAATTTCGCTAACATCTATTTTGACATCTGATTCCTCTGGCTCATAGATTACTTCTAAATTCAAATCTTCAATAATTTCATCTATAGTTACATATTCCATAAATTCACCTACTCTTCTTTTTTTATACTTATAGATTCCTTAAACTAAAATTCAGATGGTTTTTAAACCATCTGAATTTTTATTTAATCTTATATATTATATTATAAACCAAAATCTTTTTTACTTACTAGTTATTTTTTATTTGTTTCATCAGATCGATCTATTAACCATTTAGCTACTTTAGGACTCATTTGTTTTTGAGATTTAGAGCTTACATACATTCCTATATGCCCTACAGGAAAAGAGCAAAGTTCTTTGTCTTTACTAGATATTAAATCATTTAAAGCTTTACTAGAATCAGGACTTACTAAGTGATCATATTCTGCATATATATTGAGTACAGGCATATTAATATTTTTTAAATCAACTTTTTTGTCCCCCACCTTTAAAGAACCCTTCACCAGCTTATTTTCTTGATATAAGTCTTTTACAAATTGTCGTAGTGTCTCTCCTGCCTGCCCAGGACTATCAAATATCCATTTTTCCATTCTCATAAAATTTTCAACTAGCTCACGTTGATCAATATTTTCAAAAAGATTTACATACTTATCTAACATAAGCTGAAAAGGCTTTAACATCAAATATCCTGAATTCATCAACGCCCCAGGTAAAACTCCATATGTATCTACCATGTTATCTATATTTAAATATTTCCCCCATTTAAATAACAATCCCTCTTCTACATCAAAGTCAATAGGGGTAACCATTGTAACTAAATTTTTAATTTTTTCTGGATAAATAGCAGAATAAATCGTAGAAAAGGTACCTCCTTGGCATACTCCTAAAATATTTAATTGATCAACTTTCGTAGATTCTCGAATATAATCTACTGCATTATTGATATATCCATTAATATAATCATCCATAGTAAGATACATATCTTCTTGTGTAGGATATCCCCAGTCTATAATATAAACATCTAACCCTTGTTTTAGGAAACTCTTAATAACACTACGATCTTGTTGAATATCCATCATATATTGACGATTTACTAATGCATAAACAATTAACGTTGGAACTTTGCATGGATTTTTTACTAATGGTTTATAATGATACAATTTCATTTTATCTTCAGTGTATATAAGTTCTTTAGGTGTTTTGTCTGAAGCTGTATCTTCTATATTAAATAGATTTTTTATTCCCTTTGCAAATTTATTTTGAATATCTAAATAATCTTCCATTGATTTTTGCATATCTATTCCCCAAAATGAATACATATATGGTCCCCTCCTATAGCTTCATTTCATTTTTATCTTTATTTTTTATTAAATCGTCTATTTCTTTATTTAATTTTTTCACTTCTTTTTTCAAGTCATATACTGTTTTATAAAGGCTCTTCATATGGCTCATCTTAGGAAAAGGTAAAAAATCTAATTGCTCCTCAAAAAATTTATCCATGTTTTGTTTTACAATCAAGCCCGCATCCACAACCTTACCTAGTAGTTTAGAAAAATCATCTGTTTTAAAGAGATTCATATAAGCTTTTTCATTTTCTCTCCACCAATATTCATAAAACTCTTTAAAAGTTTTTGGCTGTGATCCATTCTTTAACATCTTTTCATGCTCTTTAATAATTCTTTCCATAGTTTCTGATCCTACTTTATATAGATTCATAAAAAATTCATTTACCGTATTCATATAGCTAACAAAAGCATCTGCACGCTTCATCTCATTTTCAAAATATTCTTTACCGATGCCTATACCAGGAAGGTCAAAAACTTTGCCAAATGTCTTTTCATAATTTCCTCTCCAAAGTTTTCCATACTCTAAAAAAGCATCTGCATCTCCCATAAAGCTCTTTCCTAATAACTCTTGACCTTCACTTAAGTTATTGATCCATGGTATATAGAAATTTTTACTTGTATTTAAATATATCTCATAAGTGTTCATAGACTCTTTCAATAATTTTTTTGAAAAATCAGGTAAATAATTCATAAAATGATTTGATAAAATTTTACTATATTCTTTTTGCCAATTGGTGTAAAAATCCTCTCCTTGTTCTTGATCATGCATTGTACTTAGATTCTTCCAAAATTCATATAAACTTTGGTATATCTCAGATGCATTGAGCATTCCCCATTGAGTAGAACTTTCTTTTATAGGGTTTATATTTTTAAAAAATGCTTGATAACTCTTATTCATCCAATCATTCCAAAGACCTATAGGACTTTTTTCATCTATTTGATGGTGACACTCTTTTTCTTTATTATTTATAAAAAAACTTTCTTTCCAAACTTGAAACATATCTTTTTGTAACTTAATATACTGATCTAAAAAATTGTTATTTTGTTGCTGTGTATTCATATGAACTCCCCCTTTATTTTATATATCCATCTTTTTTACAGTGGCTTCACCAACTGAGATTTTATTTCCAAATTGATTGGTAACAATTGTTTCTAAAATAATGATATTTTTTTCATCTCTTTTTTCCTTTACTTCTACTGTAGCTGTTAATTCATCTCCTATAAAAGCAGGTGCTATAAATTTTGTGTTTTGTGATAAGTAAAGAGTATTAATCCCTGGTAACTTGGTTCCTAACACAGCAGAAATTAATGAATTTGTAAGCATTCCATGTACAATTCTTTTTTTAAACATGGTTTTAGCAGCAAATTTTGAATCTAAGTGTATTGGGTTAAAATCTCCTGTAACACTTGCAAAGCTACTAATATCACTTTCTTCTATGACCTTAGTAAAACTTGCACTCTCTCCTATAGTTATTTCTTTATAAGACTTCTCTGTCATCCTATATCCCCTCTCTTATTTATCCCTCTTATAAAAAAGTTGTTCTTATAAAAAATCTCTTCATGTATTTTTGTATTCTCTAAAACCTACAAATCCATCTTATGATCAAAATACCTTTTATATTCCAAAATTTTTTTCAGAAAATTTAAAAAACCTCTTGAAATATTTTAAGAGGTTTAAATTACAGTACAACTCCTCCATCCACACTCAATACAGTTCCAGTAATAAATCTTGCTTCATCTGATGCAAGAAATAAAAAAGCATTAGCAATATCAACAGGTTGTGCTAATTTTTTTAATGGAGACTTATTTTGAATCATTGTAAGTACATCTTGAGGCATTTTTTCTACCATTGGCGTCAATGTAAATCCTGGAGCTACCGCATTGACTCTTATTTCATATTTCCCTAACTCCTTAGCCCATGTTTTTGTCATACCGATCACACCCCATTTTGAAGCAGCATAATTGGTTTGGCCAAAGTTTCCATAAAGTCCTACAACAGAAGATGCATTTAATATCACTCCATACCCTTGTTTTTTCATTACCTTTGCAGCACTTTGTCCACAATAAAATACTCCTTTTAAATTCACATCTATAACTTGATTCCATTGTTCTTCAGTCATTTTTTCTAATTTAGCATCTGCGGTAATCCCTGCATTATTGATAAAAACATCTATTTTTTTATATTTACTTACGATATCTTCTATCATTTCATCTACTTGATTTTTATTCGTAACATCTACTTCTTTTCCTATAGCTTCTTTACCAGATTCCTTAATTTTCTCCACAACATAATCTACATCTATCCCATTTTTATCTACTACCACTATTTTTGCTCCTTCTTCTACAAATCTTAAACAAATAGCTTCTCCGATCCCTCTTCCTCCACCTGTAACAACTACTACTTTATTTTTTAATCTCATCTATTCTCCACCTTTCCTTCAAATTATTTTTCTCATCACTTTAATTTATGTCAAAAGCTTTGTTTGTGTGATCATTCTATTATTCTCTTTACAAACAAAAAAGACCTAGAAACTTAGGTCTTTTTTGACTTTTTAAAATATTCATAAATTCCCTTTGCAGCCCTTTGATTCATTCCTTCTACTTCACATAATTCTTGTATAGAAGCATCTTTTATTTTTTTTATAGATTCAAAGTGCTTTAATAACGCCTTTTTTCTTTTTTCCCCAATCCCAGGGATTTCTTCTAATATAGATTGAGTCATAGTTTTTCCTCTTAAGCTTTTATGATAATTAATAGCAAATCTATGTGTTTCTTCTTGTATTTTTCCTACGAACTGAAATACATCCTTTTTTTCATAGATAGATAAAAGCTTATTTTCATAAAATAGATCCTTTGTCCTATGATGATCATCCTTCACCATTCCTGCTGTAGGAATAGAAATTCCTAATGCATATAAAACTTCTAGTACTGCATTTACATGACCTTGCCCTCCATCTATTAATAATAAATCTGGAAACTTAGAAAACTTACCCAAATCATCTATAATACCTTTTTCTTTCATTTCTTCTTTTTCTTTTATGCCCCTTTTAAACCTTCTATAAATAACCTCCTGCATACTTCCATAATCATTAGGACCTTCTATAGTTTTTATTTTAAATCTTCTATAATCACTATACTTAGGTTTTCCATTTTCAAATACTACCATAGAAGCTACAGAATGAACTCCTTGGATATTAGAAATATCAAAAGATTCAATTCTATAAGGAGGGTTTTTAAGCCTCAAAGATTCTCCTAGCTCATTCATAGCTCCTTCACTTTTTTTCTTGTCTCTTATTAACTTTTCTCTAAATTGTTCTAAAACCTCTACTGCATTTTTATAAACTAAATCTAATAGAGCTTTTTTCTCTCCTTTTTGAGGATGTTTTATGATCACTTTTCCATCTTTTTTTGTAGATAACCATGTACTTATTAATTCTTCATCTTCTATTTTTTCATCTATTAAAATTTCTTTAGGCACAAATGCCACCTCTGCATAAAATTGTTTTATAAAAGCACTCATAATCTCTTCTCTACTATCTTGTTTTGCATCGATTATGTAATGTTCTCTTCCTATGAGTTTTCCCCCTCTTACAAAGAAAATCATCACACATACATCTTCTACTCCTTTTGCTAATGCAATCAAATCTTGATCTACCTCTGAAGATAAAACAATTTTTTGTTTTTCCATAATACTATGAATTGCACTAATTTGATCTCTATACTCTGCTGCTTTTTCAAAATTCATATTTAAAGCTTCTTCTTTCATTTTTTCTTCTATCTTCTTTGCTAAAGCTTCATACTTTCCACTTAAAAATAATACAATTTCATCAATCATTTTCATATATATTTTATCATCTACATTCCCCGTACAAGGACCTATACATTTATGAATATGAAAATTTAAACAAGGTCTATCTTTATTTTTTTCAATATTTTTATTACAACTTCTAATAGGATAGATCTTCTTTAGCATCTCAATCGTTTGATTGACAGCTCCTACATGAATATATGGTCCAAAATACTTAGCTCCATCTTTTATAATTCTTCTTGTTTTTAAAATTCTTGGGTACTTCTCTCCCAACGTCACTTTTATATAAGGATACTGCTTGTCATCTCGAAGTAATATATTATATTTAGGTCTATGTTTTTTTATCAAATTGCTCTCTAAAATCAATGCCTCTACTTCGGAATCTGTAATGATATATTCAAACTCACATATATTAGAAATCATAGCTAAAACCTTAGGAGGCTGATTTTTAGAAGACTGAAAATATTGTCTGACTCTATTTTTTAATGAAATTGCCTTTCCTACATAAATAATTTCATCCTTCTCATCCTTCATCAAATAAACTCCAGGCTTCTGTGGTAACTTTTTTAATTGTTCTTTTATGTCAAACATTTTTTCCTCTCATTTCTTTTTAAAAATATATTTAGTGACATCTAGCTAACAAAACGAATAACCTTTATTTAACATTAATGTGAAATATGGATAAATAAATATTTTCTCCTATGTATCATAAAATATGTATACTTTTCAAATTGATTGTCTACACTTACAATATCACATTTGTCAAGGAGGTCTATTTATGAAAATTTTATTTAAAAAAAGTTTGATCATCTTTATCTTATTTATTTTTACAACTTCTACAAGTTCAGCAAAAGAAAACTGTGAGGTCATAAAAGCTTATTTAACACACACAAATATTATAGTAAATCATGAAAATCACTCCTTACAAACTATCTATTATAAAGACACTTTCTATATTCCTATTACCCCTTTATCCCCAAAATTAAACTCTAATACTAGTTACCATAATACATTGACTTTAAAAAACAATTTTACATTTCAAGATTTTCCTCAGTGCAATCCATACAAAGGAGAAAGCTTTGTATATGGTGAAATTTTAAACATAGATAAAGAAAATAAAATACTCACTATAGAACAACATTTTGATGACAATAGTATCTCTATAGAACCTAGTATTAAAGTTTATGAAAATGTAATTATTATCTTTCAAAGAAATGACAAAAAAATAAATTTAGATTTTGAAGATTTAAAAATTGGAGATCAAGTTGGAGTCGTGTTAAATCAACAAAATATTGCCCGGGGAATTATACTTACTGATTAAATACTTCAATTTATAAAAAAGTTTTGGACTATAGGCAAAAATTATATATTTATCTACAATTTTATCAAATATATAATTTACTATGTATTATAAAAGAGCAAGTTTAAAGAGTTCCTACTCTATAACTCTGCTCTTTATTTTTACAAATCATAAAATTTAGATCTATATATCAAATCTTTTCCTTTTCAAAAATCTTCTTTAAATATATACCTGTATGCGAATTAGAAACTTCTACAATATCTTCTGGTGTTCCAACACCTAGGATTTGACCTCCCCGATCTCCTCCATCTGGTCCTAAATCAATCATATAGTCACAAGCTTTAATCACATCTAAATTATGTTCAATGACCAACACAGTGTTTCCTGTATCTACTAACTTATTTAAAACACCTATAAGTTTGTGAATATCTGATACATGTAGCCCTGTAGTAGGTTCATCTAATATATATAATGTTTTTGATGTACTTCTTTTGCTAAGCTCTGTTGCAAGCTTTACCCTTTGTGCTTCTCCACCTGATAGTTGGGTAGATGGTTGTCCAAGTTTTATATATCCAAGACCTACTTCATATAAAGTAACTAATTTTCTTTTAATTCCTGGTACGTTTTCAAAAAAGGTTACTGCTTCTTCTACTGTCATATCTAATACATCTGATATAGTTTTTCCTTTGTATTTTACCTCTAATGTTTCTCTATTGTACCTTTTTCCTTTACATACATCACAAGGCACATACACATCAGGAAGAAAATGCATTTCAATTTTTATGATTCCATCTCCCTTACATGCCTCACATCTTCCACCCTTTACATTAAAGCTAAATCTTCCCTTTTGATAACCTCTCATTTTAGCTTCTGGAACCTTTGCAAATAAATCACGAATCAAATCAAATACCCCTGTATAGGTAGCTGGATTAGATCTTGGAGTTCTTCCAATAGGAGATTGATCAACGTCTATAACCTTATCTATATTTTCAATACCTTTGATTTCTTTATGTTTTCCTGGTCTACTCTTTGCTCTGTGAAGCTCCATAGCAAGCTTTTTATAAAAAATCTCATTAACTAAAGTGCTTTTTCCTGAACCTGATACACCAGTTACGCAAGTAAATACCCCTAATGGAAAAGCTACATCTACGTTTTTTAAATTATTTTCTTGTGCTCCAATAATTTTAATCCAATTTCCATTTGGACTTCTTCTCTCTTTTGGAATCTCTATTTTCTTCTTTCCTGATAAATATTGTCCTGTAATAGAAGCATCACACTTTTTAATATCCTCTATCGTACCAGCTGCTATAATATTTCCTCCATGTTCTCCTGCCCCTGGTCCTATATCTATAATATGATCTGCTGCATACATGGTATCTTCGTCATGTTCTACTACTATTAGAGTATTTCCTATATCTGATAAATTTCTTAAAGTTTTAATAAGCTTATCATTATCCTTTTGATGAAGTCCTATGCTTGGTTCATCTAATATATAAAGTACCCCTACTAATCTTGAACCAATTTGAGTGGCTAGACGAATCCTTTGAGACTCTCCTCCTGATAAAGTAGACGCGGCCCTTGATAAGGTTAGATAATCTAATCCTACATCTACTAAAAATCCTAAGCGATCATTGATCTCTTTTAGGATCTGATTGGCAATCATTTTTTTCTTGTCTGAAAAATGAAGATTATTAAAAAATTCTAAAGCCTCTCGAATTGAAAACTCTGTTACTTGAGAAATATTTTTTTCATTTATTTTTACAGATACTACTTCTGGCTTAAGTCTTGCTCCATGACAATCATCACAAGGAATAAAACTCATATATTCTTCTAATTTTTCTCTCATATAATCTGAGTTTGTCTCTTTATATCTTCTCGTTAAGTTATTGATGACTCCTTCAAAAGGAGCTTTATAAGTTTTTTGCCCCCCAAATTTACTTTCATAATTAAATGTAAGAATTTTTTGCGTACCATATAATAATTCCTCTAAAAATTTTTTAGGAAGATCTTTGATGGGAGTCGCTAAATCTAGCCCATATTCT
The DNA here is from genome assembly GCF_004138215.1 of Anaerophilus nitritigenes. Taxonomy (GTDB): domain Bacteria; phylum Bacillota; class Clostridia; order Peptostreptococcales; family Thermotaleaceae; genus Anaerophilus; species Anaerophilus nitritogenes. The sequence goes on from NZ_RYYS01000028.1 coordinate 40,275, forward strand.
TTTGCCAATGATTCAATCATTTCAAAATAATAAGTTCCTTCACTAGCATTTGCCATAGGTGCAATTCCACCTTCCTTGATACTCAAAGAAGGATTTGGAATGACTAAATCTTTATCAATCTTTTGAAGATGTCCAATTCCATTACAATGAGGACATGCTCCATAAGGGCTATTAAAAGAAAACATTCTTGGCTCTAATTCTTCAATCCCTATTCCATGTTTAGGACAAGAAAATTTTGTACTAAAGGTTAAATCTTCTCCATCTATGATATTGACTACTACCAAACCATCTGATAATTGAATGGTAGTTTCTATAGAATCTGCAAGTCTATTTTCTATTCCATCTTTGACAATAATTCGATCAATCACGACTTCAATAGTATGTTTTTTATTTTTTTCAAGTTTGATCTCTTCTTGCAATTCTTTAATTTCACCATCTACACGTACTCGAACATATCCTTCTTTTTGAATTTTTTCTAAAACCTTTGTATGCTCTCCTTTTCTCCCTCTTATAATAGGTGCTAAAATTTGAAGCTTTGTTCTTTCTGGTAAGTCAATAATCTGATCTACAATTTGATCTATCGTTTGCTGTGCTATCTCTATACCACAAATAGGACAATGAGGAGTTCCTACCCGTGAAAATAAAAGTCTTAAATAATCATAAATTTCCGTTACAGTTCCTACAGTAGATCTAGGATTTTTATTGGTAGTCTTTTGATCTATAGAAATAGCAGGAGATAAACCTTCTATAGAATCTACATCTGGCTTTTCCATTTGTCCTAAAAACTGTCTTGCATAAGCTGATAAACTCTCTACATATCTTCTTTGTCCTTCTGCATAAATCGTATCAAAAGCTAAAGAAGATTTTCCAGAACCACTAAGGCCAGTCATTACTACAAATTGATCTCTTGGAATTTCTATATCTATATTTTTTAAATTATGTTCTCTCGCACCTTTTATAAATATACTATTTTGTGCCATTTCATCACCTCAATTAAAGCTCTTTCTGAAGCTTTATAATTTTGTCTCTAAGTTGAGCCGCTCTTTCAAACTGTAGATTTTCTGCAGCTTCCTTCATTTCTAATTCAAGTTTTTTAATTAAGTCTTTTATTTCTTCTTTATTCATTTCATTTAAATCTTTTTTTACACCATATTGAACATCTTCCTCAGCTACCTTTGTAGCTTCAATAATATCTCTTACTTTTTTTATAATACCTTTTGGTGTAATGTTATTATCTTCATTATATTTTTGTTGAAGCTCTCTTCTTCTATTTGTTTCATCTATAGCTTTTTTCATAGAATCTGTTATTTTATCTGCATACATAATAACTTTTCCATCTATATTTCTAGCAGCTCTTCCTATGGTTTGGATTAAAGATGTTTCAGAACGCAAGAAACCTTGTTTATCTGCATCTAAAATAGCAACTAAAGACACCTCTGGAATATCAAGTCCTTCTCTTAGAAGGTTAATCCCAACTAATACATCAAATACACCTAATCTTAAATCTCTTATAATTTCCATTCTTTCTATAGTATCTATATCTGAATGAAGATATCTTACTTTAATCCCTACTTCTTTAAAATAAGAAGTCAAATCCTCTGCCATTTTTTTCGTTAAGGTAGTAATGAGTATCCTTTGTTTTTTATCTACTACATGATGAATTTCTTCTATTAAATCATCAATTTGTCCATGAATAGGTCTTACATCTATCTTAGGATCAATAAGTCCTGTAGGTCTTATAATTTGTTCTACTACATTTTCTTGATACTCCTTTTCATAAGGACCTGGTGTTGCACTTACATAGATAATTTGATTGACTAATCCTTCAAACTCATTAAAATTTAATGGTCTATTGTCATAAGCAGAAGGAAGCCGAAATCCATATTCCACTAAATTTCCTTTTCTTGATTGATCTCCTGCATACATACCTCTAATCTGTGGAATAGTTACATGAGATTCATCTACAAGAATTAAAAAATCATCTGGAAAATAATCTATCAATGTAAATGGTTTACTCCCTGGTGGTCTTTGAGAAATATGTCTTGAATAATTTTCAATTCCCTGACAAAATCCTACTTCCCTTAGCATTTCTATATCATACATAGTTCTTTGCTGAATTCTTTGAGCTTCTATTAATTTTTCATTTTCTTTAAAATATTTTACTCGATCATATAATTCTTCTTCTATATCTACAATAGCTTTTTCAAGCTTTTCTTTTGTAGTTACATAGTGAGAAGCTGGAAAAATCGATATATGTTTTCTAAGTCCTATGATCTCTCCTGTCACAGTATTTATTTCTGTAATCCTATCTATTTCATCTCCAAATAATTCTACTCTTATAGCATTTTCTGAAGCTCCAGCAGGAAAAATCTCTACTACATCTCCTCTTACCCTAAAGGTTCCTCTTATAAAATTCACATCATTTCTTACATATTGAATTTCAACTAATTTTTTTAAAATTTCATCTCTACTCTTTGTGATTCCTGGTCTTATAGATAATACTTGATTTTCATAATCAATAGGGTCTCCAAGTCCATATATACAAGATACACTCGCTACAATAATTACATCTTTTCTTTCAAATAAAGCTGCTGTTGCGGAATGGCGAAGCTTATCTATCTCATCATTAATTTGTGCATCTTTTTCTATATAAGTATCCGTATGAGCTACATAAGCTTCTGGTTGATAATAATCATAATAACTCACAAAATATTCTACTGCATTTTCTGGAAAAAATTCTTTAAATTCACTGCAAAGTTGAGCCGCTAATGTCTTATTATGAGCAATTATCAAAGTAGGCTTTTGTACTTTCTCTATTACATTAGCCATCGTAAAAGTTTTTCCAGATCCTGTAACCCCTAAAAGGGTTTGATGTTTCAGTCCTTTTTTTATTCCATTGCTTAAAGACTTTATAGCTTTTGGTTGATCTCCTGTTGGTCTATATTCTGATGCAATTTTAAATTTATTCATCCTAAAAACCTCTCTATCTATACTCATTTTCCTTTATACTATACCTAGTTTTTTTATTTATAAACATTTTTCATTTTACAAACATTTGTTCGTAATTTTATTATAGCTTTCTCTATGATTTTCGTCAATCTATTCCTTTTTTTTATATTTTCAAAGTATATATTGTAAAAAATAGTATTTTTTTACTATAGACATTTTTAAAATTTATATAAATACTTTTTATAAAACATTTTCAATTATTAGTGAATAGTATATAATAAAAAGATAAAATACGATCTAGTATATAATACCCTTTTTATTCTAATTATGATAATACCTTCATAAATATGAAATAATTACAACTCAGTTAAAAATTTCTATATATTATTAATAAAATTGTAGGTGAATGATGTGATCAATAAAACAAAAAAAACAAGTTTTTCTTTTTTTATTTTGCTTGTGAGTATTCCTTTTCTATTGCATTATTTTTTTTACTTCTTAGGTAAATGTTTACCTTTAGGATATCCAATAATCTTATCTATCATCATTGGTTGTATCTGTTTTTATCACTATACTATTTATGAGAAAATAGTAAAGAAACATCTACAAATCAATAAAGAAATGCAAAAATACAATGAAATGAAAGATATTATGCTTCAAATTAGTAATTCTATTGTTTCTATTGAAAATATGGATGAATTATTAAGACTCTTTGTAAGTAGCATGGTACAAGTAATAGATCAAGCAGATACGGCTAGTATTTTAATAAAAAATGAAGAAGATCTATTTGAATTTAAAGCAGTACATGGATTTAATTTAGAAGAACTTTCACAAATCAAATTATCTTCTGAAGAACTTTTTTTAGAACATCATAAAAATTTAAAATCTATTATTATAAAAAATCCTGATCATTTTAATCTTCAAAATATGTCCTCCAAAAATTACAAGCTATTAAAAGATACGGATGCATTCAAAATTAAATCTACCATGTGTACACCTATTATTATTGATAACCAAGTATATGGTATAGTCAATATAGATAATATTTCTCATGAGGGAATTTTTACTGAAGAAGATATGGTCATATTAGAATATTTAACAGGTCAATTAGCTGTGGCTATAAAAAACGTACTTCTTTTTGAAAAAACTTTATTTTTATCTAGGTATGATGGTCTTACACAGCTTTATCATAGGCATTATTTTGACGAACTTTTTAATAATATCTATCAACAAGCACTACGATATAACGAACAATTTTGTTTATGTATGATCGATTTAAATAATCTAAAAAAAATTAATGATGTATATGGCCACTTAGCAGGAGACTTAGCTATACAACATTTTGCAGATATTCTCAAAAATAATGTCAGGTCTTCTGATATATTAGGAAGATTTGGAGGAGATGAGTTTGTACTCATATTTTTAAATTCTACACGACAACAAACTCAGAAAAAAATAGAATTGATTTTTCAAAAAATAAGTGAGCACCCTCTCACTTATGATCATAATGAATTTTATGTAGATTTTAGCTTTGGAGTAGCTGAATTTCCTAAAGACTCTACAGATCATAAAGAGTTATTTAAAATTGCAGATCTGCGTATGTATAAAAATAAAAACAACAAAAAAACTCGCATGTAGTTTAAGAACATACGGGGTTTTTTGTTGTTTTGTACTGATCTATTAATCTTTTTAAAATTCCTTTTTCTTTATCTATATCAAATACATAGGATGAATTTTTGGGTATTACTAAAATATCTAAATTTTTTATTTCTATTTTCTCTTGTTTATACTCTAAATTTCTAATTCTTCCATTTAGATTCATTACTTTCATATATAAATCACAACAAGAATATTTTAAAACTTCCTGTATATGATTTTTGTCATTTATTACACTTCCATTGATAGATAAAATAATATCTCCTCTTTGAAGTCCTATTTTCTCTCCTACTCCTCCTTTATATAAATCAAGTACACTAACTCCTCTACTATGATTTCTAAAAATAGGTGTCTTTTTTTTCTCTTTTCTTTGCCCATATACAATAAGAATTTCATGACCTATAGGCGCAAATAAAGCAGCAATAAATTTTATATCATAAAAATTCATTGATAAAATAGCCAAAATGAGTAAACTTACACTATACACAAACAATCTTTTTCCAGATTCTTTGCATTTTTTTTTTGGAACATCACCTAAAGCTAAATCTCCATATCCTAAAGCTGCTACACAACACATAGGAAAAAACATCATTGGAATAGGCCAAAACCTTTGCATCATATATCCACCTATAATTCCATATTTTTCATGTTCTATTAAAATAGGAATCGCTTCTTTGTCTCCATCAAAGTAAATTAAAACACTTTCAATCAAATGCAAAATTGCAATAATTTCTAAAACTTTAGATACATCCATACTTGGAAAACCTAAAATCAAACTTGATAAAGCTAATAATCCACCTGAATAAGAAAAACATATATATCTAGGATGAATAAACATAAGAATGATAGATAAAGGAAGAATATATATATAGTCCATAAAGTTGATAACTGTCCCGAATTGAATCATCAATATACTTCCTAATATTCCTCCTAATAATCCTACTCCTATTGCATAAAAGAACATATACTGTACTGAATGAGATTTACCTATAATTTTTTTTCTTCTTTTATAAATTTTTTGATATTGTATACCCAAAAGAATAAAAATCAATAAAAAAGAAGGTTGTAAAAAATTACTCAAAGCATCTCCTCCTTATATGACAAAAGCGTCCATAAACTCTTGGACGCTTTTTCAATTTACTATTTATTTTTTCCATATTATTCATATTCTAAACTTATCTTTTAATTTTATTTTCTAAAACCTCTACAGCCTTTTGTAATTGTATATCTTCCTCATAAGTAATCAAATACAATTTTTCTTCCAATTCTTTTGGAAGCTTTACTTCAATATCTGGAGCAATTCCCTTTCCATGAATATAAGTACCATTTGGTGTAAAGTATTGAGCTGTAGTAAGTCTAAAACCTGAACCATCCTTTAATCCTCGAATTTGTTGTACAAGTCCTTTTCCAAAGGTAGTCGTTCCTATTAATTGTCCTGATTTTGTATCCTGTACAGCACCAGATAAAATTTCAGAAGCACTAGCACTTCCTCCATTTACTAACAATACAAAAGGATAATTTACACGATCTTTATCAGACTTTTTATATTCTTTCTTTCCAGCTCGATCCATTGTATATACAATAGTCTGCTCTCCTAATAATCTATCTGCTACTTTTACACATTCTTCTAATAATCCACCTGGGTTATTTCTTAAATCAATCACCAATCCTTTTATATTTTTATTTTCTAATTCTTTTAATCTTTTTAAGAAATCTTCTGAAGTATGTTCATCAAACATACTAATACGAATATAACCCATATCATCTTTTAATATTTTTGTAGATACAGTTTGAGATCTTACTTTTTCTCTTGTGATTAAAACATCTTGAGTTTCTTTACTTCCTTTTTTAAGAACTGTCAAAGTAACTTGTGTACCTTCTTTTCCCTTTATTTTAGTAACAGCTTGCTCTAATTTTTGTGCAATAAACTCTTCACCATCTACTCCTATAATCTTATCTCCTGGCTTTAGACCTGCTCTGTCCCCTGGAGACCCTTGAAAAGGTTCTACTACAGTAATAAGTCCATCCTCTCCTTGTGTCATAATGACACCAATTCCTCCATAATAATTCCCTTCCGTATGCTCCATGAATCTTTTAAACTCAGCTCTATCCATATATTGAGAATATGGATCTTCTAATGCTGCAAACATGCCTCTTATGAGCCAATCCTCAAAGTTTGCTTCATTAACTGGTTTATAATAATTTTGTGTAACAATTTCTTTTAACCCTAACATTTTGCCATAAGTTTTGTTTAAGTCTTTATAGTATTTATAATCTCCTTTTGAGATAACTACCTTGTCTCCTACTGTTAATCCTACAATATTACTCACAGTAAAAGTAAAAATTCCTGTTATTAATACTAATATGATTGCTCCTGTTATAGCTCGTTTTTTACTTATCATATTTTCTTCACCTCAATACTTTCTTTTACATAAATATATTATTCCTTTAGACTTTTGAATATCACAAAATCTTTTTTCACATCATACCACTCATTGAAATCTTTGTAAATGGATAAAGTGCCAAGATTTTATTTGGCACTTTTACTTTGAAGATATTTTTTCATTTCTTCTATATATCCTTTCCCTATTTTTTGAATAATAGGATTATCTACAGAATGGATATGATCTTTTCCGATACTTTCAATTGGTAACACATTCACAGAAGTTCCCGACATAAAAGCTCCTTGTAAAGTAGGGATTTCACTTTCATAAATAGACTTTTCTATGACTTGTATACCTAAACTTTTGCAAACCTCCATAATCTTATTTCTAGTAACTCCTAATAAAACTTTTTGTCCTGAAGCCGTATATACCTTATTGTTTTTTACAAAAAACATATTGGAACGACTTCCCTCTGTAATGGATTCATCTTCATTCACTAAAATAGCTTCAAAAGCATTTTCTTTTTCTAAAAGTTCTTTTACACTTTCTTTAAATGAAGCATTAAGCACCTTTGCATTTGGATTTTTTCTCTCAGAACGATACAAAATAGTATGAATTCCTTTTTCATACACTTTTTTTTCTGGATAATAACTTTTAATAAAATAAGTAAAAAAATCTTGTTTTTCTTTTTCTAAATTGGTACAAAGAAGCTTTACATTTATATTTTTACAATCATTCATTAAAACCAATTTAACAATTTCTTTTTCTATATCTTCATCAGATTTATGTATCTTTTGTCCTAAAATTTGTGCTGATTTTCTTAATCTTTCTAAATGTTCTTCTAAAAAAAGAGGAATTCCATCAATAATTCTAATAACCTCATAAATCATAGATGAAGAAATGTTCTCAAATGGATGGATTTCTTCTGTTTCATATACCTCTGCATTATAAATATAGTAATTTAAAAAAGCTTCTGATTTCATCTGTTCACCCCTACTTAATATATTCTTATTCTATTATATTCCATTTTATGATGCACTTCTAGTACTCTTTCCCACAGATATTTTCATATTATTCAATGATACTCCTGCAATAATCCCTAGTCCTCCTAAAAAAGTATATCTACTAATATCTTCTTGAAACATAACAATAGAAACAATAGATGCCACTAATGGATTGATATAATTAAAAACAGCAGTTCTAGAAGCTCCAATATCTTTGATTCCTGTATACCATCCATAATATCCCACAACTGTACAAGTCAGAGCCAAATATAAAGCAGCTAATATATTTTTTATACTCAATTTTGAAATCATATAAACAAACGAAACAGGAGATAAAAAATTAGGAATCAATATAATAGGTATTAAAAGTATACATGATGCAGTATTAATATGAGCAATTGCAATAAACGGATCATATTTTTGTAGTATTCTCTTTGATCCAATAGAAAATGCAGCCAACATACCTGCATCCAAGATTATTAAAAAATCTCCAAATAAAGTTTTACTTTTAAAAATTCCAAATAAGTGACCCTTTGTAATGATTGCCAATATCCCTATAAAACATAACATCATTCCTAATATTCTATAGACATTTAATTCTTCCTTGAGAAAAATTCTAGCATAAACTGCAATCATAATAGGAGACATTCCTAAAATTAAAGAAGCATTGACTGTACTTGTAAAATACAAAGCACTATATTGTACAATAAAATATCCTGTAAAACCCATAAATGCTAAATAAAATATATATGGAAGATCTTCCTTATGTATTTTTCTCTTTTCTGGTTCTACTTTCTTTAATATAAAGAAAAAAACAATTGTTGAAAAAAAAGTCCTTAAAAATAAAAATTGAGCAGGTGATAAAGATCCCATTCCTAATTTTGCTGTAGCAAAAGAAGTTCCCCAAAAAATTACTGCTAAAATTAATAAAACATATACCTTTTTAATATTCATAATTTCCTCCTATATGCTATGTACTATTTACATATTGATCATACCATATTATAACATTAATAGACAAAAAAAACAGTAAGCATATATGCTTACTGTTTTTTCATGGTGCCCAGAGGCGGAATCGAACCACCGACACGGGGATTTTCAGTCCCCTGCTCTACCGACT
>NZ_RYYS01000029.1 GCF_004138215.1 Anaerophilus nitritigenes
TTTCTCTAATATAGATTTATTGTTAATTGTCCCTTGTTTTCTTGTTAATTGTCCCTTGTTTTCCCTTGTTTTCCTTGTTTCCTTGTTTTTTCTTTTTTTCCCAATTCCATCTTGTATGTGCTAGACTATTCTTATCCAATTGGATTTCCTCCTTTGTTTGGTTGTGGTCGGCAAACCTACTTCCATTTTAACAAAGGAGGTTATTTTTTCTGCTCATAGCTATAAGCTTTTTGGAACCACCCGCATAGCAGGTGGTTTTCTTTATACAACTAAGAAAACTAGCCGCTTAGCCGGTAGTTTTGATTGTAATACAAATATACGATACTGTAAATATATACAAGTATTTTGGAGTTTTTCTATTTTATTCTTTTCTTTAAAATAAAAAATTATAAATTTTTTTACAAAATACGTCAAAAAAACTTTATTACTTAGAGTTCTTTTTTGCATGACTATATCCTTCTATTTCATATTTTTCTGATAAATTTTTCATCACTTCATCATACCATGGACATTTTGATCTTACACAAGTAGAAAGATGAATCACATCTACTCCCCTTTGAACCATTCTTTCTGCTCTTTCTAAAAACTGATTAACTACTTGATTACCACATCCATTACAATGAACAAAGCTAATGATTCTCGCTCCTTCTCCCTTATATCTTTCAAAAGATCCTGTCTCATTATATAAAGCTTTAAAACATCCTGAAGAAGAGCATCTTTTGGATACATTGTAACAATTAATTATTCCTATATTTTTCATAAAAATCCTCCTATATATTAACTGATTTTTTATAATTATATAAGGTTTTTTGAAAAATTTCTGTGATTTTTATCACCTTACTCTATAGAGTTTTGAAAAAATGTATTTTCATTATGTATAATTATATAGTTAAAACATCTTCAATATAATTTTCATCTGTTTTTAGTTTTAGGACATTTATCACAAACGATATACTTATTTAATAAATTCATCTATTCAATTTTAATTTACTCTATTATCTATGCATAATAAACAAAAGCATCAATTTGCATTTTGCAAATTGATGCTTTTGTTACATATCCCTTGCTGCTACTAGATCTACTCCTGTTCCTAAAATATCTTTTATAATTACATCCCCTACATGAATAGGAGCTGTAACTTCTATAGAATCTATAAGCTTCATACATTCAAATATTTTATCCTTTGGAATAGCCTCTTTTGTTTTTACTGGTAGTCTATTTAAATTTCCATTCTTTATTTTTACAGTAGTCGTTACTACTCTTGTAGGAGCTGTAAGCTCTTTTACAGCATATTCTTGTCCTCTTTTGCATTTATTTCCTTCTACTGTATATTCCTCTCCTTGTTTATTTACTTCTAAATGACATCCCATAGGACAGACAATACAAATCATTTCTTTTTTCATCTATAACTCCTCCTTTTTCAGTGAAATTGTCAATACTCCATCTTGAGATAAATCACTTTTTGAAAGAGTAATAGACTCCATCTCTCCAGGAGCCAAATGCTTTTTCTTGATTCTTTTTATTTCTTTATTTCCTATAGAGACTACCATGTCCATATTTTTATAAACACCATCTACTCTCATGAATAAATCTAGCTTTTCTTCTATATTTTCAAGTCTTATTTCATGAGGAACAATATATCGAATTCCTTGTCCTGGATTTGTATCTATTATTTTTCCTTGTTTTTTTAATTGATTTTTAATATATTTTGCAGCATTTTTTCCTGCTCTTTTACTTTCTCCTGTAACAAAATCTACTAAATCATGAACATGTACTACATTTCCACAAGCAAATATTCCTTCTATATTAGTTTCCATAGCTTCATTGACAATAGGCCCTGATGTAATAGGATCTATTTTGATTCCTGCATTTTTAGATAATTCATTTTCTGGAATTAAGCCTACAGATAAAAGAAGTGTATCACACTCAAAATTCTTTTCTGTACCAGGAATAGGTCTTCTCTTTTCATCTACCTTTGCAATAACTACTTCCTCTACTCGATCTTTTCCTTTGATATCTATAACTGTATGACTAAGAAGAAGTGGAATATTGTAATCATCTAAACATTGTACTATATTTCGTGTAAGTCCTCCGGAATAAGGCATAAGCTCTGCTACAGCTAAAACTTCAGCCCCTTCTAGAGTAAGTCTTCTTGCCATAATAAGACCTATATCTCCAGATCCTAATATAACTACTTTTTTTCCTACCATATATCCTTCCATGTTTACAAATCTTTGAGCAGTTCCTGCTGTAAATACTCCTGCTGGACGAGTTCCTCCGATATTTACAGCACCCCTTGTTCTTTCCCTACATCCCATAGCAAGAACAATAGCTTTTCCTTGAAGTACCATCAATCCATCTTTTTCATTGATTACATGAATAATTTTTTCTTCATTTACATCTAACACCATGGTGTCTAATTTGTATTCTATATTCATATCCTTTAATTTATGAATAAATCTTTGAGCATACTCAGGACCTGTCAATTCTTCTTTGAAAATATGAAGTCCAAAACCATTATGAATACATTGCTGTAATATTCCACCTAGTTCTCTATCTCTTTCTATGACTAAAATGCTATCTACTCCATTTTCTTTTGCTTCTATGGCTGCTGCAAGTCCTGCAGGCCCTCCTCCGATCACTACAACATCATACTTTAGCATGTCATCACTCCTTATCCTCCTAGTTTTTGGTGGGTTCTGTTAGAATATAAGATTTTTTGCTATCCTTAGTCACATCTGTTATTTTGATATTAAGCTCTCTTGCCAAAATCTCCATAACTCTTGGTCCACAAAATCCACCTTGACATCTTCCCATACCAGGTCTTGCTCTTCTTTTGATTGCATCTACTGTTGTTGCTCCTGCATTTCTATGAATAACATCTACAATTTCCCCTTCTGTAATCATTTCACATCTACAGATTATTTTTCCGTATCTAGGGTCTTTTTTAATGATTTCTTCTTTTGCTTCATTACTTAATTCCATAAAACGAATAAATGGTTTTCTAACAGGATTAAAATCTTTATTTTCTGTTATATCTGTTATACCTTTTAAAATTTTTACTACATATTTTGCGATAGCCGGAGAAGCTGAGAGCCCTGGTGACTCTATTCCTGCCACATTAATAAACCCTTTAGCATCTTTTGATTCTTCTATAATAAAATCTCCAGTGCTTGGTACTGCTCTAAGTCCTGAAAAACTTGTAATAGTTTCATGAAAAGGTATGTTTTTAGAAGTTTTCCTTGCCGTTTCTCTTATAAATGCAATTCTTTCATTCGTCGTAGATTTATTTTCTCTATCATCTAAATCCTCAGCATCAGGCCCTACTAATAAATTTCCATGAACTGTAGGAGCTACTACTACACCTTTTCCTAATTTATTTGGAGCTTGAAAAATGGTATGATTTACAAAATTTCCTGCACTCTTATCAAGTATATTATATTGACCTCTTCTTGGATGAATTCCAAATGTTTTAGACCCTACCATTTCATTAATTTTATCTGCATGTACTCCTGTACAATTGATTACATACTTGGTTTTTAAAGTTTCCTTTCCCATATAAATCTCATATTCATCATCTATTTTATTTATATTAGTAACTTTACTATCTAATTTGAGTTTTACTCCATTATCTACTGCATTTTCAGCCAACGCCACAGCTAATTCCCACGGACTTACAATTCCAGCTGTAGGAGCATATAAAGCACCCTTAATTTCTTCATTGATATTAGGTTCTATCTTTAAAACTTCTTCTTTAGAAAGAATCTTTAGATTAGGGATTTTATTCTGTATCCCTCTTTCATAAAGTTCTTTTATACTTTCTATATCTTCTTCATCAAATGCAAGAACTAAAGAACCTATTCTTTTAAATGGAACATCTAACTCTTTACAGACCTGATCAAATAACGGATTTCCCATAGAATTTAATTTGGCTTTAAGTGTATTTGGTGTGGCATCATAACCTGCATGAACCAAGGCACTATTTGCCTTTGTAGTTTCATTTGCAACATCTGTATCCCTCTCAATAAGTGCTATTTTTAAGTCATATCTAGATAATTCCCTTGCAATAAATGTACCTGTAATACCTGCTCCAATCACGGCTACATCATACATATGTTTTCCTCCCTTTTATAATAAAAGCCACACAAAGATACCCTTTACTTCTAAAGGTATTTTGTGTGGCTCTCTTATTCTCAGCCTTATATTCTCTTTAAGTGTATTATAACACCATTTTCATGCTTTGTAAAATCTAATCTTCTTCCCATTGTAAAGCTCTTTGTACTGCTTTTTTCCATGCTTTGTATTTTATTTCCTTTGTTTCTTCATCCATATTTGGTGTAAACATTCTATCTTCATTCCATCTTTTTGCAATTTCATCTTTGTTCTTCCAAAATCCTACTGCAAGTCCTGCTAAATATGCAGCCCCTAATGCAGTTGTTTCAATAACTTTTGGTCTATTTACTGGTACTCCTAAAAGATCTGATTGAAATTGCATTAAGAAATTATTTGCAACAGCTCCACCATCTACCTTTAATGCTTTTAAATCAATTCCTGAATCTTCTTGCATAGCTTCTAACACATCTCTTGTTTGATATGCAATAGATTCAAGTGTAGCACGAATAATATGGTTTCTATTCGCACCTCTTGTAAGCCCTACAATGGTACCTCTTGCATACATATCCCAATAAGGTGCCCCTAATCCTACAAAAGCAGGAACTACATAAACTCTATTTGAATCATTTACCTTTGTAGCAAAATACTCACTATCTGCTGCATCATTAATAAGTCTTAGTTCATCCCTAAGCCATTGAATAGATGCTCCTCCTACAAATATACTTCCTTCGAGCGCATATTCTACTTTTTTATCTACTCCCCAAGCAATAGTAGTCAAAAGTCCATTTTTAGAAAATATTTTATCCTCTCCTGTATTCATGAGCATAAAACATCCTGTTCCATAAGTATTCTTTGCCATTCCAGCAGTAAAGCATGCTTGCCCAAATAAAGCTGCTTGTTGATCTCCTGCTGCTCCTGATATAGGAATTTGTGCTCCTCCAAATGTTCTTTCATCTGTATATCCATAGACCTCACTAGAAGGTTTTACCTCTGGAAGCATACTCATAGGGATATCTAATTCCTTTAAGATCTTTTCATCCCACTTTAAGTCTTTTATATTATAAAGCATTGTTCTTGATGCATTAGAATAATCTGTTACATGTACTTTTCCACGTGTCAAATTCCATATAATCCATGTATCCATAGTTCCAAATAAAAGCTCTCCATTTTTTGCTTTTTCATGAGCTCCTTCTACATGATCTAAAATCCATTTTATTTTTGTACCAGAAAAATAAGCATCAATAACAAGCCCAGTATTTTCTCTTATATAATCTTCTAATCCTCTTTGTTTAAGTTCATCACAAATCCCTGCTGTTTGACGAGACTGCCAAACAATAGCATTATAAATAGGTCTTCCTGTGTTTTTATCCCACACTACAGTAGTTTCTCTTTGATTGGTAATTCCAATAGCTGCAATCTCATTTGGTCTAATACCTGTAATTTCTAATACTTCTCTTGCTACTCCACTTTGTGTTCCCCATATTTCCATTGGATCATGTTCAACCCATCCAGCTTTTGGATAAATTTGAGTGAATTCTTTTTGAGATACTTTTACAATCTCTCCATCATGATTAAATAAAATCGCTCTAGAACTTGTAGTTCCTTGATCTAATGCCATTACATATTTTTTCATATTCGTTCCCCCTCTGTATTTTTAAACACCAAAGAATGTAGCATAAAAAGCTGCTCCAAGTATTCCTCCTATGACTGGTCCTACTACTGGAATCCAAGCATATCCCCAATCAGAATCCCTTTTTCCTTCTATTGGAAGTATAAAATGAGCAATTCTAGGTCCTAAATCTCTTGCCGGATTGATAGCATATCCAGTAGGACCCCCTAAAGAAAGACCTATTGCTATAATTAAAGCTCCTACGATTAATGTATTTACTCCATCTGCAAAAACATTTGCACCTATCGCTAAAATTCCTAATACCAATATAAATGTTCCTATAATTTCACTGATTAAATTTCCAAGAGTATGTCTAATAGCTGGAGCTGTACAAAATATAGCAAGCTTTCCATCTGCATCCTCTGTTTCTTTCCAATGAGGAAGATAATGAAGCCAGACAATTACCCCTCCTAAAATTCCACCAATCATTTGAGCTACAATATAAGATGGCACCATACTCCACGGAAATTGTCCAATAGATGCAAGGCCTATTGTAAGTGCTGGATTTAAATGAGCCCCACTAAATCTCCCAACAGCATACGCTGCCATTGCAACACCTAACCCCCAACCTACTGTAATAACAATCCATCCGCTATTTTGTGCTTTTGATTTATTAAGTACTACTCCCCCTACTACTCCATCACCAAAAATAATTAATAACATAGTTCCTATAAGTTCACCTAAAAATGCTGACATAATACCCCTCCCATAATCATATTATTTTTTCTCCTACAATTAAAACGTTTTCCATTTTCCAAGCATCCTCTCCTTCTTTTAAATAATAAAAGCCATGTAAATCAAACCTATCTTCATAGGTTTAACTACACGGCTCTCCTTTTACTCTGCCATTTATTATATAACTGTACTATAACACCATAAAAAATTATAACACTTATATAGTATTTTGTAAATGTTTGTCACTTACATATGCCATACTTCTTCCTTACTTGTAGAAATCCCAACTGCACCTGCCTTTAAACTCTCAATCACATCTTCCTTATCACTAATGAGTCCTCCTCCAATTACCGGAATATGAGTATCTTCATAAACTTTTTTAATCACCTTAGGCATAATACCTGGCATAATTTCTACTGCATCAGGTCGAGTAGATTGAATAGAACTGATTCCTGTATGAAGTGATAAAGAATCTAACATAAAAAGTCTTTGGATTGTGAATATATTCATATTCTTAGCTTTTTTAACTAAGCTGCTTTTCGTAGTAATAATTCCATCTGGTTGTAAGTTTTCGTGTATATATTTAAGAGCCATAGAATCTTTCGAAAATCCTTCCATTAAATCAATATGTACATAAATATCCATATCATTTTCTTTAACTTTGTGAATAATTTCTTTGAGATTGAAAATATTTCCACAGAGTAAAAAAATAATTTCGCAAGGAGATTGTATAGCTAAATCTAATTTTTCCATGCTGTTTACAGCTGCAATGATAGGATTGATCCCTATTTTATTATAAAATTGATTTTTCATATTTTTCCTCCTTAGCTATAATATATTCTCTTCTCTTTTTGAATATTCCTTTTAAACTTAAGTGGCTCTTCCTTTTTTCTCAAACCCTTTTATTTTTTTCATTATATCATTCAATAGATATGGTGTAAACGAATATGCTATTTTTATACAATAAAAAACCACAATGAATTCAATCATTGTGGTTTTTTAACCAGCGACGACCTACTCTCCCAGGGCGCTACCGCCCAAGTACCATCAGCGCTGAAGAGCTTAACT
>NZ_RYYS01000003.1 GCF_004138215.1 Anaerophilus nitritigenes
TATCCTATACTTGTCGATTTGTTAAGAAAATCTATTTTATGATATCCAATTACTCCAGCTAGTCAACTCTACCTTTTTATGGATAATCAACACGCTTGTTTTGGTATACACAATCTTTTGAAATCATATAATGTACTTGTTCTTTTAGAGTGTTATATTTTTTCAAAATATTCATATTTGTAGTGAGAATATCCATATTCTTTACTTTTATAAACTCAATCCCGTTATTTAAGATTGCTTTATTTATCGGTTTTGTATTTGTCTCGTTCATTAAGTTGTATTTACTAAATATAGTTGAAACAGGAATATAAGTTATTTTTTCTTTTCCTTTGTATTTATAGCCATTTGGAATTTTTAAATGTTTTAAGAAAAATATATATTCTTCATCTTTTTTTATTGGAATATATCCATTTTCTATTTCACATGTATTAATTCCTAGGGAAAAGGGTTCATAAATATAAATATTATCATTTTCTTTTATATTTTTTCCTTTATAGATATCTAAAACATTCACATTTGAAAGAAGTGCTAAATTAAATATTTTTCTATTATCTGTTACACTGACTTTTACAATTAAATCAGCTTTTTCTTTAAGTTGTGCTAGATTATCTATATTATCTTCAAAATATATTTTTGAGAGAGGACTATTTTCAGCCAAGTCAATTTTAAAGTCTTCAATCTCTTTAAAAAGATGTTTTGCATCTACGTCCGTATAAAATGATTGTCTAGTCAATATACCTATTACACAACATATTCCTAAACATGTACTAATGAATATAATAAAAATTTTATTTCTAAGTCGCATATTTGGCCTCCATGTATTTTAAAATAAAATATTATTAAAATTGTTTCTTAAAAAAGTTTCTAAATACAGAATAAACCTTTAAAAATCAATGATTTATTAATTTCCCATCATCTATTTTAAACTTAAAATCACATAATATGTCTATATCTTCTTTGTTATGACTTGCTAACAAGATAGTTGCACCTCTCTTTTTTTCTTCTAACAATATATTTCGAACCAATTGAACTCCTTCTTCATCAAGAGCATTTGTTGGTTCATCTAGTACCAATAAAGTAGGTTTTTCCATAATTGCTTGAGCAATAGCTAACCGTTGCTTCATTCCTAAAGAATATTTTTTATAAATACGTTTATCCGAACAATCCAGGCCTACTCTCGTAATTGAATTTTTTATATCCGTATCAGATATTTTATTTTTAATGCTTGCCAATATCTTTAAATTTTCAAAGCCAGTATAATAATCCCAAAAGCCTGGCGTTTCTAATATCACGCCTACACTTTCTGGAAAACAAATATCTTTATGCAATACTTTATTATCAATTTTTATTTCACCAGATGAGGGTTTTATTAATCCAGATATCGCCCTGAAAAGCATAGTTTTCCCTGAGCCATTTCTTCCAAAAAAACCATAGATACCTCCTTTTTCTAATGAGAGATTGATATCCTTTAAAATTTCTTTTCCTTTAATTTTTTTTTCTAAATTAGTAATTGTGATAAAACTCATATATATTCCTCCTAGATAATATCCATATTTTTGAAATTGTATATGGCATATATTATACTACTTGTACAAATTATTAATAAATATAACATAGAGTCTATTAACATAAAATTATTAATTTTAAATTGAAAAAAATCTGTATATTTGATGAAATGACTAGTATGCCATGGTATAATTGCTTGGCTAATTGGAAATAGCTTTATTAAATTTATACTGGTAAAATGGAAAGCGTATAAAAACCCTATTGTAAATATCTGAAATATACTAACAGATATGGTAATGAAAAAACTATAAGTAATATTAATACTTAGTGACATAATATTTAAGATTAAAATATAAAAATAATTTAATAGAATAATTAGAATATATTCAATTCCTATTATAATAATAGATGTATGATTGAAAGTGAAACCATAGAAAAAACCTATCAAGAATACGGTTATAAATTGAATTAGATAATAGATCATTACATATATGAAAAGGTGTACTAATTTATTTAATAGCCATGAGCTTTTACTATTATTTCTTGTAAAAACATATATTGCATTTCTAGAAGTAGCTATATATAGATAATCCTTTAGCACAAAAATTAAATATAATTGAGGGATGATTAGAAAAAAAATAGGGATAATATATTTAATACTATCAATATCTAAATTCCCATAAGATAACATAAACAAAAGATCTATATCATTGTAATTACAAGCATTCATTACATCAATATGATATAAACTCAAAAAAAAAGCAAAAATAATTCCTACTAATAGTTTTTTAAAAATATTGCTTTCTTTTAAAATACTTACTTTCAACACTAATACCCCCAATACTTATCAGTAGTTTTGCTAATATAAAGATCACTATAGTATAAAATAAAAAATATTAAATTTAAGCCTAAAAAACTACTTATATCTATTAAATTACTGCTATTTTCTAAAATAAGAAACATATATTCTTCTAAAGTAGTAAACGAAAGATTTAATACTATTTTCAAAGCAGTAAATAATAAAAAAATACCATAAGTAATAAAAAATGCTACAATATCTTTTCGAACGCAAAGCAAAAACATATTATAAATAATTGCTAATATCCAAAATCCTACTAATTGAAATAAAATCCTTTCAAATATATAAAAAAAATAACCTAAGGTTAAGTTTTTCTCTAGTCCAATTATTAATAACACACCTAAAAGAATCATATTTATTAATGCTATATAGACGATTGAATAAAGAAATATACCTTTAAACTTATCTGTTGCCCAATTTGTAACAGAAGTATAATTTAGAAGTATCTTATAGCTATAAAATATAGCTGAAATATGTTCAAGTAAAAATATCCATAAAGGTATTATAAAAGTAAGCGTAAAGCCTATGACACATACAAAACTGAACTTTTAAGTGATAAAATCATCTCAA
>NZ_RYYS01000030.1 GCF_004138215.1 Anaerophilus nitritigenes
CTTTATTTTTTTGCAAAAAATTAAATGTTGGAGTTATTCACCCCAACATTTATTATAGAACCGGTTTTTTTAATATATAGATTAGAAGACTATAGAATTAAAAATTGCAAATAATAATATAAGGTCAAATTGTTATGAGGTTATTATAAAAACATAATTAAAATTTTTTTATAAACATACGAATAAATATACAAATTTATGAATAAAAAATGGAGGGATAGGTATGACGGGAATATTGTATTTAGAAGATGGTACAATATATGAAGGAAAAGGGTTCGGAAAAAAAGGGATTTCAGTAGGAGAATTGGTATTTAATACTTCTATTACAGGATACCAAGAAATACTTACAGATCCGTCTTATGCAGGACAAATTATTACGATGACATATCCTTTAATAGGAAATTATGGAATTCATCAATTAGGAAATCAATCCTCTAAGATTTATGCAAAAGGTTTTGTTACAAAATCTATAGATCAAACTCCATCTCATTATATGAATGAGGAAAATTTAGAACAAATGTTAGAGCGAATGGGAGTAGTCGGAATTTGTGAGGTAGATACAAGAAGTATTACAAAAAAAATTAGAAGAACAGGACCTTTAAAATGTGTTATATCTAACGAAGAGCTATCTATAGAGGTATTAAAAGAATATTTTCATAAAGAAAAATTTCAAGAAGATTGGATGAAGCATGTGGGAACGCAAAAAATCATTCATATACCAGGGCAAGGGCCTAAAGTAGCTGTAATAGATTTTGGAATGAAAAAGAGCATTTTAGAAAATCTTAAAAGTAGAGGCTGCGATATTACAGTATTCCCTTATAAAAGCAAATACGAAGAAATTATCAATATAAATCCTGATGGAGTATTTTTAAGCAACGGACCAGGAAATCCAGAAGCTGCAACTGAGTCGATTGAGACGGTAAAAAAAGTTATTCAAAAAATCCCTACCTTTGGGATTTGTATGGGACATCAAATCCTAGCGTTAGCAATAGGAGGAAATACTTACAAAATGAAGTATGGCCATAGAGGAGGAAATCATGGAGTATATGATATACAAAAAGATAGAGCTTATATTACTTCTCAAAATCATGGATATGCAGTAGATAAAAAAAGTGTAGAAGATCAAGGAATGGTTATTACCCACATAAATCTCAATGATCATACAGTAGAAGGCATGATGCATAAAGAACTTCCAGTTTTTTCTGTGCAATTTCATCCAGAAGGGTCACCAGGACCTGCAGATGCAACGTATCTATTTGATAAATTTGTAAGTCAATTAAAGGGGGATATGATATGCCAGTAAACAATAAACTAAAAAGAGTAATGATTATTGGGTCAGGACCTATTGTAATAGGTCAAGCAGCAGAATTTGATTATTCAGGAACTCAAGCTTGTAAAGCTATTAAAGAAGAAGGTATTTATACGATTTTAGTAAATAGCAATCCAGCCACCATTATGACAGATACAAATATAGCAGATAAAGTGTATATTGAACCTTTAACAATAGATAGTCTTTCAAAAATTATTGAAAAAGAAAGACCAGATGGAATTTTAGCAGGGTTTGGAGGACAGACTGCACTAAACCTTGCTATGGAGTTAGAAAAGACAGGAGTATTAAAAAAATATGAAGTACAGCTATTGGGAACGGATTCTCAAACTATCAAACAAGCAGAGGATAGAGAAGCTTTTAGAGATTTAATGATACAAATTCATGAACCTATCCCTGAAAGTATTATTGCAACAAAATTAAAAGAGTGTGAGGATTTTGTAGCGGAGCATGGATATCCTGTGATCATTAGACCTGCTTATACTTTAGGAGGAACAGGAGGAGGTATTGCAAATAATCATGATCAGCTTATACAAATTTGCCAAAGTGGAATTGAAAACAGTCCCATAGGGCAAATTCTTTTAGAACAAAGTGTAGCAGGATGGAAAGAAATTGAATATGAAGTTATTAGAGATAAAAAAGATAATTGTATCATTGTTTGCAATATGGAAAATATGGATCCTGTAGGAGTTCATACGGGAGATAGTATTGTTGTTGCACCTTCTCAAACACTAAGGGATGAAGAATATCAAATGTTAAGAGCATCATCTATAAAAATTATAAGAAGCTTAAAAATAGAAGGAGGATGCAATATACAATTTGCACTAGATCCTAAAAGCAATAATTATATTGTAATAGAAGTAAATCCTAGAGTAAGTAGATCAAGTGCATTAGCATCAAAAGCTGCAGGGTATCCAATCGCAAAAATTGGAGCTAAAATTGCAATAGGATATAGCTTAGATGAACTTAAAAATTATGTGACACAAAATTCAAGTGCTTGCTTTGAACCATCCTTAGATTATATAGTAGTAAAATTTCCAAAATGGCCTTTTGATAAATTTCAAAGAGCTAAAAGAACACTAGGAACTCAAATGAAGGCTACAGGAGAAGTAATGGCTATTAGCAGAGATTTTGAAAGTGCCATACTAAAAGCACTTACCTCATTAGAGGGAAGATTTACAGGACTTAGAATGTTTTCTATTATGGATATGACAGATGAAGACTTAATAGATAAAATAAAACTTTGTGATGATGAAAGAATCTTTGCTCTAGCAGAAGGAGTAAGAAGAGGAACCCCTGTTTCAAAGCTTCACGAATTGACAAAAATTGATTTGTGGTTTTTAAACAAAATAAAAAATATCATTCATATGGAACAAAGAATTAGTAATGAAAAAATAGATGAAAATTTATTATATGAAGCAGAGAAAATGGGATTTACAGATAGAGAGATTAGTGACTTATCAGGAGTAGATCATGAACAAATACATCTTATGAGAAAACAACATAAAATTAAACCTGTTTATAAGATGGTAGATACTTGTAGTGGTGAGTTTGAAGCAAAAACTCCTTATTACTACTCATGCTATGAACAAGAAGATGAAAACATCATATCAGAGAAGAAAAAGATCATAGTAATAGGGTCAGGACCTATAAGAATTGGACAAGGAATAGAGTTTGACTACTCTTGTGTACACGGAGTATGGGCTATTAAAAATGCAGGATATGAATCTATTATGATTAATAACAACCCAGAGACAGTAAGTACAGATTTTGATACGGCGGATAAATTGTATTTTGAATCTTTGTATATAGATCATGTAATGGATATTATTGATAAAGAAAAACCAGAAGGAGTCATTCTTCAACTAGGAGGACAAACTTCTGTAAACTTAGCAGAAAAACTTAATAAAAGAGGAGTAAATATACTAGGAACATCTTACCATTCTATGGATTTAGCAGAAGATAGAGATAAATTTAGAGACTTTTTAGAAGAAATTAATATTCCATCTCCTACAGGACTAGCAATCACAAGCATGGAAGAAGCATTAAAAGGAGTAGAGAAAATAGGATATCCAGTAGTAGTAAGACCATCC
Source organism: Anaerophilus nitritigenes (assembly GCF_004138215.1). Lineage (GTDB taxonomy): Bacteria > Bacillota > Clostridia > Peptostreptococcales > Thermotaleaceae > Anaerophilus > Anaerophilus nitritogenes. Next base: position 3,421 of record NZ_RYYS01000030.1, read on the forward strand.
TATGTAATAGGTGGGAGAGCTATGCAGGTTGTACACGATGAAATAGGACTTAGAAGATATATAGAAGAAGCTGTAACTCTTTCTAAAAAATATCCTGTTTTGATGGATCGATATGTAAAGGGAATTGAAATAGAAGTAGATGCTATAGGAGATGGAGAAGATGTACTCATACCTGGAATTATGGAACATATTGAAAGGACAGGAGTTCACTCAGGAGATAGTATAAGTGTGTATCCATACCTGAGCTTAAAAGAAGAAACGGTTCAAAAATTAGTAGATTATACAAAAAGAATTGTAAATGGTTTAAAAATTGTAGGACTTGTAAATATTCAATATGTATTTGATGGAAAAGATATATATGTAATAGAAGTAAATCCAAGAGCATCAAGAACAGTTCCAATCCTTAGCAAAGTAACAGATATACCAATGGTTAAGATTGCAGTAGAAACCATGTTAGGCAAAAAATTAAAAGATACTTCTTATGGAACAGGACTTATGAAAAATAAAGAGCTATATGCAGTAAAAGTACCTGTATTTTCGGGAGAGAAGCTTACAGATGTAGATATGTATCTAGGACCTGAGATGAAATCTACAGGAGAAGTATTAGGAATAGACAAAGAAATAGAAAAAGCTCTTTATAAAGGATTTAAAGGAGCAGGATACAAGATTCCAACTCAAGGGGGTATTTATGTATCACTTAGAGATGTAGATAAAAAAGAAGGTATAGAGCTTATAAAAGATTATGAAAAAATGGGATTTGTGATTTATGCATCTCAAGGTACAAGTGAATTTTTAAATGAAAAAGAGGTTTCTTGTGAAACAATTCCATTAGATAAAATTTCAAAATATATTGTAGATGGAAAAATTTCTATGATGATTAATACTCCTACAAGAGGAAATAATGAAAAAAGTCTTGGCTTTAAGGTGAGAAGAAAAATGAGTGAATATAGACTTCCTATATTTACTTGTATAGATACAGCTAAAATATTTAAAACAGCTATTAGAATGAAGAAAGATAATGAACACATTGATTATAAGCCGTTAAATGAATATTTGAAGTAAAAATATAGAAAGTTATAAAAAACGTTACAAATGCTCAATAATTGTTACTTGTTTTTATAACTTTTCTATAATATACTTTGCTAAGAGCATGAAATCAATATATATTTTTTGAAATTTTTTTTAAATATATATTGACTTAATTTATTTTAGATAATATAATAGCAATAATTATAAAATTGAAGATCACTTTTTAAAAGGCTATGAATGGTAGTAGTAAATAATCCTTTGTTTGTAGAGAGTCGATGGGTGGTGAAAATCGATAGCAAAGTTTATTGAATCCGACCGGAAGCTGCTAGGGGTAAGAAACCTATGCCGGAACTCCCGTTATGAGTAAGAGGCTGTTTATCAGCAAAAAAAGGTGGTACCACGTGGATATTATCCCCGTCCTTGTTTATACAAGGACGGGTTTTTTATTTTTAAGCAACGAAATTTCTACATGTAGAAGCTCCCATTTTAATAAAAAATACAAAACTGGAGGAGATTCGAATGGAAAACAGAAAAAAAGTAATCGTAACAGAAAGAGTAGATGAAGAAGGAATCAAGTTATTACAACAACACCTAGACGTAGATGTTTGTTTACACATAAATAGAGAAGAATTACTAGAGAGAATTCATGAATATGATGCTATATTGGTTAGAAGTGTTACAAAAGTAGATGAAGAGCTTTTGTCCTTAGCTACAAAATTGAAAGTTGTAGGAAGAGCAGGAAATGGTACAGATAATATAGACATACCTGCTGCAACAAAAAGAGGTATTATTGTTGCAAATACACCAGATAGCAACACTATGTCTGCAGGAGAATTGGCTATAGGTCTTTTATTAGCTCAATGTAGAAATATTCCACAGGCTAATGCATACATCAAATCAGGACAGTGGGCAAGAAATCCTTTCAAAGGAGTAGAGCTTTATAACAAGACACTTGGAATTATAGGTCTTGGAAGAATAGGATCATTAGTTGCTACAAGAATGAATGCTTTTGGAATGAAGGTGATTGCTTATGATCCTTATATTTCTGATGAAAGATTTAAAAGATTTCAAGTAGAAAAGAAAGATACTTTAAAAGAGTTGATAGAAGAGTCTGACTTTATTACTGTTCATACTCCAAAGACAAAAGAGACTTATGGAATGATTGGAGAAGAAGAAATAGAGTGGATGAAAGATGGAGTAAGAATAGTTAATGATGCAAGAGGCGGTATTGTAAATGAAAGAGCTTTATTAAATGGATTAAAAAGCGGAAAAATTGCAAGTGCTGCATTAGATGTTCATGAAGAAGAGCCTAGCTTTAACAATCCTTTGTTTGAATTAGATAATGTAATCGTAACTCCTCATATTGGAGCAAGTACAACAGAAGCACAAATCAATGTAGGAACTACAGTAGCTTTACAAGTTATCAATGCTCTAAAGGGAGAGATTGTTCCAAATGCAGTAAATTTACCTACTCTTCATAGAGATGAATTGGCAGTTTTAAGTCCTTACATTGAACTTATGGAGAAATTAGGGAAAATATATTATCAACTTCATAATGAACCTATTGAACATATTGGTATTGAATATTGGGGAGGCATTGCAAAACAAGATATTGAAATGTGTAGCATTGCTTTTGTAAAAGGTATTTTAGAACCTGTATTAGAAGATAAAGTAAATTATATTAATGCTATGATTTTAGCAGATCAAAGAGGAATTTCTATTGATCAAAGAACAATCAAAGAAAATTATAATGGATATTTAGATTATATAGAAATAAAGATCAAGACAAAAGATAAAGTATTTGAGATTGCAGGAACTCTCTCTTCTAAGAAAGAAGGAAGACTTATAAAGATACAAGGATATGAAGTAGATGTAACCCCAACCAATCATATGCTAATTGTACAAAACAAAGATGTACCAGGAGTAATTGGTTACATTGGAATGGCTTTAGGAGAAGAAGGTGTCAACGTTGCAACTATGCAGGTTGGAAGAAATGCTAAAGGAGATAAAGCAATGATGGTACTGACTATTGATGATGAGGTGTCTAAGGAAGGGCTTAAAAGGCTTACTCAAAAGGAGAATGTACTATGGGCAAAATGCATAAAATTATAAAACAAAGTCATCAAAAACGTCACTAAATTTTAAAATTTAGGAAATATAATTTGTAAACAATTTGAAACAAAAGGCAATATTGCCTTTTGTTTTTCTATAATGATATATAAATTTGTTATGTTATAATACTAGCAGGAGGGATTAAATTGAAAAAAATTATAGTACTTGTTTTTATAATGGTTTTAGTAGCTAATATGTCTATTTCTTATGGACAGGATATAGATATAAAAGGAAAAGCAGCTCTATTAATGGATGAAGAAACTGGGAAAATATTATATGAAAAAAATATAAAAGAAGTATTTCCTCCAGCTAGTATTACAAAATTGATGACTTATCTAGTGACTATGGATGAGATTCAAAAGGGAAAGATCTCTTTAGAGGATGAGGTTATTATTAGTGAGAGAGCTGCTAGAGAAAGAGGAGCTACTTATCATCTTGTTTCCGGTGAAAAAATAAAATTAAAAGATTTAATAGAAGTAATGATGATTATATCTGCTAATGATGCAGCTTTTGCTATTTCAGAACATATAGGAGGAAGTATGGAAGACTTTGTATATATGATGAATGAAAAAGCAAAGGAGATTGGACTTAATGATACTCATTTTTATAATCCAAATGGTATGCCTCAAAAAAATGGTGACAATTTAATGACAGCAAAGGATATAGCCTTTTTAGCAAAACATATTATAGATCATCATAAAGAAGTTCTTACTCTTACGGATCAAGAATTTTATGAAAATCCCATGAGAAATTTTTATAAAGAAAATACAAATAAGCTTTTAAAAATCATTCCTCAAGTAGATGGTCTAAAAACTGGATATACAGACGCAGCAGGATATTGTCTTGCATCTAGTATGAAAGTAAATAAAAATAGTGAAGATGAAAAGGATTTTAGGCTTATTGCAGTAGTATTAGGAACAGATAGTGAAGAAGCTCGGTTTAAGGAAAGTAAAAAGCTTTTAGAATATGGATCAGAAGGTTTTGTGAAAAAGAGGATTGTAAAAAAGCATGAAAAAATAAAAACAATTCATTTATGGAAAGAAAAAACATTACCTATAAATATTTTAGCAAAGGAAGATATTTGGACATTAGGACCTAAAGAGAATATAGAGAAAAGTAGAGAAATTTTGTTAGTAGAAAAAATGCCCTATCCTATATCTAAGGGACAAAAAATAGGAGAATTAAAAATCGATACTTATGATGGAAAGATCATCAAAACAGATTTACTAAGTGATAAAGACATTAGAAAACTTCCTTTTAAAATATTTATTACAAACTTTTTTCATATTTTTGCAAGCATTTTTTCTAGTATATGGTAATATCATGTCTCCTTGACAAAACTAAAAAATAGGATTATCATAGAAATGATTCCTATGCACCCGTAGCTCAGGGGATAGAGCGTCGGTTTCCTAAACCGTGCGTCGGAGGTTCGAATCCTCTCGGGTGCACCATCTTTAATGCGTTGGAATAACTTGTGTTGGCTTGATTTGATATAAAATATAAAATATGTGATTTTAAAGTTGATGGTTGTCTTTTGGTTGTCTCTTCAAAATTATACTTTAAAATCACCTTTTTTATAAAAAGTTTTTAGCTTTTTCCATTTCATCTTTTTGCATTTTTATATTTACATGACTATAGGTATCTAAAGTAAAAGCAACAGTACTATGTCCGAGCCTATCAGAGATAACCTTAGGATTAATACCTAAAGATAGTAATAAGGTAGCATGGGTATGTCTAAGATCGTGAAATCTAATCTTAGGAATATTGTGTTTTTTTAAGAGTTTACGAAAATTTGAAGATGCATAATGAGGGTCAATTGGTCTACCATCTTCCCAACATAAAACAAATTCTAAATCTATACCATATTTTAATTTTCTTTCCATGTGTTGTTTCTTTGTATCTTTTAGTAACTTCATAGTATTATCTAGCAATGTTACTGTTCTAGAACTGTTTTTGGTTTTAGGTTCTTTTAGTGTTAACTTACCATCTATTCGTTGTAATGTTTTATTAATGGATAATGTTCCATTAATAAGGTCTACATCTTCCCATTTTATAGCACATAATTCTCCAACCCTACACCCAGTATGAACAGCTAAGAATACTACAGGGTATAAAAATTCATCTTTTAATATATCTAAATAAAAATTAATTTCATCTGGTGCCCAATACTTCATTTTAATTTCGGTAGCTTTTGGAGGGTCAACTAATTCACAAGGATTAGTATTCATGAGTTGCCATTTCACAGCATGTTTCAATGCTAGATGGAGCATACGGTGAACTTTTATAACTGTATTATTAGATAAATTTCTTTCATGTATTAGATCTTCGTAAAACTTTTGAAGTATTAAAGGATTGACTTTAGAAAGTTTATAGTGTCCTAGAAAGTTTATTATATCCCTCGCAAATTCTGTATATCTTATATATGTTCTAGGAGCACAGTTGTTCTTAGGATAAGTTTCTAACCAATAATCCATATATTCTTTTATGGTCATTTGATCATTTGTAACTAAAGTTCCTTTTTCTATTTGGGTAATTATATCAGCTAATGCTATTTCACATTCCTTTTTAGTTCTAAAACCTCTTTTCCTTTTATATTTTTTTTTACCATTTTCATCAGTTCTAACATAGACACAATATGTGTATGTTCCATTCTTTTCTTTTTTAATAGAACCTCTCATTTAAAAACCTCCTTTTTATAGTGCAGTTTTGCACCATTGTATAATTTCTGGGTGCTTCAATACATTTTTACTGAAATCTATAGCCTCCTTTTCATAGTTTGTATTTTTTTTGACACATCCTATATGTGAACAAATATGTTTTGCTTCATGCCATACTGTTTCTAGTTGTTTTTCATAATTTAATTTAGAATTAATAATTATGATATATTGATTGTTTTTTTCATAGCATACTCCATTTACATTGTCTAAATCCCTATATATAACTCTTAATTCACCATTTGTTTCTAATTGGTGAATTTTTTTTGCGATAATAATATATTCGTCCATAAGAATTCCCCCTGATGACGTTATTTAGTTTTCAGTTTCGCTTTCAAAAATCTCAATCATTTTAAGTATTTTTTCTCTATCTGCTTTAGAAAGATTTTTAACTTTAGAATAAAATAATTTCATTTCTTCTTCCAATGTATCTATTTCATCATTTTGATATGTTTGTTCTTTTTTGTCATCTTCAAAAAAGTAATCTATTGAAACATTAAAATAGTTGGCGATTCTTTTTAGAACTTCATAGCTTGGCTTTCGTGTTCCAGTTTCATACATTCCTATTGAAGAAGTTGTAACCTTAACAGCCTTACTTAATTCGGACTGTGTAATATTAGCTTGATTTCTGAGTTTTTTTAGTTTTTTACCTAACAAATTGATCACCTCGATTAGATTATAACTAATAGTTGTAATTCTTGTCAATACAACATATAGTGATATTTTAAGCAAAATTAAGGAATAGTAAGCATTTTAAAGGAAATATCTTCTAATTCCTTATAATTACAACCAATAGTGATAAATACGGTTATAAAATTACAACTAAATGTGATAATATATATTTGAAAGGAGGTAAAATAATGGCAAACCATTTAACAATGTTAAGAAAAAAAGCTGGTTTTAAAACTGCAAAAGAAGCCGCAAAATCACTATCTATTAGTATGGGCATGGTATATCAAATGGAACAAAACATAAAGCAACCAAGTCCTAAGTTAGCTATAAAAATGGCAAAAAGCTATAAATGCACATTAGAAGATATTTTTTTACCACTTAATACAACTAATTGTGATAAAACAATACAACAATAAACAACTTACAGTGAGAACGGAGTGATGGTCTATGTTATCTCCTCAACAATTTGCCAGAGAGTGTGATTTGTCTTATGGGCAAGTTTTACAAATGTGTAAAGAGGATGAATTAGATGTTTTAAAAACCGAAGGAGGACATTTTAAAATACCTGAAAAAGAGTTAGACAGATTTAGAAACAGAGATTATATAACTAAAGAAGAATATTTACGAGTTGTCAGAGAGAATGAAAAACTTAAAACAATAATCACACAAATGAAGAATTATATATCAAGTTTTAATGTTGAATAATATGTAAGAGAAAAAAAGGAGGACAAAAGATGAAAGCTTTAATCAATATAAAAAACGAAAATGGAAAGCAATTAGTATCTGCAAAGGAATTATACATAGGATTAGGGTTAAGAAAACAAAACTGGGCAAGATGGTATCCAACTAATATACAAAAAAATGAATTTTTCAAAGAAAATCTTGATTGGGTAGGGGTTCTTCATAATGAGGAAGGTAATGAAACTCTAGATTTTGCAATAACTTTAGATTTTGCGAAACATATAGCAATGATGGCAAGAACAGAAAAATCTCATCTATATAGAAATTATTTTATTGAATGTGAAAAACAAGTAAAACAGCAATTTCCACAGTTTAGTAAAGAATTACAAGCCATATTTGTAATAGATCAACGTACTACTGAAATTGACAATAGAATTACAGATTTAGAAAACAATATGCCACTTTTCAATATTGAATGTAAAGAGTTACAAGCAATAGTAAGAAAAAAAGGTGTA
>NZ_RYYS01000031.1 GCF_004138215.1 Anaerophilus nitritigenes
GCTTTTATTTTAATAAATTTGAAGTTTCATTTCTATGTGTATTAGCATTTACGCTTACTTATATATGAAGGAGGGCAGTTTATGTTTAAAACGAGTTGGGAAGTGAATGAAGATATAGATTTTAAAAATTTAAAAGATGAAAAAGAGATTATATATAGCATTATTAGGAAAAAAGGAATTACAAATAAAGATGAAATTGAAGAATTTTTATCTTCAAAGCCTCAAAAGACATATGATCCTTTTTTGATGAAAAATATGAAAGAAATTGTAGCAAAAATAATATATTTTATACAAGAAAAAAAAAGTATTTGGATCTATGGGGATTATGACGTTGATGGAATTAGCAGTATTTCATTGCTGATGGAGTTTTTTAGTCATTTTACAAATAATCTTCATTATTATATTCCTCTAAGAGAGGAAGAAGGATATGGTCTTAATGGGGATGCAATAAAAGAAATTCATCAAAAAGGAGCAGAACTAATTATTACAGTAGATTGTGGAGCTACATCGGTAGAAGAAGTTGCTTTAGCAAAATCATTAGGGATGGAGATTATTGTAACGGATCACCATAATTTATCAGATATTGTTCCAGATTGCTTGATTTTAAATCCAAAACAAAAAGATTCCATGTATCCTTTTTTGTATTTATGTGGATGTGGAGTTGCATTTAAACTCGCACAAGCTATACAAAAGACTTTAAATGCTCCTAAAAAATATTTGGCAGATGTATTGGATATAGTAGCACTTGCCACTGTTGCAGATGTGGTTCCTTTGATAGACGAAAATAGAACTCTTTTAAAATATGGATTAAGAACTATCAATAGCATGAAAAGGCCAGGACTTAGAAATCTTATTGAAGAAGTAAGGCTTTCAGATAAAGAAATCACATCAGGTCATATTGGTTTTGTATTGGCTCCTCATTTTAATGCAAGTGGAAGAATTGATGATGCAAAAGCAGGAGTAAAGCTTCTTTTAAGTAAGGATCAACAAGAAATACAAAAGCTTGTAAAACACTTGGTAGATTGTAATCATGAAAGAAAAAAGATTCAAGAAAAGGGACTTGAAATTTGTAAAGAAAAAGTAGAAAAAGAATATAAAGAGGATCTTTTTTTAGTTGTAGATTCAGAAAAAACACATGAAGGAGTAATAGGAATTGTAGCAGGAAGAATTAGAGATCTTTATTATAAGCCTACTTTGATTGTAACACATTCTCATGAAGAAGGAATTTTAAAAGGAAGCGGAAGAAGTATTGAGGATATGGATATTTATGAAGAGATGAAAAAGTGTGGTGACTTATTTTTAAAATTTGGAGGACATAAAAATGCTTGTGGTTTTTCTATTGAAAAAAGTAAATTAGAGATACTTAGAGAAAGACTTAATAAACAGGCAATAGAAATACAACAAAAATTTCCAAATACTTTCATTAAAAAAATAAAAGTAGATGCTATATTAAAACCTTCTTATATGACTGAAAAGTTAGTAGATTTATTAAAGAAGTTAGAGCCTTTTGGAATGGAGAATGAAAGACCTTGCTTTTTACTACCTAATATTGAAGTGAAAAACAAGGAGCAAGTGACTATGGGCAAGAATAATGAACATTTAAGAATAAAAGGAACACATTGTAATGATCATAATGAAATTACAGCTATTGGATTTTCTATGTCAGCAAATTACAAAGATCATCTTAAATCTTCTGATACACTAGACTTAGTAGGCTATCCAAAAATAAATGAGTGGAATGGATACAAAAGTATACAATTTATGATTTACGATATGAAAAAATAGAACTGTTATAAATTATTCATAACAGTTCTATTTTTTCCTCTTTTTTTTGCTAAATATAAATAAGCATCTGCATTTTCAAATAGTGTTTTTTTATCCATTCCACTTTGAAAATATTCAAGACCAATACTTATGGTGATAGATTGTCCATTTAATTCTTTATGACAGGTATTGCTAATAATAGAACGAATTTTTTCAACCATCATGTAAGCAAAAGCAGTATTTACATCTGTAAATAAAATAGCAAACTCTTCACCTCCATATCGAAATGGAAAATCATTAGGAGACAAATTGTCTTTTATAATTTTACCTATTCTTTCTAATATTATATCTCCTATTCTATGGCCATATTCATCATTGATTTTTTTAAAATTATCAATATCGAGTATAGCAAGATGAATAGAAAAAGGATGTTGATCGGCTTGCTCTAGTAAAATATCTAAATATTCATGAAAAGATCTATGATTATAAAGTCCAGTAAGTCTATCTATTTTTAAATCTTTTTCTAAGAAAATATTTTGAATTAAAAGTTCTTGCCTAGATTTTATATTTTTGTAAGTGTGGTACAATATAGTTTGTTCTTTTTCTAAGATCCCTTTACAAATGAAAAAACTCATAACTAGTAAAAGAATAATAACGATCAAATCTTGCGTAAAATCTGTTTGAGACGTCGAAGGATGAATCAAAAAAGTAATCACTATAAAAAAAATATTTAACAATAGTGCGAAAATTACATTTTTAAGTTGAAAATAAAATACAGAGATGAGCATAGAGAGTATATAAGCAGATTTTAGAATATGAGATTCCATATGAAAATAGGATAGTATGCTTATAAAAATACAACTAGTTATAATGATAATTTTATCTTGAAAAGGATCAAAAGTTTTTAATAATACCTCTGTTATAAGAATTAAAATAGCTAAAAGAAAAGTAGGAAAAAGAATATGATATTGAATATAATGGATATTGCCCCTATGATATAAGAAATAACTTATACAAGCCCCTAAAAAAGATAAGCCAAGGCCTATCCACCCATAATCCAATATTTTTTTTGTCCACTCATTTTTATTAATAAGGGTAGAAACATCCAAAGATGTTTGATCAGTAGGCATACTTTCTTTGTCAGTCCTTTCTATGATCAATGAAAATTATATTTTCTTTTTTTCAACATCATAACATAACACACGAGGTTTATCTACAATTTTCGACAATGTAGATTTGTAAAAAATAATAATATATGAGAATGATCTTTAGTATAGTATATGTAAGAATAATAAAATGTAACAATATAAAATAGAATAAGGACAAGTGCATATAAAATCTATGAAATCGGATTGTAGTAATGTTACGATCAAAATTTTCTAAATAGAGAATTTTCTTACAAAATATGAATGATTAAGAAAAACGTTGATTAGAAGAATGTAAAACATCTTATGCTATAGCAGAGGATGTTTTCTTTTTAAAAACACCATTTTTGAACAAAATAGGAGATTGACACTTTAAATAACGAAAGATATGATTGAATATATTATCATGATGGGTAATATATGTATAACAAGATAAGTAACAAAAATGTCTATATTTAAAGAATGATATGTTTATATAAATTGTAAAAAAGAAAGAATTTATTTGATAACATAAAATAGATAGTATAAATAGGGGGAGCAAAGATGGATAAGGTTCTCAGAGTAGGACTTGATGTTGGTTCAACAACAGTAAAATTAGTTGTATTAGATGAACAAGGAGATGTCTTATATAAAGAATATGTAAGACATTTTTCTGATATTAAACATACAGTTATTTATATATTAGAGTCTGCAAAATCAATTCTTAAAAATCATCTTATAACTATTATGGTTACAGGATCTGGAGGACTAAATTTAGCTCAAAAATTTAAAGTTTCTTTTATTCAAGAAGTAATTGCATGTAGTAGTGCGATTGAGAGAATGATTTCAAAGACGGATGTAGCTATTGAATTAGGAGGAGAAGATGCAAAAATTACTTATCTTGGAGAATCTTTAGAGCAGAGGATGAATGGAACTTGTGCAGGCGGCACAGGAGCTTTTATTGATCAGATGGCAGCTCTTCTTCAAACAGATCCTAAGGGACTTAATGAACTAGCTAAAAAACATAAAATCATTTATCCCATTGCTTCAAGATGTGGAGTATTTGCAAAAACAGATATACAACCTCTTTTAAATGAAGGAGCAGCCAAAGAAGATATTGCAGCATCAGTATTTCAAGCAGTAGTCAATCAAACCATTAGTGGACTTGCACAAGGAAGACCTATAAAGGGAAAAGTAGCTTTTTTAGGAGGGCCATTACACTTTCTATCAGAACTTAGAACTAGATTTATAGATACCTTGAAGATGAAGGACAAAGAAGTAATTTTTCCTGAGGATTCTCAATATTTTGTAGCTATGGGAGCAGCCTTATCTTCTAAAGAAGAAGAGCCTATTTTGGCTAAAAATCTATATGATAAAATACCAAATTTAGATATAAAATGGGAAGAAGAAAATCAACAAATTCCTCCTTTGTTTGAGAGTCAAGAGGAGTATGAAACATTTAAAAATAGACATGAAAAACATAAAGTGAAAAAAGTAGATATAAAAACTTATAGGGGAAATGCATATCTGGGTATTGATGCAGGATCTACTACTACAAAAATTGCACTCATTGATGAAGATGGTGCTCTTTTATATTCATTTTATGGAAGTAATATGGGAAAACCATTAGAATCTAGCATTGAATCATTAAAAGATCTATACAAAAAAATAAATAAAAATACAAAAATTATACATACAGCTGTTACAGGATATGGAGAACATTTATTAAGGGCAGCCCTTAAAATAGACATAGGGGAAATAGAAACAGTAGCTCACTATAAAGCAGCAGACTTTTTTTTACCAGGAGTAGATTTTGTGATCGATATTGGTGGACAGGACATGAAAAGCTTAAAGGTTCGTGAGGGAAGTATAGAATCTATAATGCTTAATGAAGCGTGCTCATCAGGTTGCGGGTCATTTATTGAAACCTTTGCAAGATCACTAGATATGGATGTATTCACATTTACAAAAGAAGCTATAAGATCTAAAAATCCTGTAGACTTAGGAACTCGTTGTACAGTATTTATGAATTCTAGGGTAAAGCAAGCACAAAAAGAAGGCGTGAATGTAGGAGATATATCGGCAGGTCTTGCTATTTCTGTGATTAAAAATGCTCTATACAAAGTAATAAGATTAAGAAATCCAAAGGATTTAGGAGATCGTGTGGTAGCACAAGGAGGTACCTTTCATAATGATGCAGTTCTTCGTGCTATGGAACAAATCATAGGAAAAGAAGTAGTAAGACCTGATATTGCAGGAATTATGGGAGCTTTTGGAGCAGCACTCATTGCAAAGGAAAAATACAAAAGTGGACATAAAACTACATTTGTAGGAGAAGAAGAATTAGAAAACTTCAAAGTTGAAACTTCGATGAAAAGATGCGGACTTTGTGGAAACAATTGTTTAATTACAATCAATCATTTTTCAGATGGAAGAGAATTTATTTCTGGCAATAGATGTGAAAAGGGGTCAGGTACTCAAGAACTAGAAAATAAAATCCCAAACTTATATGAATACAAATATAAAAGAATATTTAAATATAATCCTTTGTCAAAACAAAGAGCAAAAAGAGGTATTATAGGACTGCCTAGAGTATTGAATATGTATGAGGATTACCCATTTTGGTTTACTTTCTTTAATGAGTTAGGATATAGAGTTATATTATCTGGACGTTCTTCAAAAGAGCTTTATGAATTTGGGATGGAGACTATTCCTTCTGAATCTGTATGTTATCCTGCAAAATTAGTTCATGGGCATATTATGAATTTACTGCAAAGAGGAGTCAAAAAAATATTTTATCCTTGTATTCCTTTTAACAAAAAAGAGGACAAAGAAGCAGGAAATCATTATAATTGTCCAGTAGTTACTTCATATGCTGAGACTATTTATGCGAATATAGATGAATTAAGGGGCGAGGAAGTTATATTCTATCATCCTTTTTTACCAATTGATCATCCTAAAAAAATGGAGAAAAGATTAGTAGAAGCATTAAAGAATGAAAACATTTCAAAGGGAGAAATATCAAAAGCGTTACAATTGGCTTATCAAGAATGGGATGCTTATAAAGAAGAGGTTAAGAAAAAAGGTGAGGAGACTTTAAAATATTTAAAAGAAAAAAATCTAAAGGGGATCGTACTTACAGGAAGGCCTTATCATATAGATCCTGAAATCAATCATGGAATCCCTCAGCTTATTACAGGCTTGGGATTTGCAGTTTTATCAGAGGATTCTATCAGTCATTTAAAAAAGCCAAATAGACCTTTAAGAGTAGTAGATCAATGGGTATATCATTCAAGATTATATGCAGCTGCTACTTTTGTAGCAGAACATAATAATCTTGAATTAGTTCAATTAAACTCTTTTGGCTGTGGACTGGATGCAGTTACAACAGATCAAGTACAAGAAATATTAGAAGAATATAAAAAACTTTATACAGTTTTAAAAATAGATGAAATCAATAACTTAGGAGCAGTAAGAATTCGTCTTCGTTCTTTGGTTGCAGCTATTCAAGAGAGAGAGAAGAAAAATTTTATTCCTAAAAAAATAGATAAATCTTCTGAAAGAATATTGTTTACAAAAGAAATGAAGAAAAAGCATACTATATTGATTCCTCAGATGTCTCCTATACATTTTCAATTTTTAAAAGTAGGATTAGATCGGGCAGGATATGATGCAGTGCTTTTAGAAAAAGTGAAAGATTCTACCATCAATGAAGGACTTACTTATGTGAATAATGATGCTTGTTATCCAGCCATTATGACAATAGGACAGATTATAGAGGCTTTGAAATCTGGAAAATATGATATAGATTCTACTTCTGTAATTATTTCGCAAACAGGAGGAGGCTGTAGAGCAACCAATTATATTGCATTCTTAAGAAAAGCGTTATGTGATGCAGGTTTAGAAAATGTACCAGTAATTTCTTTGAATATGTCAGGACTTGAAAAAAATCCTGGATTTAAGCTTACTCCATCTTTAATTCATCATTTGATGATGGGTCTTGTGTATGGAGACTTATTGATGAAGGTATTGTATAAAGTAAGACCTTATGAAAAAATAAAAGGTTCTGCTAATGAGCTTTATGAGTACTGGGTAGAAAAATGTAAAAAATCGTTAAGCAGTGCTTCGAAAAAAGAATTTGAAAAGAACATATATGATATCGTAAAAGATTTTGATGATTTTTTAACAGATGAAGATATAATTAAACCAAAGGTAGGAGTAGTAGGGGAGATTTTGGTAAAGTTTCATCCAAGTGCAAATAATCATGTAGTAGATTTGATAGAAAAAGAAGGTGCAGAAGCTGTTGTACCAGATTTGATAGATTTTTTATTATATTGTGCCTTTGACTATAAAGTACAATACAAAATATTAGCAGGTACTTTTTTAGACATGATTAAGGGAGATACTGCTATAAAAATTATAGAATATTATAGAAAAACTATGAGAAAAGCACTATCTAAAAGCAGGAGATTTACTCCTCCAAATACAATTGAAGAACTGGCAATGAAGGCAAAAAAACATTTATCGCTAGCTAATCAAACAGGCGAAGGCTGGTTTTTAACAGCAGAGATGATCGAACTTATTGAAAGTGGAGTAGAAAATATTTTATGTCTACAACCCTTTGCTTGTCTTCCTAATCACATTACAGGAAAAGGAATGATAAAGGAATTAAGAAGAACTTATTCTCATGCAAATATTACTCCTATTGATTATGATCCAGGGGCAAGTGAAGTAAATCAAATCAATAGAATCAAGCTGATGTTATCTGTAGCGTTTAAAAATATTGAAAAAAAAGAACAAGTTGTATATTAGTAAAGAGGCTTTATAAGAATAGCGTGTTTTTAAAAAATGATTTATTTTTTAAATGAACATATATTTAGTCTCATGAGAATAAATATTGTAAAATAATTCAAAAATTGATCGAAATCATACTTATAGTATATGAATATGTTTAATTAATTTGACACAATAGTATATAATATGATAATATAATCTACATAAATAAAATATATCTTAATGAATAAAAATAGATATATGTATATATAAGCTGTTTTTATATTAAGTATATAATAATTCATATGAAAATAAAATAAATTATGGAATAACCATTAAAATCAAATAATATATTTGCAATTTAAATGGCCCATAATAAAAGATATTTATATCTTTTATTATGGGCCATTTTTGTTTTATAAAAAATAATAAACTTATTACAGAAAAAAATTTTGATATAAATTAAATGAGAAAGATAGATAAAAGGAAAGGTGGATTTTTATGAGATTAAAAAACAAAGTAGTGGTTGTTACAGGAGGAGGAAGAGGAATTGGAGAGGTTGTTTGTTTAAGATTTATAGAAGAAGGAGCAAAAATAGTAGTAATAGATAGAAATGGATCAGATGTAGAACGTGTTGTAGATAAAATTAAGCAAATAGGCGGAGAAGCTATAGGAAAAGAAGTAGATGTTACCAATAAAAATCAAGTAGATGAAATGGTAAAAGATATTATAAATAAATATAAAAAAATAGATGTTTTTATTAATAATGCAGGGATTACAGCAGATGCTAAATTAGAAAAAATGACTGAAGATCAATGGGAGCAAGTTATAGATGTGAATTTAAAAGGAGTATTTTATTGTGGGCAAAGTGCTGCAAAAGTAATGAAAGAACAAGGATATGGAGTTATATTAAATACATCTTCTGTTGTAGGAGTTTACGGAAACTTTGGTCAAACCAACTATGCTGCTTCAAAGTGGGGTGTAATTGGTATGACAAAAACATGGGCTAAGGAGTTGGGTAAATATGGAATAAGAGCTAACGCGGTAGCTCCAGGATTTACTTTGACCCCAATGATAGAAAAAATGCCTCAGAATGTAATTAGAATGATGGAAGAGAAGTCTCCATTAAAAAAATTAGCACAGCCTATTGACATTGCTAATGCATTTTTATTTCTTGCATCAGATGAAGCGAGCTTTGTTACAGGAACTGTATTGAATGTTGATGGAGGAGTAGTACTTTAGTTATAAATCACTTAAACCACTTAAATTATTTTAAGTGGTTTAAGTGTACATATTAAGTCCTAATTCGTAAACTAATAGTATAATAAAAACTTTATTCGAAATTATCTTAAAATAAAAACTTTAAATTATGTTTAGAGAAGAAAAACAAGGGTAAAAATTCTTTAAATTTAAAAAGCGAAAAGTATAAATTTTCAAAATAAAAAGTGTTTTAAGTTATAAAAAAAGGATAAAAATGAAATAACATGTATTAAAATTATAAAAAATAAAATGTAGGGGGATGATTTATGGTATTAAAAATGTATGATTTTGCATATGAGGAAGAAATAAAGGATAGATCGTATGAATCCATTTTTATAGGAGAAAAAGAAAGTGTTACAAAACAAATTACATCAGAGGATGTAGTAACTTTTGCAAGTATTACAGATGATAAAAATCCATTACATTTAGATGATAGATTTGCTCAAAAGAGTATATTTAAAAAAAGAATAGTTCATGGAATGTTAAGTGGATCATTGATTTCAGCAGTTTTAGGAACAAAACTGCCAGGAATTAATACAATATATATGAGTCAAAATTTGAAATTTTTAGCACCTGCTTATATGGGAGATATTTTAACAGCGACAGTAGAGGTAATTGAAAAAAAAGATGAAAAAAAAATATTAATCCTGCATACGATGGTTACAAATCAATTTAATGAAAAACTTGTAGAAGGACAAGCAGTAGTTAAAAAATTATAAGGGGGAATAACAGTGTATTTTAATGAAAACTTTACAAATATGATAGGAACATGGATGGATACTCAAAATAAGATGTTAAAATCATGGCAAGGTACAAGCAATAAAGAAGATAACAAAAGTAAAAAAAATGGATATACAGATTATTTTAAGAATTGGATGGAAATGAATAATGATATTTTTGCACACAATATGAAATTGTTTGGAGATATTTCTTCGGAAAATGCTTTTGAAAAAATGATGAAAGGTATGGATACATATCATAAAGTATATGATTTTTGGAAAGATATGAGTAGTATGACATCTGGCCAAAAAAATATAGGAGATTTTTTACAATATTGGAAAACAGATTATATGAATAATATGGCAGATCATTTTACTACTTATTTACCAGAGTCGCTACAAAATATTTTAAAAGATCCATTAGAGCTATATAAAACATATGTAAATACAACAGAGAAGTTTATGGAGCCTTGGATGGAAAATATGAAAGCATTTCAAGAGTCAGCTAATAAAATGTATGCAGGAGATCAAAATGGAGTTTTGGAATATACAAAGCTTTGGAGAGAAAATTATGAAAAAACCTTTGGAAAAATATTTAATATGCCAATGATGGGTATGAGTAAAGCTGACTATGAAGAAGCTATGAAAGGGATAGATACATGGATGAAGTATATGAATACCATGAATTCTTTTAATGGAAGTATTTATCAAGTAGGAATAGAAACCATGGAAAATATTACGAAAAACTACATGGAATTATTACAAAAAGGAGAACAGCCTAAAACATTTAAAGAGTTTTATGAATATTGGTGGAAAGAAAATGAAAAAGCTTATACTGCATTGTTTAATACAGATGAGTTTGCAAGTTTATTAGGACAGCTTGTAGATGAGAGTATGTGTTTTAAGAAAAATTTTGATAAAATTCTTGAAAAAAGGCTTGAAATTTTTCCTATACCTACAAATACAGAGATGAAGAGTCTTTATAAGACTGTATATAATTTAAAAAAAGAAGTAAAGGAATTGAAAAAAGAGCTTAAAGATATGAATAAAAATCAAGAAAATAAATCAAAAAAAGCATAACAATCATGAATATAAGGGGGATATGATCCATGGAATTTATTAATATAGATAAAACCATTAAAGAAATGATGGATATGCAAAACAAAATGTATAAAGGCATGAATGTTTTGATGAATATAGATGACCGTGAAAGTGATGCTACAGAAAAAGAGCTTGTTTATGAAGAAGATAAAATGAAGCTTTATCACTACAAGCCTTTAGTGAAAAAGCCATGCAAAGTACCAACTCTAATTGTATATGCTCTTGTAAATCGTCAGTATATGATGGATATTCAGCAAGATAGAAGTTTGATTAAAAACTTATTAGAACAAGGTTTAGATTTATATATTGTAGATTGGGGCTATCCAACAAAAGAAGATATGTATCTAACTATGGATGATTACATCAATGGATATATAGACAATGCAGTAGAATATATTTTAGAGGAACACAAAACGAAAGAATTAAATCTTTTAGGAGTATGCCAAGGAGGGACTTTTTCAACAATTTATTCAGCAATTCACCCTGAAAAGATAAAAAATCTTGTAACAATGGTTACACCTATTGATTTTAGTAAAGATGAGGGATTGCTTTTTAAATGGGGAAAATACTTAAATATTGATAATATGGTAGATACATATGGAAATATTCCAGGAGATTTAATGAATACAGGATATATGATGCTAAAACCATTTCAATTGATGTTAGATAAATATGTAGGTATTTTAGAGAATATAGATACTCCAGATATTGTAAGGAATTTTATGAGAATGGAAAAATGGATATTCGATAGTCCAGATCAAGCAGGAGATACTATTAGACAGTTTATAAAAGATTTATATCAAGAAAACAAATTAGTAAAAGGAACGCTAGAAATAGGAAAGCATAAAGTTGATTTGAAAAATATCAAAATGCCACTTTTAAATATTTATGCAAAGTACGATCATTTGGTACCTCCATCTGCAAGTATACCACTAAACGATCATGTTTCTAGTAAAGATAAAGAAATGTATGAAGTTTCTGTAGGACATATAGGAATGTATGTAAGTTCAAAATCTCAAAAAGAGGTAGCTCCTAGAATAGCAAAATGGATTCAACAAAAATCTGTATAAAATATACTAAAATTATGAATAAATAAGTGAAAATAGATAAAACCAGGTATAATTTACCTGGTTTTATCTATTTTAGAGATTTATATAAAAAAATAAATATATATGGTACAATTTTACATATATGGTATATAACACGAAAAGGGAGATGAGCTGCATTGTTTAAAATTATAAATTTATCCACCTATAATTTTGATCTTGAAAGATTTGATCATAATAGACAAAAAATAAAAAAATTTTTAAAAAACAATAGGATGGATGGCATTGAACTACTTTATCCAATAGGATGGAAAGAAGATATTTTATCAAAAGATATGATTAAAGGAGTACATCTAAAGTATTATCCTACTTGGCTTAATTTTTGGAAAAGTGATCAAGAAGGCCTTTTAAGACAATTTAAAAGAATGGACCTTATAGAAAAATATTATGGGGGTACCAAAAGAGAAGTGATGGTCAATCATTACAAAAAAGAAATTGATATGATCAATAAAATCGGTGCAGAATATGCAGTTTTTCATGTAGCTCATGTAGAGGTGGAACATACTTATAACTATAATTTTACTTATTCAGATATAGAGGTCATCGATGCAGCAGCAGAATTACTCAATGAAGTGTTTAGAAGTTTAGATACGAATGTAACATTATTATTTGAAAATATGTGGTGGCCAGGATTTCATATGTTAGATAAAAATATGGCATATAGGTTACTAGAGAAAGTAGATTATAAAAATAAAGGATTTATGTTGGATACTGCACATTTAATGAATACTAATCTTGATTTAAAGGATGAAAAAGAAGGAGTAGAGTATATTATAGATACTATTAATAAGCTAGGAGAATTGAAAAATCTAATCAAGGGAATACATCTGAATTGTTCTTTATCAGGAGAATATGTAAAAGAACAAATTCAAAAGCATAATTCTAAAAATTTTCATTTAGGACCTATTAGTGATGAAGTATTTATGCATATTTTTAATATAGATCATCATAAACCTTTTACAGATTCTATAGTAAAAAAGCTTATAGATACAATTTCTCCTGAGTATCTTGTTTATGAACTCATCACAAATTCATTGATAGATCTTGAAAAATATATAGAGATTCAAGATCAAGCAGTTTTTGGATGAAAAATTTAATTACAATAGTGAAAAAATCATTCAAAAGGATATATATGGGGTAATTCTGAAAAAACTTGCAAGAAGAAATTTAAAATCGTAGAGAAGTTTTAAACAGAGTGTTAATTTCTTCAAAAGAAAGAAGAAGTATAATAATGTTGGTAAAAAATAAAAATAGAATAATATAACAAATACTACTTTTGTATCATAACAAATAAATTTAAAAATGTAGTATAATAAAATAAATTATACTACAATGGAATTCGTATATATATATTAAAAATGAACATTCATTTTTAATGACGGATATGATATAAATAATAAAATTTTATTAAATTATTTTTATGATACAAGGGGGCGATAATTATGCAATTAAAAGAAATAAATGAAAGCTGTAGTGTAGAATCTAAAATATTTGAAAAGATTATTTCAAAGATTTCATCAAAACTGATGAATCTTAATTTAGGAAGAGAATATTTAATTGAAAAAGCACTAGAAGATTTGGGAAAAGGTATGGAATCTTCTAGATCGTACATATTTTTGTTTAGAGATAATCTAAAGTATATGGATAATGTATATGAATGGTGCGATAAAGGTATTAGCTCTGAAAAAAACAATCTTCAAAATATGAGTACGGATATTTGTCCTTGGTGGATGGAAAATTTGAAAAAAAATGAAATGATTATTATTGAAGATATAAAAAAAATGCCTTTAGAAGCAGAAGTAGAAAAAGAAATTCTACTAGAACAAGGTATAAAATCTTTAATTGTTTTACCTATTTTTAATAAAGATATTTTAAGAGGATATATAGGATTAGATAATATATTTGAAAATAAAAAATGGAATAAAGAATGTCAATTGGTGTTGCGAATTACTTCTGAAATATTTTCAGGAGCTTTTTCAAGACTTGAAAATGAAGAAAAACTTCAAACTGCCAATGAAGAGTTAAGCAAGCATCAAAAGCATATACATAGTTTAAAAGCTCAAATTATTCAGCAAGAAGAAATGTTAAAGCTAAGTCAAAGTCAGGAACTGTTAAAACCAATAGGTTTAAATAAAGAAGATTTTAATGAAATTATAAAATATGTAATAGAGATATTAAGCTTTGATATGATGGTATTTGATGAAATACAACTAAATCTGTTAGAAAATTTACCTTATGTATTGTGTAATAAAATAGAGATCAGCCAAGTAATTATGAATATCCTTAAAAATTCTATCTATGAAATGAATAAGAAGAAAGAACTTTTAGGAGAAGAACAAAAAAATAGTAATATTTTAAGAATAGATACCTATAAGGAAAATGAATATCTAGTTTGTGAAATATCAGATAATGGAATGGGATTTTCTGATGAAGTAAAAGATAAATTATTTGAGCCATTCTTTACAACAAAAGGATTAGGAGAAGGAACAGGATTAGGACTTGCCATAGCTTATGATATTATTACAAATAAACATAAAGGAGAAGTACTAGCAAGTGAAAGTCAGTGGAATGGTGCTAAATTTAGTCTAAAATTACCTTTATAAAGAAGCAAGAAAGTAATAATAGCCAATATAAAAGACATGGTAAATATCATGTCTTTTTGAATATAGTAAATATATAATTAAATTTTAATAATTTAATTATATCTCATAAATATGAATAAAATGAAAAATATTGTAATTGTTGATATTAATTGCAGACATAAGTCTAACCATTGTATAATAATAGTCTAAATATATTTATTATATACTAAAGAAAGGATGTGTATATGAATTGATGAGAACAATAGATGTTTTTAGAAAGGAAAAGAAATATATTATATCTCAAATGACAGCTTGTAATTTGTACGAATTGTTGTCAAAAGTTCTCCATGAAGATGTACATAACTCTTCTTATGATGGATATATGGTAAGATCCTTATATTTTGATACAATAGATGATACAGATTATATGGACAAAGAGGAAGGATATGAATATCGTAAAAAAATTCGTTTGCGTATTTATTCACCAACCCAAGAAAATGCAAAATTGGAGATGAAAGAGAAAGTAGGAGATCATCAGAGGAAACGCTCACTTACTATTTCTAAGGAACATGCACTAGAATTAATAACGGGTAAATATGAATGCTTACTGTATTATAAAGATTCTTTTGCACAAGAGTTGTATTTTCTTATGATGAAAGAACTATATAGACCAAAATGTATTGTTGAGTACAAAAGAACTGCATTTTTTGTTCCAGAAAATGATATTCGTATCACGCTAGATGCATGTATCGAAGCTACAGAAATTAATTTTGACCTATTTCATACAAATATAAACTTATATCCTGTTAGCCATTTTGATAATGTAACATTAGAAGTAAAATATAATAGATTTTTATTAAGTTATGTTAAAGATTTGTTGTCTGCATGTAATAAAATATCCACTTCAAATAGCAAATATTTTTTAGCTAGAAGCATGAGTAAGGTTAATGGTATTTCCTTTTAACAATTATATAAAGGGTTATGTATAGAGGGTCAAAGTTTATAAAAAAGGAGGAAACTATGAAAGAAGAATTGTTTGACTATTTAGTTACAAATACTGGTGCATTAACATTACAGGATGTTGTATTGAGTTTTTTAGTGGCACTGGTTTTAGGTGTTGTTATATATATATCTTATTATTTTTCACACTCTGGGGAAGTATATAGTGCACGTTTTAATGTATCTTTAGTTATGCTTACCCTTATTACGACTTTGGTTATGAATATAATTGGAAATAATATTGCTTTATCATTGGGTATGGTAGGTGCTTTATCTATTGTTAGGTTTCGGACAGCTATTAAAGATCCAAGAGATACAGCTTATATTTTTTGGTGTATTGCTGTTGGGATATGTTGTGGTGTTTCAGATTTTATGATTGCAGGAGTAGGTACATCTATAATATTTTTATTCATGTTAATATTTGGAATAGTTAAAAATAATGATCGCTACTTATTGGTTATTCGAGGGAAATATGAATGTGCAGAATATATTGAAAAAATTGCAAATGACAAATATAAAGGAAAAGCTCGTTTAAGAGTAAAGAATACTTCAGCGGAAACAGTAGAATATATATTTGAGCTATCACAAGCAATGATTGATGCTGCAAATAAAAATGAAGAATGTATCTCAGATATACTTTATAAAAAAGAAGGTATTGTGAATGTAAATATTGTATGCCAAAATGATGAGATCAATAGATAAAGGATGGTGCTAATGGCAAATAGACGAATAATTAGTTTAATAGTAATTGTTCTAAGTCTTATCCTACCATTGAGTATAACAATTTATAACAACAAAAAAGCTGATCTAAAAATTAAAAATGTTTATAGAGAAGTATTGATGAGTGAAAAACAGAAAGATGATGCCCTTAAATATTTAAATGAAGATTTTACGTTAAAAAGTGATTTTTCTTCTCATTTACCAATAGTCATTATTGACACGAAAGGGATACACCCACCTATAAGTACAAAATTTAACCCTCAGAAACTAATACATGAACCAATTAAAGGTATCAAACCTTATATAGATGGAACTATAGAGGTGATAGATAATGGAGAGTTTAATCAAATAACAGATATTCCAGCAAATAAAAGTAAAATTAAAATAAAACGACGTGGTAATACATCAATGAATTATGCAAAGCCTCAATATTTAATAAAATTGGTAACGCAAACAGAACAAAAAAATGAACTATCATTACTAGATATGGGTAAAGATCATGAGTGGGTGCTTAATGGCACTATGACTGATAAAAGTATGATGAGAAATTATTTATCTTATAAAATTGCATCGCAGTTTATGATGTATACTCCAGATACAAAGTATTGTGAAGTAGTGACAAAAGAAAATGATATATATACTTATCAAGGGGTATATCTTTTAGGAGAAAGTATTAAGCAAGGACCAGATAGAGTGAATATTTCTAAATATAAGTCTACAAAGAGGTATAATAGTTATATTGTACGTAGAGATAGATATGATGAAGAAGGTATTATGTTAGACACATATGCTACTAAAAATAAGCTTAGTGAAGGATATCTTGGATTGATTTATCCTAGTAAGTATAATATAACTCCTCAAATGATAGATTATATTGAAAAAGATATTAGTAAAATAGAAAAAATATTATACGCTGATAAAAAAACGGAATTTTCCAATTACAACCAATACATTAATGTAGACTCTTTTGTAGATTATTTTTTGATCAATGAGTTTTTCGGAAATTATGATGCAGGTAATAATTCCACCTATATGTATAAAGATATAGGAGGAAAACTTTCTATAGGACCTGTATGGGATTATGATGGTGCAGTAGATAATTTTACTGAAGAACCTATGAAAATAGAAGTGATGGCATTTCAAACTGCCCCATGGTTTGATAGATTGACAAAAGACAAATCCTTTGTAGAAAAGCTTGAAAAGCGTTATTCACAATTGAGACGAACATACCTATCTGATGAAAATATTATGAATACTATAGAAGAAATTCAAAAATATCTTGGCCCAGCAAAAGAACGAGAATGGACTCGTTGGAATGAGCCTAGAAAACAGCAAGATCAGTATGCATTAAAAGCATATAAAGATGAAGATTATGACTTGATTTATCGTGAAATCTTAGATTATGACCATGAGATCTATAAGTTAAAAACCATATTAAGAAAACATGGAAAAATAATTCCCCAAAAATTAAAAGGATTAAAAGGAGAAACAATATGGGAAACAGATTGGAGTAGCAGAAAAGATTTAATATTACTATTGGTAATAGCAATATTTTTTGTTCCTCTTGTTTATATATCACGCATGTAAAGCAAATGATTATGCTTCTTTTTATGAAAGAAGAGTGAATTTTACATTTTCATAAGATTGATAAAAGTAGGAGGCAGATTATCAATATGAAAAAACACACAATGCTTATTATAATATTTTTGGTTATTTTCTCTATATTTTTCACGAATAATAAAGTTTTTGCAGAAAATATACCGCAAAAGCTTGGAGAAGTGAAATACTTTTTAAAAGGAATAAATACACCCTTTTGGATATGGTTTTTTAGAATAAGCTTTTTTGTGTGTATGTTAGGGATAATCATAAGTCTTTTTTATTATCAAAGAAAAGATTCATAATAATTATTATATGGGAGAAGATCAATGTTATTTTCAAGTATAGTTTTTTTATTTTATTTTTTACCTATTGTAATATTTGTTTATTATAGCTTAAGTTTTTCAAGATTATTACAAAACATTTGGCTTTTTATTTCTAGTATTTTATTTTATGCATGGGGAGAGCCAATTTATGTGTTGATTATGTTGTTTTCAATTTTATTCAATACATTGTTTGGTTTTTTAATTGAAAAAAATCGTGAAGAGAAAAAAACAGTCAAAATATTATTAGTTGTGGCTTGTTGTATGAATCTTGGTTTATTAGTTGTATTTAAGTACTTAAATTTTATAATAGAGAATGTAGAAAAAACACTTGGACAAGATTTGTTATCTACTGTAGAGATGTCTTTACCTATAGGTATTTCTTTTTTTACTTTTCAAGCATTATCTTATGTCATTGATGTTTATAGAGGGAAAACAAAAGTAGAAAAAAATCCATTTTACGTTGGATTATATATTTCATTTTTTCCTCAGTTAATTGCAGGACCTATTATTCAATACAACAATATTGTCAATCAAATTAGGAATCGTAAATCCAGTTGGAGAAAGTTTTCTGTAGGAGCATGTCGTTTTGTAACGGGATTAGGGAAAAAACTGTTATTGGCAAATAATTTTGCTATCATGGCAGATAACATCTTTAATTGGTCAACAATAGGTCAACAATCTTATGAAGTGCCGGTTATGCTTGCATGGCTAGGCGCAATTAGTTATACATTACAAATATTTTTCGACTTTTCTGCATATTCTGATATGGCAATTGGACTTGGATTGATGTTTGGGTTTAAGTTTGAGGAAAACTTTAATTATCCTTATATTTCAAAGTCTATGACAGAATTTTGGAGAAGATGGCACATTTCCTTATCTACTTGGTTTAGAGAATATGTGTATTTTCCTTTGGGAGGATCAAGAGTTAAAAGTAAAGATAAAGTGGTGAGAAATCTATTTGTTGTATGGATTTTAACAGGCATGTGGCATGGAGCAAATTGGACATTTTTATTTTGGGGAATGTGGAATTTTATATTTATACTAGCAGAACATTTTTTGCATTATCATAAAAATAATTCACACAAAATTTCAATGCATGTATATACCATGTTTATTGTAACTTGTGGGTGGGTACTTTTTAAAGCTACTGATTTATATCAAGCTGGAAGATATTTTATGAATATGTTTGGACTGAATAATAATGGATTTTATAGTGATTTGGCACTTGTATTTTTAAAAGAAAATATTTTGTGGTTTGTCTTAGGAATTATATTATGTACACCTATTGCAAGAAAGACCAATTTTTTATTAGCAGACCGTAAGATGTCTTTTATGGGAAGTATATACAATATTGCTTATCCGATTGCAATGACTATGCTATTTATTATATGTGTTGCATACTTAGCAAGAGGTACATACAATCCATTTATTTATTTTAATTTTTAAGATGTCAAAGGAGATACAGATATGAAACATTTTTTTATGAAAAAGTATATATTTTCAGGGATATTTCTTTTTATATTATTTGCTTTTGGCATTATGAATTTTATATATCAAATGGATAAAATGAATATAACTTTTGAGAAATATGGAAAAATAATAAATTTAGATGATATAAAAAAACTTATTAGTAAAGTAGAAGACACAGCCAATGATCAATTGTTGAGTAAGATGAGGTTTATTGAAATCTATGGATACCTTCAAAAACTGATGGGGAAAAATGAAATAAATAATTGGAGTTATGTAAAAGATCAAAATGGTTATATACACTATGGAAGCTTTTATCAAGAAGATGATAAAGAATTAAAGGAATATGCAAAACAAATACGAAGGTTAAAAGAAAATGTTCAAAGCAAAGGTACTAAAATTTTATTTATGAATCCACCAGGAAAATATGTTCCAGATATCTCTAAATTTAATAAAGGTATTCCTATTCGTGATACCAACCAAATACAAGATGAGTTTTTGCTTTATCTTCACAATAATGGGGTGGAGACATTAGATTTACGAAAACCAATATTAGAATCAGGACTTCCTTATGAAAAACTTTTTTATAAAACAGATCATCACTGGACTATTGAAGCATCTTTTTTGGCATTTTGTATTATAGTAGAGGATATGGAAAGTCGATATGGGATAGAGCTTGACCCTACTGGATTTTATCGTGATCTGAATAATTATCATATATATCAATATAAAAAAAGTATGCTTGGTTCTATGGGACGAAATGTAGGAATTAATTATAGTGATTTAGATGATTTTACATTGATTACACCTAAATTTGAAACAGATTTAATTTGGGAAGCAAAAGATCTTGATGGAGATAAAAAGTATAAAAAAGGTAGTTTTGAAGAGGCCATATTACAATTACAGCTTTTAGCTTCTTCTAATATTTATTCTATTTCTAAGTATGATACATATATTGAAACCATCAATCCATGGGATAAAATCACAAATAATAATAATCCCAATGGGCTTAAAATATTATGCATACGAGATTCTTATTTTTCACCAACACTTTCTTTTTTAGCACCTTTATGTAGTGAAATTCATATGATTTGGCCACTGGCTACTTCTAATGAGGTAAATATTGAAAAATATATAAATGAGAACTATTTTGATTACATATTTATAGAATTGTATCCTCATAACATTAAAAAGGAAGCATTTACTTTTTTTAAAATGAATAAAAAAATAAAATAGAGTAGTTGAAAATAGGGGGGATGAGTGGATGTATAAAAAAATAATAAATATTTTTCGTTGGATGATTCTTATATCTATTATTTTTTATGGATATAGAATGATTCACTTAAAAAATACAAGCAGTATGCCACAAGACACACCCGTTGAAATTTCTTTTTTAGCTCTTAAAGAAGATGCAGACTCTATTTTAATACAGCAAGGATTAGTGAATATATTGATCGATACAGGGGAAAAAAAAGATGCACAAAAGATTATAAATTATTTGCAAGAAAAAAAAGTATCTAATATAGAATATTTAATCTTAACACATCCAGATAAAGATCATATTGGATCAGGGATAGACATAATAAAGCATTTTGAAGTGAAAAATATTATTCAACCTTATTATCAGAAAAAAAATGAACGTCTTGAAAAATTGAATCAGGAAGCTAAAAGACAAGGTATTCCTATTATATATCCAACGTTAAATCGTAAATTTATAGTAGGTAATATGAAACTACTAGTATATCCACCTATGGAAACACACTATAAAAAAGATAATAACTATTCATTAGTTACATTAATAAAGCATGGTAAAGTAAAAATGCTATTTACAGGAGATGCAGAGAAAAAGAGACTTGAAGAAATGTTACTTATGAACTTGAAAAATATTGATCTTTTAAAAATCCCTCATCATGGTAGAGCAAATATTTACTCAGAACAATTTATTAAAGCTTTATCACCGACATATGGTGTAGTTACATCATATGATGCAGATGAAATTATTAAGAAAACCTGTAAAGAGATCAACACTAAGATTTTTTATACAGGGACAGGAGATAAGATTTTTAATAGTAATGGAGAGGTTTTAACTCATATTCCTATGCCAAATAGATAAATAAAAATAGGAGTATAAAATATTAAGGGGCGATATTTTAAAATGATAAAATTAAATGTAGGAAAATATAAAAATAGGACATGGCTAATACTTAATATTGTTTTAACTTGTATTTATCTATTTTGGAGAATTTTTTATACTATACCGACTGAATATGGTAGGGTATCACTTCTTGCAGGGATAGCTTTGATTGTTGTAGAGGTATTAGGTGCATTAGAAGCGGCTGTTCATTATTTTAATATGCACAAAATTGAAAATCCGCCTATTCCAGAGGCTCCTCTTGATATGTATCCTCATGTAGATATATTTATTGCAACATATACTGAACCAACGGATTTATTGTTTAAAACAGTAAATGGGTGTTTATATATGGATTATCCTGATAAAAGCAAAGTTCATATTTATTTATGTGATGATGGTAAAAGACCACAAGTAAGAGAACTTGCACAAGATATGGGGATCAATTATATAGATCGAGAAGATAATAAAGGAGCTAAAGCTGGAAATTTAAATAATGCTATGAGAGTAACATCATCTCCTTTGATTGTGACCTTTGATGCAGATATGATCCCAAAACATGATTTTTTAATGAAAACAGTACCGTATTTTATCGATGCAGAAATGAAAAACAAAAATCGTAAGGAAGAAGATAAAATTAAAATTGGATTTGTTCAAACACCACAAAGTTTTTATAATCCTGATTTATTTCAGTTTAACTTGTTTTCTGAAAATAGGATTCCAAATGAACAAGATTATTTTTATAAGGATATTCAAGTTTCAAGAAATAAAACAAATAGTGTGATTTATGGCGGATCAAATACTGTATTATCAAGGAATGCGTTACTAGATGTAGGAGGTTTTTTTACACAATCCATTACAGAAGATTTTGCAACAGGTATGTTGTTACAAAAAAAAGGATACATTTGTTATGCGATCAATGAAGTGTTAGCTTCAGGATTATCACCAACAGATTTAAAAAGCTTAATACAACAACGTATTCGTTGGGCAAGAGGTGTAATTACAACAGGAAGAAAAATGCATATTGTATGTACACCGCATTTAACATTAGGACAAAAGATTAATTATTTAGTTTCAATTTTGTATTGGTATGCACCAATAAAACGCCTAATATATATTATGTCACCTATTTTATTTGCTACTTTTGGATATGTTGTATTAAAATGTACTTTGTTAGAGGTATTAATATTTTGGCTACCTATGTATATAACTAGTAATATATCATTAAAAATGCTGAGTCAAAATATTCGTACTACAAAATGGACGAGTGTGTATGAAACACTTTTGTTTCCATTTATGTTATTTCCAATTCTTTTAGAGACTTTTGGTATAACCCTTAAAAAGTTTAAAGTTACGAAAAAAGGTGAAGTGGAAAATGAAAAAGGCAAAAATGTTGCATATATGATTCCTTTTTTACTATTGATTGTATTATCAGTCATAGGGATTATCAATTGCATACGCATTATTTTTGATAGTGGATCATTAAACCCAATAGTTGTTTTATTTTGGTTACTTATAAATTTATTTAATCTAGTCATGTCTCTTTTTTTTGTACAAGGAAGAGATCTTAGAAGAAAAAGTGAAAGAGTTCATGCACAAGTAGATTGTAAAATACAAGATAGATTTAAGATCTTTGTATGTAAAACCAAAGATTTTTCAGAAACAGGAATTTCAGTTTTATTAAGTGATCCTGTTAATATTGATGATGAGTATGATGTAGATATTGAACTTACAACAGACAGATATTACTCAAAAATGAAGGCAAGAATTGTTCATGTTGAAGAAATTAAAGCAGGTTGGAAATACGCATTTTATATAACGGATAAAGGAAATTATTATAAAGAATATCTACAAATATTATATGATAGAGTTCCTACATTGCCTTTAAATTTAGATGAGTCTCTTAGTAGCTTTGATGATTTGAGGTTAAATATTTCTAAAAGAACAAAGGAGACTTTCTACCATAATAGACGACTTCCAAGAATTAGTATGAATATAGATGTAGCGACTAAAAAAGGTGATTTTGCTCATATTGTAAATTACAACTATAAATACGTTGCATTAAAGATAAAAGATCAACCTGAAAAAATATGTTTAATACCAATAGATGGACTAAAATTTAATTGTAGATATGAAAGGATCATAAGAGAAAATATTAAACTATATATAATTGAAAATTATGATGAAATCCATACAAATGATGAAAAACAAAAATTGTTAGAAGAATGGATTGAAGAAGTTAGAAGTTTAAAATTAGAGAAAAAGGAGCCTAACAATGATACAAAAGTACCTAAGACAGATGAACTCAAGGAAATGGATTTTGTCTAAATTATATTGTATAATTGTTGCTGTTTTAATTTTATCTATTATTTTATTTATCTATACTTATAATCAATCAGAAGCGATTCGATTTGTAAAAAAAATGAAGGTAGGTTGGAATCTTGGAAACTCTTTAGATGTACATAAAACTGGCATTAGAAATGGTGATCCCAAAATGTATGAGACTTTTTGGGGCAATCCTGTTACTACAAAGGAAATTATAGATGAGATTAAATCTAGTGGATTTAATACCATCAGAATTCCTGTTACATGGTATGAACATATGGATGAAGAAGGTATAATTGATTCAAATTGGATGGATAGAGTACAAGAAGTTGTCGATTATGTAATAGACAATGATATGTATGCAATTATTAATATTCATCATGATCCATGGTTTATACCAACTTATGAGAATCAAAAGAACGTAAAGAAAATTCTATGTTCAACATGGAAACAAATAGCACAAAAATTTAAAGATTATGATAATCATTTAATATTTGAAGCGATGAATGAGCCAAGATTGATAGATACTGAGTTTGAGTGGAATGCTGGAACTAAAGAAGCAAGAAAAGTACTAAATTATTTAAATGAGTCTTTTGTAGAAACAATACGATCAGCTCCAAACCAAAATAAAAAACGTTATTTAATGATAGCACCATATTGTAATTCATCTGATCAAGAAGCTTTAGAGGATTTTATACTACCTAATGATAAACGTATCATTGTATCTATTCATGAATATGTTCCCTATGAATTTGTAATGAAAAAAGATGGTACAAGAATGTGGAGCAAAGAAAATACAAAAGATATAGATGAGGTTATGAATAACCTTTATGATTATTTTATTTCTAAACGAATACCCGTAATTATTAGTGAATTTGGCGCTGTGAATAAAAATAATCTCAAAGCTCGGTTAGAATGGGTAAAATATTATGTAACTGCTGCAAAAGAAAAAAATATTATGTATATTTGGTGGGATGAGGGAAGTAGCAAAGACAAAAAAGGAAGATATGAGTTGTTTGATCGTCATCATTTAAAATGGGAATATCCTCAAATTGTTCAGATATTAGTTCAATAAATATAGTAAAAAAACATATCAAAAAAGCAGAAATGGAGTTGGGTTTTATGAAAGTAGCTGTGATTGCAGGAACATTGGTAGATACAAAAATGGGAGTAGATTTTTTAAAAGAGTATGGACTTGATGCTGGATTTTTTCCGATTTCTAAAAACCCAAAGGAACAATCTACACTTCAAATACTTTCACAACAACAATTGCAGGATATAGTTCAAAATATGGTTCGAAAAATAAAGGAACAAGGATATGAAAAAATAATAATTTATTGTAATTCTCTAAGTTGTGCGATTGATATGAATTATATTCAAAATGAAGAAAATATAAGAATGATTACTCCATTAGAAGTATATAAAGAAATAGCAGTAAAATATAAAAATATTGCTGTAATAGCAGCAAATAATCAAAGTTGTGCTGGAATAGAAAATTCAATTCAAAAAAAGAATATAGAGTGTAATATCA
This sequence comes from Anaerophilus nitritigenes, assembly GCF_004138215.1. Classification (GTDB taxonomy): domain Bacteria; phylum Bacillota; class Clostridia; order Peptostreptococcales; family Thermotaleaceae; genus Anaerophilus; species Anaerophilus nitritogenes. The sequence goes on from NZ_RYYS01000031.1 coordinate 25,525, forward strand.
TTGGATTAGGAAATCTAAAATTAGTAGAAGCAATTGAAGAAAAACGAAGTCCACAAAAATTGATTGAAGACTTTAAATTAGATCAATTATTAGATTATTTTAGGAGTGTAGAGGCAGAGGCATTGATTTTAGGGTGTACTCATTTTTCTTATTTAAAAGAAAGTTTAGAGGAATTACAAAAGATACATATAATAGACCCATCATATAGGATGTATGAAATATTGAATCAGTGAATTAAAATATTTAGTTATGTCAGTTGCATGTATTATGCAATATGTCTAAAGTATAAATGAATTAGGGAAATGCAGAAGGGGGAGAAACTATGAAAATTATTAAAGTAAGAAATTATGAAGAAATGAGTGATATAGCTGCTGAGTATGTAACTACATTGATAAAAGAAAAGCCAGATACTGTCTTAGGGCTTGCTACAGGATCAACGCCTATAGGATTATATAAAAGGCTAATAAAAGATCATAATGAAAATAAAACTAGCTATGAAAATATAAAAACCTTTAATCTTGATGAATATATAGGATTAGATAAGAATAATTCACAAAGTTATCATTATTTTATGCATGAACATCTATTTAAAAATATTAATATAAATAAAAAAAATATATATATTCCTAATGGTTTTGCAAAAGATATAAATAAAGAATGTATAGAATACAATGAAAAATTAAAAAATAATGTGATACATCTTCAAATATTAGGAATTGGATCCAATGGACATATAGGTTTTAATGAACCAGGAACTTCTTTTTCTTCAGAGGTACATGTTGTAAAATTAGATGAAAATACAAGAAAAGCAAATTCTAGATTTTTTAATCAAATAAATGAAGTTCCAACTTATTCTATTACGATGGGGATAAAAAATATTATGGAGGCGAAACAGATCATACTTCTTGCTTCTGGTAATCAAAAGGCAAACGCAATTTATGATACAATACATGGAGAAGTTACAGAAAATGTACCTGCTAGCATATTAAGAACACATCCAAATATTATTGTAATAGTAGATGAAGAAGCAAGTAGTTTGGTGTAATTGAGTATAAAAATAGAATTGATTCTAGAAAAATTAAATGATAAGGAAGAAGTTTTTAGGGATATTATAAAGGGTTTTGTGAATTTAGAGATAGTAGATTTATGGAAAATGATGGATGAAAGGAAAGATAAAGATGATATCTAGTTAAATATCATAATTTAAAATAGAAAAGATAAATAATATGATAATCTGATATTCATAGATCAATAACAAAGGAGTAGGACGATTTGCCTACTTCTTTGTTGTATACAGAACAAATGTTTGAACATTTTTAGAAAAATGGTATAATACAGTTGTTCTATGATAACATAGATAAAAGGATAAGAATTTTTAAGTAGCAGGAGGAATTAGATGAAAAAGAAAAATGGGTATGGGAATGAGAGTCTTTCAACACTAGAGGAAAAGGATAAAGTAAGACTTCGCCCAGGGGTGATCTTTGGAAGTGATGGGATCGAAGGGTGTCAACATACATTAATGGAGATTGTAGGAAATAGCAGGGATGAAGCTGTAGAAGGCTTTGGAAAACTTATAGAGGTAAAGAGATTTAAAGATCAATCTATAGAGGTAACAGATTTTGGTCGTGGGATTCCTATTGAGTGGAATGAAAAGGAACAAAAGTATAATTGGGAGATTGTATTTTGTATTCTTTATGGAGGCGGCAAGTATGATAACAATGGATCAAGCAACTATCAATTTAGTATAGGTCTAAATGGATTAGGAACAGCTGCAACTCAGTTTGCTTCTGAGTATATGGATGTGACAGTCTTTAGAGATGATTATAGATATGACCTTTCCTTTAGAGGAGGGCAAAATGTATTAAAAAGTAATTGTGGCTATAAAAAAACTTCTTGTGAAAAGGGAAGGACAGGAACTACTATTCGTTGGAAGCCAGATCTTAAGGTTTTTAATGATATTTATATTCCTTTAAATTTTTTTCAAGAGGTTTTAAAAAGACAAGCGATTGTCAATAAGGGGATTACTTTTACTTTATATGATGAAGAATTTGATGAAACCTTTACATATTTTTATGAAAAAGGTATTTGTGATTATTTAGAAGAAGTAGGTAAAGATACAGCTTTTACAGATCTAGCTTATTTTGAACTAGATACAAAGGGAAAAGATCGTGAAGATAAGCCAGAGTATAGAGTAAAGCTTGAAATTGCCTTTTGCTTTAATAATGAAGTAAGCTTACTTGAGTATTATCACAATTCTTCTTTTTTAGAGCATGGTGGATCACCAGATAAAGCGGTAAAAAATGCTTTTGTCTATGCTATAGATAAAGAACTTAGTAAGTTGGGGAAGTACAATAAGGGAGAAAAAAAGATTACTTTTCAAGATATTGAGGATAGTTTAGTACTTGTAACCAATACCTATAGTACTATGACCTCTTATGAAAATCAGACGAAAAAGGCTATTACCAATATATTTATTAAAGATGAGATGAATGATTTTCTAAAGGAAAAGCTTGAGATTTATTTTATAGAAAATAAGCTAGAAGGACAAAAGATTTTAGAGCAGGTATTGGTCAATAAGAGAAGTCGAGAAAAGGCAGAGAAGACTCGTATTGATGTAAGAAAGCAATTGAGTAAAAAAATTGATAATATTAGTAATAGAGTCAAAAAATTTGTAGATTGTAGAAGCAAGGATAAAAGTATCAGAGAGCTTTTTATAGTAGAGGGAGATTCTGCTCTTGGAAGTACAAAAATGGGACGAGATGCAAATTTTCAAGCGATTATGCCCATTCGAGGAAAGATATTAAATTGTTTAAAGAGTGACTATGATAAAATTTTTAAAAATGATATTATTATGGATCTACTTAGGGTTATTGGATGTGGTGTTGAGGTAAAATCTAAGCATCTAAAGGATTTGGCAGATTTTCATATAGAGAATATGACATGGAACAAACTTATCATTTGTACAGATGCAGATGTGGATGGGTATCAAATTAGATGTCTAATTATTACTATGCTTTATGTATTGGTGCCTACTGTGATTGAAGAGGGATATGTATATATTGCAGAGTCTCCTCTTTATGAGATTGTTGATGGAAAAGGCAATAGTCATTTTGCCTATAAAGAGGACGAAAAGAAAAAAATAACTAAAGCTTTAAGAGGAAAATATCGTATTCAAAGATCAAAAGGGTTGGGTGAAAATGAGCCTGATATGATGTGGAAGACTACTATGTGTCCAGATACGAGACGTTTAGTGAAAGTAACTCCAGCTGATGCACAGGAAACAAAAGAGGCATTTGAATTGTTTTTAGGGGATAATCTTAAGGGAAGAAAGCAGTTTATTGAAGAATATGGATATGAATACTTAGATAGATCTGATGTGAGCTAGGAAAGGAAGAGACCATGAGTAATATAAAGAATATAAATGTGATTGATACAATAAAAAGCAATTATATGCCATATTCGATGTCAGTAATTGTATCAAGAGCATTGCCAGAAATTGATGGACTAAAACCATCTCATAGAAAACTTTTATACACTATGTATAAGATGGGACTTTTAAAGGGACAAAAGACAAAGTGTGCAAATATTGTAGGACAAACTATGAGACTCAATCCTCATGGAGATATGGCTATTTATCAGACTATGGTTAGACTCACTAGGGGAAATGAATCTTTATTACTTCCTTATATAGATAGTAAAGGAAACTTTGGGAAAAATTATTCGAGGGATATGGCATTTGCAGCTCCTAGATATACAGAGGCAAAGCTAGATGAGATTTGTGAAGAATTTTTTCGTGATATAGGAAAAAATACAGTAGATTTCGTGCCAAATTATGATAATACTATGGACGAGCCTACACTTTTTCCGACTACTTTTCCAAATATTTTAGTCAATCCCAATTTAGGGATTGCAGTTGGAATGGCAAGTAATATCTGTAGTTTTAATTTGGGAGAGATTTGTGAGAGTACGATTGCTCTTATGGAAGATGAAGATGCAGATCTTTTAAAAACTTTAAAAGCACCTGATTTTCCTACTGGTGGAGAGCTTATTTATAATCAAACGGATATTAATAAGATTTATGAAGAGGGTAGAGGAACTTTTTATCTAAGAGGAACTTATCGATACGATAAAAAAAATAGATGTATTGATATTTTACAGATTCCTTATACTACAAATATAGAGACTATTATAGATCAGATTACAGAGCTTATAAAGTCAGGGAAAACTAGAGAAATTACAGATATAAGAGATGAAACAGATAAAGAAGGTCTAAAAATTACTCTAGACATTAAGCGAGGTACACAAGTAGAACAGCTTATGGCAAAAATTTATAAGTATACAAAGCTACAAGATAGCTTTAGTTGTAATTTCAATATAATAATAGAAGGATATCCAAAGGTGTTGGGAGTTCGTAATATTTTACTTGAGTGGATTCGTTTTAGGATAGCTTGTATTAAGAGAGGTTTAATGTATGAGCATGAGCAAAAATTGGGTAAACTTCATTTGTTAAAAGGTTTAGAGAAAATATTACTAGATTTAGACCATGCTATAAAGATTGTGAGAGAGACTAAAAAGGATAAGGATGTTATTCCAAATCTTATGGAAGGCTTTTCGGTAGATAAAGATCAAGCAGAATTTATTGCAGAGATTAAGCTAAGAAATTTTAATCAAGAGTATATCTTAGGAAAGACAAAGGATATTGAAAAATTAGAAAAAGAAATAAATGATATACAAAGTAGCCTAGAGAGTGAGAAAAAGATTAAAAAAGTTATTAAAAAAGAGCTGTTATTAGTTACAAAAAGATATTCTAAAAACAGACATACAAAGATTATACAACAGCATCATATAGAAGAGATTACACATGAGGATTTAATAGAGGATTATGAACTAAAGCTGTTTCGTACGCAGGATGGCTATCTAAAGAAGATTTCTATGGCGAGCCTTAGGGGAAATAGTGAACAAAAGTTAAAGGATGAAGATGTAGTGCTACAAGAGATAGAGACTACGAACAAGTCAGAAATCTTATTCTTTAGCGATCAACATAAGGTATACAAGAAAAAAACTTATGAATTATCAGATTGTAAAAGTAGTAGTTTAGGGGATTATTTGAAAAATATATTAGGATGTCAAGAGAATGAAAAGATTATCTATATGGTAGTTACAAAGGAGTATGGTGGGTATATGCTTTTCTTCTTTAGAAATGGAAAGTGTGCAAAAATTCCACTTTCAAATTATGAGACAAAGACCAATAGAAGTCAATTGGTGAATGCGTATGCAAATTCTGAGGAATTGGTTCATTTGATGTATATAGAAAAAGAACTAGATTTAGTAGCAAAAACTAAAAAAGGAAAGTTAAAAAGATTTCATACAAATACAATAGAGATAAAAAATAATCGAAAATCTCAAGGGGTAGAGGTATTAGCTTTAAAGAAAGGAGATACATTAGTTGAGATTGAAAGAAAAAAGATGAGTAAATAACTCATCTTTTTTCTTTATACAAAAATGTAGAGATGAGCAAAATTACTCATCTCTTTTGATTTCAAACCATACAGTGGTTCCTTTGTCTAATTGGCTATTTATACCATAGCTAAATTTATGAGCTTCTAAAATATTTTTGACAATAGACATTCCAAGACCCGTGCCAGTATGATCTCTTTTTCTAGATTTATCTACTTTATAGAATCTATCCCATATATAGGGCAGGTCTTCTTTTGGAATTCCTTTTCCATGATCAATGATTTCGATTCTAGTTGCATCATTTGTAGAAACATTAATGGTTATTTGACTATTTTCATAGGAATGATGGATTGCATTATTGATTAAATTCACAAATACTTGATAGAGTTTAGAAAAGTCAGCATATATCATTGTATCTTTATTATCTATCTCCATGACTAATTTTATATTTTGTTGAGCAGCAAAGAAATCTAGTTTTTCTATTACGTTTTGAATAAATTTTTTAATCGGAAACTCAGAATAATCGAGATTGGTATAACCTGCTTCCATTTTAGATAAGATAAGAATATCTTCCACCATAGTGTTGAGTCTCTTTGATTCATCTACAATAACCTCAAGATTTTCATTTCTAGTTTCTTGATTATCTATATCCATGATTAGTTCTGCATAAGCTCGAATTAAGCTAATAGGAGTTTTAAGTTCATGGGATACATTGGCTATAAATTCTTTTCTAAAGTTTTCGATTTTTCCTAATTGAATAGCCAAGTCATTGATAGTATCCCCTAACATGCCTATCTCATCTTTAGAATTCAAATGTAGACGAGCAGTAAAATCACCTTTTGAGATTTTTTTTGAGATGGTTGTAATTTGTAAGATTGGTTTTGTAAAATGTTTTGCAAATAATAAAGCTAAAAGAGTTCCTATAATAAGGGAGATCAATGTAATAATAGATAATTGTTTTTTTAAAATAGATGATGTTTCTTGAATCGGTGCTAAAGCAGAGGTTAGTATAATATGTCCTACAATATTTTCATTTCTTTCAATAGGAACTTTTATAATAAGTAAAGAACGATTCCTTGAATCTTTTTTTTCTACAAAGGTTTTAGCTTGTAAGTTTGCAAAAGACTCTCTAAGAGGATGAAGAGAAAAAAAAGGAATTCTCTTAGAGAAAAGTTGCTCTTTGGAAGGAAATAAAAGTCTTTGGTTTGTATCTACAATCATAATAGAGATATGAAAAGAAAAAGTAGATCCCAAAGAATTGATCTCCTCTATAATATCTTGAGAGATAGAAGGAAAATCATTAGATTCTTCTATGAGAGAGGCTATTTTTTGACCCTCATTTAGAAGTAAATTTTTTCTTTCATTTATATAAAATTTTTCTAAGAACATAATTTGAAATAGCCAAATGATTAGAAGAATAATTAATACTAAAGAAGTGATTCCTAACCATAGTTTGCTTAATATACTTTTCATGTGTCTTATTCTCCTGCTTTTAATTTGTAGCCTGTACCCCAGACTGTATGGATATATGTCTTGTATTTTCCCAATTTCTCTCTAAGTTGTTTGATATGTGTATCTATTGTTCGCATATCTCCTATGAAATCATAACCCCATACCTTATTTAAAAGTTGATCTCTGGAGAAAACTCTTTCTGGATTTTGTGCAAAGAAATATAAAAGATCAAATTCTTTAGGGGTTAGAGTAATTTCTTGATCATCTAAATATACTTGCTTACTAAGAGGCCTAATTTCCATGTTTTTTATTTTTATATTTTGTTCATTTGTTAAAGAATCTATGTTACTTCTTTTTAAGAGTGCTTTTATTCGAGCTACCATTTCTTTTGGACTAAAGGGTTTTGTAATATAATCATCTATTCCAAGTTCAAATCCAAATAGTTTATCGTACTCTTCACTTCTAGCTGTGAGCATAATAATAGGAATAGAAGATTCTTCACGGATTTTTCGACATACAGTCCAACCATCTATTTTAGGGATCATAACATCTAATAATATAAGAGAAAAGTCATGATTTTCTAGTTGGTATAAAGCTTCTTTTCCATCCTTTGCTTCTTGAACTTGATATCCTTCTTTTTCTAAATAGATCTTAATAACTTGACGCATTTTAGGTTCATCATCTACTACAAGGATTTTTATATTATGCATACCATTCCTCCTATGCAGGTAAAATCATATATTTTCTAAGTTTATCATAGCATAATTTTTTAAAAAAAGGGGCAGGATTCTATGAAAGTTCAATATTTTAACAAAAATTAATCACAAAATCTTCACAAAAAAACTTTCAAGTTTTCAACACAAAATCCTCACAAAGTTTTTCTATAATATAATCGTTAAAGAAAAACAAAATTGAAAGGGGAAGTGAAAATGAATAAAAAAATGAAGAAGGTAGTTACAGGAGCATTAATTGGTACTATGACATTATCAATGGCAGGAATGACTTTTGCAGATACTCAAGCAAAGATTAAAGAAAGATCAGTGAATAAAGTAAAGTTTACCCAGGAACAAATGAGAGAGAAAGTAAACGAAGTATTTGATGAAGCCATTTCAAAAGAAATTATTACACAACAGCAAAAAGATCAGTTATTAGAAAATTGCGTAATGAGTAGATCAGAAGAATTTGAAAAAGAAAATAGAGCATCTAAAGAAAAGAAAGAAGAGATGAAAAACTTATCTCAAGAAGAAAGACAAGAAAAGATGAAAGAAAGATTAGCACAAGCAGTAGAGAGTGGAAAAATGACACAAGAGCAAGCAGATAAAATATTAGAAAATGGGCCAAAAGAAATTGAAAAAGGAAATAGAACATCTAAAGAAAAGAAAGAAGAGATGAAAAACCTATCTCAAGAAGAAAGACAAGAAAAGATGAAAGAAAGATTAGCACAAGCAATAGAGAGTGGAAAAATGACACAAGAACAAGCAGATAAAATGTTAGAAAATAAAGAAGCTGGTAAAAAGATAGGAATGAAAAAAGTTCCACAAAACAGAATGTTACAAGTAGGTGTAGAAAGAGGGATTATTACACAAGAGCAAGCTGATGAAATTACAAAAATATTTATAGAACAAAGATAAATACAAAAGGACTTTGGATTTTCCAAAGTCCTTTTGTATTACTTTTAGAAAATAATTTTTTAAGAAGTGATTCTGAGTATTTTAAATTGGGATATAGTGAAAATATTAATATAACTAAAAATCAAAAAAGGTTGTAGAATAGGTAAAATCTATAGATTGAAATAAAAAAATATTTAGACTTTTCTAACAAGTTCGTTGACGAAGAAGATAGAGAGTGCTATGATAAAAATGGAATAAATGATTTGTTAGGAGGTGTTCCTATGGCAGATAAAACTTTAGTTTGTCAAGACTGTGGAAGAGAGTTTGTTTTTACTGAAGGAGAACAAGAATTTTTTAAAGAAAAAGGCTTTGAAAGCGAACCCAAAAGATGTATAGGATGCAGAAAATCAAGAAGAGAAGAAAAAGGATCTAAAAAATAGAGATCATAGCTTGTAGACAAAATCATAAAATTTGTAAACTCATGGTGCCAACGAAATTTTTTTCATTTCATTTAAGATTTTCGTTCATCAAAAAAGTCACTAAATTCTCAATAATTGTTCCTTATTTTTATGATTTTACTAAAATATAGTCCGTGAGCAGTCTGACTGCCTAGTATATTAGGCAGTTTTTTTAGTTTTTATAATAAAACATTAAAAAAACTATTGACCATAATAGAAATATATGATATATTACTATTCGTGCCTGACACAAAAGAAATAAAAAATGTTGACAGGTACAAAAAAATATGTTAGAGTATTAAACGTTGTCGCTACAAAATAAAATAAAAAAAATAGTTGACAACAAGAAACAAAAATGATAAGATATTTAAGTCGCTAAAACAACAGTGACTTTTAAAAAAGAGATTGACCTTTGAAAACTAAACAGCA
>NZ_RYYS01000032.1 GCF_004138215.1 Anaerophilus nitritigenes
TATTCTATATTTTCACAAATTCTCAATAATTGTTCCTTATTTTTATGACTTTGCTAAAATATAGTTTGTCAACAGTCTGAAGCTTCGTGAGAAGCTTTATTTTTTTCTATATAATACCACCTTATTTTTTGCAAATTGTTCTATCAAAAGGGAAAGATAATATAGAAAAAGGAGGGCTGATATGATAAATTCTATTCAAGAAAGAAGAATAAAGATTGAAAATGGATATGAGTTATATCTAGAAATTCCAGAAAAAGAATATTTATTTTCATATGATGAAAATGTTAGTATAGAGAATGCAAAAGATCTTTTAAGCCAATATCTACAGGTTCATCAAGATGATGCTCGGCTAGATCATGTACAAATTAAGCATGACAAAAACAATCATAGTGTAAATATAAAGGCAAATTTGATTTATGAAGGAAACGATCATACAAAAGCTAAATATATACCTGATCATTTAAGCTAGAAATAGACTGAGACATACTTTTTATCGTATGTCTCTTTTTGTTATTATAAAAAATATTTTTTAGGATAAAATAGATAAAAATCCATAGAAAGGAAAAAACATATGAGAAGGCCTCTGTTTTGGATGAGTATTTTTTACATTATAGGAATTTTATATGGATATTTATTTTATCCATCTTATATAAGTATATTTTTTTTGTTTTTAATGGGTGCAGTATTTATTGTATATACGAAAAAAATATACTTTTTTATTTTTCTTTTTTGCATTTTAATAGGTATTTTTCTTTTTAAGATGGATTGTGATCAAAAGAGTTTTTATGATTCTTTAGAAAATGAACATATAAAGATTACAGGAGATGTAATAGATATATATCATAAGAAGTCAACTTCCATTCTATTAAAAACAACTCAAGTGATATACAAAGAAAAAATATATAAGGAAAAAGATAAAGTACTTATAAAATACAAAGGAAATAATAAAAAATTTGATAATATAGTGGGAAAGAGAGTTTCTATAGAAGGAAAGGTTATAAAGCCAAAGGGAAGAAGAAATCCCAATATGTTTGATTATTCTATGTATCTAAAAATGAAAAAAATTTATGGAGTATTGTATACAGATAAGATACAAATAGTTGGAGATGGAAAAGTTTCTCTTATATGGATTATGTCTAAAAACATAAAAAATAAAGTGATTGATTTGATAGAAAATATTATGCCTAAAGAAGAAGGGGATATGCTATTAGGAATTATTCTAGGAAAAAAAGATGGTTTAGATGAACATATATATAAAACCTTTCAACGAGTAGGAGTAGCTCATATTCTTGCAATATCAGGGATGCATATAGGAATACTTTATTTATTTTTTGATAGATTACTAAAAAGATTTTCTGTGTATATAAGAGCTATTTTTCACTCTATAATTTTATGGATATATGCTTTTATTACTGGAGGAAGTCCTTCAGTTGTAAGAGCTGTTTTAATGATTCATATTTTTTTTATGGCACCTTTGCTCAATAGAAAGTATGATTCTTTAAGTGGAATTTCAATCATTGCTTTTTTACTTTTGATTATAAATCCTATGTATATTATAGATATTGGATTTGCACTTTCATTTTGTGCTGCTTTTTCCATTATTATTTTATATAAGATTATTGATAAAAAATTAGTATGGATTCCAAAGATGGTTAGAAAATATTTAGTAGCTTCTATTGCTGCTCAAATAGGAACTATGCCTATTGTAGCGTATCACTTTTTTTATATCTCTTTTGGAGCTTTCATTATTAATATTCCTGTTGCTATTTTAATGGGTGTGATTGTACCTATGGGATTTATAATGATTATAGTTGGATTTTTAAATACATTTTTAGCTTCAATTGTTGGGAAAATTCTTTCCTCTTTATTAAAGATCATGATCATTTTATGTGATTTTGTAGATCATATACCTTTTAGTAGTATAGAGGTGGTATCTCCACATTGGACATTTTTTTTATTTTATTATGGAATTATTGTTCTTTGTATTAGTAAAACAAAGTTTAAAATAAATAAAAATAAAATCATAGGAATGATTACAGGAATTTATATGATAAGCATAGGGATTAATTTTATAGTGCCTACAAAAATGAAAATAAATTTTGTAGATGTAGGACAAGGAGATTGTATATTGATTCAAACACCTATGCATAAGAATATTTTGATTGATGGGGGAGGAAGTTTAAGAAAAGAGATAGATATAGGAGAAAATATTGTGGTTCCTTATTTAAGAAGAAATGGAATAGGAAAGATTCATATGATGTTTGTATCTCATGCTCATAAAGATCATATAGATGGACTCACTAGGGTGTTTGACCATATGAAAGTAGAAAATATGTTTATAGGAGCCAGGTGCAAAGATTCTATAGAAGAAAAAATACTTAGAGAAAAGTGTATGATTCATAAAACAAGAGTGTATGAAATCTTAAGAAATGATACAATAAACATTGAACAAAATCTATCTTTTAAAATTCTTCATCCAAAAGATGATACGACTACATTGTCTGAAGCAAATGATGATTCATTAGTTATATTCATGAAGTATGAAAGGGTAGGCGTTTTATTTACAGGAGATATAGAAAAAGAAACAGAAGAAACAATTATAAAAGAGTATCCTAAGCTTTATGTAGATATACTAAAGGTAGCTCATCATGGAAGTGCAACTTCTAGTACAGATGTTTTTATACAACATATAAAGCCTAAGGTGGGAGTGATTCAAGTAGGAAATAATAATTTTGGACATCCTAATCAAAGGGTATTAGATGAATTTTATAAAAATAAAGTAAAAGTATTTAGAAATGATAAAAATGGTGCAGTAATTGTTATTATTGATAAAAATAAGATAAAAGTAAATACGATGGAATAATAGGGGGATTTTTATGGAATATAAAGATGTAATAAAGGATTTGAAAAATAATCAATTGAAAAATTTATATTTATTGTATGGAACAGAACATTATTTGATTGATCATACAATAAATACATTGAAAAAAGAAATTATTGATGAAGCTTTTGAACAACTGAATTTTCAAGTGATAGATGGACAAGAAGCAGGTGTAAACACAATTATTAATGCTTGTGAAACTCTTCCTTTTATTGGGAAATCAAGAATGATTGTTATAAAAGATTTAGAATGTTTTACGGGAAAAAGAAACAATATTAGTGAAGAAGAGGAGAAAAAACTTCTAGAATACTTAAAAAACATTCCAAATACAACTTATCTATTTTTTGTATCGAAGCAAGATGTAGATCAAAGAAAAAAGATTATAAAAGCTATTAAAAATTATGGAGATATAATAGTCTGTAGTAAATTAGGAGAAAAAGATATTTACAAATGGACTCAAAAAAGTTTTCATAAATATAATAAAGAAATAAAAGATAGAGAAATTAGGTTGTTAATTGAAATGATAGGTTACTTAGATAAAAATTCTCAAAAAACATTAGAAGATTTAGATCAAGAAATTCATAAACTGTGTAGTTATGTAGGAGATAGAAAAACAATTTTAAAAGAGGATATTGAAAATTTAGCACCAAAAACTATAGAAAACAATATATTTACGCTAGTAGAAGCCATTGGGACACAAAATGTAGAAAAAGCTTTGTATTTGTTTAATGATATGTTAATAGAAGGAGAAGCAGAGACAAAAATTCTTTACATGATTACAAGACAGTTTAGACATCTATTTCAAATTAAAATAATGGAAAATCAAGGATATACTCCTATGGCTATAGGACCGAAGTTAGGATTGAAACAATTTGTAGTAAAAAAATACTTAGGCCAGGCTAAAAATTTTAATATTCAAAATTTAAAACAGTCTTTAAAAGTATGTTTGTCTACAGATGAAGCTATCAAAAAAGGAAGAATCGATGGAAAGATTGGTATGGAAATGTTGATTGTACAATTTGCAGCAAAAAGTAAAAAAGCGTACTAGGTAGGTACGCTTTTGCATATTCTATGGGGAATACATGACGGTTGTATTACATAGCTTTGTTTAATTTATTTGCTAATTTAGCAACTTTTCTAGAAGCGGCATTTTTGTGAAGAGTACCTTTTGCAGCAGCTTGCATAATTTTCTTTTCAGCGAAAGAGAATTTTGCTTTTGCTTCTTCTACATTGCCAGCTGATAATGATTCTTCAAATCTTCTGATCGCTGTTTTAACGATAGATTTGATTTTTCTATTTCTAGCAGTTTTAACATCGATTACTTTAATTCTTTTCTTAGCAGACTTAATATTTGCCAACCTGTTCACCCCCTTATTACCCAATTCAACAAAAGCTATTTTATCATGATTGTTGCAAAAAAGCAAGGGAAAAACTACTATTTGTTTTATATCCTTTAAAGTAAGTTTTTATACATGGTTTATCAGTAAAATGCGTACAATAAGAAAATATCTAAGAATATTACGAGCAACTAAGGAGGATAAAAACATGTTTCAAATTAGAACTGATTTAGCTGTAGAATCAAGAGAAATGTATAGAGAAAATACAAAGACAGAAATTCCAGGAGTAGAAGTTCATCAAAGAGAAGAAAAGTTAGCTACGATTACTCATGTAGAGGTTTTAAATGATGAGGGAAGCAAAATAATGGGAAAACCTCAAGGCAGTTATATTACTATAGAGTCTTCAGGGCTTAAAAATCCAGATGCAGATTTAAAAGATGATGTAAGTAAAATTTTAGCAAAAGAGTTAGTAAGTTTGATACCTAAAAAAAACAATTTTAAAACCCTTATAGTTGGACTTGGAAATGGGGATATTACACCAGATGCATTAGGACCTCAAGTTGTATCAAAAATATTTATCACAAGGCATTTGTTTGAAACCTATAATAAGACAGATGATCCAAGTGTTAGGCCTGTCAGTGCAATCTCTCCTGGAGTCATGGGCACAACTGGTATTGAAACAGTAGAGATTATTAAAGGAATAGTAGAAAAAACAAAACCAGATTTAGTCATAGCCATAGATGCTTTGGCTTCAAGAAAAATGCAAAGAGTTCATTCTACCATACAAATTTCTACTACGGGAATTCATCCAGGATCTGGAGTGGGAAATAAAAGAAAAGAATTAAGTGAACATACATTAGGAGTGCCCGTATTTGCAATTGGGGTACCTACAGTTGTAGATGCAGCGACTATGGCAAATGACACTATAGGATTAGTAGTAGAAGCTTTAAGCAATCAATCCTCTAAAGAATCTCAATTTTATCAAATTCTCAAAGAAATGAATGAAGAGGATAAATATCATTTGATTAAAGAGGTGTTAGACCCGTATGGAGCCAATGTGATTGTAACTACAAAAGATATTGATATGATTATTAGAAATATTTCTCAAATTATTGCAAATGGTATCAATATAGCACTTCATCCAGGGATTGATTTAAAAGATGTAAATAGATATTTGCAGTAATATATTTAAAAAGCCTCTCATATAATTGATAGTACAAACAAAAGAGACAAGAGAGGTGTATGTATTCGTGAAAATAAAAGGTATTGACCTAAGAAAAAATTATAAATGGATAGGAATTATCATTACTAGTTTAATGCTTGTTTTCTTTTTAAAAGTATTTATTTGGGATGCAAAAGATATCATTGTAAAAGCAAATGGTATTTCAAAAGGAAAAGATATTGTACAAGCACAAGAAAAAGGATTTAAAGATGAGTTATTTATTACTATTTTGAATAAAAGCATTCCTGCTTTAGAAGTAAATTATAAAAAAGAACATAAAAACTATAAAAGTATAAAAAAATTTTTTGTAGAAAAAATACTTAATTTTGATTATCAGGATCCTAAAACTTTATTTCAAGCACAAATTTCTATGCTCAAAGAAGCAGATGATGATTTGGGAGAAGATCTACACGGGTTTTATGAAGAAGAAAATTCTAAAGAAAACAGTACAAAAGATATAACTCAACAAGTGATGAAACAGGAAGATTTAGTCATACCTACACAAAATGAAAACTCTCAGTCTAAAGAAGAAACAAAGACTGCAAATAGTATTGTAGAGGAACCTAAAGAAAATGTAAAAATTATAAGTTCTCCTATTCAAAAACCTGCAAAGCTTACATTAGATAAAAACAATCCTTCTATTTTTATCTACCATACACATCCCACAGAATCTTATATGCCTGAGTCTGTAGGAAATTTTCATTCTTTAAATCGGAAATATACAGTAAGAGCAGTAGCTGATGAGTTGACAAAATCTTTGAAAAATAAAGGATATAAGGTGCTTCATGACGAGACACTACATGATTATCCATCATATCAAAAATCTTATGTAAGATCTTTAGAGACACTTACAAATCATTTGAATCAATATCCTAGTGTTAAAGTTGTATTTGATGTTCATAGAGATGCTGCACCTAATACGGATACAGCTAGAGAAAATAGTTATATAATAATCAATGGACAAAAGGTAGCTAAATTTGCTATTGTTGTCGGAATGCAAAATGAAAATGTAGAAAAACTTTTAGTTCTTGCAAATTATATAAAAGCAAAAAGTGATGAAAAATATCCAGGATTAGCAAAAAAAATTATTCCAAAGCCTTATAAATTTAATCAATACAATTCAGATTATTATGTATTGTTAGAAATGGGAAATACTGCTAATACTATAGATGAAGCAGAAAGAACAGCAAAATATTTAGGAGAAATTTTGAATGAAGTACTAGAAGATATAAAAAATTAGAATAAAAAATTCGTATATTTCTATAGAATAAAAAATCTTTCTATTGACGAAAATAATATTGGTGATCAATATGAGTAGAGTAAAGAAGAATGAAACTGAAAAAACAAAAAAAAAACAAGCAGGAAAAAGATGGCTTATTTTACCTGTGATGATAATTCTATTAATAAGCGGTATTTTACTTGTAGATGATTCTTATCGTTCTATGATGATGATTCATGAACCTAAAGCATTGGGAGTATCCAGGCTAAATGAAAATATCTATACTTTTACTTTTTGTGGGAAAAATTATTACCTAAATAAGGAAGAAGCATATGAAGTGTACGATTATATTAAAGAAGCGTTCTTAACTTTTGTAGAGAGTGTGAAAAAACAAAAAGAAATTTTATTAAGATAAAAATAAAATTGCTGAGCTTTTTGCTCAGCTCTTTTATTGTATACTTTTGCTTTATAATTTATCTATGATATATAGATAAATTATGATATAATAGTAAAGATTATCAAAGCGTAATAGAGGAGGAGTAGAAATGAGCAGTAATCGTCAGAAAAAGATTAGAAACTTTTGTATTATTGCCCATATTGACCATGGAAAATCTACCCTTGCTGATAGATTAATAGAAAAGACAGGTTTGCTTACTCAAAGAGAAATGAAAGAGCAAATACTAGATAATATGGATTTAGAAAGAGAACGGGGAATTACTATAAAACTTCAAACTACCCGTTTAGTTTATAAAGATCAAAAGGGTGAAGAATATATATTAAACCTTATTGATACACCAGGACATGTAGACTTTACTTATGAGGTATCAAGAAGTCTTGCAGCATGTGAGGGAGCCATATTAGTAGTAGACGCAGCACAAGGAGTTGAAGCTCAAACTCTTGCAAATGTGTATCTTGCTTTAGAGCAAAACTTAGAAATCATACCTGTAATTAATAAAATTGATCTTCCAGGGGCTAGGCCAGATGAAATAAAAGATGAAATAGAAGAAATTATAGGGATTGAGGCAACAAATTGCCCTTTAATATCTGCAAAAGAAGGACTTAATATTGAAGATGTACTAGAGGCGATTGTACAAAAGTTACCAGCTCCTAGTGGGGATGAAGATGGATCTTTAAAAGCGCTTATTTTTGATTCTTATTATGATAGCTACAAAGGAGTAGTAGCTGATGTAAGAGTAAAAGAAGGTAGCATAAAAGCAGGAGATAAGGTTTTAATGATGGCTACAGGCAAAAAGTTTGAAGTAACTGAGGTAGGAGTATTTACTCCTGGACCTATGCCAATAGACAAGCTTTCAGCAGGTGATGTAGGATATGTTACGGCAAGTATTAAAAATGTATCTGATACCCAAGTGGGAGATACGATTACAAGTGCACTATCACCTGCAAAAGAACCATTATCAGGTTATAAAAAAGTAATTCCTATGGTATACTGCGGAATTTATCCAGCAGAAGGAGAAAAATATGAAAATGTAAGAGATGCTTTAGAAAAGCTACAAGTTAATGATGCTTCATTAGAGTTTGAGGCAGAAACTTCTAATGCATTAGGTTTTGGATTTAGATGTGGATTTTTAGGACTTCTTCATATGGAAATTATTCAAGAGAGATTGGAAAGAGAATTTGATTTAGATATTATTACTACATCTCCTAGTGTAATCTATAGAGTAACAAAAACAAATGGAGAGGTTTTGATGATACAAAATCCTACAAATCTTCCTCCTACTCAAGAAATTAACTTTATGGAAGAGCCTATTGTAGATGCAAAAATTATGCTTCCTAATGAATATGTAGGAAATGTAATGGAATTGTGTCAAGATCGAAGAGGAACTATGAACCATATGGAGTATATTGATGAAAGAAGAGTACTACTTCATTATGAGCTTCCTTTAAATGAAGTCATTTATGATTTTTTTGATGCTTTAAAATCTAAAACAAGAGGATATGGATCGTTAGATTATGAGCTAAAAGGATATCAAAGATCTACTCTTGTAAAAATGGAGATTTTATTAAACAAAGATATTATAGATGCTTTTTCTATGATTGTACATGAAAGCAAAGCAGTAAGTAGAGGAAGAGCTGTATGTGAAAAATTAAGAGAAGTAATTCCAAAGCATATGTTTGCTATTCCTATACAAGCAGCCGTTGGAACAAAAGTTATTGCAAGAGAGACAATTAGTGCCTTGAGAAAAGATGTACTAGCAAAATGTTATGGTGGAGACATTTCTAGAAAGAAAAAGCTTCTTGAAAAGCAAAAAGAAGGTAAAAAGAGAATGAGACAATTAGGCTCTGTAGAAGTACCACAAGAAGCTTTCATGGCTGTATTAAAATATGATGAAAACAAAAAATAGTCACCTTTAGGTGGCTATTTTTCACATAATAGGAAAGAAGGAAAAAAATGAAAAATATAGGGTTGTATATTCACATTCCATTTTGTGTAAAAAAATGCTTCTACTGTGATTTTTGTTCTTATCCAGATACTTACAATATTTCAGCTTATATGAATGCAGTAAAGAAAGAAATAAAATCATTTGAAAAAGATTTGAAAGAGTATAAAATAAAATCTATTTTTATAGGAGGAGGAACACCTTCTATTATTCCTATAGATGAAATGGATAAAATTATGAATCTATTACATGAGAAATTTCATATGGATGAAAAGATAGAATGGAGTATAGAATCAAATCCAGGAACATTAAATGAAGAAAAAATAAGATTTTATTTAAAAAGTGGAATCAACAGATTGAGTATAGGGCTTCAAGCTTGGCAGGATCATCATCTGAAAAGATTAGGAAGAATTCATACAAAGGATGAATTTGTAAAAAATTATTTATTAGCAAGAAAACTAGGGTTTAAAAATATAAATATAGATTTGATGTTTTCTCTTCCAGATCAAACTTTTTTAGAATGGAAGGAAACTTTATCTCAAGTGATAAAACTACAACCTGAACATATTTCTTCTTATAGTTTAAAAATAGAAGAAAATACAGTGTTTAATGAGTTGTACGAAAAAGGTTTATTAAATATTCCTAGCGATGAAGAAGATAGAGAAATGTATCATTTTGCTATGGATTATCTTACTTCATGTGGGTATGAACATTATGAAATATCAAATTTTGCTAAAGAAAATAAAGGCAGTATTCATAATCAAATTTATTGGGAAAATAAAGAGTATATAGGATTTGGAGTAGGCGCTCATTCCTATTTTAATAACGACAGATTTTCAAATGAAATCAATATAGATGATTATATTTTAAAGATTCAAAATAAAAAAAGCCCTTGTATTACAAAAGAAAAAATATTTAAAGAAGATGAGATGGCAGAAACTATGTTTTTAGGACTTCGACTAATAAGAGGGATTGATACAAAAGAGTTTGAAAAAAGATTTAAAATAAGTCCTTTAAAGATTTATAAAAAGTCTATCGATAAATTTATACAAGAAGGACTTTTGTGGAATGATGGAAGAAATATTGGACTTACTAAAAGAGGAATAGATGTATCCAATCAAATTTTTGTTGATTTTTTGCCAGATTAAAAAAACAAAAAAGCTATTGACAAATTCATTTATTAGTGATACCTTAAAATCATAATAGATTAGCACTCATCAAGAGAGAGTGCTAACAAATAGGAGTGGTATTATGGGGCTAGGAGAAAGAAAGTTAAAAATCCTACAGGCCATAATCAAGGATTTTATTTTGACAGCTGAACCTGTGGGTTCAAGAACACTTATGAAAAAATATGACTTAGGGATTAGTGCTGCTACGATAAGAAATGAAATGTCAGATTTAGAGGAAATGGGTTTTTTAAGTCAACCCCATACTTCTGCTGGTAGAATCCCTTCTGACAAAGGTTATAGACTTTATGTAGATAGTTTAATGATGATGGATCGATTGGCTAAGAATCAGCAAGATGCAATTCAAAAAAGCTTTCTACAGAGTTTTGGAGAAATAAGGGAGATTATTACAGCAACTTCTAAAGTTTTATCTCATATGACAAAGCTTACCTCTGTTGTATTGTCTCCTCAATTTGAACAAAGCAAATTAAAGTCTGTACAACTTGTTCCTATTGATGAAAAAAGCTTACTATTGATAGTAGTATCTGAATCTGGCATTGTAAGAAATGCCATTGTAAGAAATAATGAAGTTTTTAGTAAAGAACATTTAGAGTTAATTACTAAGATACTAAATATCAAGCTTAAGGGGTTAACTATTGGAAAAGTTAATAAAGATGTTATTTATGACTTAAAGTGTGATATGAAAAAGTATACATCTTTAGTAGATCTTATTATACCAGTGCTTCTTGCAACTTTAGAAGATATGATTAGTGTTGAAGTGTACTTGGATGGATTGATGAATATTTTTCAGTTGCCAGAGTATCATAATATAGAAAAAGCAAGAGATTTTTTACAAATGTTAAATCATAAAGAACATATTATGGATTTATTACTCAATAGTAAAGATGAACTAGATATTACTATAGGAACAGAGAATAGACATGAAGAAATGAGAAATTGTAGTTTAGTGACTGCTACTTACAAAGTAAATGATGTGATTGTAGGAAAAATAGGAGTCATTGGACCTACAAGAATGAATTATGATCATATTGTTTCTGTTGTAGACTATGTAACAAAAAATTTAACGCAGTTATTAAATGATGAATAACGATGTTATATAGTGCAAAATATTTATTTTGCACTATACATATGTGGAATTTAAATTAGATGCACAAATCATAAGGAAATATAATATAGGTAGGTGAGTAGAGATGAAAAAAAATCATTCAGAGGATCTTCAACAGGAGACTGTAAGAGATAATTTAGAAGCTACACAAGAAGAATTGAAAGAGCAAAATCAAGAATGTACTTGTGAAGATGCAAAAATCAAAAAGCTACAAGAAGAAAAAGAAGAAATCAATAGTCAGTTTTTAAGAATGACTGCAGATTTTCAAAATTATAAAAAAAGAGTAGAAAAGGAAAAAAGTGATATATACACTTTTGCAAATGAAAAATTGATTTTAGATATGCTTCCAGTAGTAGATAATTTACAAAGAGCTATAAAAACTTATAAAGATGAAGGAAAAGATGAATCTTTTACGCAAGGAATAGAAATGATTTTAAAGCAACTTTTAGAAGTGTTTGAGAAAAATGGAGTAAAAGAAATAGAAACAATAGGAAAAGAATTTGATCCTAATTTTCATCATGCTGTAATGCAAGAGGAATGTGATGGATATGAAAGCAATATAATTATAGATGTGTTCCAAAAGGGATATACATTAAATGAAAAAGTAATTAGACCAAGTATGGTAAAAGTAGCAAATTAAAAAAATTTTATATAGGATATGAAGGAGGAAATTGTACAATGGGAAAAATTATTGGTATTGACTTAGGGACAACTAACTCATGTGTTTCAGTATTAGAAGGTGGAGAACCTGTAGTAATTTCAAATGCAGAAGGAAATAGAACTACTCCGTCTGTTGTGGCTTTTACAAAGGCAGGAGAACGTCTTGTAGGAGAAACAGCAAAAAGACAAGCTATTACAAATCCTGATAAGACAATTAGTTCTATAAAAAGACATATGGGAACTGATTATAAAGTATCTATAGATGGAAAAGATTATACACCACAAGATATTTCAGCTATGATTTTAATGAAGTTAAAAGCAGATGCTGAAAGTTACTTAGGAGAAGCAGTAACAGAAGCTGTTATTACTGTTCCTGCATATTTTTCAGATAGCCAAAGACAGGCTACCAAAGATGCTGGAAAAATAGCAGGACTTGAAGTAAAAAGAATCATCAATGAACCTACTGCTGCATCATTAGCTTATGGACTTGATAAAGAAAATGAACATCAAAAAATTATGGTATTTGACTTAGGAGGAGGTACTTTTGACGTTTCAATTCTAGAATTAGGAGATGGAGTGTTCGAAGTATTAGCAACTCATGGAGACAATCACCTTGGTGGAGATGATTTTGATGATGCAGTGATGAATTTCTTAGCAGAATCTTTCCAAAAAGAACATGGGGTAGATTTAAGAAAAGATAAGATGTCTCTACAAAGATTAAAAGAAGCAGCAGAAAAAGCCAAAAAAGAATTATCTAGTACCCAAACAGCAAATATAAATCTTCCATTTATTACTGCAACTGCTGAAGGACCACTTCATTTAAATATGGATTTAACAAGAGCAAAATTTAATCAGCTTACAGAACAGTTAGTAAAAAGAAGTATGGAACCTGTAGAAAAAGCTTTAAGAGATTCAGGGTTAACTGCTTCTCAAGTAGATAAAGTAATTTTAGTAGGAGGTTCTACGAGAATTCCTGCCGTACAAGAAGCTGTAAAAAATCTTACAGGAAAAGATCCTCATAAAGGAATCAATCCAGATGAATGTGTAGCTATAGGAGCTGCTATTCAAGCAGGAGTATTGACAGGAGAAGTAAAAGATGTATTATTACTAGATGTAACACCGCTATCTTTAGGAATTGAAACTTTAGGAGGAGTATCTACAAAGTTAATTGAAAGAAATACTACAATTCCTACAAGAAAAAGCCAAGTTTTCTCTACTGCAGCAGATAACCAAACAGCTGTTGATATCCATGTTCTTCAAGGAGAAAGAGAAATGGCAGCAGATAATATTACATTAGGTAGATTCCAACTTAGTGGTATTATGCCAGCTCCAAGAGGAATTCCTCAAATTGAAGTAACATTTGATATTGATGCAAATGGTATTGTAAATGTAAGTGCAAAAGATAAAGGAACAGGAAAAGAACAAAAGATTACAATTACTGCTTCTACTAATTTAAGCGATGATGAAATCGAAAAGAAAGTAAAAGAAGCAGAAAAATTTGCAGAAGAAGATAAAAAGAAAAAAGAAGCTATTGAATCAAGAAATAAAGCAGATACAATGGTTTATGAAACAGAAAAAGCTCTAAAAGAAGTAGGAGATAAAGTAAGTGCTGAGGAGAAGAAAAATATTGAAGATAAATTAGCAGCTCTTAAAAAAGCATTAGAAGGAGATAACGCAGAGGAGATCACAAAAGCAACAGAAGAATTAACAAGTGCTTTCCATGTATTATCACAAAAAATGTATGAACAAGCAGGCGCACAAAACCAAGAAGGTCAAGCAACAGGTAATGAACCAAAAGATGATAATGTAGTGGATGCAGACTATGAAGTAGTAGATGATGATAAATAAAAAAATATTAGGCACCCACTTGGGTGCCTTGTAAATGTGAAAAAAGGTTGCGAAATTTTTATATATTGCATATAATTGTTGTAGTTTGTGTTTCTCACAAAACCTCATAAGAAAGGCGGTGAGAATAATGTCTAAAAGAGATTATTATGAAGTTTTAGGAGTAGACAAAGGTTCAGATCAAGATAGTATAAAAAGAGCATATCGTAAAATGGCAATGAAGTATCATCCGGATAGAAATCCTGGAGATAAACAAGCAGAAGAAAAATTTAAAGAAGCCAATGAAGCTTATGAAGTATTAGGAGATCAAAACAAAAGAGCAAAATATGATCAATTTGGTCATGCAGGAGTAGATCCAAATGCTCAAGGTGGATTTGGAGGCTTTGGATCAGGAGGTTTTGGAGATATTTTTGAAGACATATTCGATATGTTTGGTGGTGGTTTTTCAGGAAGAAGATCAGGACCACAAAAGGGTGCTGATTTAAAATATGAACTAGGCATTACATTTAAAGAAGCAGCTTTTGGAGTAAAGAAGGAAATCACAATTCAAAGACATGAAAAGTGTGATACTTGTCATGGAACAGGAGCTAAAGAAGGAACAAGTAAAAAAACTTGTTCTAAATGTAATGGTAGTGGAGAAATAAGATATGCAACAAGAACTCCTCTTGGTCAATTTGTAAATGTAAAACCATGTGATGTATGTCATGGAGCAGGAAGTATTATCGAGAATCCTTGCTTACAATGTCATGGAGCAGGAAAAGAATTAAAAAATAAAAAGATACAAATCAATATACCAGCAGGAGTAGATACAGGATCTGTAATTCCTTTAAGAGGAGAAGGAGAGCCTGGAGAAAAAGGAGGACCTCAGGGAGATTTATATATTGTTTTAAGAATAAAGCCTCATGAAATATTTAAAAGAGATGGAAATGACATAATTTGTGAGATTCCTATTACTTTTGTGCAGGCTGCCCTTGGAGATGAATTACAGATACCTACGCTAGAGGGACAAGAAAAATATAAAATACCTGAAGGAACACAAAGTGGAACAATATTTAGAATGAAGGGTAAAGGAATTCCCAATGTAAGAGGATATGGAAGAGGAGATCTTTATATCAAAGTAATTGTTGAAGTCCCCAAAAGGTTAAATGATAAACAAAAAGAACTTCTTAAGAAATTTGCAGATGTAATGGGAGAAGATGTACATGAACAAAGAAAAACCTTTTTTGATAAGGTAAAAGAGGTTTTTGGCATATAAAACACCCGGTAATTACTGGGTGTTTCATTTATTATAATAATATTTAAAAAAATATTATTTGGTAAAGATGACAGGCAAGGGTATAATAATGTATAAAGACAAAGCTACGGAGGGGTAAAACAATGAAATGGATAGAAGTAAAGATAAAAACTACTACAGAAGCAGTAGAAGCAGTAGCAAATATTTTATATGATGCAGGAGTAGGAGGAGTTGTAATAGAAGATCCTAGTGATCCTATTTACCATCAAAAGGAATCAGAAGATTGGGATTATGTAGATGAATCTATTCTTCCTACAGATTATGAAGGAGCTATTGTAAAAGGCTATTTATCTGAAAGTGAAGATTTATTAGATAAAATAGAAATGATTAAGCAAAATGTTGAAAAAATTCCTCAATACAATTTAGATAAAGGATTAGGGGAAGTAACTACAGCTGAAGTTTATGAAGAAGATTGGGCAAATGCATGGAAAAAATACTATAAGCCTAAAAAAATAGGAAAAAATATTGTTATTAAACCATCTTGGGAAGATTATGATAAAAATCCAGGAGAATTAATTATAGAATTAGATCCTGGAATGGCATTTGGAACAGGAACCCATGAAACTACTATGATGTGTATAGAAAATATTGAAAAATACGTAAAGGATACATATACTGTTTTTGATATAGGCTGTGGAAGTGGGATTTTATCTATTGCAGCAGCAAAATTAGGAGCAAAAAAAGTGATTGGAGTAGATCTAGATCAAGTTGCTGTAGACGCATCAAAGAGAAATGTTTTAGATAATAAAGTAGAAAATATCGTTGAAATTAGACATGGAAATCTTACAGATGTAATTGATGAAAAAGCAGATATAGTAGTAGCTAATATTATTGCAGATGTGATTATACATTTATCTTCATTTATTAAAAAATTTATGAAAGAAGATGGGATATTTATATCTTCTGGAATTATTTTAGATAAAGTAGATGAAGTAGTAGAGGCACTTAAAAAAAATGAATTTGAAATACAAGAAGTTAGAAAAATGGGAGAATGGGCAGTAATTATGTCTAAAGGAGCCAGAAAAGATGCATAGATTTTTTGCTGATGAAAATAATATTTTAGAAAATGAAAAAATTATTCTTGATGATTCAGAAGATGTAAAGCATATTTTAAAAGTATTAAGGTTAAATGAAGGAGATCAGATAGAAGTTTGTGATGGAAAAAATCATGATTATATAGGAAAGATTATTTCTTTATCTAAAAAGAAGATTGAGCTAAAAATTATTGAAAAAAAAACATCTCTTACAGAATCTAATATAGAAGTTACTCTTTTTCAAGGTATTCCAAAGGGTAGTAAGATGGAGCTTATTATTCAAAAGTGTACAGAACTAGGGATTTTTAGTGTTGTTCCTGTTATTACAAATAGAACGATTGTTCAGTTGAAGGATCAAAAAAGTGAAGAAAAAAAAGTTGAAAGATGGCAAAAAATTTCAAATGAGGCTGCCAAACAGTGCAAAAGAGGAGTTATTCCTAAAATTGAAAATCCTATCTTCTTTGAGGAGTTGTTAAAACAGTTATATGAATATGATTTGTGTATTGTTCCTTATGAGAAAGAAAAACAAGTAGGATTAAAAGAGGTATTTAAAAAATATAAAGATGTGAAAAAAATTGCTATTTTTATTGGACCTGAAGGAGGATTTGAGGAAGAAGAAATCTATAAGCTTAAAGAAGAAAGTGCAATTTCTATTTCTTTAGGAAAAAGAATTTTAAGAACAGAAACAGCAGGTTTCGTAACACTTGGTATATGTATGTATGAGTTAGGAGATTTAGGAGGCAGATAGATGAATAAAGTAGCATTTTATACACTAGGGTGCAAAGTCAATCAGTATGAAACAGAAGCTATGATGGAGTTGTTTGAAAAAAGTGGATATCATGTTGTAGATCATGAAGATACAGCCGATGTATATGTAATTAATACTTGTACCGTTACAAATTTAGGAGATAGAAAATCAAGACAATTTATTAGAAGAGCAAAAAGAAAAAATCCTAAATCTTTAATTGCTGTAGTAGGTTGTTATGCACAAACTGCACCTAAAGAAGTTGAAGCTATTGAAGGAGTCAATGTTATTTTAGGGACAAATGATAGAAAAAAAATTGTGGATTATATAGAAAAAGTAAAAGAAGAAGAAGCTATCAATGCAGTTGGAGATATTATGCAGATCAAAGAATTTGAGGAAATGACCATCGGAGAAATTAAAGGAAAAACAAGAGCATATCTTAAAATTCAAGAAGGATGCAATCAATATTGTAGCTATTGTATTATTCCCTATGCAAGAGGTCCTATAAGAAGCAGAAAAATAGAAGATATTATAAAAGAAGTAAAACGTCTTTCAGAGCACGGATTTAAAGAAATTATATTAACAGGAATTCATGTAGCATCTTATGGAAAAGATTTAGAAGATCGTAATCTTTTAGAAGTGATAAAAGCAGTCCATGAGGTAGAAGGCATCAAAAGAATTCGATTAAGTTCTATTGAGCCGACTATTATGTCAGAAGAATTTGTAAAAGAATTATCTAATTTGCCAAAGGTTTGTCCACATTTTCATCTTTCATTACAAAGTGGTTGTAATGAAACATTAAAGAGAATGAATAGAAAATATACAACAGAAGAATATAAAATCATTGTAGATCGATTAAGAAGATCTATGCCTGATGTATCTATTACCACAGATATTATGGTAGGTTTTCCCGGAGAAACTGATGAAGAATTTGAAAAAACATTAAATTTTGTAAGAGATATAAATTTTAGTCAAATTCATGTATTTAAATATTCTAAAAGAAAAGGTACCAAAGCTGCTCAATTTTCTGATCAAGTAGATTCAAAAACAAAAAATCAAAGAAGTGAAAAATTGATTGAGCTTGCAAGAAAATGTTCAATAAAATATCATAAAAAATTTGTAGGAACTCAAAGAGAAGTATTATTTGAAACTTTAAGTGTTGAAAGTCCAGGATATTATGAAGGCCTTACAGATAATTATATAAGAGTTTTATGTCCATCTAAAACTCCTCTGGAAGAAAAGCTAGTATCTGTATTTATAGAAACAATATCAGAGGAATTAGTAGTAGGCAGATTAATAGAAATGATATAATAATAAAAGAAGGAATTACAAAACAAATGTTGAATAATAAATGATGGAAGTTTTAAAATAGTAAGGAGGTGAAGAAAATGGATGATTGCATATTTTGCAAAATTTCTTCTAAACAAGTTCCTTCGAAAATAGTATATGAGGACGATTCTGTAATGGCATTTTACGATATAGAACCACAAGCACCTGTTCATATAGTAATTATTCCTAAAAAACATATTAAGTCCTTAGATCATATAATAGAGCAAGACAAAAATCTTGTAGGATATATTTTTCTTTGTGCAAAAAAAATTGCAAGTGAATTAGGGCTAAAAAATGGATATAGGATTGTCAATAATTGTGGAAAGTTAGGGGGACAAACAGTAGACCATATACATTTTCACCTTCTAGGAGGAAGACAACTTCAATGGCCCCCAGGGTAAAAAGAGTTGCATAAATGAAAGATTTCATGTATAATAACATAGTGTCATTTTGGGATTCTAAATGATGGATACATTTGGTTTTTTAAAAAGGACACAGCACAAGTTTGCTAGCGGAGGGAGGGAAAATTATATGTCAACAGAAATTAAAATAGGGGAAAGCGAAACTCTTGAAAGTGCTCTTCGTAGATTCAAGCGTTCATGTGCAAAGTCTGGTGTTTTATCAGAAGTAAGAAAAAGAGAGCATTATGAAAAGCCTAGCGTGAAGCGTAAAAAGAAAGCGGAGGCTGCAAAAAGAAATAAGAAAAAATTCTAATTTAAAAGAGGTGTGACATATGCTCCTCAAAGAGAGATTAATGGCTGATTTGAAAGAAGCCATGAAAGAAAAAAACAAAATGAAAAAATCTGTTGTGACACTGTTAAGATCTGCTATCAAGCAATATGAAATTGATCATAAAGTAGAACTTGACGACGAAAGTATTTTAGATATTATTTCAAAACAAGTTAAACAAAAAAAAGATGCTATCGATGAATTTACTAAGGGAGATAGACAAGACTTAGTAGATGAAGCAAAAGCTGAAATAGATATTTTAATGGGTTATTTGCCAGAACAATTGACAAAAGAAGAGCTTTCTCAAATTGTCAGTCAAGTAATTGATGAAGTTGGAGCAAATAGCATGAAAGATATGGGCAAAATTATGTCAGCCATTATGCCAAAAGTAAAAGGTAGAGCTGATGGAAAAACAATTAATCAAATAATAAAGCAGTTTTTGCAATAAAAAGGCCTAAGAGTTCTTAGGTCTTTTCTATTTGCCTAAAAATGGTTTTCAATAAATAAAAATTGTATTATAATATAGATAATTGTTTGGATGAAAGTATACACTATAAGGGAGGTGATAGAGTTGAAAAAATGGATTGTACATATTATTCTTTTGATACTATTTGTTAGTACTTGTATGGGAAGTGTTTATGGAGAAAATAAAAAGAATGTGTATATCATTCCTATAAAGGGAGAAATCAATCCAGCGGTTACTCAATTTGTAGATCAATCTATTCAAGAAGCTGAAGCAGATCCTTCATCAGTAGCTATTATATTTGAGATAGATACCTTAGGAGGAATGATTCAAGAAGCTACAAAAATAAGAGATTTAATCATGAAAACTTCTCTACATACGATTGCTTTTGTAAATAATAAAGCTGAATCTGCTGGAGTGCTGATTACTATTTCAGGTAAAAACATAGTGATGAGTGAAGGTAGTACTATTGGTTCAGCAGAAACCATTCCTTATACAGAAAAAAATATTTCGTATTGGAAGGGAGAACTAAGAGCTACAGCAGAGCAAAGAGGAAGAGATGCAAAATTAATAGAATCTATGGCAGATAGAAGAATAGAAATAAAAGATATTGATGATCCTAAGAAGTATATTGTAAAAAAAGGAGAGTTATTGAATCTGACTACAAAAGAAGCGGAAAAACTAAAATTTACAGATTTAGTATCTCGTGATTATGATGAGATACTTCGTAATTTTAAAATTGAAAATACAGAAAAAATTTATGTAAAACCAGATTTAAAAGTAAGTATTGCACAATTGGTAAGCAGTTCTGTATTTTTGCCAGTTCTTTTGAGTATAGGATTTATTGGAATGATTGTAGAAATATTTACTCCAGGGTTTGGAATAGGTGGAACTATAAGCTTGATTGCTTTTGTGACTTTCTTTGGAGGAAGTGTCCTTGCAGGAAATGCAGGAATTATGGTTATATTACTTTTTATACTAGGAATCATTCTTTTATTGGTTGAAATGGTTGTACCAGGGTTTGGAGCTCCTGGTATTGGTGGAGTGTTATGTATGATTACAAGTATTGTTTTAGCGTCTAATTCTTTGATCCTTGGAATGACTTCTTTAATCATTGCTTTTTTATTAACTATGATTGTAGCTGGAATTCTTATAAAATATGGACCAAAGAATAAATATTTAGATAAAATTATTTTATCTACTAAATTAGAAAAAGAAAAAGGTTTTGTATCTATAAAGGAAGATTTGAGTTTGATTGGCAAAGAAGGAATTACAATGACTGACCTTAGACCTTCTGGAATGGTACAAATAGAGCAAAAAAGAATTGATGTAGTAACACAAGGAGAATTTATAGAAAAAAATACAATGATTAAAATTATAAAAATAGAAGGCAGAAGAATCATTGTACAAAAAATAATATAGGAGGTTTTTAATATGGGACCAGTGATTGGTTTT
The DNA here is from genome assembly GCF_004138215.1 of Anaerophilus nitritigenes. Lineage (GTDB taxonomy): Bacteria > Bacillota > Clostridia > Peptostreptococcales > Thermotaleaceae > Anaerophilus > Anaerophilus nitritogenes. The sequence continues at coordinate 20,905 of NZ_RYYS01000032.1, forward strand.
GGGGTTATTTTGATTGTTGTTTTATTAATTTTAGGATTATTGCTTAGCTTTATTCCGGTAGGACTTTGGATTACTGCATATTTTTCAGGAGTTAGAATAGGGATATTTACTTTAATAGGAATGAGATTTAGAAGAGTATCTCCTTCTAGAATTGTAAACCCGTTAATTAAAGCTACTAAAGCAGGGCTTGATTTAAATATTGACAAATTAGAAGCTCATTATCTTGCAGGAGGAAATGTAGATAGTGTTGTAGATGCACTTATTGCAGCTCAAAGAGCAGAAATATCCTTAGAATTTGAAAGAGCAACAGCTATAGAGCTAGCAGGAAGAGAAGTATTGAGTGCTGTACAAGTAAGTGTAAATCCAAAAGTAATAGAAACACCAAAAGTAGCAGCAGTTGCAAAAGATGGTATTGAGGTAATGGTAAAAGCAAGGGTAACGGTAAGAGCAAATATAGAAAGATTAGTAGGAGGAGCAGGAGAAGAAACAATTATTGCAAGAGTAGGTGAAGGAATTGTAACTACTGTAGGATCAGCTCAAAGTCACAAAGAAGTATTAGAGAATCCAGATAAAATTTCAAGAACTGTTTTATCAAAAGGATTAGATGCAGGAACTGCTTTTGAAATATTATCCATTGATGTTGCAGATATAGATGTAGGACGAAATATAGGAGCACAGCTACAAACAGATCAAGCAGAAGCAGATAAAAGAATTGCACAAGCTAAAGCAGAAGAAAGAAGAGCTATGGCTGTAGCAAAAGAACAAGAGATGGTTGCATCAGTTCAAGAGATGCGCGCTAAGGTAGTAGAAGCAGAAGCAGAAATACCAAAGGCTATGGCACAAGCATTAAGAGAAGGAAAACTAGGAGTGATGGATTATTATAACATGCAAAATATTATGGCAGATACAAGTATGAGAAAGAGTATATCGAATGTAGGACAAGAAAAAGATCAAAATCCTAAAATTAAAAAATAAGGATTTGATTTAAAGGATGTGATGGTATGGATTTTGATGATTTAATTCCTATTATAGGAATTATTGCTTCTGCTCTAATTGCTTTTTTAAAAAAAGATGAAAAAAAAGAAAAGAAAAAGAAAAGAAGTTTATCAGTAAATAGATCTCAACCTATGAAAGCTATAAAAGAACAAAAGAAAGATTTAAATGAAGAAAAAGAAATAATAAAAGAACCAATTGAGGAAGTTCCAGTATCATATGAAGAAGAAATAATACTCAAAGAAGATATAAAAGATGAAATTCAAATGAATGAAATAGGAAGAGAAAATTTTATATGGAGTCAAAATGATTTAATTAAAGGAGTTATTTTATCAGAAATATTAGATAGGCCAAAAGCTTTAAGAAAAAAGTTATGAAAAATTTTCATAACTTTTTTTTGTTGTTTGAAAGAAAGGAATAGTAAAAAAAATGAGTGCATAAACTGAAAATAAAGGGGGAGTAATCATGAATTTAAAAACAAGTGAAATAAAGGAAAGTATATCTGAACTTTTAGAACTTCCCAAGGACATTATGCTAGATTTACCTAGGATTACTTTATTAGGAAATTTGCAGATCTATATTGAAAATCATAAAGGGATTATAGAGTATTCAAAAGTAAGAATAAGAATTAATACAAAAAATGGAATATTATCTATATTGGGAACGAATCTTTCTATCAAAACCATTATTACAGAAGAAATTATTATATCAGGTAAGGTTGAAAGTATTGAATTTGTAAAATAGGAGGGGAGATTTTGCTAGCAGTAAAATTATGGAATTTACTGAGGGGATATGTAGTGATTCGAATCGAAGGATTGTCATTAGAAAAATTTATCAATTATGCCATTGCAAGAGGTATATATCTTTGGGATATTACTAGAATAGACTATACAACCTTAGAAGCAAAAGTAGGAACAAATGCCTATAAGGAACTTAGACATATAGTGAAAAGAACAGGTTGTAGAATAAAAATAAATCAAAAAATAGGATATCCTTTTTTTATGAATAAAATCAAGGGAAGAAAAATGTTTATTACAGGATTTATTTTTTGTATATTTATGATTTTTATGATGACTTCTTTTGTATGGAATATAGAAATCATTGGGAATGAAAAAACTGAAGAAAAGGATATTATAAATTATTTAGATAAATTAGGGTTATATGAAGGGGCATTAAAATATAAATTGGACTTATCAGATATTGAAAATAGTATGATGATAAAATTAGATCATTTAACTTGGGTAGGAATTCATATTCAAGGAACGAAGGCAATTGTAGAGATTGTAGAGGGCATAGATCCACCTAAAATTATTCCTAAAAATATTCCTTGTGATATTGTAGCTACAAAAAAAGGAGTCATTGAAAAAGTAATTGCTAGAAATGGAGATGCTCTTGTACAAAGGGGAGATATTATAAAGAAAGGCCAAAAATTAATTACGGGACAGATTCAAAGAGAAGAGATAGATACTAGATATGTACATGCATTAGGAGAAATTTTTGCAAGAACTTATTATGAAAAAGAAGAAGAAATTTCTTTGATTGATATAAAAAAAATAAAAACTGGAAATAAATTCACTAGGAGAATTGCAAAAATTGGAAATAATCAAATTGCTTTAAGTTTAGAAGAAATTCCTTATAAAAATGTTATAATTGAGAGAAGAAACAAAAGACTTTTAAACTGGAGGAATATTCAAATCCCTGTCGAATTTATTACAGAAGAATATTATGAAGTGATTCAAAAAAAAGAGACCATTGATGAAAGTATTGCTAAAGATGCATTAGTGGAGAAAATAACAATAGATTTAGTGAAAAATATACCTAAAAATGCAAGTATATTAAATCAAGATATAGTATTCTCAAAGAAAGACAATAAAATCAAAGGGAAATTAACTATTGAGGTGTTAGAGGAAATCGGGGAACAACAAAAGCTTATACCACATATAGAATTTAAGGAGGACTTGTGATTGGAAAAAAAAGTAATAGAAAAAAGAATAAATATGGGGGATTTCGATTATACAAAAGAGATTTTTGGAAATTTTGATGAACATATAAAAATGATAGAAGATAGTTTTGATGTAAATATTGTATCTAGAGATGGAGAAATTATAATTTTTGGAGAAATTCAAAAAGTAGATAAGACACAAAGATTAATATCTAATTTAATAGAAATAATTAATAAAGGCGAGAAGTTAGATCAGCAAAAAATTAATTATTCTATAACTCTTTTGAACAAAGGCGAAGAGGTACAAATCCAAGAATTAGATGATATAGTTTGTGTAAGTGCAAAAGGTAAACAAATCAAACCTAAAACAATAGGTCAAAAACAATATGTAAAAAGTATTAACAAGAATGATGTAGTTTTTGGAATAGGTCCTGCAGGTACAGGAAAAACATATTTAGCTATGGCAATGGCAGTTTCTGCATTTAAAAATAAAGAAGTAAGTAGAATTATTTTGACAAGACCAGCAGTAGAAGCAGGTGAGAGCTTAGGATTTTTACCAGGAGATTTACAAGATAAAGTAGATCCATATTTAAGACCGTTATATGATGCATTGTATGATATATTAGGAGGAGAAACATTTTTAAAGTATAAAGAAAGGGGTATGATAGAAGTAGCACCCCTAGCTTATATGAGAGGAAGAACATTAAATGATTCTTTTATTATATTAGATGAAGCACAAAATACAACAAAAGAACAGATGAAAATGTTTCTTACAAGACTAGGTATAGGCTCTAAAGCTATTGTAACAGGAGATATTACTCAAATTGATTTGCCTAGAGGAAAAGCATCAGGGCTAAAGGAAGCAGTACAAATTTTATCAGAGGTAGAAGGAATAGGATTTATATTTTTAAATGAGAACGATGTAGTAAGACATTCATTAGTTCAAAGAATTATAAAAGCTTATGATAAATTTGAAAAACAAAAAGATACGAAGGATAAAAAAATAGGATAAGATAATCCATTAGGAGGAAATAAATGTGCATTTTTTAAAGCATATTCTAAAGGACATAAATAAAAATATAATAATAAAGTTTTTTAAAAAAAGAAGAATCAATTATATTATGCTCATAATTATTCCTTTTTTTATTTTATTTTTTAGTACAGTTGCAACATTAGCTCCTCAGAAATATGAATTAGAAGTAGGGCAAAAGGCACCAGAAGATTTAAAAGCACCTAGAGATATAGAAGATAAAGAAGAGACGGATAGACTGATTCAAAAGGCAATAGAGTCTGTTGAACCAAGGGAAAAGATGGATCCTACCATTCAAATAGATAGCAAGAAAAAGGCAGAAAGATTTTTTAAAGGAATAGATCAGATTCGTCAAATGGAAGAGATGTCAGAAGAAGAAAAATTAATTCTTGTAAAAGATAAAAATGTATTAAAATTAAGTGAAAAAGAGTTACTTCTTTTACTAACTATTGCTGAAAAAGATTTGAAAAATATAGAAAGTTATACTTATGAAATGATTATGCAGGTTATGTCTACAGGCATAAAGGAAGAAGAAATAGAAAAAGAAAAGAAAAATATTGAGAGTTATTTTAATGGAATAAAGGAATTTAATGCTTCTATGAGACTTCTAGGAAGCCAGATTGTGAATCATTCCATCCAGCCGAATCGATTTTTAGATGAAGAAACAACAGAGCAAAAAAGAAAAGAAGCAGAAGAAAGTGTTGAAAAAGTAATTATCAAAAAAGGAAATATCATTGTAAATGAAGGAGAGCGTATTACAAAAGAACAATTGAAGATATTAACAAATGTAGGAATGACAAAACAAGAGGGACAAGATTTATCCTTATATTTAGGAACTGCTCTTTTGATTATAATGGTACAGTTTTTACTTATTGCTTATTTATATGTATTCAATAGAGAAATATTTGATTCCTTGCCCAAAATGTATTTAATATGGATTATATTTTTATCTGTATATCTAGTATCTAAAACTACGTATCAAATATCTAATTATGTAGCTCCTGTAGCTACAGCAGCGATGCTAATTAGTATATTATTAGATGCAAAGTTAGCTATGATAGTCAATATAGGAATGAGTGTATTGCTTACTTTAAATAATGGAAACCATATGGGATTTTTTATTACAACGCTTATAGGAGGAACTATAGGAGCTTTTAGTGGAGCTCATACTCATCAAAGGTCTAATATTTTTTTATCAGGACTTTTGGTAAGTATGAGTAATGTAGTAGGAATGATGGGCATATCTTTAATTAATCATTATGAATGGTATAAAATGCTGGTAGATAGTTTTTATGGTTTATTAAATGGTATATTTTGTGCCATACTAACTGTAGGAAGTTTACCATTTTGGGAATCAGCTTTCCATATTTTAACTCCGTTAAGGCTTTTAGAGTTATCTAATCCAAATCAACCAGTGCTTAAAAAACTTTTATTAGAAGCACCAGGGACTTATCATCATAGCATTATTGTTGGAAATTTAAGTGAAGCAGCAGCCGATGCTATAGGTGGAGATGATCTTTTAGCGAGAGTAAGTGCTTATTATCATGATATTGGAAAGTTAAAAAGACCTTATTTGTTTAAAGAAAATCAACTTACTTGTGAAAATCCACATGACAAGATAGGTCCAAGACTTAGTGCGAAAATTATTACTAGTCATGTAAAAGATGGTATAGAAATGGGAAAAAAAGCAAAACTTCCTGAAGAAATTATTGAAATTATTGAACAACATCATGGAGATACATTGGTAAAATTCTTTTATCATAAAGCAAAAACAGAAGAAAAAAATGATCAATTAAATGATGATGATTTTAGATACAAAGGTAGAAAACCTCAAAGTAAGGAAGCTGCTATTGTTATGCTTGCAGATTCTGTCGAAGCTGCTGTAAGAAGTATGCCTGAGCCTACTCCTGAAAAAATGAAAAACTTGATAAAAAAAATAATAAAAGATAAGGTTGAAGATGAACAATTGTCAGAATGTCCGATTACACTAAAAGATTTAGAAAAAGTTGCTACATCTTTTCAAACTGTGTTGTCAGGAATTTTTCATGAAAGAATAGAATATCCAGAAATGGATACAAAAAAGATAGAGGTGGCGAAATAATGGAAGTAATTATTGATAATAGACAAGAAATAATAGAATATGATTCAAATATTGAAAAATTAATAGTAGATGCAGTATTTTTAGCATTAGAAAAGGAAGGCGTATCTAATGAAGTAGAGGTAAGTGTATCTTTTGTAGATAATGAAGAAATTCATAAACTAAATAAAGAATATAGAGGAGTAGATCGACCTACAGATGTACTATCTTTTCCACAATATGAAAATGCAGGGGATATTGAAAAATTTTCATCTTTAGGAGATATTGTCATTTCTTTAGAAAAAGCAAAAGAGCAAGCAAAAGAATATGAACATTCATTTGAACGAGAGGTACTTTTTTTAACTGTCCATAGTATGTTTCATCTTTTTGGCTATGATCATGATACAGAAGAAAATACAAAAAAAATGAGGCAAAAAGAGGAAGAAGTTTTAAATAAAATGGGTATATTAAGAAAGTAAGGATTATGAAAGTAAGAAAACTAATAGATAGCTTTAATTATGCTATTGATGGGATTGTATATACTTTAAAAACTCAACGCAATATGCGTATTCACTTTACTATGGCAGTGAGTGTATTACTTTTAAGTTTATTTTTTAATTTATCTAAGATTGAAGTATTAATTTTATTTTTTACAATTGCCCTTGTAATTATTGCTGAGATGGTCAATACTTCTATTGAAGCAACTATAGATTTGATTACTAAGGAATATCATGAGTTAGCTAAAATTGCTAAAAATGTAGCAGCCGGTGCAGTGCTCATTGCAGCTTTTAATGCTATTATTGTTGCATATCTGATATTTTTTGATGAATTTAGTAATTTTACAGAGATCGTACTTCATAAAGTGAAAAAAATGCCTATTCATATTACTTTTATTAGTTTACTTATTGTAATTTTTGTGGTAATCAGTGTGAAAGCATATACAAATACAGGAACTCCTTTAAGAGGAGGAATGCCTAGTGGGCATGCAGCTTTAGCCTTTTCTGTTGTAATTGCAGTTGCTTTTTTATCAGAAAATGCACTTGTTATTACTTTGTGTTTATTCTTAGCCATTTTAGTTGCTCAAAGTAGGATAGAAGGAGGTATTCATAACTTTTTTCAAGTTATGATTGGAGCCATTTTAGGACTAATGATTACAGGTTTGATCTTTAAGATGATTTATTAGAAGGGAGTAGATCAACTGCTCCCTTTTATATACAATATTTAGGAGGAATGATTTTGCTTACATATGAAGAATGGATCAAGATTGTCTTACTTATGATATTGCTTGTTCTATCAGCTCTTTTTTCAAGTGCAGAAACTGCTCTTACTTCTATGAATATCATAAAAGTAAAACAACTTCAGAATGAAGGGGAAAAAAATGTAGATCTTTTGAAAAAATTAATGCAAAAAACTCCTAAAATATTAGCAACTATATTGATAGGAAATAATATTGTCAATATTGCTGCTACTGCTATTGCTACAGAACTTACAGTTAAAATTTTTAAAGGAACAAATACTACAGTTTTAGTAACTTTTGTTATGACAATACTTATTCTTATGTTTGGAGAAATTACTCCAAAGACTTATTCATCTAAGTATCCTGAGAAGGTAGCATTAAGACTTGGAAGACCATTAGAAGTATTATCTATTATTTTAAATCCTATTTTAAAGATTCTAACTGGAGTTACTAATTTTATTATGAAATTATTTGGAGTAAATACAAAAAAAACAAATGCATTAGTATCAGAAGAAGAAATTTTAACTCTTATGGATGTAGGAGAGGAAGAGGGAATTCTACAAAGAGATGAGAAAGAGATGATCAGCAGTATTTTTGAAATAGGAGATATTGAAGTAACAGAAGTAATGGTGCCAAGAATAGATATGGTTTATCTTGAGCAAGATGCTAGTTTAGGAGAATCACTTGAGACTGTGATTCAATATGGATACTCTAGAATTCCAGTAATCAAAGATACTATAGATGATGTAATTGGTATTTTGTATGCAAAAGATTTATTAATTTATTCAAAGGAAGAAGAAAAAAATTATGAATTTGATCTTTTGAAATTTATTAGAAGTGCCTATTATGTTCCACAGAGCAAGAAGGTAAGAGATCTTTTAAAAGAAATGCAAAAGGAAAAAATTCATATTGCTATTGTATTAGATGAATATGGAGGAACTCTAGGCCTTGTGACCATAGAGAATATTTTAGAAGAAATTGTAGGAGATATTATAGATGAATATGATAATGAAATAGAATATATAGAGGAATTAGGAGAATATTCATTAATTGTCAATGCAAAAGCTTCTATTGAAGAAATCAATGAAATTTTGCATATTCAACTCCCAGAAGAAGATTATGATTCTATTGGAGGATTTGTATTTAATGAATTGGGAAGAATTCCATTAAAGGGTGATGAAATAGAAACCAATCAAGTTAAAATTAAGGTTTTAAGTGTACACAATAGAAGAATCAAACAATTAGAAATTCAAAAGATTATTACAGAATAATGGAGGCTTTAAGCATTCATGAAAAACATAAGGAAAATGTTTGTAACAGGACTTTTGGTATTAATACCAATTGTAGTGACTATATCCTTAATAGGATGGGTATTTAATAAGATCGATTCTATATTTAGGATTCCATTAGAAAAAATAATAGGTTTTCCGCTTATAGGTGTAGGAGTTATTTTAAATCTAATTATTATTACTAGCACAGGTTTTTTTGCTACCAATTATTTAGGTAAAAAAATTATTTACTTTATTGAAAAAACATTAATAAAAATTCCATTGGTAAATACTATATACATATCTGTAAAACAATTGATTCATACTCTTTTTTTAAAGCAAAGAGATGCGTTTAAGAGTGCCGTTTTGGTACAATATCCATCAAAAGGCATTTATACCATAGGATTTATTACAGCAGATACACCAATAGAAATTTCAAAGAATTTAGATAAAGATATGAAAAGCATTTTTATTCCTACCACACCAAATCCTACGTCGGGTATGTTTGTGATGATTCCTAAAAGTGATATTATAGTACTTGATATTTCTATTGAAGTGGCTTTAAAGCTTGTAGTATCTGGAGGAATTTTGATGCCTGATCAAAGAAAAAAATAAGAAAGGGGAAAATTATGGATCAAAAACTATTATTTCAAATGGCTGTAGAGGCAAGAAAAAAGGCATATGTTCCTTACTCTAAATTTAGAGTGGGAGCAGCTCTTTTAACTCATAATGGTAGAATATACACAGGTTGTAATATAGAATGTGCATCTTTTGGAGCTACCAATTGTGCAGAAAGAACAGCAATTTTTAAAGCTATATCAGAAGGAAATAAAGATTTTGAAGCGATAGCAATCGCTAGTGATAATGAGGATTATACATTTCCTTGCGGAATTTGTAGACAAGTTATTTTTGAATTTGGAAAGAACATAAAAATTATTGTTGGTAAATCAAGTGAAAATTTAAAAGTTATGACCATAGAAGAGTTGTTACCTAATGGATTTTCAAAAGAAGATTTTTAAATAGGAGGAGCAAAATATATGAAATTTAAATCAGGGTTTGTAACAATTATAGGAAGACCAAACGTAGGAAAATCTACATTAATGAATCAAATGATAGGAGAAAAAATAGCCATTATGTCTGATAAACCTCAGACTACTAGAAATAGAATTCAAACTATTTATACAGAAGATCATTTTCAAATTATATTTTTAGATACTCCAGGTATGCATAAACCTAAGAACAAATTAGGAGAGTATATGCAAAAAACAGCACAACAAACACTCAATGAGGTAGATATTATCTTATTAGTCATTGATGATACAGCGGATATGGGGCCTGGAGATCAATACATATTAGAAATGTTAAAAACTGTAAAAACACCTATTTTTCTTGTAGTGAATAAGATGGATCAAATTCCTCCAGAAAAATTTGAAAAGATATACCAAATGTATACAAAAGAAAATATATTTCGTGAACTTGTAGCTATATCTGCATTAGAGAGTAAAAATGTTGAAAAATTAGTTGGAAAAATAGTAGAATTTTTACCAGAAGGTCCACAATATTTTCCAAAAGATATGATTACGGATCAACCTGAAAAAGTAATTGTTAGCGAAATCATAAGAGAAAAACTACTTCATTATCTTCAGGAAGAAGTACCTCATGGAGTAGCAGTAGAAGTAATGAGTATGAAAAATAGACAAGATAAAGATATTGTAGATATTAGTGCTACCATTTATTGTGAAAAAAAATCCCACAAAGGAATTATAATTGGTAAGGGTGGAAGAAAATTAAAAGGAATAGGAAAAAGTGCAAGAGAAGATATTGAAAGGCTTTTAGGATCTAAAGTGTTTTTAGAGCTTTGGGTGAAAATAAAAGAAGACTGGAGAGATCAGGAAAATATTTTAAATACTTTAGGATACAAATTGTAACCTAGCAAAATTTACAATGTATACTAACACCTATAAGGAAAAACAATAAAAATGAGTTTTATTATATACAAAAGAGGTGAGTTGGGTGTTAGAAAAAATGTTGTGGAATCTGTTTTTAGTTACAGGGGATGTAGATATTTACTTAGATTATAAGGAGTTAGAGGAACAAAAAGAACAAAGAGAAAATAAAGATATAAAAGATGTATGCTTTTGAGGTGATGAAGTGCTCATAAAGACAGATGCAGTAATATTAAAGCAAACAAAATTTGGTGAAGGAGATGCCATTGTAACTTTATTTGCCAAAAAGATAGGAAAAGTGCAAGCAGTAGCTAAGGGCGTAAAAAGATCTAAAGGAAAATATGCTGTAGGAACACAACCTTTTTGTTATGGAGAATATGTATTATACAAAGGAAAAGATTTGTATCAAATTTCTCAAATAGATCTAAAGGATTCTTTTTATAAACTTCGAGAAGATGTGCTTACATTGGCTTATGCTTCATATATATTAGAATTGACAGAAAATATTTTAACAGAGGGTCAAACTAATCATAGACTTTTTTATACTTTACTAAAATGGATACATATTTTTTCGTTACAAAAAGGAAATCATGAAACTTTAGTAAAAGCTTATGAAATGAAGTTAATATGTTTTTCAGGATATGAGCCTCAAATTAAAAATTGTGTGAGTTGTGGAAAAACAGCAGAGAAAGTAAAATTTAGTTCAAGAGAGGGAGGTATTTTATGTAGTGAATGCTCTTCTCAAGATCCTTATGCTATGAAAATTTCAAAAGTAACAATAAATGTTATGACTTATTTGATAGAGGCAGATTTAGAAAAAATTTGTAGGCTTAAAATAAAACCTGACGCATTAAAGGAATTAAACAAAATTATAAAGCATTATATCTCTACACATATAGGAAAAGATAAATTTAAATCTATGGCTTTTTTACAAGCCATACAACCATAAAAAAAAGGGTGGTGTTATATATGGAAATTACATTAGAACAAATTGATCAAGTAAGAGACAGAACAGGTGCAAGCTATAAAGAAGCACGCGAGGCTTTAGAGGTAGCAGGGGGAAATGTAATAGATGCAATTATACTCATTGAGGAAAAGCAAAATAAAAGCTTCAAGGGAAACATTTCTGAAGTAGGAAATGATGTAGTAGAAAAGTTAAAAGAGCTTGTGAAAATGGGAAATATAACCAAGATTGTATTTAAGAAAGATGAAGAGGTAATGATGAATATTCCTGTAACAGCAGGAGCAGTAGGAGCTTTTTTAGCTCCTCAAATTGCCATGGTTGGAACTTTAGCAGCACTAGCTACAAAATGTAGGATTGAGATTGTAAAAACAGATGGAGAAGTAGTAGATTTGAATGAAATGGCAGAAGAAACGCTAGATAATATGAAAAACACAGCAGAAGATACTTTTGAGCAAATCAAGTCTAAAATGAGTGTAAATAAAAATAAAGTAGATATTAAAAAAGATGAAGTAGTTGATATAGAAAAAAAGGAAGAAGAATAAACTCTTTACAGAAAGAAGTTAATATGGTAAAATCTTAGACAAATCAAATAATCATGATGACAGAGAGAAGTAATCAAAAGTAAAATCACAGAGAATCGGTGGGGCTGAGAATCCGATAGGAACCTTTGATGAAGGGCACTCTAGAGTGAATATAAGAAAGTGGATACTTTAGTATCAACTAGGGTGGAACCGCGGAAGCAAAACCTTTCGTCCCTTGATAGGGATGAAGGTTTTTTTTATTTTGAAAGAAACAGGAGGATAAAAATGAACACACAAAAAACAATGGAAAAAATAGTATCATTGGCAAAAGGAAGAGGATTTGTATTTCCAGGATCAGAAATATATGGAGGTCTTTCAAATACATGGGATTATGGACCTTTAGGAGTAGAATTAAAAAACAATGTAAAAAAAGCTTGGTGGAGAAAATTTATTCAAGAATCTCCATACAATGTAGGTCTTGATGCAGCAATTCTCATGAATCCTCAAACATGGGTGGCATCAGGTCATATAGGAGGATTTAATGATCCATTATTAGACTGCAAAAGCTGTAAATCGCGTTTTAGAGCAGATAAATTAATAGAAGATTATCTAATAACACAAAGTGAAGAAATGAATGTAGATGGTTGGCCAAATGAAAAAATGGAAAATTTCATAAAAGAAAAAGATATCAAATGTCCTGAATGTGGAGAATTAAATTACACAAACATTAGACAATTTAATTTAATGTTTAAAACATATCAAGGGGTAACTGAAGATTCAAAATCAGAAATATATTTAAGACCTGAGACTGCTCAAGGGATCTTTGTAAATTTCAAAAATGTTGCAAGATCTTCTAGAAAAAAAATGCCTTTTGGAATAGGACAAATAGGAAAATCTTTTAGAAATGAAATTACTCCTGGAAATTTTACATTTAGAACTCGTGAATTTGAACAAATGGAGCTTGAATTTTTCTGTAAACCTGGAGAAGATTTAGAATGGTTTCATTATTGGAAAGAATTTTGTGAAAAATGGTTATTATCATTAAATATAAATAAAGAAAATATTCGTCTAAGAGACCATGATAAGGAAGAATTATCACACTATAGCAATGCTACAACAGATATAGAATATTTATTTCCATTTGGTTGGGGAGAACTTTGGGGAATTGCAGATCGAACAGATTTTGACTTAAAGCAACACAAAGAACATTCAGGAGTAGATTTAAGCTACCAAGACCCTGTTACAAATGAAAAGTATATTCCATATTGTATAGAACCATCTTTAGGAGCAGACAGAGTAACCTTAGCATTTTTAGTAGATGCATATGAAGAGGAAGAACTAGAGGATAATACTACAAGAACAGTATTAAAGCTTCATCCAGCCCTTGCTCCATATAAAGTTTGTATTTTGCCACTTACTAAAAAATTAAGTGAAGGTGCAGAAGAGCTATATGCAAAATTATCTAAAAAGTTTATGGTAGATTATGATGTATCAGGAAGTATTGGAAAAAGATACAGAAGACAAGATGAAATTGGAACCCCATTTTGTGTTACTTATGATTTTGATACATTAGAAGATCATTCCGTTACTGTAAGAGATAGAGATACTATGACACAAGAAAGAGTAAAAATAGAAGATTTAGAAAAATATATAGAATCAAAACTAGAATTTTAATAATATGGGAAAAATAAAAGGAGATGAAATGTCTCCTTTGTTTTTTATTTAAAAAATAATTTTTAAAAAACAAAAAAATATGTAGAAATAATCGTAAATATTTGTTACAATCTATATATAATATAACATATAAACATAAATAGTATAACATATTACATAAAACCTAGATAAAGAGGTGAGGATCATAGAGTTTACAGAGCGACAAAAGAAAATTATTGAAATAGTCAAAGAAAATGAGCCTATTACTAGTGAACAGATTGCAAATTTGTTAAAAGTGACAAGAGCTACATTAAGACCAGATTTAGCTGTCCTTACGATGACTGGAATGTTAGATGCAAGACCTAAAGTAGGCTATTTGTATTCAGGAAATAAACCTATTAATTTGATTTCAGAAGAAATTCATCGTATCAAAGTAAGTGACATTAAATCTATGCCTATTGTAGTGGAAGAACAGACAAATCTTTATGATGCAATTGTCACTTTGTTTTTAGAAGATGTAGGCACTATTTTTGTAACAGCTAATAATTATCTTGTAGGTGCTGTATCTAGAAAAGATTTTTTAAGAACAATCATGGGTGGAACGGATGTAAATAAAGTACCTGTAGGCTTAATTATGACTAGAATGCCTAATATTGTAATGACTTATCCTGATGAAACAGCTCTAGAAGCTGCTATTAAAATTATAGATCACCAAGTAGATAGTCTTCCAGTAGTAGAGAAAACTTTAGTAGATGGAAGGGAATTTTTTAAAGTAGTTGGAAAAGTTTCTAAAACAAATATGACTAGATTATTTGTAGAGCTTGGAAAGCAGTAATAAAAAAGGAGGAATGCGTATGGATCGCAGATTAGTAGTGTATATTATTTCTGATTCTATAGGAGAAACAGGAGAACAAGTTGTAAAAGCAGCAACAAGTCAATTCTTATGCAAAAATTGTGAATTTAGGAGATTTCCATATATATCAGATGAAGATCAAATTATTGAAATTATGAATGAAGCAAGTCGTGAAAATTCTTTTATTGTTTTTACTATGGTTATTCCTTCTTTAAGACAAATCTTAATAGAAAAGGCAAAAGAAAAAAATATTATAGCTGTTGATATTATGACTCCTATTACAGAAGCTTTAGAAAAAACTTTAAGACAGTCTCCTAAAAATGAACCAGGGCTTATTAGAAAATTAGATGAAAAGTATTTTAAAAAAATAGAAGCTATAGAATTTGCTGTAAAATATGACGATGGAAAAGATCCAAGAGGTCTTAAAAAAGCAGATGCAGTTTTAATAGGAATTTCAAGAACATCTAAGACTCCTCTTAGTATGTATTTGGCTCACAAAAATATAAAAGTTGCAAATGTCCCATTAGTTCCAGAAGTACCAGTTCCAAAAGAATTATTTGATGTTCCTAATAAAAAAATTATAGGACTTACTACAAATCCTATTAAATTAAATGAAATAAGACAAGAAAGACTAAAAGCATTAGGGCTTAAGAATGAAGCAAATTATGCAAGTATGGAAAGAATTTTGATGGAACTTGATTATGCAGAAGGTATTATGAAAAGAGTAGGATGTCCTATTATTGATGTATCTTCTAAAGCGATTGAAGAAAGTGCAAATATCATTTTAGAAATATTAAGAGAAAATTGTTAATTGATGAAAGGGGTTTAGAATATGACAAAATATGTATACGCATTTTATGAAGGTAATAAGGAAATGAAAACTTTACTAGGAGGAAAAGGTGCAAACTTAGCAGAAATGACAAAAATAGGACTTCCTGTACCTCCAGGATTTACAGTGACTACACAAGCTTGTAACCAATATTATGAAGATGGAAAACAAATTCATGAAAGTATTATAAAAGAAATTTTTGAAAATCTAAAAAATTTAGAAGAAAAAATAGCAAAGAAATTTGGAGATGAAAAAAATCCTCTTTTAGTATCTGTAAGATCAGGAGCAGTTTTTTCTATGCCAGGTATGATGGATACAATTTTAAACTTAGGACTGAATGATCAAACAGTAATAGGTATGGCAAAAGCAACAGAAAATGAAAGATTTGCTTATGATAGCTATAGAAGATTTATTCAAATGTTTGGAGATGTAGTACTTGAGATTCCAAAATATAAATTTGATCATATATTAGAAAAAGAAAAACAAATCAACCATGCAGAGTTAGATACAGAGTTAACAACACAAAATCTTAAAAATATTATTGAAGAATATAAAAAGCTTGTGAAAAAAGAATCTAGAAAAGATTTTCCACAAGATCCAAAAGAACAATTATTGATGGCTATTCAAGCAGTATTTAGTTCTTGGAATAATCCTAGAGCTATTGTATATAGAGAATTAAACGATATTCCAAATCATCTTGGAACGGCTGTGAATGTACAATCTATGGTATTTGGAAATATGGGAGATACTTCAGGAACAGGAGTTGCATTTACTAGAAACCCTGCTACGGGAGAGAAAAAATTATTTGGAGAATTTTTAATGAATGCTCAAGGCGAAGACGTTGTAGCAGGAATTAGAACCCCTCAGCCTATTGCACAACTTGAAAATACTATGCCTAAAGTATACAAGCAATTTGCGGATGTTGCAAATTTATTAGAAAATCATTATAAAGATATGCAAGATATTGAATTTACAATAGAAAAAGGAAAACTTTTCATGCTTCAAACAAGAAATGGAAAAAGAACAGCGACAGCAGCAATTAATGTAGCAGTAGATATGGTAAATGAAAAAATTATTGATAAAGAAACAGCTATTTTAAGAATTGAACCAAATCAATTAGATCAACTTCTTCATCCTACTTTTGAAGAGAAAGCTATGAAAGAAGCAACAAAAATTACAAAGGGATTACCAGCATCTCCTGGAGCTGCTACAGGAAAAATTTATTTTAATGCACAAGATGTAGTAAATGCAGCTAACGAGGGAGAAAAAGTAATTTTAGTAAGACTTGAAACTTCTCCTGAAGATATAGAAGGAATGGTAGCAGCACAAGGAATTTTAACAGCAAGAGGAGGAATGACTTCTCATGCAGCAGTAGTAGCAAGAGGAATGGGAAAATGTTGTGTAGCAGGATGCGGAGAATTAAGAGTAGATGAAACAAAAAAAGTATTTAAAGTAGGAGATAAGATTTTCAAAGAAGGAGATTATATTTCTCTTGATGGAAATACAGGAAACGTATATGAAGGAAGTATTCAAACACAAGATCCAGAGTTATCAGGAAATTTTGGTACTTTAATGAATTGGGCAGATGAAATGAGAAAACTAAAAATAAGAACAAATGCAGATACACCAAAAGATGCAGCTGTAGCTGTAAAATTTGGAGCAGAAGGAATTGGGCTTTGTAGAACAGAGCATATGTTCTTTGAGGAAGAAAGAATTCCGGCTGTAAGAAAAATGATTCTTTCTAAAACAGTAGAAGAAAGAGTAGCTGCACTAGATAAATTGTTACCTTTCCAAAAAAACGATTTTGCAGGAATTTTTAAAGAAATGGGAGAAAGATCAGTAACGATTAGACTTCTTGATCCACCACTACATGAATTTTTACCACATCATGATGAAGATATAAAAGCACTTTCAAAACAAATAGAAATTTCTTATGAACAATTAAAAGAAACAGTAGAAGAATTAAAAGAACTAAATCCAATGTTAGGTCATAGAGGATGTAGATTATCTATTACTTATCCAGAAATATGTGAAATGCAAACAAAAGCTATTATAATGGCAGCTATAGAAGTGAAAAAAGAAAAAAATATAGATATTGAACCGGAGATTATGGTTCCACTTATAGGAAGTGAAAAAGAATTAGAAATTATTAAAGATTTAATTATAAAGACTGCAAATGAAGTAATGGATGAGATGGATGAGAAATTAAAGTTTAAAGTAGGTACTATGATTGAAGTTCCAAGAGCTGCTGTAACTGCTGATGAAATTGCAAAACATGCTGAGTTTTTCTCCTTTGGAACAAATGATTTGACTCAAATGACTTATGGATTTTCAAGAGATGATGCTGGTAAATTTATTCCTGAATATAGAAAAAAAGAAATATTTGAAAAAGATCCATTCCAAAGATTAGATCAAGTAGGGGTTGGAAAACTTATGAAAATGGCCGTAGAGCTAGGAAAATCACAAAGAGAAGATATTAAACTTGGAATATGTGGAGAACATGGAGGAGATCCAGATTCTATTGAATTTTGTCATAAAATAGGACTACACTATGTTTCATGCTCTCCATATAGAGTACCTATAGCAAGACTAGCAGCAGCACGTGCAGCAGTACAAAATAAATAAATAAAAAGACATGGAAATTTTTCCATGTCTTTTTATTTACTATAGGAGGAATAATGAATATGTTGTGGTATATATATTAATACAAAAGTAGTAAAAGATGAATAATTTGTTAAATTTAGAGAAATGACAGACAATTTTGTATTTTATTTTCACTGTAAATAAAAAAGGATTAAAGATAGTTATGTCGAATATTGAGAAATATAAAGAAAAAAATGAGGTGAGTATATATATATATGACAATATATGTAGATGGTGATGCCTGTTGTGTGAAAGAATACATTATTGATCACTCTAAGAAATATCCTATAAAGGTAGTTATAGTTATTAGTATTTGCCATGTTTCGAATCATCAAAAAGATGTAGAGTATATTATTGTAGATAATGAGAATCAATCAGTAGATATGATGATTATGAATAAAGTACAAAGAAATGATGTGGTAATTACAGATGATTATGGATTGGCATCCCTTTTATTGGGCAAACAAGTCCTTTGTTTATCAACTAGAGGATTCATATATACACAAGAGAATATAGAAGATCTCCTCATAAGAAGATATATAAATATGAAAAGGATGAGAGGTGGAAATAAAGTTAAGGGACCCTCTAAGCGAAGTAAGGAAGATGATATAACCTTTATTAATAATTTTAACAAAATTCTACAAAAATCCCTATATAGTTCTAATATTTAGAGATTAAACTTTATGAAAGAAGGAAATTTCATATATATGGAGAAAAGGATAATATAGGTGATGAAAATGAGTAATTATTTTGATGAAGAATTAATTGAAGAAATAAAAGAAAGAAATCATATTATAGATGTAGTATCTAGATATGTCCCCCTTAAAAAAAGTGGATCTACATACAAAGGATTATGTCCTTTTCATCATGAAAAGACACCATCTTTTGTAGTATCTGAAGAAAAACAATTTTATCATTGTTTTGGTTGTGGTCAATCAGGAGATGCTATTCATTTTGTGATGCAGATGGAGCATATAGATTTTATAGATGCTATACATATGTTAGGAGATTGGGCAGGGATCTCTATAGAAGAGTACACGACATCTGATCGTGAAAAAGAAGAAATTCATATTAAAAATCAATTATATGAAATCAATAGAGAAGCTGCATTATTTTATTATAAAAATCTTTTTCAAACAAGAAATGATGGATTAAAGTATTTCTATGAAAGAGGATTAAATAGTCAGACCATCAAAAAATTTGGGTTAGGATATGCAAAAGATCAGTGGGAGCTGCTGAATAGATATCTTTTAACTAAAGGATATGATCAAAATCTTATTTATAAAGCAGGATTAGTGATCAAAAGAAAAACAAAAGATGGTTATTACGATAGATTTAGAAATAGAGTGATATTTCCGATTATTAATGTGGCAGGCAAAGTGATAGGATTTGGAGGCAGAATCATTGATAAAGGTGAGCCTAAATATTTAAATTCTCCTGAAACTCCTGTGTTTAATAAAGGAAATCATTTATATGGATTAAATTTGTCAAAAGATGTAATTAGAAAGAAAAAACAAATTGTAGTAGTAGAAGGATATATGGATGTGATAGGTCTTTATGAAGGCGGGATCTATAATGTTGTTGCATCACTAGGAACAGCGCTTACAAAGAGTCAAGGGTATTTGTTAAAAAGATATGCAGATGAAGTAATCATAGCTTATGATGGAGATACAGCAGGAAAAGCAGCAACATTAAGAGGACTAGATGTTTTAAAAGATGTAGGATGTAGTATAAAGGTAATAGAGCTTGCTGATGGAGTTGATCCAGATGAATATGTTAGGAAAAAAGGAAAAGATGCTTTTTTAGAAAAAATAAAAAAAGCTTTACCTTTAGTAGACTATAAAATTAAATTAGCTCATAATGAAAATGATCTTACGACTACAGAGGGGAAAATAAAATTTGTACAGTCCATCACTTACATATTAAAGACATTAAAAAGTCCTATAGAATTAGATGCGTATATACAAAAGATAGCTTTAGCTGCACATATTTCACCAGAAGCTATAAAATCAGAAATCTATGGAAATAATAAAGGAAATTATCAAAAAGATAGTGCATCTTATAAGAATAAGTATAGAAGTAAAAACGATAGGTATACTAATAAATATGATATAAAACCTATCAAGCCTATACAAAAGATGGGTTATATAGAAGCAGAGAAAAGTTTATTAAAATTAATGATGGATGATAAACGGTTATTTGATAAAATAAAAGCCATTATGACTTGTGAAGACTTTATAGATGAGATTCATATAAAAATAGCAAAAGTGATGGATGATTTATATGAAACAAATGAGTTTATTTCTATAGAAATGATTTTAGAGAAGTTGAAGCAAGAAGAAATTCCTATACTTCATGACATTTACAAAAAAGTTGTTCCAATAGAAAACGTAAACAAGGCTTTCATAGACTATATGGATGTTATAAAGAAACATAAATTGATAACAAGAAAAATAGAAATAGAAAATGAATTGAAAAGAATAGAAAAAATGGAAGATAAAACACCAAATGAGATAGTGAGGATCAGGGAGTTATGTATAGATTACGAGAAGTTATTAAAAGAACTAAAGAAACAATAGTAGTTTTAGAAAGGAGGGAATGTGATGGCCAAAAAACAGCAAAATAAAGAAAAAAAAGTTCAGTCTGTAAAGACTTTAATTGAAAAAGGCAAAAAAAGAGGCATGCTCACTTATACTGAGATTATGGATACCTTAGAGGAAATAGACTTAGATAAAGAGCAAGTAGAAGAAGTATATGATCATTTAGCTGCAATGGGTATAGATATTGTAGGAGACAAAGATGAAGACATAGAGGACATACCTGAGACGGAAGAAGAAGAAGTTGTGGAGTTAGATCTTTCTATTCCAAAAGGGATCAATATAGATGATCCTGTTAGAATGTATTTAAAAGAAATTGGAAAAGTACCACTACTTTCTGCTGTAGAAGAAATAGAATTAGCAAAAAAAATGGAACAAGGAGACGAAGAAGCAAAGAAAAGACTTTGTGAAGCGAATCTACGGTTAGTTGTAAGTATTGCTAAGAGATATGTAGGAAGAGGAATGCTTTTTTTAGACTTAATACAAGAAGGAAATTTAGGACTTATTAAAGCTGTTGAAAAATTTGACTGGAGAAAAGGGTATAAATTTAGTACTTATGCAACATGGTGGATCAGACAGGCAATTACAAGAGCCATTGCAGACCAAGCAAGAACTATTAGAATTCCTGTTCATATGGTAGAGACGATTAATAAACTCATTAGAGTATCAAGACAACTTTTGCAAGAATTAGGTAGAGAACCAAAGCCGGAAGAGATTGCAAAGGAAATGGATTTGCCTGAAGATAAAGTAAGAGATATATTAAAAATAGCACAAGAACCAGTTTCTTTGGAAACGCCTATAGGAGAAGAGGAAGATAGCCATTTAGGAGATTTTATTCCAGATGATGATGCACCGGCACCAGCAGAAGCAGCTGCGTTTTCTATGTTAAAAGAGCAATTAGTAGAAGTATTAGATACACTTACCCCAAGAGAACAAAAAGTTTTAAGATTAAGATTTGGATTAGATGATGGACGTGCAAGAACATTAGAAGAAGTAGGAAAGAAATTTGATGTAACAAGAGAAAGAATTAGACAAATAGAAGCTAAGGCTTTAAGAAAGTTAAGACATCCTAGTAGAAGCAAAAAATTAAAAGATTATTTAGAATAAAGATTCGCAGATTTTGCGAATCTTTATTGTCTACCAATATTGTTTTTGAGTACCATAAGCAATCTTTTTTTCTTTTTCTTCTTTAGATTCTTCATCTTCATGATCTATATAGTCAACTAGATTTTTTGCTTCATATTCCCACTCGGGAGTAGTTCCTCCCCATTTAAAATGAGGCAAAGATTCTTTAGGTTTATTACGATTATTTTTCATCATTGTGCCTCCTTTTATTTAGTGTTGTACATAAAGATGAAAAAAATGTGATTGAATAATTTCCTATGGATTATAAAAAAGGAATTTTTAAAAAATTATAGAATATTTAAGAGAGGAATGTATATGAAACTTACCAATCGATTATTGGCTATTACAAAATTTGTGAAAAAAGGATCTGTTGTTGCAGATATAGGAACAGATCATGGATATATTCCTGTGTATTTAGTTACAAATAATATATCTAAAAAAGTTTTTGCTACAGATGTAAATGAAGGGCCTTTAAACAGTGCAAAAGAAACCATCAAAGAGCATTGTTTAGAAAAATATATAGAAACTAGATTAGGAACCGGACTCATCCCTATAAAGCCTTATGAGGTAGATACAGTAATTATTGCGGGAATGGGAGGTTTACTCATAAGAGATATATTAAAAAATGATTTAGATTTGACAAAATCCATAAAAAAATTTATACTTCAACCAATGGTAGCTCAAGAAGATCTAAGAAAGTGGCTTATTCAAAATCATTTTAAAATCATAGATGAAAAATTAGAAAAAGAAGATCACAGAATCTATGAGATCATGGTTGTAGAAAATGGAGAACAAATTGTAGAAGATGGAATTTATTATAAAATTGGAAAAAAACTAATTGAGAATAAAGATCCTTTATTAGAAGTTTTTATCCAAAAACATATTCAAAAACAAAAAAATATTTTTGAAAATTTAGAGGGACAAACAAGTGATAAGGCAAATCAAAAAAGAAATGAATGTATAGAAGAATTAAGAAAATTAGAGGAGGTGCTATCGTGGGTGAGACAATAAAAAATATTACTCGTATTATGGAAGAAATAGCACCTTCTTATTTAGCAGAAAGCTGGGACAATGTAGGACTTCAAATAGGAGCGTTTGAAGAGGAAGTAAATAAAATATTAGTATGTCTTGAAGTAACTCAAAATATTATAGATGAAGCCATACATAAGAAGATAGATATAATTATTTGTCATCATCCTTTGATTTTTAAACCAGTAACAAAAATCAAAAGAGATGATCCTATCCAAAATATGATCTATAGACTTATTAAACATGATATTTCTCTTTATTGTGCCCATACAAATTTAGATGTGGCAAAGGGAGGAACAAGTGATGTTTTAGCACAAATGCTAGATTTAGTAGGGGTAACTCCTCTTGTAAAAACTTATCAAGAAAAATATCTAAAATTAGTAGTATATGTACCAAAGGACTATGTGGATAAAGTAAGAGAAGTGATTTGTATTCATGGAGCAGGTCATATAGGAAATTATAGTCAGTGTACTTTTAGAAGTGAAGGAATCGGAACTTTTATGCCCTTAGAAGGAACAAATCCTTTTATAGGAAGTCAAAGAAAATTAGAAAAAGTATGTGAATATAGATTAGAAAGTATTATAGCAAAAAAAGATTTACATAAAATAATTGAAAATATGATGCAAGCACATCCTTATGAAGAAGTAGCATATGATATTATTCCACTAGATAATGAAATTGATTATGAAGGATTAGGAAGAGTGGGACAATTAGAAGAAAATATGACTTTGTCTATGTTTTGTGAAAAAATAAAAGAAAAATTAAATATGAAAACAATTAAGTTTATAGGAAATCCACAAAAAGAAATTAAAAAAGTAGGACTTTGTACAGGCAGTGGAGCAGAATTTATTGATCATGCACATAAAATGGGATGTGATTGCTATATTACAGGAGATGTAAAATATCATGATGCCCAATATGCCAATGCTTTAGGTATGGCGGTGATTGATGCAGGTCATTTTGAAACAGAAAATATTATTTGTAGACCATTATTTGAGATGTTACAAAATAAGATAAAAATGAATCAATACAATCTAGAAGTATTATTAAGTGATGAGGAGATCAATCCATTTAAAACCATATAAGAATAGGCTATAGCCTATTCTTATATGGTTTTTCTTTTGAAGAAGTGCTAGATTATGTGTTTGATAAAATTAAAGATAATTTTAGAAAGGGTGAATGGTATGAGTCAAAAAAAATATTTATGGAAATTACAAGAAGCAGAAGACAAAATCAAAAAAAATAAAAAGGAATTAGATAGCATTGGAAAAGATGATGATTTACATAAAAAAGTAAGTGAATACAAGAATTTAAAAGAGTTTTATGAAAATAAAAAAAATGAAAAAGAAAAAGTTGAAAATATGTTATATAAAGAAGAAAAAAAAGTAAAAGAAATTTCTTATGAAGAAAAAGAAATAAAAGAAAAATTGTATGGAGGTAGTATTAAGGATACAAAACAATTAGAAGCTTTATATGAAGAAGAAGAAAAAATGAAAGAGATGATTAATAAAATAGATCAAGTTATATTAACTTATATGGAAAATTTATACAAAATAGAAGAAGAAATAAAACAGATGAGTATAAAAGGAAAGAGTTTAGGAATTGAAATTAAAGAACAAATTAATAAAAATAAGATAGAAATAGAGAAAATGAAAAAGGAAATAGAAGAAGAAATAAAAGAAAAAAAAGAGCTTTTACAAAAAATAAATGAGAATTATTTAAAACTATATACAGAGGTAAAGAGCAAAAAAAATCATCCTATTGCATTGTTGATAGATGAAAATATTTGTACGGGATGCCATATGGATGTATCTATTATGACTTTGCAAAATTTAAAAAAAGATAAACTAACTTTGTGTGAGAACTGCGGAAGAATATTATTTTCAACTCGTGATTTACAATAACTGGATTTTGACAAACTATATAATTTATGATAATATATTACTTGTCACTAAAAATAAATATTTCGAGTAAGTCAGATGATCGCGGCTCATGCTATGCATGGACGAGGAAAGTCCGAGCTCCGTAGGGCAAGGGTGCTGGGTAATACCCAGTGGAGGTGACTCTAAGGAAAGTGCAACAGAAAGAAACCGCCAATCTTTGTTGGTAAGGATGGAAAGGTGAGGTAAGAGCTCACCAGAGGCTAGGCGACTAGTCTGCTATGTAAACCCCACCCGGAGCAAGACCAAGTAGGGACAAAAAAGCGGCTGCCCGTCGCGTCCCGTGGTAGGTCGCTTGAGTCTACTGGCAACAGTAGACCTAGATAGATGATCATTTAATACAGAACTCGGCTTATAGACTTGCTCGATTTTAAATGATAAAAACACTCACTAAAAGTGAGTGTTTTTTTATATAATTAAAAAAAGAGACCCTGTAATATTAGTAGGGCAACGGCAAAGAGTTTGCAACAGTATGTTATATAATTATTGATTTTAGATTGAATTAATAAAGGGATATGATGAATTTTATACTAGTGGAGACTTTTATAATACAGAAGAAGAGCAAAGAAAATTACTAAATGTACTAGGACAAAATACTAATACATGTATAGATTGTTTGTATTGAAGGATAGATTTATTTAGAACTGTTTAAATTTTATAAAAATTATAAAAAATGATATAACTATATTGATTAATACAAGTTGTATGGGGTATAATAAAAGAAACAACTCGTTAGATCGAATTAAGTAGTTAGATGATATTAGTTAAAATGCAAGAAGGAGGTATAGGTATGGAATTGAAAAGAGGAATATTGAATAAACGTAATGGGGAGAATATGGTAAAGGATTCTTATATTATGAGATTGATTCATATAGAAGAATTAAAAGAAGTTGTTTTACTTCAAAATTTTGTGTATGAGAATCTTAGTAACAAGCAAATTTTATATACGGATTCATATGATGAAATGAGAACGGATATGGAATTAGGTGCTAAAGTTATTGGGATTTTTAATAGCAATAATCAGTTGATTGGCTATAGGTACATTGCTTTTCCTGGATTATCAAATAGAAACTTAGGAAATGATATTCATTTACCAGAAAGTGAGTTTGAAAAAGTAGTTCATTTAGAAACTACAGTAGTTCATCCTGACTATAGAGGAAACAACTTACAAAGTATGACATTACAAGAGGTGATACGCTTAACAAAAAATCTAGGGTATAAGCATTTAATGTGTACAGTTTCTCCGTTTAATTTATTTAGTCTTTTTAATAATATGAAAAATGGTCTTAAGATTAAAGCGTTAAAAGAAAAATATCAAACGGGAAAAGATATAAATGATGGTTTATATAGATTTATTCTGCATAGAGAATTAGAACCAATAAAGACTATACAACCTATCCAAAGTTTTTCAGTATCATTAGATGATTTCAAAGCTCAAGAGTATTTAATCAACGAGGGATTTATTGGGTTTTCATTATTTAAAGAAAATAAATTGCTTAATTATATAAGATAAACAAAAAAATCTAGCGATGAGTAAAGATAAAAAACTAAAAAATAAAAATGTTTTTTTATTTTTATCTAGGGTATAAAAATAATATCAATTAAATACAAATTTCTAAAATAATAAGTAATTGGGTTTGAAGGGGAGAATATTTCTCTTTAAAACAAATCCAAGTATTTTAACTGTTAATAAAAAACAGTATTTGATTGATAAAGAAGGGAGGCAGATTCCAATAAATTACTGGAAATTTGTCAAAAAAACAAAGAGAGTTAAAGGATTTTAAGGTTAGCAGATCATAATGACTGTAAAACCATTTTAAAATTCAATAACTCTCTTTTTATATGATCAAAATATGAGTTTGTTTGACATGAATTTACAATTTGGTTTTGAATATGTAAAGTAGTTGTGATAAAATAACAGTATCTATAGGACGATCAATAGAAAGGCTGAAAAATTTCATGGTAAAAATAGGTCTTCGCAATATAAAAACAGCAATTTCAGTGTATGTTTGCATTAGTATATTTCAAATATTAGGTAGACCCTATCCATTTTATGCATGTATTGCAGCAGTAATCTGTACAAAATCATCTATTCATAATTCTTTTATAATAGGGGAAAATAGGATGATTGGAACGATCTTAGGAGGAGGGATAGGACTTTGTTTTTCCATGATCACAGACTCCACTCCTTTAATTTGTGGATTAGGGATTGTCTTGGTAATTTATTTATGTAATATATGTAAACAAAATGATTCTGTAGGGATTGCATGTATAGTATTTTTAGCTATAATGACCAATTTAAAAGGTGTTCCATCTCAAGTGTATGCAATTAATAGGATTATAGATACTTTAATAGGAATTATAGTTGCTATTGCTATAAATAGTTGTTTGAAACTAGAAAAATTTGATAAAAATTACATAAGCATGAATAAAAAAAGATTATCTAAATAATAGTTATGTAAATCCAAGGTAGAATACCTTGGATTTTATGCATTAATCTTCACAATAGTTGTCTTCAGAAGCTTGCACTTGAGTTTCTTCTACTTGTTCTGCTGCATCTTGTCTGCATGGCTTTCTTTTATCATCGATTTGATTTGGGAATAATTGAGGGAATGTTGTACATATTGGAGATGTGTCTGCTTCAAGTACAGGGAATCCTGTAGATAATACACAAAGTTGTACAGGAACAATAATTTTCTTTTCGCAAGTTACACATAAAGCGATAATTAAGTTTACACAAACTGCTCCAGTATTCGGATCTATACTAAAATCTCTTAAGATGCTATTGGTTGCAAGTCTAGTTTCGCAATCAATATTACAAAATTCAGTAAATCTTGGTAAAAATGCTGTATCAAATACAGATGGCATACATAATTCAAAGAAGTTTGTGAGTATAAGAGGAGAGCCATCTCTAGCAATAGGAACATTAGCTGTAAGTGTAATTGGACATTGTTTATCACAGTTATCTGTATAGATTATATCAATTTCAATAACTACATTTCCAGTAATCTCTACATTTTGTGTTCCAAAAATAGGAGTTCCTTTAAATTCATTATCACATGATTCTGTATTTGTATAAAGAATTTTTTCTGATTTTGTACCATCTGGGCCGATTACTTGTATAGGCTTTCCACATCCATCTTCAACAAAATCTGCTCCAGAAACAGTTGTAATAGGTTTTACCTTTAAATTTCTTTCATCATTTATATTTGCAGGATTAAAGAACTTTCTGCATCGAATATCTAATACTCTTGTGATTCTTGAATTACTACCTAAATTAGGTTGAAGAGGTTGGCAAGAGATTGTTCTTAATCCTTGTAAATTAAATAGTGCAGCATCATAAACCTTTTGAACATATACAGGTTCAGCCACTACATTTCTAAGTGACCCATCAAAATGACATCCAGTAGTTGCAGTACAGCATTTATCACTAATAGCAAGACTTGCAGGTCTTGTATTACTATTACATCCCATAGTTTTGACCTCCTTTTATATTTAGAGATTATCTTCTCTCAATGCTAGTATATTCATGACAAAAAAATTGTGTGCCATTTCATGAAATAGATTTTGTCATATATTTCTTGTTTGTTAAATATGATAATAAAAGAAAAGTTGAAACTTATGAAATTTGTAATTAGGTGGTGAGAATATGCCATTTTCAAATCAAAAAAATATTTTAATGCATGATGGAGTGGGCAATTTATACAGTTTTCAAGAAGAAAAAGGAAAAATAATCTATACATATTTTGATAAAAAAATAGGTGAATATAAAAAAGAAGTACTAATAGAAGATAGTAGTAAAGAATTTGATGCAGCTATGGATGAAAATGATTTATATGTGGTCTATCAAAATACAAAAGGTCATATTATACTTATGACTTTTAAAAAAGGAGTATGGTATGAAAATTCTTTAGGAGGAGATTTGAGTCTAAAAGTTTTGAATTTAAACATTGTACGATATAAAGGAAAAGTTCATATTTTTTATTGCGTCAAAGCAAGGGAAAATTCTATGTATTATAGAATTTATCATCATTATTATGATGATAAAGAATGGAGAAGCTTTATAGTAGAAGATATTGAAATTACAAAAATTTTAAATCCATTTCAATTCATAAGTCATGAAAATAAATTATTGATTGGTTTTTATCAGTCTATAAAAGGATATGACCAAATATTTATAAAAGAATTTGATATGCAAAAACAAGAGTGGAAACCTTCAATACAATTAACATGGTCTAGTTATGAAAAATTATATTTAAATTTACTTATGATCCATAAAGATTTAATTCATATAACTTATTCAGCTTATATAGATGGAAACTTGATGATAAAGTATGAAAAATATAGACTAGAACAAGATAAGGCTATTAAAAAGATTGAACATATTTTATCAAATCCTGCAAATTGTACTTATCCATTATTTGTAAAAGAAAAAGAAAAACTTTGGACCGTTTGGACTGAATATGATCAAGTGGTTAGTAGTTTTTCTATAGATGAAGGAATTACATGGAGTGACCCTTATTTGTGGAAAGAGTCAAAGGGAATATTATTTTTCCAATATAAATATTATACAAATTATAAAAAAATAAAAGATAATTATCAACTTTGTTATGCTTTTGGTAAAGCATATCCTGAATTTTCATTTATGGGATTTGGTCCTTTAAAAGAAGTTCAAAAAATTCCTGTAAAAAAAAAGAGGAGGTATCTGTGATGGAATCTGAAGAAAAAATAAAAATAGAAGAAAAAGTAGAAAAAAAAGAAAAACAAAAGATAGAAGATGTATTCATAAAAGAAAATGAATTTAAAAAACTAAATGAAGAAATAAAAATACTTTCAGAAGAAATGAAAAAATTAGAAGAACTTCATGAAAGAGTTCATCATATCGAAGAATATTTAAGTAGAAGAAGAGGATTATTTGGAAGAAGATAATAGAAAAAACCTAGGTTTGATAACCTAGGTTTTTTCTAATTGGTGCCGAAGGCGGGGGTCGAACCCGCACGATGTTGCCATCACTGGATTTTGAGTCCAGCGCGTCTGCCAATTCCACCACTTCGGCTTGTAACAAGAATTATAATACCATATATATGTACAAAGTGCAATAGAAAATCTTAAAAAATATTTTTAATAATAAAATCTTCCTTGAAGATATAAAAGGATTATGGTAAACTAAATTGGTGATTAAGTTATATAAAATTGAAAAAAATATTATCATATATAGAAATTAACTATAAAAAGGATGGTGAAAAAATGGATCCACTTACACATGGAGTAATTGGACTTGCAATATCTGCATTTAGCGGAGATCCTGTAAGTCTTACACATCCTATATCATTAGGATGTGCTATTGGAGCTATGTCTCCGGATATTGATATTATTGCGAAAGTAAAAGGTGATTATACCTACTTAAAACATCATAGAGGTATTTCTCATTCTTTACCATCTTTAATAGGACTTTCAATAATTATTACAATAGGATTATCTTTTTTCTTTCAATTTCAATTTTTACAAGTATTATTTTGGACATTTTTAGGGTGTTTATCTCATACAGTATTTGATATTTTAAACTCTTATGGAGCAAAATTATTTATGCCTTTTACAAAGAAAAAATCTATGATAGGAATTTTGATGCTTTATGATCCTGTGATTACTTTATTATGTATATTGCTAATTTTTGTAAGAGAAAAGTCATTTGTTTTTTATAGCTTGATTGGAATTACTTTCTTCTTATATTTAGGATTTAGATATTGTATGAAGATATATGCAAAAAAAATTGTAGAAAAATATTATCACAATGGATATAAGATTGTCGATATTAATATTTTGCCAGCACTTATGGCTTTTCACAAATGGGATTTCATTGTAAGTACTACTACCTATCATTTAGTAGGTCAAGTAAATTTTATCAATGGAAAGGTTTCAGAAAGAAAAAAATTTAAAAAACCTCAAGATGAAGTAGTAAAAATGTTTCAACAAACAAATGTAGGGAAATATTTCAAAGAATTTACTCCTATTTATCATGTGATACAATTAGAAAAACAAGATAATATTATATTAAAATCTATTGATTTAAGATATTATTTTAGAAATAATTTTATGCATCATGCTACTGTTATATATGATGATGAAAAAAATATAGTTGAATCTTTTTTTCATCCTTATCATCTTACAAAAAATATTCCAGTATTGGAAACAAGATAGAATCTACTGTGTAAGTAGGTTCTTTATTTTTTAAAAAATAATCTGATAAAACATGAAACTTTTTATAAAAAGTTTCGTCTTAAATATAGGGATTTTTATGAGGAAAGGAGGGAGCTTTGTGCAGGAGAAAAGCCTCATACATAAAAGTCAGCAAGGACATATAGAAAGCTTTGAAAACTTAATTAAAAATTACCAAAAACTTGCTTTTAATATTGCTTATAGAATGCTTGGAAATATAGAAGATGCAAAGGATGCTACACAAGATGCTTTTTTAAAAGCATATAAAAATATTGATCAGTTTAAGGAGGAAAGTACTTTTTCTACTTGGCTTTATAAAATTGTTACAAATACTTGTTTAGATGTATTAAGAAAGAAAAAGAAAATTAAAATTTATTCTTATGATCAGAATATAGAAACGGAAAAAGGGAAGGTTTTAAGAGAAATAGCAGATGAAGAAAATACTCCAGAAAAAATCGTTGAAAAAAATGAAATTCAAAAACATATGCAACAAGCAATTGATTCTTTATCAGAGCATCATAGATCGGTAATCATACTAAGAGATATTCAAGGGTTTTCATATGAAGAAATTGCAAAAATATTGAATTGTTCTAAAGGGACGGTTAAATCAAGGATCAATAGAGCAAGACAAGCTTTAAAGAAGATTATAAAGTCAGGGGAACTTTTTGATAAAGACTACGTCAAAATATAGGAAGGAGGGGTCATATGAATTGTACCAAAATACAAGAGTGGATTTCTTTATATATAGATGAGCAAGTAGATGAAGTTACAAAGGAAGAAGTAAAAAAACATTTAATAGAATGTGAAAAATGCAAAGCAGAATATGAAATGATGTTAGAGGCTATTTCTTTATGTAAGGAATTGCCTATGATAGATTTGCCAGAGGAGTTTGAAGAAAGTTTACATGAAAAATTAGTAGATGTTCAGAAAAGTAAATACAAAAAAAGTATAAAGAATATGAATTGGAAAGCATTTACTTCTATTGCTGCTATGTTGGTAATAGGTATTACATCTATGTCTTTATTCAACTTTACAAAAGATATCCCAAAAGAAGAAATAGCTTCTATGAATATAGATTATTCTAAACAAAAACAATTAGATACAGAAAAGAATGTAGAGAATGAAGAAATTCCAGAAAAAAAATCAGAAGAAAATAAAAAAGATACAAAAGATCTAAATACAGATGTGAAAAAATATTTATTACAAAAGAACAATGATAATCCAAAAGATTCTGTTACTAGTAAAGATATATTGGAGGAGGAATCTACAAATCCTACGCAAGAGCAGCTTTCAAAAATCGATTTTTATGCAGCATCTGAAGAAACACTTCCAGTGAAAAATTATAGAATGCAACAGGCCAATCAACATATAAGATATAAGGGGTTTATGACTATTAATATATCAAGCCATGAATTAATTCAAATAGTACAAAATATTGGTGGAAACTTAGAAACTTCTAAAGATTATAATATGGAGGATATAAAAACAAAAATGAACTTTTCTCCTACGGAGGAGATGGTTGTCTATATTCCTAAAGAAAAACTATCAGAGTTTGAAAAAAAGGCAAGAGAATTAGGAGAAGTCAAAAAATATTTTATAGAGAATGAAGATATTACAAGAAATTATGAAAATATTTTACAAGAAATTAAGAATTTGCAAAATCAAAAAATAAAATTAAAAGAAGAAATGAACAATCATAATGATTCAGAACAAATAAAGAAAATTCAAGAAGAAATAAAAAAAGTAAATGAGAATATAGATGAATTAAAAGAAGAAGTGAAAAATTTAAATGAAGAAATACAATTTTGCACGATTTGTGTATCTTTATATGATGAGTAAACAAAGTCATAAAAAATGTTACTAAATTTTTAATAATTGTTGCTTACTTTGATGACTTTGCTAAAATACAATTTGTATTCAGTCTTAACAAGCCTTTTTAAGAAGGCTTGTTTTTATATATAGACAATGTATAATAAAATGAATACATGAAGATGATTTTATGAGGGATGAAGATCGCTAGATAGGATTTTTAAGGAGGAATTTACAAATCAATTGAGAATATAGTTAAAGACTACAATATATTTTTTGGGGAAATATATAGTTAAACTTAAAGAGATTTGCAAGGAGAGGATTTTATTGAAAGAAAAAATCATTGTAATAGATGGAAATAGTCTAATTAATAGAACTTTTTATGCTATTCCTGAACTCACTACAAAAGAAGGAGTGCATACAAATGCTGTATATGGATTTGTCAGTATGTTATATAAAATATTTGAAGATTATGATCCAGAGTACATTACAGTAGCTTTTGATAGAAAATCACCTACTTTTAGACATAAAGCTTTTGATGAATACAAAGCAGGAAGAAAAAAAATGCCTCCTGAGTTAGCAGAACAATTTCCTGTTTTAAAGGAAATTTTAGATGCTTTTCATATTCATAGAGTAGAGATAGATGGCTTTGAAGCAGATGATTTAATTGGGACCATTGTAAATTATAGTGAGACACAAAATATTCATCCAATTGTGATTACTGGAGATAAAGATGCACTACAATTGATTTCTGAAAAAACAAAAGTCTTTATTACTAAAAAAGGAGTAAGCAACCTAGATGAATATGATCAAAAAACATTTATAGATCAGTATGAGGTTACTCCTATACAGTTTATAGATGTAAAAGGGCTTATGGGAGATAAATCAGATAATATTCCTGGAGTTCCAGGTATTGGAGAAAAGACTGCAATAAAGCTTATTAAGGAGTTTGGTAGTATAGAAAATTTATTAGAAAATATAGAGCAAGTATCAAGTCCCAAAATGAGAGAAAAATTAGAGGAATATGCACAACAAGCTGTTTTAAGTAAAAGATTAGCTACGATTATGCTAAATGTTCCAGTAGAAATGTCTGTAGATGAGTTTAGAAGAACAAAGCCTGATACAAAAAAATTAACAGAGATTTTTTACAAATTAGAGTTTAAAAAGTTTTTAGATAAGTTAAAAGATCAAGAGCCTATACCACAACAAAATGAGCATATAGAAATTATTAAAATTGACAACAAAGAAACATTAGATCAATTAAAAGATAAAATTAAAGAAAAAAAAGAAATGTATGTCAAAATATTTGCTAGTGAAAAAAATATTGTAAAAGATGTAATTTTAGGAATTTATATTCAAATAGATGATTTGAATTATTTTGTTGATATAAAAAATAATAATGAATTTTTTATAGAATTAAAAGATATTTTTGAAGATATAGATATTAAAAAATATGGATTTGAAATGAAAAAAGATATATTATCTTTATTTGGATATGATATGAATTTTGAAGGAATAGATTTTGATTTATCTATTGCATTATATTTAATAGATCCTACAAGAAAATCTTATGCCATAGAAGATATTGCCTATGAATATTTGAGTGAAAATATTATAGGAGAAGAGGAGCTTTTAGGAAAAGGAAAAAAGAGAATGGATTATGATCAAGTAGATGAAGAAAAATTAATTCAATATGGTTATGGAATTTGTAATACTGTAAGAAAAACGAAAGAAAATATGATAAAAAAGATAAAAGAGGATAATCTTGATCACTTATATTATGATATTGAAATTCCTCTTATGAAAGTATTAGCAGCTATGGAGTTTGAGGGATTTTATGTAGATCAAATAAGACTTGAGGAGATAGGAAAAGAATTAGATAAAAAAATCAATACTTTGACACAAGAAATTTATGAGTATTCAGAAGGTATATTTAATATTAACTCTACAAAGCAATTAGGAGAAATTTTATTTGATAAACTAAAATTGCCACCTATGAAAAAAACAAAAACAGGTTATTCTACAAATATTGAAGTATTAGAAAAACTTTACGATAAGCATCCTATTATTTCTAAAATTATAGAATATAGGCAACTTGTGAAATTAAAAACTACATATATAGATGGACTTATAGGAGTTATTAATCCTAATACACATAAAATTCATTCTAGTTTTCATCAAACAGTAACATCTACAGGAAGAATTAGTAGTACAGAACCAAATCTTCAAAATATCCCTATCAAGCTAGAAGCAGGGAGAAAAATAAGAAAAGTATTTGTTCCTACTAATGAAGATTATGTTTTATTAGATGCAGATTATTCTCAAATTGAATTAAGAATACTAGCTCACATTTCAGAAGATGAAAATTTAATAGAGGCTTTTCATGAAGAACAAGATATTCATGCCTCTACAGCCTCCAAAGTATTTCATATTCCTATAGAAGAAGTAAGTTCTCTACAAAGAAGTAGAGCAAAGGCAGTAAATTTTGGAATTGTCTATGGAATTAGTGACTATGGTTTGTCTGAAAACTTACATATTACTAAAAAAGAGGCTCAAAGATATATAGATGAATATTTTAATAAATATCAAGGTGTAAAAAATTATATGGATCAGATTATAAAAGAAGGAAAAGAAAAAGGATATGTAACAACGATTTTAAATAGGAGAAGATATATTCCTGAATTAAAATCCAAAAATTTTAATATACGTTCTTTTGGAGAAAGAACTGCGATGAATACACCTATCCAAGGAAGTGCGGCAGATATTATAAAAATTGCTATGATTCGAGTATATGAAAAATTAAAGAGTCAAAAATTAAAATCCAAATTAATCCTACAAGTTCATGATGAACTCATAGTAGAAACTCATAAAGATGAAATACAAGAAGTAAAAAAACTTGTAAAAGAAGAAATGGAAAATGCTATAAGTTTACAAGTTTCATTGAATGTAGATATGAATATAGGGGATAGCTGGTATGATACAAAGTGATGAAAGGAAGTAAAATATGAAAGTCATTGGTCTTACAGGAGGAATTGCTACAGGAAAAAGTACAGCTTCTTCAATTATAAAAAATTTAGGGATTCCAGTAATTGATGCAGATTTGGTAGCAAGAGCAATTGTTAAGCCGAAACAAGAAGCTTTTTTTGAAATTGTAGAATATTTTGGAGAAGAGATTGTTCAACAAGATGGTACTTTAGATAGAAAAAAATTAGGGAATATTGTATTTTCTAATGAAGACAAACTAAAAAAATTAAATGAGATTACCCATAAAAGAATAATAGATGAAATTACTAATAAAATAAATATGTATAGAAAATTGTCTACAGATCCTGTTATAATTATAGATGCAGCTTTATTAATTGAAATGAATATAGGTTATTTGGTAAATGAAATTTGGCTTGTGATAGCAGATGAGAAAATACAGATACATAGAATTATGGATAGAGATGGATTTTCTTTTGAAGATGCAAAAAAAAGAATAGATGCTCAAATGTCTACAGAGGAAAAAAAGAAATATGCTCATGTTGTTTTGGATAATAGTGGTAGTATAGAGGATT
Organism: Anaerophilus nitritigenes; assembly: GCF_004138215.1. Lineage (GTDB taxonomy): Bacteria > Bacillota > Clostridia > Peptostreptococcales > Thermotaleaceae > Anaerophilus > Anaerophilus nitritogenes. Next base: position 57,134 of record NZ_RYYS01000032.1, read on the forward strand.
TGACAAATAAAATACAAAAGGAGTTAAAAAGGGTGAGTGAATATTGATGGAGGGATCCATTTGCTTTTGATAGATATAAGTAAATATAAAAAGATATTAAAATTAATAGTTATTATACTAGTACTAGTAATAGGATTTTATAGTATACATGCTATATTTAAAATAATATATCCTATTTACTATGAAGATCTTATTTTAAGATATGCAAAAAAATATGATTTAGATCCCTATTTAATTACAGCAATTATTCGAACAGAAAGTAAATTTGACGAAAAAGCAAAATCACATAGAGAAGCCAAGGGTCTTATGCAAATTGCTCCAATAACTGGAAACTGGGCCTCAAAAGAATTGAAAATTGATAAATATGATGAAACATTTTTATTTATACCAGAGATAAATATTATGATGGGTTGTTGGTATTTAAATCGATTAAGAAGTGAATTTGATGGAAATTTAGAATTGATGCTTGCAGCTTATAATGGAGGAAGTGGAAATGTGAATAAATGGTTAAAAGATATTCGTTATAGTAAAGATGGCGAAACTTTAGAAGATATTCCATTTCCGGAAACAAAGAATTATGTAAAAAAAGTAAAGAGAAGTTATAAAATATATAAAATACTATATACAAAATAAAAATTATATTATTTATATATTTAGTACATCCATAAGGATATTATTGAATAAAGTAGATAAGTCATTTATAATAATTAGGGGAAATATAATCCTATATAATATTAAGAACGATAAGGTTTCATACGAAGGTTATGACTAAAAAATATATAGGAGTTAGATTATGAATCAAGAATATTTAGGTGGTATTACTTTATTAGTTTTATTGATTTTGGCTATGATTGGCAAAAATAATGCTTTAGCTTTAGCTGCAAGTGGTTTGATTTTTTTGATGTTTCTTGGTCAAATGGGAGGAGAAATTCAAAGTTTTTCTAATACTATTCTTGTTTTTTTAGATCAATATGGATTCGATATAGGTCTTATTTTATTGATGATAGGAACATTGACACCTTTTGCACTAGGAGAATTAGATGTAGTATCTATGCTTATGACTTTTAAAACGTATAAAGGATTTATAGGTATTTTAGCAGGATTATTAGTAGCTATCTTTGGAGCAAAAGGAGGATACCTTCTAGAAATAGAACCTTCTACAGTAACCTCTGTTGTTGTGGGTACCATAATAGGGATGTTAGCATTTAAAGGATATCCTGTAGGACCTTTGATTGGTTCTGGAATTGCATATTGCATGATTTACATAGTAGAAATATTTATGAAAAAATAGAAAGGAATGTGATTTATGAAACATATGACAAGCCTTGAGGACATGAAGAAGATAGAAATCAGCAAGGAGAGGTGCATGCACTCAAGCAATCACGATGAAATATTAACAGGGCTTACAACAGATGTTTATTTTTTAAGGACTTTAGATATTTTAAGGCATATGAATTTAGATCAAGAGACGGTAACTGCGGAGATCTTTGCAAGAAGACCTGGAGTATTTGTGGGAATTGAAGAATTAAAAAGTATGTTAAAAGACAAAAATATAGAAGTGTGGGCATTAGAAGAAGGCGAAGAATTTGATGCAAAAGAAACTCTAGTAAGAATAAAAGGGCCATATAGCGAGTTTGGAGTTTTTGAAACAGCTATGCTTGGAAGCTTAGCTAGTGGAAGTGGTTGGGCTACAGCTTCAAAACAAGTAAGGGAAGCTTGTGGAGAAAAACCATTTCTATGTTTTGGAGCAAGACATGTACATCCTTCTGTAGCTCCAGTGATGGAAAGAGCAGCTGTGATTGGAGGGGCAAATGGAGCAAGTTGTGTGTTGGCTGCAAAATTATTAAATATGGAAGCTTCAGGAACATTGCCTCATGCAGCTATGTTGATTGCTGGAGATACACTAGAGGTTGCAAAAGTTTATAATAAGGCAACACCAAAGTCTCATAAAAGAATTGTATTGGTAGATACTTTTAAAGACGAAGTAGAAGAGAGTTTAAGAATTGCAAAAGAGTTAGGAGATGACTTGTTTGGAATTCGTCTAGATACTCCTAGTGAAAGAGGAGGAGTTACTCCGAATCTTGTAAGAGAGCTTCGTGCAAAATTAGATATCAATGGTTATAATCATGTAAAGATCTTTGTATCTGGAGGACTGACTCCTGAAAAAATAAGATTATTATCTGATGCAGGGGCAGATTCTTTTGGAGTGGGAAGTTATATTTCAGGAGCTGCTGCGATTGATATGACTATGGATATCAAAGAAGTAGGAGGAAGACCTGTGGCAAAGAGAGGTAGAATTCCTGGAATTATAGAAAATGATAAATTAAAAAGAATTTTTTAATGGTAGTAATGGAGGTAATTGAGTGAAGTATATTAAAATTTTTTTTTGTTGCTTTCTTTTAATTTGTATTGTGATGTTATCTGCATGTGCAAAGAAAAGTGACGATCAACCATTTGGTGAAGAAGAAATTATAAAAAGTAGCGAGCCAGTAGCAGGAGGACAATTAAGAATTCCTGCTATCGGGTTTTCTACTTTAAATCCTATTATAAATGATAATGAGAGTATATACCATCTTAGTAATTTAATTTACGAGGGGCTTGTTACATTAGATCAAAATGGAAGACCCCAACCTGCATTGGCTAAAAACTGGTATGTGTCAGATGGAACTACTTTGATATTTGAATTAAGAGATGATGTAGTTTGGCATGATGGAGAAGCCTTTTCTGCAGAAGATGTAAAATTTACTATAGATACACTAAAATTAGCAGGAGGACTATCTATCTATAAAGTTTATACAAATCACATACAGAACGTTCAGATATTAGATAATTATAGAGTAAGTATTAATTTTGATGATCCTACTTATGCTGCTATTGAAGATTTTATTTTTCCTATTATTCCAAAGCATCAGTTTAAAGATTCTAAAAATGTATATGAATTCAAAAACATAACCCCTATTGGAACAGGTTCTTATAAGATACAAAAGTATAATGAATATAAAGATATAGAATTAGTTATCAATGACTATTATTGGGGTAAAAAGCCTTATATATCATCTGTTTTAGTAAAAAAATTACCTGATAATGAAGCAGCACTAACTACGGTAGAGGTAAATAAAGTAGATGTAGCAAGTGCTATGGATTTTGACTGGGAAAAATATAGTGAAAATAAAGATTTAAAGATTTATGAGTATGTTACTCAAGAATATGAATTTTTAGGATTTAATTTTAGAAATACTCTTCTTTCTGATGCAAAAATGAGAAAAGTTTTTGCGTATACAATTGATAGACATAATTTGATAGATGAAGTATATCTAGGACATGCAACTTTGGTAGATGTACCAATTTCTCCTTCTTCATATTTGTATCAAGAAGAACAAAAAAGATATGGAAAAGATCTTGTAAAAGCAAAAAAACTATTAAAAGAATTAGGATGGATCAAAAAGGATAATGATCCGTATTTAGAAAATGAATCTGGACAAAAAATAAAAATTTCGCTACTGGTAAATGAAGAAAATGCACAAAGAGTAAAATCAGCAGAATCGATAGCATCTGATTTAAAGGAGGTAGGTATAGAGGTTTCTATTCATATGGTGAACTTTAAAGAATATGAAAGAAGAATTTATACTGGCCAATTTGATTTATTATTAGGAGGATGGAAACTTATAGAAAATGAAGATTTAAGCTTTCTATTTCATTCAAAGTATATAAAAAGTACAAATTTCATACAATATGCAAATCCTAATATGGATCAAATTTTAAATGAAATGACAGGGATACAAGATGAAGCTTTAAGACGAAAAAAATATGAGAAGTTTCAAAAATTATTTATAGAAGAAATACCTTATTTGAGTTTGTATTTTAAAAATAGTTCTATTATTGTACGAGGTGGAGTAAAAGGAGATATTTTACCAACAAATTCAAATATTTATAATAATATTGAAAATTGGTATATTCCTCAAAATAAATAAAGAAGTTTGTTAGTCTTATGATTAGTGCTTATAGGAACATAGAGACTTTGTTAAAAAATATTGACAATCTGTAAAAATTTGATTATACTATCTAAGTAACATTATTATAAAAAGGCGAGAGTGCTGGAATCGGCAGACAGGCACGTTTGAGGGGCGTGTGTCTTATGGCGTACGGGTTCAAGTCCCGTCTCTCGCACCAATAAGTATACAACTACTCCAAAAGAGTAGTTTTTTTGCGTGTTTTTTTAAAAAAAAGAAGGATTTTTATATAATATGTAGAATGTAATAAAAGTAAAATGTATAGACAATAAATAATAGGGGGGCGAAAAATGAAAAAATGGATAAAACCTGTAGCTGTTAGTATGATGATTGGGGCTTTTACCTTTGGAATGGGATCTTTTTCTTATGGACAGGCAGTGGGAACAGTTACAGCAACATCTGTTAATGTGAGACAAAAACCCAGTGCAGATGCATATAAGATTACTAGTTTAAATAATGGAGATAATGTTCAGATTATTGAGGATAAAGAAGATTGGTATCAAATCTCTTTTGATGATCAAGAGGGTTGGATTCATAAAGATTATGTAAAAAAAGATACTTCTAAAATGCAAATAACAGGAAATGGTGTAAATTTAAGAGTAGCACCTTCTACTGATTGTGAGGTATTAGAATCTTTAAGTGTAGGAACTATTGTAGAAGTAAAAAGTGTAGAAAAAGATTGGTATGCAGTACAAACAGAAGATCGACAAGTTGGATGGGTCCATAGTAAATATGTAGGAGAAATAAAAAATGAACATGTAGTATCAAGAGGAAGTAAAAATGCTCAAGTAGACAATCTTCTTAAAACAGCTATGGGTTTAAGAGGAACACCATATTCTTATGGATCAAATGGACCAAATTCATTTGACTGTTCAGGATTTACATCTTATGTATATAGACAAATAGGAGTTCCAATAAATAGAGATTCAAGAAGTCAATCTATTCAAGGAACAAAGGTATCAAAAGATGAGCTTAAAAAAGGAGATTTAGTATTTTTTGATACATCAGATAATGGTAGTATCAATCATGTAGGAATCTATATAGGAAATGGAAATTTCATCCATTCATCATCTGGAAAAGCAGGATCTGTAACTATATCTGCTTTAAATGAAGCCTTTTATAAAAATAGATACATAACAGCTAGAAGAATTTTAGACTAAAAAAAATCCTACTTATTTAAGTAGGATTTTTTATTAGTTTATATAAACTTCTAATTCGTTTATTTGTATATATTTTTAAGACTTAAAACTTTTTTGACGTAATTTTGTGTCTCGTTAAATGGTGGGATACCATTATATTTTTCTACATTAGAAGGACCAGCATTGTATGCAGCTAAAGCAAGCGTTGTATTTCCATTATATCTATCTAAAAGATTCTTAAGATATTTAGCTCCTCCATGTATATTTTGTACAGGATCCCACGGATTAGAAACGCCAAGTCCTTTTGCAGTATCAGGCATAAGTTGCATAAGTCCTTGTGCACCTGCATGGGATTTAGCATATGGATTAAAAGATGATTCAGCATGAATAACTGCTTTGATTAAACTAGAATCTATATTATATTTTTTTGCTACTGTGTCTATAATTGTTTCGTATTTTTCGTGATCGATTTTTGAACTTTCTTTTTCTATTTCTTGATTGAATAGGATATCAAAATCATTAAAAGAATGATTCTGAGTAATATGATTACGGCTTAAAGTAACACCAGATGGCAATCGACTTTGTACCTCACTCAATTTTTGATTCCATATAGATTGTACAGAATTAATTTTCATGATAAAGACTCCTTTTAACACGACTATGATTTCTTTATATTATATATCGGATATTTTGTAAAATATATTTAGAAAAAGATGAAAAAATTATAGATTAATATAAAAAGGATAAGAATTGTTTTTATATACAAAAGGAAAATACAATAGATATGTAGAAAATAGAATGCATAAGATTGTTAAAAGGGGAGTGGGAAATGAGATTAAAAAGAAATAGAATAAGAAAAGAAAGTGAAGGAAAAAAAATAGGGATTATTTTTTTGTTAGGGATATTAATTTTTTTATCTGTTGGATGTGGTTTTTTATTAACTCAACATATTATCATACCTTCTTTTTTAAATCATCAGATAGAACAAAAAAATATAGTTAAACAAGAAGAACGAAAAAAAACACAAGAAAAAAAAGAAAATGAACAATCTCGTATAGATACTAAAAACACATTAAGCTTAAATGGGTTGGATATGTTTAGTATTCAAATAGGGAGTTTTTCTACAAGTGAAAATGCACAAAATATGGTAGATAACTTATATGAAAGAAAAATACCTGCATTCATAGTGGACGAAAATGGATACAAAGTAATTACAGCAGTAATGCTAGATCGAAATAGTGCAGATGTTTTTATGAAAACGATCAAATCAGAGTATGAAGAAGCTTTTGTATTGAGTAAAAGGATACCTGATAAAATGATTCAGTATCATAATGAAGATGAAAAATATATACATATTTTTAAAGATGAAAATAAAAAATTTATAGAAATATTAAAAACAATTGGAAAAAAAATACAACAAGAAAAAAATCTAGGGAATATACAATCTTTTCAAGTAGATATAGATGCTTTAAATGAAATAGAAAAGAAAGTAAACCAACATCAAACTTCTCAAGATTTAAAAACTGTTCAAAATGAATGGATAAACATTTTAAAAGATTTTTCAAAAGAGTTAACAACAGCGTTGAAAAATCAAGAAAATCCATTATTTGAGATAGAAAATATTTTCATAAAGAAAGTATACCAATATTCAAAGTTTATGACGAACAATGAGCATTAAAATAAATTGTAAGCAAAAATATTTCAAAAGAACAATAGAAAAAGAATAAAAATATCAATAAATTTAAATCTTAATTATATTTTGTAAATTACAAATAAAGACATGAATTCTAAGCTTCATTGACTTTTTTAGATAGAAAAGTTAATATATAATTAGCATGCTAAATCATTATTGCCTGTGGTTATAAATGTTTAAAATTAATTTTATAAAATAAGGGGTGAACATAAATGAATCTTTTATCCTTCAGAGGAGGGGTACATCCTCCTCACTACAAGGAAGCAACAGAAAAAATCAAGGTAGAAAAAGCAAAAGAACCAACTCGTGTAGCAATCCCGCTGCAACAACATATAGGAGCTCCTTGTGAAGCTTTAGTAAAGGTTGGAGACAAAGTCAAAGTAGGGCAAAAAATAGGAGAAGCAAAAGCTTTTGTTTCTGCACCAATTCACAGTAGTATATCAGGTCAAGTAAAACAAATTACAAAAATGCTTACACCCACAGGAGAAGCTCAGTGTATTGTAATTGAATCTGATGGTTTGAATGAAGTTCATGAAAGCATTATATCCAAAGGAGATATTAATACCTTATCTGGAAAAGAAATTTTAGAGATTATTAAAGAATCAGGTATTGTAGGGATGGGAGGAGCAGCTTTCCCAACTCATGTAAAATTATCTCCACCACCGGATAAAAAAATTGATACAATTATTTTAAATGGTGCAGAATGTGAACCATATTTAACAGCTGACCATAGATTGATGTTAGAAAATCCGCAAAGTATTATTTACGGCTTAAAAGCAATGATGAAAGCGACAAATGTTTCTAAAGCATATATAGGTATAGAAGATAATAAACCTGATGCTATAGAAAGTATGAAAAATGCAGCAAAAGATGAAACATCTATTGAGGTTGTTGGTCTTAGAACAAAATATCCTCAAGGAGCTGAAAAACAATTAATTTATGCCTGTACACAAAGAGAAATTCCATCTGGAGGACTTCCAATGGATGCTGGAGTTATTGTAAATAACGTAGGAACTGCATCAGCAGTTGCTGATGCAATCCAAACTGGAATGCCTTTGATCCAAAGAATTGCAACAATTACAGGAAAAGGTATTAAAGAGCCTAAAAACTTATTAATAAAAATAGGTACACCTTTTAAAGAAATTGTTGAACAATGTGGAGGATACAATGGAACTGTAGGAAAATTAATCATGGGAGGACCTATGATGGGCCTTGCACAGCATACAGATGAAATTCCTGCAATAAAAGGAACATCTGGTATATTAGTATTTAGTCCAGAGGAGGCAAGACTTCCTGAACCTACATCATGTATTAAATGTGGAAAGTGTGTCGATATTTGTCCAGCTTTCTTACAACCATTATATATAAGTGCTTATTCTCTAAAAGATATGCATGATACAGCTGAGAAATATAGAGCGCTTGATTGTATAGAATGTGGTTCTTGTTCATTTATTTGTCCATCAAAGAGACCGCTACTTCAATCGATTCGCGTAGCTAAACGAGAAATTGTAGCCAAAAAGAAAAAGAGTAAGTAATGGGAGGGAATAGGAATATGGAGAATCGACTTATTGTATCTTCATCTCCTCATATAAGATCTAATGAGACTACAAGTAAGATTATGAGAGATGTTGTCATCGCACTATTACCTGCAACGTTAGCAGGTGTATACTTTTTTAGAATGGGAGCAGTAAAAGTGATTTTAGCAGCTGTGATTGCAGCTGTATTAACAGAAGCTTTCATACAAAAAATTTGTAATAAACCAGTTACAATAAATGATTATAGTGCTGTTGTAACTGGCTTATTATTAGCGTTTAATATTCCGGCAAGTGCGCCTTGGTGGCTTCCGGTAATAGGTTCGATATTTGCTATAGCTATTGTAAAGCAAGTATTCGGAGGATTAGGACATAATTTTATGAATCCAGCACTAGCTGCTCGTGCTATGTTACTTGCTTCTTGGCCAGTACAAATGACAGCGTGGGTAAAGCCAGGAGCTGATGCTGTAAGTACAGCAACTCCATTAGCAATTTTAGGAGGAGAAGCAACAGAATCATTACCATCATTAGCAGATTTAATAATTGGAAATGTTGGTGGATGTATTGGAGAAACTTCTGCTATTTTACTTATACTTGGAGGAATTTATCTTGTATATAGAGGTGTTATTGCACCTAAAATTCCAGTTGTGTATATTGTAACAGTAGCAGTACTTACTTTTATTTTTGGAGGATTTGATGCACAATTTATGGTTTATCAAATCTTTGCAGGAGGATTAATGTTAGGAGCAATTTATATGGCAACAGATTATGCTTCATCTCCTGTAACACCAAAAGGTCAAATGATCTTTGCATTAGGATGTGGGGTGCTAACAAGTGTTATAAGAATATATGGAGGATATCCAGAAGGTGTATCTTACTCTATTCTTTTAATGAACGTAGCTGCACCACTTATTGACAAATATACAAGCCCTAGAGTATTTGGGGAGGTGAAATAAATGAAAGAAATTATGAAATTAGGAATTATTTTATTAATCATTACTGTGGTGGCTTCTGTAGTATTAACTTATACAAATGAAATTACAAAAGAGCCTATTGCACAACAAACTTTACAAGCAAATATTTTAGCTCGTCAAACAGTTTTATCAGATGCTACTGATTTTGAGGAAGTGGATCAGAGTGAATTTGAAGGATATGAAAATATTATTGAAGTATATAAAGGAATGAAAGACGGAGAAGTAGTAGGATATACTGTAAAAACCAATCCAAAAGGATATGGTGGGGAAGTAGAAGTAATGGTAGGAATTACAGGTGATAGTGTAATTAGTGGAGTAAATATAGGAAACCATCAAGAAACACCAGGGCTTGGAGCAAAAGCAGATGGAGAATTTAAAGATCAATATAAAGAAAAAAGTGTAGAAAACGAATTAAAAGTGATTAAAGCAGGAGCACCTAAAGATAACGAAGTGATGGCAATTTCAGGAGCTACTATTACATCAAAAGCAGTCAACACAGGTGTAAATAGTGCCATTAAATTATTTAATGAAAAATTAAAGTAGTTTTGGAGGTGACGATATGAATTTAGGAAAAATATTTATGGCGGGGATTTTATTTGAAAATCCAATTTTTATACAAATGCTAGGAATGTGCCCAACACTAGCGGTTACCACTTCAGCTGAAAATGGTTTAGGAATGGGACTTGCCACAACAGCTGTATTATTAGGATCAAATACAGTAATTTCATTGCTTAAAAAGGTTATACCTAGTAAAATTCGTATACCAGCATTTGTTGTTGTTATTGCAACCTTTGTTACAGTAGTAGGTTTGATGCTAAAAGCATTTTTACCAGCATTAGATGCACAATTAGGATTATTTATTCCATTAATCGTTGTAAACTGTGTAATCTTAGGAAGAGCAGAGGCTTTTGCTTCTAAAAACTCTGTAATAGCTTCATCGATAGATGGTATTGGTATGGGACTTGGATTTACTATATCCCTTACTATTTTAGGAAGTGTAAGAGAAATATTAGGAGCAGGTGCTATATTTGGACACTCTATATTTGGAGCTTCTTATCAACCAGCTTTAATTATGATTCTTCCTCCTGGTGCATTTCTTGCTTTAGCTTTACTACTTGTTCTTTTAAGATTTATTCAATCTAAGAAAACAACTCAAAATTAAAGGAGGAAAATAATATGTCTATACAGGGATTATTTGTTATACTCGTAAGTAGTATACTTGTAAATAACTTTGTACTTTCAAAATTTTTAGGGATTTGCCCTTTTTTAGGAGTATCTAAACAAGTTGAAACTGCTACAGGAATGGGAATGGCGGTTACTTTTGTTATGACGATTGCATCTATTATTACATGGATTATTCAAAAATTTATATTAGTTAATTATGGATTAGAGTTTTTACAAACAATAGCTTTTATATTAGTTATTGCAGCATTGGTTCAATTTGTAGAGATGGTTATTCAAAAGGTAAGTCCAACTCTATATCAAGCATTGGGAGTATATTTACCCCTGATTACTACAAACTGTGCTGTACTTGGGGTTGCAATTTTAAATATTCAATCTGATTATAATTTAATAGAAACTATTGTAAATGCTGTTGGAGCTGCCATTGGATTTTCTCTTGCAATTATTTTATTTGCAGGAATCAGAGAAAAACTTGAAATTTCAGATGTGCCTGAAATATTTCAAGGATTTCCAATTGCATTAATTACTGCAAGCTTGATGTCTATTGCCTTTTTAGGTTTCGCAGGACTTGTATAAGGAGGGGTAAAATATGGATATTTCAACATTAGTAGGCCCTGTAGTCAGTTTAGGTGGAATGGGTTTATTGTTCGGAGCAGGACTTGCATATGCTTCTCAGAAGTTTGCTGTAGAAGTAGATCCAAGAATAACTGCAATTGGAGAAGTACTTCCAGGAGCAAATTGTGGAGGATGTGGATACCCAGGATGTGGAGGACTTGCAAGTGCTATCGTTGAAGGAAAAGCACCAGTAAGTGCTTGTCCTGTGGGAGGAAGCGAATGTGCTGCTAAAATTGCAGAAATTATGGGAGTATCTGCAGGAGATAATGTAAAACAAGTTGCTAGAGTGATTTGCAATGGCACTCATGAAAATTGCAAGGAAAAATTTGACTACTCAGGAATTCAGGACTGTAAGGCAGCTGCAATGGTGAGCGGTGGAAGTAAAAGCTGTGCTTATGGATGTTTAGGACTAGGAACGTGTGTAAATGTATGTCCTTTTGATGCCATTCACATTACAAAAGATGGTGTTGCAAAGGTGGATCCAGAAAAATGTACTTCATGTGGAAAATGTATAGAAGCATGCCCTAAAAGTGTCATTGATTTAGTACCGTATGAACAAAATGTAGTTGTAGATTGCAACAACAAAGAGAGAGGTAAAACAGTAAAAGACAATTGTTCTGTAGGATGTATTGGTTGTCAGCTTTGTGTAAGATCTTGTCCATTCGAAGCGATTACATTTGAAAATAATCTTGCAAAAATTGATTATTCAAAATGTAAAAATTGTATGATTTGTGCTGAAAAATGTCCAACAGGAGCTATTTATGCAAACTTTGAACAAAGAAAAAAAGCTGAAATTATTGCTGAGAATTGTATAGGATGTACTATTTGTGCAAAACAATGTCCAGTAGATGCGATTGAAGGAGAATTAAAGAAGGTTCATAAAGTATTAGAAGATAAATGTATTGGTTGTGGTGCCTGTGCAGCCAAGTGTCCTAAAAAAACAATTGTTATGAAATAAAAAAGTATGCCTTTTGGCATACTTTTTTTATGTATATGAACAAAAAAATTATCTTTATATACAAGGAAGATTTTGTGTTTTTTCAATCTACATTTGCTACTTGTAAAGAAGATATCAAAATGTTAAACTTAAACTATATTCAATAATGGATCAATCTGTGTAAAATCATGTAAAATTATAATATAAATATGTAAACTCTAAAATGTAGATAGCGAGAGTTGATAAAATGACAAGATGGGATAGAATATTAATAATATTAGTTATTTTTTTTGCCATCATAGGAATAATATTGGTTAAATCTATAAGTTTTAATGAAGGTCAGTTATATGTAGTCGTTGAAGTAGATGGAAAAGAATATAAAAAAATTGCACTAGATCCTAATGGAGAAACACAAACATTTCATATCCATACACCTTATGGAAACAGCAAGGTTGAAGTAGATCAACAGGGAGCAAAATTTATAGAGTCTGATTGCAAGGATCAATTATGTATAAAAATGGGAAAAATTACAAAACCTAATCAAACAACTATTTGTTTACCCAATAGAATATCTATCAAGTTAATATCTAAAAAGGAACCAGAAATAGATGGAATTAGTTATTAAGGAAAGGATTTTACCATGAAGACAAAAAAGCTGGTATATTTGTCACTGATTACGACTATTGGAACCGCTTTAAATATTTTAGAATCTTTTATTCCACTTCCTATTTCAGGAGTTCCTGGAGCGAAACTTGGACTTGCAAATATTGTAAATCTAGTGGCTTTGGTTGTATTTGGTCTAAAGTATGGACTGATTGTAGGAATACTACGAAGTATTTTAGCGACATTAGGAACAGGTGCGGTGACAGGGCTTTTTTATAGCTTATCAGGAGCTATTGTAAGTACAATAGTTATGTGGATTGTTTATAATTTTTTTTCTAAAAAATTTAGTTTAATTGGTGTAAGTATTTTTGGAGCATTAGCTCATAATATAGCACAACTTAGTGTAGCAAGTGTGATGATTCATAATGTACTCATATTTACATATTTACCACTTATGATGCTTATGAGTTTATTTACTGGATATTTTATAGGTCTTAGTTCTAACTATATTTCAAATCATTTAAAAAATATTTTGGGAAATAATAACTATGAAACAAAAGAAATGTAGGTTTTATTGCTTATTTTTCATAGAAGAGATTGTAGGTGAAAAGATTGAATAAAATTGTATTAGCTTCATCTTCTCCGAGAAGAAAAGAGATTCTTAATAGGTTTGAAATTCCTTTTGAAGTAAAAGTTGCACAAATAGAAGAAAAGATACATATAGGAGACACACCAAAACAAGTTGCTATGAGTTTAGCTTTTGAAAAAGCCATAGAAGTTTCTAAAACTTGTGAAGTGGGAGATATTGTTATTGCTGCAGATACTATAGTAGTAAAAAATCATATATTAGGCAAACCTAAAAATTATGATGAAGCTTTTCGTATGTTAAAAAATTTACAAAATAATATACATTTTGTGATTACAGGTATTGCAGTTATACAAGCACATACTTATAATAAATTTGTAGCTTATGATCAAACAAAAGTAAAAATGAAAGAGTTGACAGATGGGATTATTAAAAGGTATATTGATACAGGAGAAGTATGGGATAAGGCAGGGGCTTATGGAATACAAGGCAAAGGCTCTGTATTGATAGAATGGATTGAAGGTGATTATTTTAATGTAGTTGGACTTCCAATAGGAAAGCTTCAAAGCATATTAAGCACATATTTTAATATAGAACTCATATAGGATGTGACTAAGTATGGAGGATCATATTTCTATTAAGCAAATGGCTGAAACAGAACGCCCTAGAGAAAAATTATTAAAATGGGGAGTAAGATCGTTATCCAATGCAGAACTTTTAGCTATTTTGATTCGAACAGGTACAAAGGATTTATCTGCTATTGATTTAGCACAAAAGGTATTATCTATAGATCAAGAAGGTCTACGATATCTTAAAAATTGTACTATAGAAGAATTAAGTGGTATTAAAGGAATTGGAGTAGCAAAAGCATGTCAAATGATAGCTTCTATTGAAATTGGAAAAAGAATTGCACAAATGAGTTCAAAAGAAAAATATAGTATCATATCACCAAAAGATGTTTCCAATATACTTATGGAAGAGATGAGATACTATAAAAAGGAATATTTTAAAACGATTCTTTTGAATACAAAGAATGAAATATTAAGTATAGAAAATATTTCTATAGGAAGTCTGAATAGTTCCTTAGTGCATCCAAGAGAGGTATTTGTAAATGCTATTAAAAAAAGTGTTGCATCCATTATATTAGTTCATAATCATCCTAGTGGGAATCCAAAACCTAGTAGTGAAGACATAAAGGTTACAAAAAGACTGATGGAAGCAGGAAAAATTATAGGTATTGAAATTTTAGATCATATCATAATTGGAGATGGAAAATATACCAGCTTAAAAGAAATTAATATGATATAAAGCATGATAGGGAGGAGCAGTATGTATGGCAATGTTTAAATTCTTTTCAAAGGACATGGGAATAGATCTAGGAACAGCAAATACACTTGTATATGTAAGAGGAAGAGGAATAGTAGTAAGAGAACCTTCTGTAGTTGCTATACAAGAAGATACAAAGGAAGTTTTAGCTGTAGGGCAAGAGGCAAAACAAATGATAGGGAGAACTCCTGGAAATATTATTGCAATTAGACCTCTAAAAGATGGTGTTATTGCTGATTTTGATATTACACAAAGTATGTTAAAATATTTTATAAAAAGAGCATATCCTAACAAGTCTATTTTATTTGCACCAAGAGTAGTAGTAGGAGTTCCATCAGGAGTAACAGAAGTAGAAAGAAGATCTGTAGAAGAAGCAGCCATTCAAGCAGGAGCAAGAGAAGCTTATTTAATTGAAGAACCAATGGCTGCAGCTATTGGAGCAGGACTTCCAGTGGAGGAGCCTACAGGAAGCATGGTAGTAGACATTGGAGGAGGAACTACAGAGATTGCTATTATTTCATTAGGAGGAATTGTAACAAGTAGATCTGTAAGAATCGGTGGAGATGAGTTTGACGAATCTATTGTACAATATATCAAAAAAGAGTATAGTTTAATGATTGGAGAAAGAACAGCAGAAGAAATAAAAGTAACAGTAGGATCAGCTTTTCCGAAATTAAAAGAAGATAAAATGGCTATTAGAGGAAGGGATTTAGTTTCAGGACTCCCTAAAACACTTACTATATCTTCAACTGAAATTTTAGAAGCACTTCATGAGCCTATTAATTCAATTATAGAAGCAATAAAATATACACTTGAAAAGACTCCACCAGAATTAGCATCAGATATTATGGAACAAGGAATTACGCTTACTGGTGGAGGCGCTATGCTAGATGGATTTGATAAGCTTGTTCGTAAAGAAACAGGAATGCCTGTTCACATTGCAGAGGAAGCTCTAGATTGTGTGGCTTTAGGAACGGGAAAAACCATTGAAGAAATTGAAACTTTAAAAAGAGTATTAATTTCTTCTAAAAGACATAGATAAAGTGGTGAGTATTTATGGGTAATTGGATAAAAAGGGGAACTATAATGATAGTAACACTAGTTACTATCATTCTCATTATTATAATAGGCATAACACTAGGTGGAAGACAAAGAGTATCTACACCTGAGAATATGATTGGAAAAATCATTACACCTGTTCAAAAAATACTTTATAGTACTGGAAAAGTCATTGGAGATGGAGTAGGTTCTTTATTTTCTTTTAGAGAAATTTCAAAGGAAAATAAAGTATTGAAAAAAGAAGTAGAAAAGCTAAATCAAAAGGTAATTCAACTATCCCTTACAAAAGATGAATTAGATGAACTCAAAAGTCTTCAAAAGGCTCTTAATTATGCAAAAGAAAATGAAAAGTATAATTATATATCTGCTAGTGTAACGGGAAAGGATTTGGGAAATTGGTTTAATGTTTTTACGATTGATGTAGGATTAAATCAAGGAGTTGCAAAAGATAGTACAGTGATGAATGGAGAAGGATTAATAGGAAGAGTATTTGAGGTAGGAGATAATTGGTCAAAGGTGGTTACGATTGTTGATAATAAAAGTTCTGTAAGTTTTCAGGTTCTTAGGAATAGTCAATATATTGGAGTTGTAAGAGGTAGTGTACATGGAGAACTTACAGGGTATTTAATTGACCCTCAGGCAGAAGTATTAGTAGGAGATAAGTTGATTACTTCAGGACTTAGCATGTATGAAAAAGGAATTCCTATTGGACAAATTAAGAAGGTAGTAAAGAAGGAAAATGAGCTTTTAAAAACTATTTTAGTAGAACCAGAAGTAAATCTTAGAAAGATTGACAAAGTGTTTATTATTATGCCACAATAAGATTAAAGGGGTTATCAAAAATGAAACTGTTTACAGTTTTTATGATTATGATTGTTAATTTTTTTATACAATCTACTTGGTTACAACATTTTAGGCTTTTAGACATTATGCCTAATACTACCTTGATTATTGTAGTGATATTCTCTATTTTATGGGGAAAGAAAAAAGGGGCTACTATTGGATTTATTTCAGGAATTCTTCAAGATATCTTATTAGGAACCATGATCGGTGCAAATGCTTTAGCTTATATGTTGGTTGGATATAATATTGGCATTTTTGAAAAAAATATCTATAAAGATAATCATATTACACCTGTTTTATTTACGATTGTAGGGACCATTTCTTATCATTTGTTGTATTATGTTATTATGTATCTTACAAGACATACCTTTGATTTTATTTTTATTTTTAGAAAAGTTGTATTGATAGAAATAATTTATAATAGTATCTTATCTATTTTTATTTATAGATGGATCTATAAAATTACTAAATATCCTTATATGAAGGCGAAAATAAGGTGATAAAATGATAGAAAAATTAAAAGATAGGCATAACCAAGTGATTTTATTTTTTACAATATTCATATTGATTCTTCTAATTAGACTTTTTACTCTTACGATTGTACAAGGAGAAAAGTATAAAAAAATGGCAGAAGATATTCGAATTAAAAAAATCCCTATTTCTGCTCCTAGAGGAGAAATAAGAGATCGATATGGAAGATTGTTAGCTACCAGTGAGCCGAGCTTTACAGTTCAAATTATGAAAAACGAATTAATAGATGAAAAAATTAATGAGGTAGCAATAAAATTATTAAATATTTTTATTGTAAATGGAGAAAAATATCAAGACAATTTTCCTATTATCTTAGAAAATGATTATTTTTATTATACTTTTGACAAAGAGATAGACGAATGGCTTGCTTCTCAAGGACTTACAAATGTAAGAGATGCAAAGGATGCTTTTAAGTTGTTAAGACAACAATTAGGTATTGATCCAAAGTTAAATGATTATGAAGCCCAAAGTGAAATCCAGACATCTCATGGTATATATCCTCCAATTTCTGTTAAAACCATGAAATTTATACCCGAAATGAAAAAAGAAAACTTTTTACAAAAATATCATTTGAAAGAAAATATGAAAGCAAAAGATGCTTTTATTGCTTTAAGAGAAAAGTTTAAAATAGAAGATCAATATTCAGATGAAGATGTAAGAAAGATATTAGTCATTAGACATGAATTAAGAGAACAAGGATATAGACAATATCAGCCAGTAAAAATTGCATTAAATGTTTCTGCACAAACTGTATCTATTATAGAAGAAGCAAGTATGGATCTTCCAGGAGTAAATATAGAAGTAGACCCTATCAGATACTATCCTAATGGTAAATTAGCATCTCATATTATAGGATATTTAGGAAGGATTTCAGATCAAGAACAAACAACATTTACCTCAGCGAAAGGATATACTCCAAATTCTCTTATTGGAAAAGATGGATTAGAAAGAGTATATGAAGAAAAACTAAAAGGAAAAGATGGAGCCAAATATGTAGAAGTAGATGTAATAGGAAGACTTGTCAATGTATTAAGAGAAGAACAGCCTCAAAAGGGAGAAACACTATATTTATCTATAGATTCAAATCTTCAAAAGATAGCAGAAGAGGCTTTAGAACAAGCTTTAAAACAAATTCAAGTAGGGGGAACTTTTAAAAGTAAATGGGGAGATTATAAGTATGGGGTATATCCTAATGCTACTTCTGGTGCAGTAGTAGCATTAGATGTAAATACAGGGGAAGTATTGGCACTTGCTAATTATCCATCTTTTGATCCAAATCTTTTTGCAACAGGTATATCTTCAGAAGCTTGGAAATTAGTACAAGATCAAAATCCAAGAGATCCACTATCTCCTCTTCCTCTTTATAATATTGCTACTAAAACAGCAGTACAGCCTGGATCAATTTTTAAGATGATTACAGGGCTTGCTGCTATAGAACAAGGACTAGATCCAAAATTACAGCTATATGATGATGGTTATATAAAATTAGGAGGAAGAAGTTTTGGATGCTGGTTATGGAATGGTTATCATAGAAAACACGGGTATGTAGATCTTTATAAAGCTTTAGAGGTTTCTTGTAATTATTACTTTTACAATGTATCTACTGGATGGGATCATTATAAAAATAAGTCTTTAGGAATTGATATGGGACCAGAAAAGGTTTTAGAATATTCTAAAATGTTTGGTCTGGGACAATCTACAGGCATTGAAATCAATGAAAGTGCTTATGGTCTTCCAAATCCTAAACAGAAATTAACCAATACTAAAATTCTTTTAAAGAGAGATGTTACATCTAATGCTAAAAAATATTTTGAAGAAACAGTAATAAAAGATGAAAAAAAATTAGAGAAACAAATTCAACAAATTGTAGATTGGACGGATGAAAATCCATCTAGAGGAGAGCTTATAAATAGAATAGGCAAGTTAGATGTAAAAAAAGATCAAGTAGAACCTTTAGCAGACTTAGCAAAATTTAATTATTATATTCAAGCAACCTGGACAAAGGGGGATACTTTTAATCTATCTATTGGACAAGGACAGCATGCTTATACTCCTTTACAGATTGCTAATTATATTGCGACACTCTCTAATGGGGGATATAAAAATGAGGTTCATCTTGTAAATAAAATAGGTAATAGTGAAACATCTAAAGAAATAAATCATAATAAAGAAAAAATACCTCTTAAAAATAATGATAATTTACGTCATGTAAAAGTAGGAATGGATCGAGTAACACAACAAGATCAAGGTACAAGTAGTAGGACCTTTCAAAGATTTCCTATTAAAGTATCTGCAAAAACAGGAACGGCTCAGAAATCAGGAAAGATTCAACCAAAAGATGAAGTGGCATATTTAGAAAAATATATAGGACGTATTGCTCCAGGGATTCCTATGAGTTCTATTAAAGAAAAAACAAAAGAATATATGAAAAAATATAAAAATGAGGGAATGGCTATGAGAAAAGCCATTAAAGATTTAAGTAATGGGAGGATTACAGATGCTACACTTGATCAATACAAGCCAGATTATGACAATTTTGCATGGTTTGTTTCTTATGCACCTAGTGATCATCCTCAGATTGCAGTAGTATCTCTTCTTTTTCAGGGAGGACATGGAGGATATGCTTCTCCTATAGCAAGAGAGATTATTGCAGAATACTTTGGACTTAATTCAGATGAATATGATAAAATTCAGTTAGGAAATACACTTACTAATTAGTAAGTGTATTTTTATGAGTTGTATTTTTATGAGTTATAAGCAATTTTCATAAGAATATACGAATTTTTTTACAAAAAAAGAGGATTTGAATATATTTTGAAGAATTACTTATTCATGTTGTAGATTTACTTGCACGAATTTGGAGGTAGTCACTGGATGTACGAAGGAAATTATGTTGCATTCAAAGGAAGTAAAGAAGGTATTATTATTTATTTTAAAAAGGATGCAGATTATACCAAAGTAAAAGATCAATTAATTAAAAAGCTTGAATCTGCCAAAAAATTTTTTAAGGGTGCTAAAGTTATTAGTATTCAAGGAAAAGTTTTGACAGAAGATGAAAAAAAAGAAATAAAAGAAATCATTCATTCAAGATATGGAATGATTGTAGTTGAAAAAGAACAAACAAATATTAAAAATATAAAGACATCAAAGAAAGTCTTTGAAGGAATAGAAGAAGGAAATACAAAATTTATTCGTGCGACCATCCGTTCAGGACAAAGAATTAGATTTTCAGGAAATCTAGTAATTATTGGAGATGTCAATCCAGGGGCAGAAATTATAGCAGAAGGAAATATTATGGTTATGGGATCTTTAAGAGGAGTAGCCCATGCAGGCATTAGCGGAAATGAGAGAGCTTTTGTTGCAGCATATAGTTTACAACCAACACAATTAAGAATTTCTAAAAAAATCGCAAGATCACCAGATCATGAAAAAGTAAAGCCTATGGGTCCTGAACTTGCAATGATTAAAAATGGTGGTGTTGTTATTGAACCTTATTTACCAAACAAGTAAGAAGTTATGGAGGGAATGAAAATGGGTGAAGTAATTGTTATAACATCAGGAAAAGGTGGAGTTGGAAAAACAACTACTACTGCTAATATTGGAACAGGACTAGCTTTGGAAGGCAAAAAAGTGGTAGTAGTAGATGCAGATATTGGGCTTAGAAATTTAGATGTAGTAATGGGACTTGAAAATAGAATTGTATATGATATTGTAGATGTAGTAGAGGGTGTATGTAGGTTAAGACAAGCATTGATTAAAGATAAAAGATACGATGGATTATTTTTGCTTCCTGCAGCTCAAACAAAAGATAAAAATGCTCTTAAACCTGAACAAATGCAAAATCTTTGTAATGAATTAAAAGAAATTTTTGATTTTGTTTTAGTAGATTGTCCTGCAGGGATTGAACAAGGATTTAAAAATGCTATTGCAGGAGCCAATAAAGCTTTGGTAATTACTACTCCTGAAATATCAGCTGTAAGAGATGCAGATCGAATTATAGGATTGTTAGAAGCAGCTGAATTAAGAAATCCTCAATTGGTTATTAATCGACTAAGAATTGATATGGTAAAAAAGGGAGATATGATGAATATTGAGGATATGATTGATATATTGGCCATTGATCTATTAGGAGTTGTTCCTGATGATGAATACATTGTAATATCTACAAATAAAGGCGAACCTGCTGTAACGGATTCTAATAATATGGCAGGACAAGCTTATAGAAATATTACACAACGTATTTTAGGGGAAGATATACCATTTCTTGAACTGGAAGGACAAGAAACTTTCTTGTCAAAAATAAGAAAGTTATTTGGAATGAAATAAGAAAGGGGAGAGAAAAGAATGGACGTTTTTAAACTTTTTAGTAGAGATAGCTCTTCCAGCAAAAATGTTGCAAAAGAAAGACTAAAATTAGTACTAGTACATGACCGAACACATTGTTCTCCTCATTTTTTAGAAATGATTAAAGGAGATATATTAAATGTAATTTCTGATTATATAGAAATTGATGAAGTGGGGCTGGATATAAAGATTACAAAGACAAAGAGAAGTATAGACAATGCAATGATTCCTGCACTCATTGCAAATATTCCTATCAAAAAAATGAAGACAAAATAAATACTTTAAAAAGTCTACATTGAAAAAATTTCAATGAAAGACTTTTTTATTTTGTAATAAAGTATAGAAATATAAAAGGATAGATAGTTTCAGAAGCTTTAAATCAGTATAGTAAATATTCATATGTGAAAAATTTTATTACGATATTTGTCATAAAATGAGATTTATGTTGAGTAAAAAAAGACGAATGTGATATAATCATAATGAAGTATGTTAAAAGAGGTGTACAATGATAGATAAAAAATTAATCAAGCATATTGATGTAGGAGTTATTATTCTTGTTGTATTGTTATTTTGTATTAGTTTAATGATGATTAGTAGTGCAACACATGTTATACAAAATGGAATTACAAGACAAATGAGAGTACAATCTATTTCCTTTTGTTTAGGTATTATTGTGGTATTGCTTATTTTGTTTGTGGATTATAATACTTTTTCAAATTTTCAAAAGCATATTTATATTGCTTGTATACTATTACTGTTATTAGTATATGTACCTGGAATTGGAAAAGAACAGTTTGGAGCAAGAAGCTGGATTAATTTAGGACCTATAGATTTTCAACCTTCTGAAGTGGTAAAAATAGGATTTATTCTTTCTTTTGCAAAATTTTTAGAGGATAAACAAAATAGACTAGATACCATAAAAGATTTACTTCCAGTAGGTGCATATGCAGCTATACCCTTGCTGTTAATTTTAAAAGAACCAGATTTAGGAAATGCTTTAGTAATTATGATTATTATATTTGGAATGACATTTATTTCAGGCTTAGATTATAAACTAATTGGGAAAGGAATATTAGCAGGTACTATTTCACTACCACTAGTTTATAAATTAATGAAACCTCATCAAAGGGTTAGAATTGATGCTTTTTTAAATCCTACTGATCTAAGTCTTCCAGGGAATTATCATGTTATACAATCTAAAATAGCTATTGGATCAGGACAAATGATAGGGAAAGGATTGTATCAGGGAACTCAAAATAATTATAATTTTTTACCTGTACAAGAATCTGATTTTATTTTTGCAGTTTTAGGAGAAGAATTTGGATTCATAGGAGGATTTATTATTCTTATTATTTATTTTTTATTTTTATATAAAATGATTAAGATTGCAAAAAATGCAAAAGATTTATATGGGTGTTTAATTGTTGTAGGAATCACATCTATGTTTGCTTTTCAAATTTTTGAAAATATAGGAATGACTATGGGAGTCATGCCTGTTACAGGAGTAACTCTTCCTTTTTTAAGCTATGGAGGAAGTTCCTTGATGACAAATATGATTGCAATTGGAATTGTCTTAAATATAGGCATGAGAAGGCAAAAAATAAATTTTTAAAATGGGTGAGGAGAAGATAAACATGAAAATTGCATTAGTTGCACATGACAAGAAAAAAGAAAGTATGGTCAATTTTACTATAGCCTATCAAGATACTTTTAAAAAGTATGATTTAGTATCTACAGGTACTACAGGGAAAAAAATCCAAGAGGCTACAGGATTAAAACTCACAAGATTTAATTCAGGACCTTTAGGAGGAGACCAACAAGTAGGAGCAGAAATTGCTCAAAATAAAGTAGATTTGGTAATTTTCTTAAGAGATCCTCTTACTGCTCAACCTCATGAGCCAGATATATTAGCTTTACTAAGATTATGCGATGTTTATAAAATTCCAGTAGCAACCAATATTGCAACAGCAGAAATACTCCTTCGAGCTATGGAAAGAGGAGAATTCCATTGGAGAGAAATTATTCCAAAATATGAGTAATAACCTTGTAACTCCCAATACTATTGTATTAGGAGTTCAAAAAATTTTTGAAATAAAATATGGAGTGAAGAAGATGAATAAAAAAATTGTTATAGGGATTTTATATATTCTTACTACTTTAATTTTTTTATCTGGATGTAGTAAAGAATTAAAACCTGTTGAAGAATCTAGTTATATGCTAGGAACTTATTTGACGATTAAACTTTGGACAGATCATGAAGAAGAAGGCAAGGAGATCATAAAAAAATCTTTTGATAGAATCCAAGAAATAGAAAAAAAAATGAGTGTAAATCTAGAAGATAGTGAAATTAATAAAATCAATCATGCATCAGGAGAAGATTTTATAAAGGTAAGTAAAGATACAAGTGAAGTTTTAAAAAAGTCACTAAGTTATGCAAAAATATCAAGGGGAGCATTTGATCCAACCATTGGTAAATTAGTACAATTATGGGGAATTGGAACCGACAGTGAAAGAGTTCCTTCTCGGGAAGAAATAGAAAATGCATTAAAATATGTGAATTTTCATAGGATTAAGGAAAAGAATGATGATAGTTTTCAATTGCAAAACAAAGGAATGCGTCTTGATCTAGGAGGGATTGCAAAAGGATATGCCGCGGATGAAGTATATAAAATATTAAAAGAAAAAAAAATAGAACATGCAATGATTAATTTAGGTGGAAATATATATGCAGTAGGGAATAAACTAGACGGATCTTCTTGGAAGATTGGAATACAAGATCCACTACAAAAAACAGGTACACATATGGGATATTTAGAAGTATCTAATCAATCTGTTGTAACGTCAGGAAATTATGAAAGATTTTTTGTTCAAAATAATGAAAGATATCATCATATCATAGATCCACATAAAGGATATCCAGCAAAAAATGGAGTCATTAGCGCTACTATTGTTACAGACAAATCTATGGATGCAGATGCATTATCTACAGCCACTTATATATTAGGGGTAGATGAAGGAATGAAGCTTATAGAAAGCCTAGAGAATGTAGAATGTATACTCGTTACGCAAAGTCAAGAGGTATATGTATCATCTGGATTGAAAAAAAAATTCAATATTATCAATGAAAAATTTCACTTAAAGGACTAAACCAAAAGTTTTAGTCTTTTTATTTTTGTAATATTTCCTCTCCTTTTAAAATACAATGATAGTATCATCAACATAAGGAGGGAAATTATGAATCCATTATATGAGCCTAGGAATTTCAATAGGCAAAAGAATATGCCTTATATGAAAAAAAAAGATCAACCAAAAAATTTTTATAGTAGAATTTTAAAAAAAATAATATTATCTATTATTATTGTGTTACTTATTATATGTATTAAGAATATGAATACACCTCTTACAAACAAGGTAACAGATATAATTAAAACTTCTCTTAATCATGAAATAAATATAAAAAATGCGGCAAAAAAAGTAGTAATTTATACAAAAAAAATACCTAAAGTACCAGATAAAGTAGTAAGTGTTTTTGATAATTTGTCCAAAAGTGAAAATTCAAAATATAATTTTGTAGTTCCTGTAAAGGGCAATATTATTTCTAATTATGGAGAAAATATAGAACCTGTTTTGAATACGAAAACATTTCAAAGAGGAGTGGATGTAGCGGTTAAAGAGAAAGAGGATATTGTATGTATAGGAGATGGAGAGGTTGTAGAAGTTAAAGAAGGAGAGAGTTTGGGTAAATATATAAAAATAAAACATAATACGAATATATTTTCTTTATATGGAAATTGTTCAGAGGTTTATGCAAAAAAAGGTGAAAAAATACAAAAGGGACAGATCATTGGAATCATTCATAAACCAAAAGAAGTAGAGAATACTTATTTGCATTTTGAACTTTGGGTGGATGGAAAAGTAGTAGATCCAACTACGTATATCCCGTTTGACAAAAAGATGCTCTAATAAGGTGGTATATGAATGAGGATTATAAGAATATTCGGAGTAGATATTAAGATCAATCCTTTATTATCTATTGTTTTTTTTGTATTTTTTTTATTGGGATACATTGAAAACTTAATTATATCTTTATTTATTGTTTTATTGCATGAAAGTGCCCATATGATGGTTGCAAAAAAATTTGGATATGAATTAAGTAGCATTGAACTTTTTCCTTTTGGAGGAGTGGCAAAAGTAGAAGGAGAGGTGGCTATACACCCAGCCCATGAAATATTTATTGCATCAGCAGGCCCTTTTTTAAATTTATTAATGGCTTTACTAGGGTATGAATTGTATGATATAGGAAAGTATACTCATGAATTATTTGTTTTTTTTATTTTATCGAACTTTATAATTGGTACATTTAATTTGATTCCTATATTACCATTAGATGGAGGACGCATCGTAAGAGCTTATTGTGCTTATTTTATAGGAATTAAAAAAGCTACTAAATTAGTAGCACTTTTATCTAAGAGTATAAGTGTTATATTTTTTATTATAGGGATTTTATTATATAGATATAATCCATTTAATATTTATATATCTTGTTTGGCTGTCTTTTTATATATTGCTGCATGTAAAGAATATAAGATGGCAGCTTTTATTTTTATGAAAGAAATTAGTTTGAAAAAACAACACCTTCTCCAAAGAGGTATAGTACATACAAAACATTTGACGGCTTTAAAAAATACTCCTATTCAAGAAGTAATGAATGAGTTTATTCCAAGAAAGTATTATATGGTTATTGTTATGGATGAAAAATGCAATATGATAGGGATGCTAACAGAGAATGATTTATTTGAAGGTATGATAAAATATGGTGTAAATACCCCACTAGAAAAGTTGTTAATACATAAGTAAAATGATAAAATAGTAATACAAAAACATTGAGTATCAAAGAATACAAAAGTAGAGATAATACAAAAGAGAAGATATTTTTAGGAGGAAAAAGATGAATAGACCCAAATTAGAAGAATTACTGTTACAAGTAGAAAAGCCAGCAAGATATATAGGGCAAGAAATAAATTCAGCTAATAAATCCTTAGAGGATGTTTCTATAAGATTTGGATTTTCTTTTCCGGATGTTTATGAGGTAGGTATGTCTCATTTAGGAATGCATATTTTATACAATTTAAAAAACAAACAAAAAGATATTTTTTGTGAAAGAATATTTGCACCATGGATGGATTTAGAAAATCTTTTAAGGAAAGAAAATATTCCTCTATTTACATTAGAAAGTCACAGCCCTATTAAAGATTTAGATATGATCGCTTTTACACTTCAATATGAATTAAGCTATAGTAATATATTAAATATATTGGATTTAGGACAGATTCCTATTAAAAGTGAAGATAGACAAAAAGATTATCCTTTTATTATGGCAGGAGGACCTTGTGCCTATAATCCAGAACCTTTAGCAGAGATTATAGATTTTTTTGTATTAGGAGAAGGAGAAGAAGTGAATCTTGAGATACTAGAAAAATATAAAGAGTGGAAAAAAAGAAACACTTCTAAAGAAGAATTTTTAGAACAGATCTCACAAATCAAAGGTGTATATGTTCCAAAGTTTTATGATGTAAATTATCATGAAGATGGTACCATTGAAAAGTTTATACCCAAAGACGAAAGATATCCTAAAAAAATAACAAAAAGGATTATAAAAAATTTAGACGATGTTTATTACCCAGAAGAGGTAATTGTTCCCTTTACAGATATTGTGCATAATAGAGCTATGGTAGAGATTTTTAGAGGATGTACAAGAGGATGTAGATTTTGTCAAGCAGGAATGATTTATAGACCTGTAAGAGAAAGAAGCTTAGATAAAGTAAAGACTTTAGCAACAAATCTTTTAGACAATACAGGATATGAAGAATTATCTTTATCATCTTTAAGTACAAGTGACTATTCTCAAATAGAACCACTTATTGAGCATCTTATGAATGAAAATGAAAAAGACAAAGTAGGATTATCTTTACCATCTTTAAGACTAGATAAATTTCCGTTAGAAGTTATTGAGCAAATACAAAAGGTTAGAAAAACAGGACTTACATTTGCACCAGAGGCAGGAACCCAAAGACTAAGAGATGTTATTAATAAAGGGATTACAGAAAAAGATTTAATAGATGCTATGAAGGATGCTTTTTCTCTTGGTTGGAATAGTATTAAGCTTTATTTTATGATTGGCCTTCCTACAGAAACTTATGAAGATTTAGATGGAATTGTGGATTTAGCTTATAAAGTAATAAATCTTTATTATGATACTCCAAAAGAAAAAAGAGGAAAGGGACTGAAAGTAACGATTAGTACATCTTCTTTTGTTCCAAAGGCATGTACTCCTTTTCAATGGCATGGCCAAGACTCTATTGAAACTCTAAAAGAAAAACAATACTATTTAAAAGAAAAATTAAGACATAAAAACATAAAATATAATTACCATGAAACGAAAACTAGCTTTTTAGAAGGAGTATTTGCAAGAGGAGATAGAAAAGTTGGAAAGGTTTTAATGAAAGCTTGGGAATCTGGATGTAAATTTGATGGTTGGGGAGATTATTTTGATTATGAGAAATGGATGCAAGCTTTTGAAGATTGTAATATAGACCCTCATTTTTATGCAAATAGACAAAGAAATTATGAGGAAGTTTTTCCATGGGATTTTATTGATATTGGTGTGAGTAAAGAGTACTTAAAAAAGGAAAATGAAAAATCGAAAAAGGGAATCTTAACCCCTGATTGTAGAAAAGGATGTAGTGCCTGTGGTATTAATGAAGGAAGTCTAGGGGGTGTATGTAATGTATAAAATTAGAATTCGGTTTACAAAAAAAGAATGGATGATTTTTATTTCTCATTTGGATCTTTTAAGACTTATAGAAAGAGCTTTAAGAAGAGCTAAAGTTTCTTTATCTTTTTCCCAAGGATTTAATCCTCATCCAAAGATTTCTTTTGCTACAGCCTTAGCTTTAGGAGTATCTAGTGATGGAGAATATATGGATATAGAAGTAGAAGAAGAAATAGATTTACAATGGTTAAAAAAAACAATGAATGAAGAATTACCAGAAGGTATTGAAGTATTAGGATGCAAATATATACCTATCAAAAGCAAAGCTTTAATGGCTTTTGTAGAGTACTCTACGTATAGGGTAAGATGTCCTCTTATACAAAAAATAGAAGAGGATGACATAAAGAAGAGAATTGAAAACTTTATGAATGAAGAAGAAATATGGATAGAAAAGATAATTAATAAAAAAGGAAGAAAACAAAACAAATCTGTAAATATAAGACCTCTCATAGAAAAAATAGAACTAGCAAACTATGAAGAAGATAATTGTGTTTTAAAGATGATGCTAAAGACAGGAAGTCAAGGGAATATAAAACCAGATATAGTCATTGAAAAATTAGGAGATATATCTATAGATCTAACAAAGATACGCATTCATAGATTAGAATTATACGGTTTAGAGGATGAAAGAGTAGTTACACCCTTAGATGTAACTGTATGAGTACTGTAGGGGGTTTAGTAAAATGAAGGAAATTATTGTAGATGTTAGTTTAAAGCAGATAAGAGTTGCTCTTTTAGAAAATCAGCAGTTAGCGGAAATATATATTGAAATGGATCATTATAAAAGAGTAGTAGGAAATATTTATAAAGGAAGAGTGACCAATGTACTTCCAGGGATGCAGGCAGCATTTGTAGATATGGGACTTGAAAAAAATGGATTTTTATATGTGAAAGATGCAGTTCCTTATTCACAAGGAAAGAAAGGTGTACCTATTAAAGATGTTGTCAAAAACGGAGAAGAGATTGTTGTTCAAGTAACCAAAGAACCTATGGGAACAAAAGGAGCGCGAGTTACGACTCACTTGACTCTTCCAGGAAGATATTTGGTTTTAATGCCAGGAACTAATTATGTTGGAATTTCTAGAAGAATAGAAAAAGAAGATGAAAGAGAAAGACTTAGAAAAATAATAGAACAAATTAGACCACAAAATGTAGGCATTATAATAAGGACTGCTGGAGAAGGAAAAGAAGAAAAAGAAATAAAAGATGATTTAAAATTTTTATTAAAATTATGGCAAAAAATTGATAAAGAAAAAAAACTAGGGTTTGCTCCAAGAGTTATTTATAAAGATATGGATCTATTACATAGAACTGTAAGGGATTTATTTACTCAAGATATAGACCGATTTGTAATTAATGATAAAGAAAAGTATAAAAGTATTTTAGAGTTAGTAGAGTTAATTGATCCTAATTTAAAAGATAGAGTAAAATATTTGAATATAGATATGAATATTTTTGATCATTATAAAATTGAGTCCATGATTTCTGATGCCATTGCTAGAAAGGTATGGCTAAAAAGTGGAGGATATTTAGTGATAGATCAAACAGAGGCTTTAACAGTAATAGATGTAAATACAGGAAAATATGTAGGAAGTCTAGATTTAGAAGATACCATTACAAAGACGAATAAAGAAGCTGCACAAGAGATTGCAAAACAATTAAAACTTAGAGATATTGGTGGAATTATTATTGTGGACTTTATTGATATGAATCATGAAGATACGCAAAAAGAAGTTTTAGAAATTTTGCAAAAGGCTCTTTTAAAAGATCGAACAAAAACAAACGTATTAGGAATTACACAGCTTGGTCTTGTAGAAATGACTAGAAAGAAAATAAGAGGAAGAATTAGCTCTATCATGCAAAAACAATGTCCTTATTGTGAAGGAACTGGAAGAATTTTATCTGAATATATAGTAATGCAAAAGATAGAAAAAGAAGTAAAAAGAATTGCTATACATACAAATTCAGAAGGAGTTCTTGTTGAGGTATCACCTACTTTAGAAAAAATTCTTTCTACAGATGCAAAGGGATTTATTATTGAACTAGAGGATTTAACAAATATAAAAATATTTATTCAAAAAAATATACAAGTTCATGATGATGAATATGTAGTAAAAACCATGGGCAAAATAGAAAAAATACAAAATATGCTAAAAGAATAGAGTTATAATATATTTTTGTTGTATTGTTTCTTATAGTATGTTATAATCATTTTGGCAATACGGACGTTCCTCTGTTGTAACAAAAGATAATATGAACGTCTAGGAAGGAAGGAGGGACAACCATGGATATCATTAAAGCATTAGAGCAAGAACAAATCAAATCAGACATTCCTCAATTTAATGTAGGTGATACAGTAAAAGTACACTTGAAAATTAAAGAAGGAACTAGAGAAAGAATCCAGGTTTTTGAAGGTTTTGTTTTAAAAAGACAAAATGGTGGATTAAGAGAAACATTTACAGTAAGAAGAATTTCTTACGGAGTTGGAGTAGAAAGAACTTTACCATTACATTCTCCTAAAATCGAAAAAATCGAAGTAGTGAGAAGAGGTAAAGTAAGAAGAGCAAAACTTAACTATATCCGTGAGTTAAGAGGAAAAGCTGCGAAAATTAAAGAAAAAAGATTTTAGTAAAGGGGACTGTATACAGTCCCTTTATTACTATTTAAAAATAAAAAGGTATTTTTTAAATTTATATGATCAATAAATAAAAAATAATATATAAATTTGTAGAAATTGAAATAAAAAATAAAGTGTAGAAGAAGGGGTTATAAATGGAACAAATTAATTGGTACCCAGGGCATATGAAAAAAACAAAAGAATTAATTCAACAAAATCTAAAGCTTGTAGATGTAGTGGTAGAGCTTTTGGATGCAAGAATTCCTTTAAGTAGTAGAAACCCTCAGATTGATGATATTGTCTCTACAAAACCTAGAGTAATCATATTAAATAAAAGCGACTTGGCAAATCCAAATCAAACACGTAAATGGATGGAATATTTTAAAAGCAAAGGACTTTGTGCTATTGCTGTAAATACTATGAATGGATCAGGATTTAATGAATTGACACAATCGATTCATGATGCTTTTAAAGAAAAAACAGATAAAATGATAGAAAAAGGCATGAGAATCAGGCCAGTAAGAGTTATGATTGTTGGAGTACCTAATGTAGGAAAATCTTCTTTGATCAATAGATTAACAGGTAAAAAAAGTGCCAAGACTGGAAATAAGCCAGGAGTCACAAGAGGAAAGCAGTGGGTAAGATTAAAGGGAAATATTGAACTTTTAGATACACCAGGAATATTATGGCCAAAGTTTGAAGATCAAAATGTAGGTTTGAAGTTAGCATTTACAGGTGCAATCAAAGACGATATATTAGACATAGAAACTATTGCGTTAAGACTCATTGAATTTTTATCTGAAAACTATACTGATGATTTAAAGGAAAGATATAAATTAGAGAAATTAGATGAGCAAGGAATCGATAATATGGATAAAATAGCTAAAAAAAGAGGATGTATTATTTCAGGTGGAAGAATTGACTATACGAGAGTTGCCAATATTGTTATAGATGAATTTAGAGAAGGAAAAATTGGAAGAATTACTTTAGAAACTCCTAATGATTTTATAGAAACTATTGAATAAGTTTGTAAAAAAGGTACTATTAAATAAGTACCTTTCTTTAAATTATAGACAAAATCATAAAATTCTTCACTAAATTTTCAATAAATGTTCATCATTTTATGATTTTGCTAAAATATAATCTGTCAATAGAATGAAAGAGGGGTATAAATATGGAATTTAGTAATATGAGTGTAAAAGAAATTAATGACTTTATAAATAGTTTACCTATTGAAGAGGCTATAAAAGAAATGAATCAATTAAAAGAAGATAAAAGATCATCTGTTCAAAAAATTGCACAAAAGATAAATAAGCAATATAAAAACTATTTAGATGAAAAAGAAAGAGTAAAAAAACTTTGGAATTATGAAAAAAAAATAGGTTGTCATTTAATAGCAGGTATTGACGAAGCAGGAAGGGGCCCATTAGCAGGACCCGTTGTAGCGGCAGCAGTAATTCTGCCACATGATTTATTTATAGAAGGAATCAATGATTCTAAAAAAATATCAGCAAAAAAAAGAGAGCAGATCTTTGATGTAATTACAAAAGAAGCAATAAGCATAGGGGTAGGGATTGTAGATGAAAAGATGATTGATAAAATAAATATATTTGAAGCTACTAAATTAGCTATGAAAATTGCTGTTGAAAAACTTAATCCTTCTCCAGAATATTTATTAATTGATGCAGTAAAATTAACCGATATACATATAAATCAAATGAGTATAGAAAAAGGAGATGCAAAAAGTATCTCTATTGCAGCAGCCTCTATTATTGCAAAAGTTACAAGGGATAGAATCATGGATGATTTTCATAAGCAGTATCCACAATATGGATTTATTCATCATAAAGGATATGGAACGAAAGAGCATTATGAAAATATTCAAAAATATGGAATTCTATCTATTCATAGAAAAAGCTTTTTAAAAAATATAATGGGTGATTAGATTATGAAAATTAATGGAATGACTCCTAATTCTTCTAATGTAGGAGAAATATCTAAGGAAGTACAATTAAAAGTAGGACAAATCATTCAAGGAAAAATATGTGAAATCCTTGAAGATATGATTATGCTTAAAATGAGTAATGGTAAAATGTTATCAGCAAAGCTAGAGGTGGGACTTAGTGTAGAAGTAGAAGAATTATTAAAATTTCAAGTAAAAGAAGCAAATGAAAATCAAATACTATTAAAGCCTATTGTAGAAGGACAAAATAATATAGAGAATGAAACAGAAAATAAAATAATGGATGTATTAAAAAGTTTTGGAATGAAAGCTACAAAAGAAGAAATATCACTTATTCAAACTCTTATAAAAAATGAAATTCCTGTAACAAAGGAAAATGTAACAAGTTTTATGCAGATGAAAGGTGCTTTTCAAAAAATGGAGCAGATGCCTATTGATCTGTTTAGTAAAGATTTAAATATAGAGGAACCTATTTTAGAAGTATTTAAAAATATCATAAAATCACAAAATGATTCTTTAGAACAAAGTAATACTAAAAATTTGATAGAAAATAAAGAGATACTAGAGAATAATAGTTTCATAGAAAATAAAGATTCCATAGGAAATAAAAATTTTATGGAAAATAAAGAAAATACAGATCATAAAGCATCTCTACAAAAGCAAGACACTCCGAAAAATTTATTACAGAATGAAGAAAGTATAAAGTATAAAGATATAGGGATTAAGAATATGAATGATGAAAAAATTGTTTTTATATCTAAAAATAATTTAGATATAAATTTGGGAAATGCTATTCAATTAAATCGTATTCTTTATAAAGATAATCCTATGGGAAAACAAATAAATGATTTAATAAAGAATCTTTATGAAAATGAGAAAACAACTCCTTTGGCTAAGGAGATAGAAAATATATTAGGAAAAATAAAAAATATGGTTGAAACAAAGGACTTTAAACCTCAAGAAATATTAAAAGAATTGTACGTAAAATTAGAATCTATAAAAAGTACAGTAGAGGGTTTTGATAAGAAGGAAGGGATTTTAAATCAAATAGATCAAATTAAAGATGGATTAGATTTTATGAATAAACTCAATCAATCTCAAACTTATATGCAAATTCCTATTCCTATAGATAAAGAATATCAAAATATAGACTTACTAATTGTAAAAGATAATAAAAGCAAAAAAAAGATTGATCCCAATCATGTAAAATTATTAATCTCTTTAGATACAAAAAATATGGGACAAGTTCGTACACTTATTGATATTAAAGAAAAAAATATTACATGTAATTTTAAATTAATAGAAGAGAAAATGAAAGAAATATTTTTTAAAAATGAAGATCAACTAAAAGAATCTTTAAAAACATTAGGGTATCATAGTATTTATGTACAATACGGAATTTTAAATGAAGAAAGTATTGTAGGAGATTCAACTCCATCAAAGAAATTTACAAACTTTATTGATATGAAGGTGTAAATATGGATAAAAAAAAAGAAATTGCAGTAGCTTTAAAATATGAACAAGATAAAAATGTAGCTCCCTTGGTTCTTGCAAAGGGAGAAGGATATGTTGCACAAAAAATCAAAGAAAGAGCACAAGATGAGAATATTCCTACTTATGAGGATGAAAAATTAGCACGTCAGTTGAATCATTTATCTATTGGAGAAGAAATTCCTCCAGAGCTTTATCAAGTAGTAGCAGAAATTTTAGCTTTTATTATTGATTTGGATAAAAAAAATGAAAAGTAAGATGTATTTCATTTCCCTGGGAATATTTTTAAATAGATAGGAGGGCTTCTACTGAGATATTAAAGTTTCATAGAGAGGCCTTTTTTATCTGGATAAATAGAATGATAAAAATTATAGTTTTGATCAAAGTATGAATTTCTCTACAAGATAGACAAATAATAATAGGTATATAAAGATATATTGACAAGGAGAAAACAGATGAAAAAAGTAATAGCAGCTCTTTTGGTAAAAAATGATAGAGTACTCATCGCAAAGAGAAATAAAAATGATAAGTTAGCAAATAAATGGGAATTTCCAGGAGGAAAAATAGAAAAAGGAGAAACTCCAGAGGAGTGTTTAAAAAGAGAAATATTAGAAGAACTTCAAATTCATATTTCTGTAGGAAAGTTTTTTGGAGAAAGTATATATGATTATGAGCATGGATCGATTCAATTATTAGCATACTGGGCGAGATGGGATTGTGGAGAATTAAAAACTACTGTTCATGAAGAAATTAAATGGGTAAAAGTAGATGAATTAGATGAATATGATTTTGCACCAGCGGATATACCAGTTGTATGTAGATTAAAGGAGATGGATAAATGTTGATAGTTTACTACAAAGGAAAAATGTATTTCTGCTTCAGAAAGATTTCTAAGTCTAAATAAAAACACACTTCCATATTTTTAAAATGAGGAAGTGTATCTTATTTAACATACTTGTAAATGAGTTTTTTCAAAATTATTTGTTTTTGTAGTTGATATTTTATTCATAGAATGAATCTTTTCAATATTATTAGTGATAGTACTATGATGAGCAATAGAATTTAATTTCATATTTTCATCCCCCATAGTATTATCGGTATATATTTTCTATTTTGATTTCTTACATATTCTGTATATATTCTACAATATCTTCAATAGAAACAACGGTCATATTATGTTTTTTAGAAAAGTTAACGATCTGTGGTAGGCGAGCCATAGTTCCATCAGGATTTGTAAGTTCACATAAAACTCCTGTTGGTTTATATCCTGCTAAATGCATAAGATCAACCGTACCTTCTGTATGACCACGTCTAGCTAAAACGCCACCCCTACGGGCACAGAGAGGAAAAACGTGACCAGGATGAGACAAATCTCCAGGTTTGCAGTTATCTTTTACAGCAGTAAGAATGGTAGTAACTCGATCAGAAGCGGAAACTCCAGTAGTAACCCCTTCCTTAGCTTCGATTGAGATCGTGAATGCAGTTTCATATTTACATGTGTTATTAGGCACCATTTGAGGCAAATCTAATTTGTTAACTTTTTCTTCTGTGAGACAAAGACAAACAATACCACTACATTCCCTAATTAGCATAGCCATCTGAGGTATTGTAATAGTTTCAGCAGGAAAAATAAGGTCTCCTTCATTTTCACGATTTTCATCATCTACAAGAAGGATTCCCTTGCCTTGTTTAAGATTGTCCAATGCTTTTTCTACACGTGTTCTAGAATTTCCAAATTGAGCTAATAATGGTTTATTCATTAAAATTTCCTCCAAATTATAATAAATTTTATATAAAGCACCTCTATTTTTCTAAACTATACATAAAAAATCCCCTTAAGTAACCTTAAGGGGATTTGAAAACACAATAATTATACATAATAAAAATATGTATGATTGTATTCACCTTCTTTCATCCAGACTATACTGTCGGCTTCGGAATTTAACCGAATCTGCCTTACGGCTCGCGGGCTATACCGCCGATAGGGAATTTCACCCAACCCTGAAGGATACTTTATATAATTGTATTATTAATATAACATTTTTTAGATTCCTTTGTCAAACAAAAAATAAATTTATATCCAAATAAGGTATATATATCCTGTAGAATTGTATCAATCATAGCATATACTGTTACCAAACTATTTCTAAGCCTACTCCCACTTCTTTTACAGGCAAAATTTTATGTATTTCTGATTTAACAGCAAATGAAGTACAATGGCAAGGATATAAATCTCTTACATTATTTTGTTTTAGATAATTGATAGTTTCTTTAACCTGGCTGTTTACTTCAAATAAATGAAACCCTCCTATAATTCCCAATATTCTATGATCTTTACATACTTCTTTTGCATATTCTATTATATTGCATATTCCGCTATGGGAACATCCTGTAATAATATAAATACCATTTTCACTTTTGTATACAAGGGCTGTATCATCTAGCACATAATCATCAATTGAAGTTTCACCAATAACTTGTTTACCAATAGGCTTTCTATTTTCGAAGTCGTTTATTTGAGGTATTTCACCTAAAAAAGTTATATGTTTACTAACTTGAATAGGTTCTTTTGAAAGAATTAAATTACATTTTTCTTGTAGTTCTTCTTGTAAAATAGGAGAACAAATTTTTAAATTGTCTATGACTTTTTCTTTAAATGCATCTGGATGAGAGATAATAGAGATATTAGTTTTATAATTTTGTTCAAAATAGTATTGTAACCCTCGTGTGTGGTCATCATGACCGTGGGAAATAACAATAGAGTTTATATTTTTTAAATCTACACCTAATATAGTTGAGTTTTTTATAAATAAATCAGAATATCCTACATCTAATAATAAGCTAATATCTTCATCTTCAATATAATACGAAACAGCAGGTTCTCCACAATAATATTGATCAATATATGTATTGTTATCTACTAAAACTTTTAGTTTCACATCTTTGCCTCCTCTTATTGATAGAATAAGCTTTACAATATTGTACTATATATATATATGAAATTACAAATTATTTGTACATTAATTAAAGAAGGTATTATAATATAAATGGAGTATATGAGTATGCTTTTAGGGGGGAATTTTATGGATCTAAAAAATATCAATCAATATATTAGAAGTATAGAATTACAACGAGACAAGATAGATGGCTACTATAAAATAGTATACAATTCAAATATTTTATAAGTGATAGTCTATTTCACCAAAAAAATTTATAATCTTGAAATCATTTCATATTGGCCAATTGTATATTCAAATCCTAACTTAAGTAAAAATTCTTTTGTCGATTTAGACTCGTCGTCTACATTAAGAACACCAACTCTACAAGATTTTGTATTTTTTAGTAAATCCGTAACGATACTTCTTGCAATTCCTTTACGTCTATAATTCTTATTTACTGCTATTTGAGGAATATCTCCTGTTTTCTTATTAATAATGCCATAGCCTACAATGGTATCGTCAAAATGTATAATAGAATGTATAAACGTATCTGATACAGTGTTGATTGAGTCAATAGAATTTTGCCAAGATGGCGTGAAATCCCAAAATTCCGTTAACTGTTTCCAATTAGTTGAATTAATTTTATCCATATGTTCAACTTTATAGGTTGTTATTGGTTTATATTTATTCTTATCTAACTGAAAACATCCGAAATTTCTTGTAATCTCAAATCCTTGTTTTTTGTAAAGTTGAATTGCAGATGAATTGGATTGAATTACTTCAAGTAAATATTGCTCCACTTTTTTTTCTTTAATCAACTCTCTAACACTTAAAAGCATAGTACTTGTTATCCCTTGTTTTCTATATTCACCTATAACACCTGTTCCAATGTCATACACAGTTGGATTCCCATTCCAGTTTCGAAATCCATTCAGAACAAATCCCACTAACTCATTATTTTTAAATGCACCTATTGAAAGGCATGAAACATAACCTCTTCTTTGAAGCATTTGTTGAAACTTCCAAAGGGACAAATCGGTTTTAACTTGATAATCAGAAAATGCACTTAAGAATGTTTGATGTAGTATTTCAATATTTGTATGTTTAAGCGTTTTATAAATAAACATATTTATCTCCCCCTACCTTTAGTTTTTTGTGACGTATTTTTTACTATTGTGTACTATAAGAAGATTAAGCAA
This sequence comes from Anaerophilus nitritigenes, assembly GCF_004138215.1. Classification (GTDB taxonomy): domain Bacteria; phylum Bacillota; class Clostridia; order Peptostreptococcales; family Thermotaleaceae; genus Anaerophilus; species Anaerophilus nitritogenes. The sequence continues at coordinate 95,549 of NZ_RYYS01000032.1, forward strand.
TAAATGCTATATAAGAGTAATTAATTATTTCATAGTAATTTTTCATATAGTATAAACCAAGTTAATCCATAGTTTCCAAGTCCTAAGTCAATGATATCAATATATTTAAAACCACATTTCATTTGATTTTCCTAAATCAAAGATGAGATCCATATGTATACCCCTCCAATCAATGAAAAATATAAATAACCTTCTTTGTTATTATACAATATTTTCCATGTGATAATCAAAAGATTTTAAAAAATAATTGGAGTACTATTTTAAATTAAATATTTTATATTTTAAAAAGTGACTCTTTTATGAGCCACTTAAAATTAAATATTGATATTGTTGAAATTCAACAGATTCTCCAGCTTCTTTTATTGATTGTACAATCTAGTTTAAATTAAAACTTCTACTCAAAATTGATGGTCTAATTAATTAAACAAATACCACTTGGAGAAGTGATTTCTATAAGATTGATAAGATTAACAACAGTATCAGTAGGAATATTGTTGATACGAAGGACAGTTCCAGGTAAGTTAGGATATTCATTTATTTGATTTGTATTTATAGTCATTTAAGTCACCTCCTGTCTTTTAGATCGATATAATGTATGTTCATATGGGGACAAGGGTGACGATTTAGTTACAAAATTTTTGGTGGTACAATTAGAAAATAAAAGTATTTTAAATCAGATGTAAAAAGTACTGTTAAGGATCAATGTAGGTGTGAAATAGGTACGGAAAATGGAGAATTCAATGACTTGTATAGCTATGATAGGAATGGATATGGCATTTAAAGAACAAGAATTATTAGATAAATTTTTAAAAAGTGCTTAAATTCCAATGAATATTGGATAAAGGATTTTTTGCCCACTTCATAAATCTTATATAGTTTTTGTTCATCTGTATTCATCAAATATATTTCTCCTATTTAAAATCTAAATTTTTAATTTGTTTATGTCTAAAACAAGCTACTATATGATCGTTAACTAACCCCATAGCTTGTAAATAAGAATATATTATAACTGGTCCAATAAATTTGAAACCTCTCTTTTTTAAATCTTTACTGATTACTTCAGATAGCTTGGTTTTTGAAGGAATTTCTGATTCATTATTCCATAAATTATTAATAGGTTGGTAATTAACAAACTTCCATATATAATGATTAAAACTGCCAAATTCCGTCTGAATTTCGATAAATTTTTGAGCATTATTTATGGATGCTTTGATTTTTTTTTTGTTTTTAATGATTCCTTCGTATTGAATTAGTTCTTCAAATTTTTTATTATTAAAATTAGCTACTGTAACAGGATTAAAATTTTCATATGCTTTCTTATAATTTTCTCTTTTCTTTAAAATCGTTAACCAGTTTAAACCTGCCTGTGCAGATTCCAGTATCAGAAACTCAAAATGTTTATTATCATCAAATACTGGTACACCCCATTCTTCGTCATGGTATTTAATATATATTTTATCATTTTTACACCAAGAACACCTTTTCATTATTCAATCTCTCCCTTATCATCAACAATTTCTTTTTAGGTTTTTCAAGTTTTTTTGACCTATGAAAGTTATTATAGATAGTCTACTTTTATTCTTGAAACGGATATAATTTTGTAGCACCAAGTATTTGAGTCTATAAATATTGACCTTTTTCAGTTACTTGTGATTTTCTTGCATAAATGTAGCTATAGGAATAAGTTTCTTTTCTAAAGAACACGTGTTTGAGTATATTGTAGCATAGTAGGAGGAGAAATATAAGAAAAAATAATATGTTGTAGATTCTTTATTATATGGTTTTGTTAAATATACCTGTTGATAATTTACAACCTAAATATGATCCAAGGGCTTTTCCTGTGACTTCTAGCTATGATATATCCTATCCCCAATATACCTACATATTTGATCAATGATGATATTAACTTTGATAAAATTTAATATTTATGTTGTAAGAGATCAGATAATACATATGATTTAAATTATTATAGAGAAAAAGCTCTAAAACTTTTGAAAAATCGATGGATATATTAAAATTATATAATAAAATATCATCTAATTTAAAAGGAGTAAAAACAACTGATAGGAAAAGATAGAAGAAAATCATTTATTGTAGATATGAATGGAATTCCTATAGATTAAAAGAAACGTAAGAGTGGCTAAAGGGTTTTAAGCATTAATTTTTTTGAAGTTAGGTGAACTACTTTTTAAATTAATTTTGGTATTTTAAAAATATATAAAATAAAAAGCATGGTAGTTACAATAACTATTTATTAAATTTGATGTAGTGTTTTTCTTTTTTTACTAAGAAGATGGTCTAAAATATAGTAGAGAAAATACTGGAGAATCAATGAAGAGGGCATGAGCTATCTTTTTACATATAAAAAATAATTAAATATTCAGAAAAATAGTGAATATATAAAAGACATTTTACAAAAAATGTATGTGAATAAATGTTTTTAAAAATGAATAACATAAATTTTAACAGTGTTTACATCAAAGGGGAGAATATATATAAAAGGAAGTAATTTTTCATGAATCCAAAAGAGTTGGGTAGATTAGGAGAGGAAATTGCAGTAAAGCATTTAAAAAAATCAAAATATAAGGTTATCACTATAAATTATAGATGTTATTTTGGAGAGATAGATATTATTGCTTATAAAAACAATACATATGTATTTGTAGAAGTAAAAACAAGGAAAGATTTATCCTATGGAAGACCTATAGAAGCTATCAATCAAAAAAAGAAAATGCATTTATTACATACAGGAGAGTATTATTTACAGACAAAGAATATCAAAGACTGCGATTTTCGTTTTGATGGAATAGAAATTATTATGAACAATTCTAAAAATCCTTTGATTCATCATATTGTGAATATAATTTGATGAATATGTAATAATTAAAAGTATATTTATTGAATCAAGGAGGCTTTTAAATTGTTATCAAGAGCTTATAGTTGTGTTTTAAATGGTTTAGATGGAGATATCACAGAGGTAGAAGTAGATATTTCTAATGGTCTTCCTGCTTTGAATATTGTAGGACTTCCGGATGTGGCTGTAAAAGAATCAAAAGAGAGAATTAGAGCTGCTATTAAAAATTCAGGATTTGATTTTCCGCTAAAGAGGATTACAATAAATTTGGCTCCAGCCAATACAAAAAAAGAAGGAACTCATTTTGATTTATCTATGGCTTTAGGAATTTTACAAGCATCTGAACAATTAGAAAATGCAGACATAGAAAAATTTGCTTTTATTGGAGAGTTATCTTTAAATGGAAAACTAAATAAAATAACAGGGGCTCTTCCCCTTGTGATTGGACTTAGAAATCAAGGAATTAAAAAAATTATATTACCTATAGAAAATGCTGATGAAGGAGCTATGATTGAAGATGTAGAGATCTATCCTTGTGATCATTTATCAAATGTGATTGAATATCTAAAGGGAGAAGTAGGTATTGACCCTTATAAAGCCAATATACATATAACAAAAGAATATGATCCAAAAGAAGATTTCTCAAATGTACGTGGTCAGGAATTGATTAAAAGAGCATTTGAAATTGCAGCAGCAGGAGGACACAACATCCTGATGATAGGGCCTCCTGGATCTGGAAAAACTATGTTAGCAAGATGTTTTCCAAGTATTCTTCCTGAAATGACTTATGAAGAGTGTTTAGAAGTTACTAAAATTTATAGTGTGGCAGGAGAGCTTTCGAATCATTTATCTTTAATTCAAAAAAGACCTTTTAGAGCACCACATCACACAATTTCTAGTACAGCACTAGTAGGAGGAGGAAGAAAACCAAAACCTGGAGAAGTTTCCCTATCTCATTATGGTGTTTTATTTTTAGATGAACTTCCTGAATTTGAGAGAAGAGTTTTAGAAATGTTACGTCAACCCATTGAAGATGAAGAGGTTACCGTTGCAAGATTATATGGAAATTTTACATATCCTTCTAAATTTATTTTGTTAGCAAGTATGAATCCATGCCCTTGTGGTTATTATGGAGATTCATCTCATGAATGTACTTGTACACCAACACAAATTAAAAAATATTTATCAAAAATTTCGGGACCATTACTAGATCGTATAGATATGCATATAGAGGTTTCTCCTATTTCTTACGAAGAATTATCAAAAGAAAGAGAAGGCAAAAGTTCTACTCAAATGAGGCAAAGTGTAGAAAAAGCAAGAAAAAGTCAATTAACAAGATACAAAAGTGATCGTATATTGTTTAATTCTCAATTAAATGGGAATCAAATGAAAAAGTACTGCAAACTAGAAGAGCAAGAGAAAAAATTAATGGAAAATGCATTTGACAAACTAGGACTTAGTGCTAGAGCTTATACTCGAATTATTAAATTAAGTCGTACTATAGCGGATTTAGATGGAAGTCAAGAAATTAAAACAAATCATATTGCAGAGGCAATTCAATATAGAAGTTTAGATCGGAAGTTTTGGGGAGCATAACAAAGGATGGGTAGAATGAATGAAAAAGATTATTTATTATGGTTACATAGTATCCATGGGGTAGGAAACCAAACTATAGAGTACTTAATTAAAAAATTTGGAAATGCAAAAAATATTTACAATGCTTCTATAGAGGATATAAAAAAGCTAAGTGGAATAAATAAAAGTGTTATTCATAACATAATAGAAAATAAAGATTTATCTATGATTTCTCAGTGGAGAGAAAAAATGGAACAATATAAAATAGATGTTATAATTAAAAATGATAAGGAATATCCAAAAGATCTAAAATATATTTACAATGCTCCATACTTACTATTTAAAAGAGGAAATATTTTAGATGAAGATACAAATGCAGTAGCCATAGTAGGAGCTAGAAAAGCTTCAGCTTATGGAAAATATGTAGCTTATCATCTTGCAAAAGAGCTTGCTAAAAGGAAAATTACTGTAGTAAGTGGTATGGCTTATGGAGTGGATACAATGGCTCATAAAGGAGCCTTAGAGCATGGAGGCAGAACAATCGCTGTATTAGGATGTGGGTTGAATATATGTTATCCTAAGACAAATCAAAAATTAATGCTAGAAATTGAGAAAAATGGAGCAGTCTTATCTGAATATGTAGTAGATACAGAGCCACTTTCGCAACATTTTCCTGCTAGAAATAGAATTATTAGTGGTATTTCTAAGGGACTCATTGTAGTAGAAGCAGGAATAAAAAGTGGTTCCTTAATTAGTGCCGAGCTTGCATTAGAACAAGGAAAAGAGGTGTTTGCAGTACCTGGAAATATCAATAATCCTTTAAGTGAAGGAACAAATAAATTGATTCAACAAGGTGCAAAATTAGTAATCAATATAGAAGATGTATTAGAAGAATTAAATATTGGAAAAAATCCAGATCAAATGAAAAACTTAATGTACCTGAGTGAAGTTGAGAAAGAAATTTATTATATCATTATGAAAAGTCAACCTATTCATTTGGAATTAATTTGTCGACAATTAAAATTAAGAATAGATCAAATCAATGGGATTCTTACAATTTTGGAATTAAAAGATATAATTCAACAGTTGCCAGGAAATTTATTTATGGTAAAATGACTATTCAGATAATGTTTTGAAATTTGGAAAGGTTTTTGATATAATTACTATTGCTTTAACAAGTGGGGGTGAAGTTGTGGCAAAATCTTTAGTGATTGTAGAATCTCCAGCAAAAGCTAAAACGATTGGAAAGTTTTTGGGGAAAAACTATAAAGTGGCTGCTTCCGTTGGTCATGTGAGAGATCTACCTAAAAGTAAAATGGGTATAGATATTGAAAATAGTTATGAACCTCACTATATAACCATCAGAGGAAAAGGTCCTGTGATTAAGGAATTAAAAAAAGAGGTTAAAAAAGCCAAAAAAGTTTTACTGGCAACTGACCCAGATAGAGAGGGAGAAGCTATTTCATGGCATTTAGCTCATATACTAGATATTGATGAAAATGAAAAATGTAGGATTGAATTTAATGAAATCACAAAAAATGCTATTAAAAATGCAGTGAAAAATCCTAGAAAAATTAACAAAACTTTAGTAGATGCACAACAAGCAAGACGTATTTTAGATCGATTGGTAGGATATAGCATTAGTCCACTTTTATGGAGAAAAATTAGAAAAGGTTTGAGTGCAGGAAGAGTACAATCTGTTGCGACAAAGATTATATGTGATAGAGAAAAAGCAATTGAAGGTTTTGTACCTAAGGAATATTGGAGTATTGTAGGTAGTTTTATAAATGATAGTACTCATGAAAGCTTTGATGCAAAGTTTTATGGAACTATTAAAGAAAAAATGGAACTAGGAAATAAAGATGAAGTAGAAAAAGTGATCAAAGATCTTGAAAAAGGAAAATTTTGTGTAAATGAAGTAAAAAGAAAAGAAAAAAAGAGAAATCCATATCCTCCTTTTACCACTAGTAGTTTGCAACAAGAAGCTGCAAATAGATTAGGATATACTACTAAAAAAACCATGATTGTAGCACAGCAGTTGTATGAAGGAGTAGATGTAGAGGGAGAAGGTAGTGTAGGTTTAATTACTTATATTAGAACGGATTCTACACGAGTTTCTAATGAAGCACAGGAAGGATCTAAAAAATATATTATAGAAAATTATGGAATGGAATATATACCAGAAGAAGAAAAAAAATATAAAACAAAAAAAGATGCACAAGATGCTCATGAAGCGATAAGACCTACTGATGTAGAAAGATCACCTGAAAAAATTAAATCTTCCCTTAGTAAAGAACAATATCAACTATATAAACTCATTTGGGAAAGATTTGTAGCAAGTCAAATGAAATATGCTCTTTATCAAACTTATGCAGTGGATATTGTAAATCAGGAATATTTACTAAAAGCAAATGGATCAAAATTAGTATTTGATGGATTTTTGAAGGTATATACTTATGGTGCTATTTCAGATAATGAAATTCCAGAAGTTCTAAAAGATCAAGAGATGATATTAAAAAAGTTAGATCCTAAACAACATTTTACTCAACCACCAGCAAGATTTACAGAGGCTTCCTTGGTAAAAGAATTAGAAGAAAAAAATATAGGAAGACCTAGTACATATGCTCCGATTATATCTACTATATTGAGTCGAGGGTATGTAGAAAGAGAAAGTAAAGCATTGAAACCTACAGAATTGGGAATTGTTGTTACCGATTTATTGAGATCATATTTTCCAGATATTTTAGATGAATATTTTACTGCAGAGTTAGAAGAACAATTAGATAAAATTGAAGAAGATCAAGTAGAGTGGATGAAGGTAATTGACGAATTTTATAAGCCTTTTGAAAAAACTCTAAAATATGCAGAAGAAGAAATAAAAAAAATAGAATTGATTGAAGAAGAGACTGATGAAATTTGTGAAGTTTGTGGTAAAAATATGGTGATTAAATATGGAAAGTATGGAAAGTTTTTAGCATGTTCTTCATATCCGGAATGTGAACATACAAGGCCTTTTTTAAAAAAAATAGGAGTAGAGTGTCCTAAATGTGAGGGAGAACTAGTAGAAAGAAGATCGAAAAAGGGAAGGCTATTTTATGGATGTGGAAGTTTTCCAAATTGTAATTTTATGACATGGGGTAGACCTATTAATGAAAAATGTCCAGAGTGTGAAGCTATTTTGATCAAAAAAATCAGAAAAAAAGATATTTTAATTCAATGTTCTAATAAAGAATGCAAATATAAAAGAGTTGAAGAACCTAATGAATAAATCGAAAAAATTGAATAATTTTAAAATTATATGTTGAATAAATTACAAAAATGTGATACCATTGCTTGTGGTTTGTTCAGAGAATACTTAACATGAAAAATAATGATTGTGATGGCAACCAATCTCAAAAGAATCCATGCTAAATGGAATAGGGATTGGCAAGGCTTGAATTTTAAGAAGATTTTAAAAACAGAAATGATTAAAAGTATTTTGAATAATAATCTTATTCAATACATAATTTTCTATGTATTATAAAAAATTATTTTTGTATAAAAGAGCAAACTAAAAATAAGAGTTTGATGAATAACTCATACACGATACTATAAGAAAAATATTACAAGGAGGATTCAAATGAGTAAGACATTATTAGAAAAAACAAGAAAACTCAACAAAATACTTCAACAATCAGGAAATATACCTGTTTCATTTTCGGAATTATGTAAAACTTTAAGTCAAGTACTAGATGCTAATGTGTATGTAAGTAGCAAGAAAGGGAAAGTATTAGGAGTAAATTTAATAGATGATTCAGAAAATCCTATTATTACAGATTCTGATACAGGAAGACAAAAATTCCCAGATGAATACAATGAACAATTTATGAAAATAACAGAAACTAGATACAATGTAACTGGAGATGAACTATTAGAAATCTTCAAGTATGATGTAGAAAGCACTGATAAGCTTGTAACAGTTGTTCCTATTAATGGAAGTGGACAAAGATTAGGTACATTAATTTTATCAAGACATGATAAGATGTTTATAGATGAAGATTTGATCTTAGCAGAATATAGTGCTACAGTGGTAGGTATGGAAATTTTAAGAGCAAAAAGTGAAGAAATTGAAGAAGAGGCAAGAAAAAAAGCTGTTGTACAAATGGCAATTGGTACTCTTTCTTATTCAGAACTTGAAGCTGTTGAGCATATCTTTGACGAATTAGAAGGTAGCGAAGGACTTTTAGTAGCTAGTAAAATTGCAGATAGAGTAGGAATTACAAGATCTGTTATTGTGAATGCACTGAGAAAATTTGAAAGTGCAGGAGTGATTGAATCTAGATCATTAGGTATGAAAGGGACACATATTAAAATTTTAAATGATAAACTAACAGAAGAATTAGAAAAGTTAAAGAGATAAAAAAACAACCTAAAGGTTGTTTTTTTATTTTGAAAAAAATACTTTTGATAAAATTGAGAAAATATCCATTTTTTCTATTCGGATATTTTAAAAAATCTATTGATAAATTTTCCCAAAAATTTTTTTTTTATTATATAATAAATGCTGTATTTGATAAATATAGATTTTAAATATTGGAAATTCCACACATATAGTTCCTATTTCCTATTTTAGGCAGATTCATAACAAATTATGTATAAATGTAGTATAATGAGATGAGAAAAGAAGAACTTTGTAATAAAATGGCATGGGAAAAATGAAGGGAAAATGCAATTTATGTCGAAATATAATAATTGCATAAAACAAAAATAAGATAGGATAATTATAGAATATGTAATAGAATAGTAGGGGGAAAAAAATGGATATTTTTAACAAATCTTTTGGAAATATAAATGTTTTGAAAAAATCATTAGATGCTTCTTGGATGAGAGATGAAGCCATATCCAATAATATTGCAAATGCAAATACACCTAAATATAAAAGAAATATGGTTCAATTTGAATCTATTTTAAAAGAAAATTTGGCTACTTCGTCTATACAAGGAGCACGAACCCATGAGAAACACTTATTTATAGGAAAGCAAAATATAGAGGATATCAAACCTATGAAGACAAAAGATTTAAACAGCAAATACAGAAAAGATGGAAACAATGTAGATGTAGATGTAGAAATGGCAGAATTGGCCAAAAATACAATTCGATTCAATATGGTTTCACAGAGAATAAATTCTAATTTTAAAAAATTAAAAATGATAATAAAAGATGGGAGGTAACTTTTTATGGGAATGTTTCATTCTATTAATATAAATGCATCAGGATTGACAGCAGAAAGATTAAGGATGGATATCATTTCAAAAAATATAGCAAATGCAAATACCACAAGGACTAGCAGTGGAACTCCGTATCGAAGGCAAGTCCCAGTATTTAAGCAAGTAGATGCATCTTTTTCACAAGTGTTAAGCCAAGTAAAAAATGGAGAACCTGTGGGTAATGGAGTGGAAGTTATTGGTATTAAAGAAGATAAAAGTCCATTTAAAAAAGTTTATAATCCAGGACATCCTGATGCAGACAAGGAAGGATATGTACAAATGCCTAATGTGGATATTGTTACTGAAATGGTGAACATGATTTCTGCTACGAGATCTTATGAGGCAAATGTAACAGCTATGAATTCTACAAAAAGTATGGCAATGAAGGCATTAGAAATTGGTAGATAGTGAAAATGGAGGATTTTAAAATGAATATAAATAGTATTATGAATATAGCTACAAAAGATACTTCTTATAATTCAAGGAAAATAGATCAATCAGAAAACTTTTCGAGTTTTTTAAAGGATGCACTAGACAAAGTCAATGATTATCAAGTAGAATCAGAAAAAATGGATACCCTAGCAGCCTTAGGAGAAATTGATAATATTCATGAAGTTATGATAGCCGCTGAAAAATCTGAAATTGCTTTACAATTCACTGTAGAAGTCAAAAATAAAGTTCTAGATGCCTATAAAGAAATTATGAGATTACAAGTTTAAAAATGATTTTATCCATAAGAAATGAGGTGGATTGATGGGCAGTGGGCTAGAACAAATAAAAGAACAGTTAAATGATTTTTATAAACAGTTGAGTAAAGCACAAAAAATTAAAATTGGCATTAGCGGATTATTAGTAATTGTGAGTATGGCATTATTATTTCATCTTACTTTAAAACCTGAATATGAAACTTTATTTAATGATATTACACCAAAAGATCGAGGAGAAATAACCCAAAAGCTTGACGAAATGTCTATACCTTGGAAAACGAATGATACAGGAAGTAGTATTTTAGTAAAAAAAGAAGATAAAAACAAAGCACAAGCAAATTTAGCAGTAGAAGGTCTTCCAAAAGAAGATTTTTCATATGAACAAATGCTAGACAATAGTAGTTTAACCATGACAAATGAAGAGAGAGGCAAAAGATTTTTAATTGCCCAAAAAAATGAATTATCTAATGTTATTAGAGAAATTCAAGGAGTGAAAAATGCAAAAGTTAATTTAACTGTAGCAGAAGATACAAATTTTTTAATGCAAGATAAAAAATCAAAAGCATCTGTATTTGTAGAACTAGAGCCTAAAGTTCAGTTATCTAAAGATCAAGTCAATGGAATTATAATGATTGTTTCTAATGCAGTAAAAGATTTAGACTCAGAAAATGTAACTGTGGTAGATAATCGTGGACAGGTTTTAAATAAAGATACTGAAGATGAAGCTTTTGAGGCATCTACCCAATTAAACCTTCAACATCAAGTACAAAATAAAATGCAAAATAGCTTAACAGAATTTTTAGCTACTATATATGGTCCTGAAAACGTGGCGGTTATGGTCAATGTAAAACTTGATTTTGATAGTGAAGTAACAGATGTAAAAGAGTTCGCACCACCAATTAAAGATGAAACAACAGGACTTGTTAGAAGTATGAATGATCTAAAAGAAGAAGTAGTCAATGGTATGGAAGGTGGAGTTCCAGGAACAGATACAAACTCAGAAGATATTGTACAATATGAAGAAACTGAAAATAATCATTCGAAATATAAAAAATCTAATGAGATTATTAATTATGAATTAAATGAGATGAATAAAAAGCTTGTAAAAGCTAAAGGGCAAGTGAAAGATATTACAGTTGCGGTAGTTTTAAATAAGCAAACACTTCCTAACCAGGAACTTACAGATGAAGAACGCAAAAAAGTAATGAATATTGTATCTGCATCTACAGGAATAGACACCAAAGTTGTAGAAGTAATGGCAAAAGATTTCGATAATACCTTAGCAGATGAACTTGCAAATATGCAAAAAGAACCTAAAGGGTTAGAAGCAATTCCATTATGGGCTATGGCTATATTAGGTGCATTGTTAATAGGAGCCTTAGGATATACCGTATATAGAGTAAGAAAAAGAAAAGAGGAAATGGAGGAGATACTAGAGACTCCTATTCCAACATTAGAAGAAGAGGCAAGTGAAATCGAAATAGAAGTAAGCGAAAAATCAGAGTATAAAAAACAGATTGACAAATTTATTGATAAAAATCCAGAAGCTACAGCACAACTGCTTAAAAATTGGATTAACGAAGATTAGAGGTGTAGGGGATGGCTAAAAAAACAGGATTGACAGGGAAAGAAAAAGCAGCTGTACTATTAATCTCTTTAGGACCTGATAAGTCAGCAAAGATTTTTAAACATCTTCAAGAAGAGGAAATAGAAGAATTAACTTTAGAAATTGCAAACATGAGAAGAATTTCTCCTGAAGAAAAAGAGAAGGTGTTGGAAGAATTTTATCAAATTTGTTTGGCACAAGAATATATTTCTGAGGGTGGAATCAATTATGCAAAAGAGATCTTAGAAAAAGCACTAGGTTCAGAAAAAGCATTTGATATTGTAAATAAGCTTACGGCTTCTTTACAAGTAAGACCTTTTGACTTTGTAAGAAAAGCAGATGCTAGTCAATTGTTAAACTTTATTCAAAACGAGCATCCGCAAACAATTGCATTGATTTTATCTTACTTAGGACCACAACAGGCAGGACAAATTGTTTCAGCTCTTCCTCAAAATAAACAAGCAGAAGTTGCAAAACGTATTGCAACTATGGATAGAACTACACCTGAAATTATTAAAGAAGTGGAAGCTGTATTAGAAAGCAAATTATCTTCTATGGTTACACAAGACTACACATCTGCTGGAGGAATACAAGCAATTGTGGATTTATTAAATGCTGTAGATCGAGGAACAGAGAAGTTTATTATGGAATCACTTGAAATTGAAGATGTTGAATTGGCAGAAGAAATTAAAAAGAGAATGTTTGTATTTGAAGATATTATTACATTAGATAGTACATCTATTCAAAGATTTATACGTGATGTAGACAATAATGAACTTGCAGTTGCATTAAAAGGTTCTACGGAGGAAGTACAAGAAGTTATCTTTAACAACATGTCTAAACGTATGGCAGAAATGATCAAAGAAGATATGGAATTTATGGGACCAGTTCGATTAAAAGATGTAGAGGAAGCACAACAAAAAATCGTAAATGCTATTAGAAAACTTGAAGAAGCTGGAGAAATTATAATATCTCGTGGAGGAGGAGATGAAATCATTGTCTAAAATTTTTAAGTCCTCTTATGTGATTCTAGGCGAGAAAAAACAAATTGTGCCAGAAAATATTTCAAAAGATGAAGATCAAGAAGAAAGTCCTGTTAAAAATCCTTATGAAGATATTGATTATGAAAAAATACACAAACAAAAAATGGAAGAAATTGAACTGCTTATACAAGAAAAAATAAATGAGTCTAAAAATTATGCAGAGCAAATTATAAAGGATGCTCAAGAGGATGCAAAAAAAATACATGAACAAGCACAAGAAGATGGGTATAAAAATGGGTGTGAAAAAGGACATGTTGAGGGGTATATAAAAGGCAAAGAGGAAGCACAAAATCTTATTGAAGAAGCTCTACAGATTAAAAAAGAAATATTGAAGACAAAAGAAAATTTAGTAAAAAACTTAGAGAAAGAAATGATTGATTTAGTCATTCAAACTGTAGAGAAAATACTTAATGACAAAGTAGAAAATTCTCATGAAGTTATTATAGGACTTATTCAATCAGGACTCAATAAATGTGCTTATACAGAAACTATAACTTTAAGAGTAAGTCCAAAAGATTATGAATATGTAAATGGTGCAAAAGATAAAATACTATGTTTAGCAGAAAATATTGATGATATCATGATCAAACAAGATGCTACTTTGACAAAAGGAAGCTGCATGATTGATACTATTTCTGGAAGTGTAGATGCAAGTATACAAACACAGTTTGAACAAGTAAAATCATTATTTTATGAATTATTAGAGAGCGAGTGAAAAGATCTATGATAAGCCTAAATAAGTACAAATATGCTGTGGAAACTGGCAACTTTATCAAATATAGTGGAAAGGTTTCACGTGTTGTAGGACTTACTATAGAATCTTTAGGACCTGCAGTAAAACTAGGGGAATTGTGTCTTATTTATCCATTAAAACAAGACACACCTATTCAAGCAGAGGTAGTAGGCTTTAAAGATGAAAAAGTTCTCTTAATGCCATTAGGTGAAATGGATGGAATAGGACCTGGAAGTAAAGTACTAGCAACAGGAGATACTTTAACAGTCAATGTAGGAGAGGATCTTTTAGGACGTGTTTTAGATGGCTTAGGAAATCCGATAGACGATCAAGGAAGAATCAATAGTACAAAGAAATATCCAGTTAACAATCAACCCCCAAACCCATTGCAAAGAAAAAAAATCGAAAAAGTTTTGTCATTAGGGGTTAGAGTCATAGATGGATTATTAACTTGTGGAGAAGGACAAAGGATAGGAATCTTTGCAGGTAGTGGAGTAGGAAAAAGTACTTTAATGGGAATGATTGCAAGAAATACACAAGCCGATGTAAATGTGATTGCTCTTATTGGAGAAAGAGGGAGAGAAGTAAGAGAATTTATTGAAAATGATCTACAAGAGGAAGGATTAAAAAGATCTGTATTGGTGATTGCAACATCAGATCAGCCAGCCTTAGTAAGATTAAAAGGGGCTTTACTTGCTACTTCTATTGCTGAGTATTTTAGAGATACAGGTAAAAATGTAATGCTTTTAATGGACTCATTAACTCGTTTTTCAATGGCACAACGAGAGGTAGGATTAGCTGTAGGAGAGCCTCCTGTAACAAAAGGATATACCCCTTCGGTATTTGCAGCTCTACCTAAACTCTTGGAAAGATCAGGAAATTCTGACAAAGGATCTATTACAGCTTTATATACGGTTTTAGTAGATGGAGATGACTTAACAGAACCAATTACAGATACAGCCAGAGGAATATTAGATGGACATATTGTTTTGTCCAGGAAATTAGCCAATAAAAATCATTATCCAGCCATAGATCTTTTAGCAAGTGTAAGTCGGGTAATGCCTAATATTGTAGATGAGGATCATCAAAAGCTTTCTGATGAATTTAAAAATATATTAGCTGTCTATAAAGAAGCGGAAGACTTAATTAATATAGGTGCATATGTAAAAGGGACCAATCCTAAAATTGATCATGCTATAGAAATGATTGATCCACTCAATGATTATTTAAAGCAAGGAATTCATGAAAAAATAGATTATCAAGAATCTCTTTTACAAATGAAAAACCTTCTAAAGTAGGGAGTGATTTGGTTGCACGGTTTTAAATTTAGGTATGAAAATTTATTAGAAGTAAAACAAAAATATGAAGATGTAAAAAAGGGAAAACTCAATCAAGCGCAATCTAAGCTTGAAAGTGAAAAAATATATTTAACAAATTTAGAAATGGATCAAACAAATTGTCATCTTCATGTTGCTTCCAAAATGGAGATGGGTGTAAATGTGGGACATTTAAAAAGTTATCATACGTATTTAGCTGGTTTAAAAAAAACAATAGACAATCAAATGGTGAAAATTGAAAAATGCAATAATGAAATTATAACATGTAGAAATGAATTGATCCAAGCTTCCAAAGAAAAAAAGACATTTGAAAAACTAAAAGAAAAAGCAAAAGAAACTTTTTATGAAGAACAAAAAAAAGAAGAAGCAAATTTTATTGATCAATTAGTTACTTTTAAAAATTTTAGTAGTAATTAGGGGGAGAAAATGGCAAAGGACAAAGAAATGGAACAAGAAGAATCAAAAGAAATGGGAATAGGAAAATTGATTATAAAGATTATTCTCGCATTTATTATGGTTCCTATTGTCATTAGCATAGTCGTCTATTTTACAAATGATAATTTTCAATATACTGCAAATAAATATTTGACAAAGGCACCTTTTATAGGCTCGTATTTTGAAAGCTTTCCAACGAAAGAGGAAAGAGAAGAACAAAAAAGAGACGTTGCGAGATATTTTGTAAATCTAGATGAAGAAAGTGCTTCTGATAAATTACTGATTATACAAAAAGATGATGAAAAATTATATACAGAGCTTGTAAAAATGATGACTCAAATGGACAATAGAAAAACAGAAGTTATTTTAGAAAGAATTAGACAAAATTCTATGAAAAAAGATATATTAACAGCTACTTTAGATCAAATTGAAAAGGATAGAAAAGAACAAATCAAGGAAAAGGCAAAATATTACGAAGGATTATCTATACTTAATATTGTACAAGAAATACAAGACAATTTGATGAATGAATGGATTTCTTATAAAGAACTAGGTTTGATTTTAGAACAAATTAATGAAAAAAAAGCTGCAACTACACTTAATTTTTTAGATGAAGAAATGTCATATAGACTCATTTCTAATTATAGTTCTAATAAGAAACAAAAACAAGCAAAAGAACTTTTAAATCAAATCAAAGATAAAGAAAAGGAACTAATCAATACAGCAAGCATCTATAATGAAGAACAACCAGAAAAACTAGTGGAAAATATCGGAAATAGCCAAAAATACACTATAGAAGATTTATCTACTATCTATAGAAATATGAATATGACTCAAGTAGCCAAAGTATTATCTCAAGTAGAAGATAAAGAGTTTATGTATGAGTTATTTGAGCAAATAAAGGTAGATGAAATTTTAGAAAAAGGAACAGATACACTAACAAAAGACATTATAAATGCTATTCAAATTTATACAGAATTTGATAAAAAAATTGATAATTTAGTAAAGATCTATAACAAAATGGAGCCTCAAGAAATAGGGATAATGATTGAGAAATTATTTAAAAGTAAAAACACTACTCAAAGATATACTTTTGAGAACAAAGAAGATATTGTAATCACAGATCAACAAATTGCTATAGAGATATTAAAAAGACTTAAAGATAAAACTGTAGCTCAAATGCTTATGACAATAGATCAAAAATTAGCATCTGAAATATCTAAAAAATTAACATTACCATAGAGAAATAAGAAAGGGGGTGAAAACAATGGATAAAGGAATGATAAATTTAAATGTAAATAAAGCTGCATCAACAGATTATAAATCAGTTAAAAAAGAGAAAAACACAAATTGCGAAAAATTTGATACTATATTTACTCAAAAGGTAGACAAACATAACTCTCAAATGAAAGATAAAAGCACTAAAAAAATACAACAACAAGACACAGCAAAAAATAAGAAAGATGATACTCTACCTACTACATCTATACAAGATAATGATAAAACAGTATGTACAACAGATAAAGTAGATCAAGCAGACAAAACTGATAAAAAAGATAAAGTAGTTGATACAGACAAAATAATAGATAACAAATCAAAAGAATCTACAAAAAAAGATATGATGGAGCTACTAGATGTACTAGCTGAAATGGCAGCTTTTATTGCATCCAAAGAAATCAAAGAAGAAAATAGTTCTGATTTATTAGGAAACATAAAAGAAATACAATTAGATACAGCACAAATAATTAGCAATATAGATGATGAAGCTACTAATATGATGGATAAAATAGAAATAAACAATCAAGTGAATAAGTTGATAAGTCAAATTCAAACTATGCTAAAAGAATATGAAGAAGAAATAGATCCTAAATATGCGGAAAAATTATTCCAATTAAAAGAAGTTGTAGTTGCAGACGTAAGAGCAATGAAAAATACTTATGTATCTGAAAAAATAAAACAAGAGTATGAAGTTTTAGAGGAAGAACATCTAAATGTAAATGACTTTGAAAACTTAGAATCTAAAATCAATAAAAAAGAGAGCAAAGATTCATCAAAAGAGTTGGTATCACTTGATCCTAAAAAACAAGAAAATAATATGGTTTTTTTTGCTCATAAAGCACAAAAAATTGAAATTAATGATCAAATGATACAAAACATTTCAAATCCAGTTATGATAGATCAAGAAACTATACACACAAATTCTAATGCAATAGAAAACACTATACAAAGAACAAATTTTCAAAATATATTAGAACAAATTGTAGACAAAGGAGAGGTTATTTTAAAAGAAAATGCTTCAGAAATGACACTCCAACTAAAACCAGATCATTTAGGGAAATTATCTATGAAGATAGAAGTTGAAAGAGGTATTGTGGTAGCTAATATTGTAGCTGAAAATCAAGCCGTAAAAGAAGTGTTAGAATCTAATTTTAATGCGTTAAGAGATTCATTAAATGCCAAAGGATTTGGAATTGAACAGCTTAATGTAAGCATCGGAGAAAATTCGAGTTTTGAGCAACAACAAAATTTTATGAATTCAAAGAAAAAAAATAATAAAAGAGGCAATGAAAGATCTTCGTATGAACCAGCAATAGAGGAAGTGCAAAATATAATTCGATCAGAGAATACCATGCAAATAGATGGTTTAGCTTAGGAGGTGAGAATATGGAGAAAATTTCTGCAAAAGTAGATAGTGTGATGAATAATAATACGCAACCTACAAAGGATCAAAAGAAAAAAAATATTGTAGAAAAAGATGATTTCTTACATTTGTTAGTTACTCAACTTAAATATCAAGATCCATTAAATCCTGTAGAGGATAAGGAAATGCTTGCACAAATGGCACAATTTAGTAGTTTAGAGCAAATGCAAAATCTAAATACAAGTATGAATGAATTAAAAGAAGAAATGAAATATGGAAATGATTTGAATTTAGAGGTGAATAAGCTAAATTATAATCTTAGTAAAGAAATGCTACAAGAGATGATCAAATTAAACAAAGCATTAGAACAATATGGAATTAAGCCTCCTACTACAGATCCAGTTCCTCCTAAAGAAGAGGTTCCAAAAGAAGATCAACCAAGCAAAGAAACTGATAATGGAGGGAAATAAAGATGAATAAAATCATGATTCATCATATAAAACCTCAGGGACAAATTTTATCGCCTAAAAGACAGACACAGCCTATAGGATTTGAACAGGTTTTTCAACAAACTATAGACAAAGAAGTAAAATTTTCAAAACATGCAACAGAAAGATTAGAAGCTAGAAATATTCATATTAATTCAAAGGAAATGACAAAAATTAATGAAGCTGTTTCAAAAGCAGATCAAAAAGGAATTAAAGAAGCCTTGATTCTTATGGACAATAAAGCATTTGTTGCCAGTGTAAAAAATAAAACAATTATTACAGTAGCAACAAATGAACAACTAAAAGAAAATGTATTTACAAATATAGATGGTGCTGTAATTATATAGCTGGACCTGAACAAGGAGGCTATGTACCTTTAAATGATAGAGAAGGTATAATACAGCAAAAGGAGGTTATGTCAAAATGATGCGTTCTATGTATTCAGCAGTATCAGGTCTTGGTGTACATCAATCAAAGATGGACGTGATTGGTAACAATATTGCAAATGTTAATACAGTAGGGTTTAAAAAAGGAACAATGACATTTAAAGAAGCTTTTAATCAAACTCTTCGAGGAGGATCTGCTCCACAAGAAGGAAGAGGAGGTACAAATCCTCAGCAAATAGGTCTAGGAGTTAGTATAGGAGCTATGAATACTATACATACTACAGGAACTCCAGAAACAACTGGTAGTGCTACAGATTTGATGATTAGTGGAGATGGATTTTTCATGGTATCTGATGATGTAAACTTTTTAAATAAAAGCTATACAAGAGCAGGTAATTTTGGATTAGACAGAGATGGAAATTTAGTTACATCAGAAGGTCTTAAAGTTTTAGGTTATAGAGCAGAAAGTATAGGAGAAAAGTCTGAATTAAAATCTACTTTAGAGGGATTGGTGATTTCTAAAGCCATGACTTTTCCAGCTAAAGTAACAGGAGCTACATCAGCAGATGGAAATGAACTGTCTAAAACAAAAGATGTATTACTAGAAGGAAATATAAATGCTGATACAGGACTTAAAGCAGAAGTAGTTAAAAAGGATAATGCAGGAGCTACAGAATATTTTATTTCTAAAGAACAATTAATTGGAAAATCCACTACTACAGTTGTATATGATCAACTAGGAGGAGCTCATGAAGTAAAAATTGAATTTAGAAGAAAAATGGAAGATAATAATTATTGGAATGATCCAGATGGAAAAGTGGCATGGACAGGCACAGAAGATCCTAAAATAGAAGATCTTATCAAACCGAATGAGTGGGAAGTTGTCATAACTCCAGTAGGTAGTGAAACCATAGAAATTAATAGTGCGGCAAATGCACCGATAGATTGTACTTTTGCAGATGGAAACATTGTTTTACCTCAAGTAAACATAGGAGTATATCCACCAGCAGGTAAAGATCCAAATAATAAATTTATAACAGGTGCAGAAGGATTTAATTTCAATTTATCTTTTCAAGATGAAAATGGAAAAGCAGCAGTGACTCAATTTTCCAATGAATCTACTCTAACTGCTACAAGAAAGACTGGATACAAACAAGGAAGCTTAGATGAATTTAGTATAGGATCTGATGGAAGTATTGAAGGGTCATTTACAAATGGTCAAAGAAGCGTAATAGGAAGAGTAGCGATTGCTAAATTTAAAAATCCCTCTGGACTCTTAAAAACTTCTGATAATTTGTTTAAAGACACAGAAAACTCTGGAACTGCTATTGTAGGAAAACCAGGAGAAAGTGGTTTTGCAGCTATAGCCCCAGGACGTTTAGAAATGTCTAATGTAGATTTAGGAAAAGAATTTACAGACATGATTACGACTCAAAGAGGTTTTCAAGCAAACTCTAGAGTAATCACTACAACAGATGAAATGTTACAAGAATTAGTAAATATTAAAAGATAATCTTTCCGGGCTTTTATAGCCCGGAAACTTAAAGGAAGATGCGTATGATTAAAGTAACTAGATTAAGCGGAAAAAAATATATGATCAATTGTGATTTAATAGAATCTATTGAGTCTACACCAGATACGGTGATTACTCTTACAACAGGAAAAAAAATTGTAGTATTAGAAGATGTTGATCAAATGATTGATAAAATTATAAAGTATAAACAAAAGATTTTTTCACAAATAGACATAAAGTTTAATTCCTTAAGAAACGAGGTGTAGGCTTTGGATTTAGCTACGATATTAGGGATTGTTGCAGGATTAGGATTAGTAGTGTGGGGAATTTTATTAAGTGGAGAGCTCTCATCCTTTGTTGATATTACATCTATTGTAATTGTTTTAGGAGGAACTATTGCAGGTTGCTTGGTAGCCTATCCTCTTAACAAAGTTAAAGATGCTGTAGTAGTAGCCAAAAAAGCTTTTGCTACTAAAAACATGAATGCTTCAGACGTTATTGGAAAAATCATTGATATTGCCAATATTGCAAGAAGAGAAGGACTACTAGCACTAGAGGAAGCATCAGATAAAATAGATGATGATTTCTTAAAAAAAGGAGTTATGCTCATCGTAGATGGAACAGATCCTGAATTGGTAAGAAATATATTAGAGACAGAACTAGCTTTTTTAGAAGAAAGACATGGTGATGGAAGGAGTATTTTTGATACATTAGGAAGTCTAGCACCAGCTTTTGGGATGATAGGAACACTTATTGGACTTATTAATATGTTAAAGACACTAGAAGACCCTTCATCAGTAGGACCAAGTATGGCGGTTGCACTCATCACTACTTTTTATGGAGCTTTATTTGCAAATTTAATTTTTATACCTATGGCAGCAAAGTTAAAACTTAGAAGTAGAGAAGAAATCATGATTAAAGAAGTAATGGTAGAAGGACTTTTATCTATTCAAGCTGGAGAAAATCCTAGAATTATAGAAATAAAGTTAAAATCATTTTTACCACCAAAAGAAAGAAAAGAGTCTGTTCAAAAAGAGGGAGTGGAGGGATAGATGGCTAAAAAGAAACAGCAAGAGGTTAAAATGGGTGCTCCTGAATGGATGACAACCTTTAGCGACATGATGACCTTACTCCTTTGCTTTTTCGTTCTTCTATTTGCTTTCTCAAGTATTGATGTTCAAAAATTTGAAGCAGTAATGCAATCTGTTCAAGGGTCTTTGGGAGTGCTAAAAGGTGGAAAAACTATTGAGACTTCACCTTATGTTAATGATGCTTTAGATGATGATAAAACTACAAAACAATTAGAAGAATTAGAGGATTTTAAAAAATTAAAAGAAGAGTTAGATGCTTATTTGGAAAGAGAAGGAATGAAGGATCAAATTCTTGTAGATTTGAATGCTAAAGGATTACTTCTTAGATTTAAGGATAATGTATTATTTGATTCAGGGCGTGCAGAATTAAAACCTATTGCTATACAAACTTTGTCTTTTTTATCTGATTTATTAAAAAAAGAAGAATTTGTTGAGAAGTATATAAGGGTAGAAGGACATACAGATTCTGATCCAATTCTTTATTCAAAAAAGTTCCCTACTAATTGGGAATTATCAGTAACTAGATCTTCTAATGTAGTAAGATATTTTATTGAAGGAGCAGAATTAGATCCAGGTAGGCTCTCAGCATCAGGATACAGTGAGTATCATCCTGTTGCACCGAATGACACACTAGAAAACAAAGGAAAAAATAGAAGAGTAGATATTGTAATACTTCGTTCTGATTTTTCAAAATCATATTACTAAAATGCTCAGAAGGGGCGTAGGAAAATGACAACAAAAAAAATTATGTTATTTAGTATAGTAGGCTTTCTTTTAATGGCTATGGTAATGGGTGCTACATTTTACTTTGCTACACAGCAAAGAGGAGAACAACAAACAGCAGTAAAACCTATGAAAACTTACACATATTCTATAGGAGAGATGTATGCGAATGTAAAAGATAGTAGAAAGATACTAAAAGTAAATATAGAAGTGGAAACGATTAATGAAAAGTTAAAAGAAACTTTTGATGAGAAGCGTCCTAAAATGACGAATTCTATATTAGAATTATTAAGAAATAAGACAGAAGAAGAATTATCTGGGGAAAAAGGACAAAAAGCTCTAAGACAACAAGTTTTAAAGTCCATAAAACAAGTTATACCCTCTGATGAAATCATGGATGTTTTCTTTGTAGAATTTATTGTCCAATAAAAAAAGGGGGGATAGTAATTGTCAGATGTATTGTCACAAAGTGAAATCGATGCCCTAATACAAGCTTTAAGTAGTGGGGAAGTAGATGCCCAAGAAATTACAGCAGAAACACAAGAAGCAAAAGTGAAAAAATATGATTTTAGAAGACCTGATAAATTTGCAAAAGACCAATTGCGTACACTACAAATTATTCATGAAAATTTTGCAAGATTATTAAATACTTTTTTGTCTGGATACTTAAGAAGTTTAGCACAAGTTGAGGTATTAAGTGTAGAACAATTATCTAGTCATGAATTTATTAACTCAGTGTCTAATCCAGCTGTTTTATCAATTATTGAGTTTGCACCCTTAGAAGGACAAATCATTTTAGATATTACAGCAGAGGTTGCCTTTGTGATTATTGATAGAATATTAGGAGGCAATGGAAAACCTATAGAAGAAACAAGGAGTTTTACAGAAATAGAAATTTCTTTATTGAAAAAATTGGTAAAACAAATTTTAAAACTTTTCCAAGAACCTTGGGAGAATGTAATAGAGTTAAAACCTAAACTTGAAAAAATTGAAACAAATTCTCAATTTGCACAAATTGTATCACCTAGTGAAACAATTGCTTTGGTTACTTTAAGTATTAAAATTGGAGAAGTAGAAGGAATGGTCAATTTATGTATTCCTCATTTGGTGATTGAACCCATATTACCAAAGTTAAATACAAGACTTTGGTTTACAAATACAAATAAAGAAAGAACCATAGAAGATGAAGAAATATTGGTTCATAGAATAGAAAAAACTCAAACATCAATTAGAGCTGTTCTAGGCAGCACCCATATCACTGTAAGTGAATTTTTAGATCTTCAAATAGGAGATGTTATTGAATTAGACACACTGATTCAAGAACCTGTAAAAATTTTGGTAGGAAATAAACTAAAATATTATGGAAAACCAGGTAGTAAAAAGAAAAAAATGGCTATACAAATAGAAGATGTTATAGAGAAGGGAGATGACTAGAATGGGAGATATGCTTTCACAAGAGGAAATAGATGCGTTGCTAAAGGGAACGTCTTCAGAGTCCGAATCAGAAGAATCTTCACAAGAAGATTTATCAGAGGATGAAAAAGATGCATTAGGTGAAATTGGAAATATTAGCATGGGGACTTCAGCAACTACTTTGTTTACTTTATTAGGACAGAAAGTTACCATTACAACACCAAAGGTTTCAGTACTCACAATGGATGAATTAGCACAGCAGTATCCTCTTCCATTTGTTGTTGTAGAGGTTAAATATAAAGAAGGAATAGAGGGAACAAATCTTTTAGTACTACAAGAAGATGATGTAAAAGTTATTACAGATTTAATGATGGGTGGGAATGGAACAAATATTTCAGGAGATTTAACAGAACTTCATTTAAGTGCTATAGGGGAAGCTATGAATCAAATGGTAGGTTCAGCATCTACTTCTTTATCGGAAATGTTTGGTAGTAAGATAGACATTCATCCTCCTAAGGCAATGTCTGTAAACTTTTCATCAGGAGCAGGACATTTTGAATCTATTAGTCATATTGACAGAATCGTAAAAGTAGCATTTAGAATGGTAGTAGGAGATTTGATTGATAGTGAAATCATGCAGATTATCCCTATTGATTTTGCAAAGGATTTGGTGCATAATTTATTAAGTGGGACTTCTACAAATATTGAAACAAATGAGCAAAATAATACAAATTCTTCTTATGAGAAAAATGTATCTTCTTCATCCGTACCATCACAATATAATATGCCTACTCAAGAATCAGATGTAGGATATCATTACAATCAAGCACCTCAGCAAACAAATATGAATAGAAGGGAATCAGTTAATGTTCAACCTGCACAGTTTCCATCTTTTGATGAAGGATTTAGTAGTGCAGAAAAAGAAAATATTAGTTTGATTAGAGATGTACCTTTAGAAATTACTGTAGAATTAGGAAGAACTTCTAGAAAAATTAGTGAAATTTTATCTTTTGCACAAGGAACTGTGATAGAATTAGACAAGTTAGTAGGAGAACCTTTAGATATATTGGTAAATGGTCAATTTATGGCTAAAGGAGAAGTAGTAGTTATAGATGAAAACTATGGAGTTAGAATTACAGATATGGTACATCCTACAAAGAGAATAAGTAAGATTAAATAAAAAGGAGGAATAAAGATGTCAAAGGGAATTTTAGTAGTGGATGATGCTGCATTTATGAGAATGATGGTTAAAGATGTATTAATAAAGTATGGATTTGATGTAGTAGGAGAAGCTGAAAATGGTGCAAAAGCCATTGAAAAATATAAAGAATTAGATCCAGAGTTGGTGATTATGGATATTACTATGCCAGAAGTAGATGGTATACAAGCAGTAAAAGAAATCAAAAAAATCAATCCAGGATCAAAGATTATTATGTGTTCTGCTATGGGACAACAAGCTATGGTAATAGAAGCAATACAAGCAGGTGCTGCAGATTTTATTGTAAAGCCTTTCCAAGCAGATAGAGTTGTAGAAGCTGTAAAAAAAGTGCTAGGCTAAAGACAAGAAGGAAGAAAGATGACTTTCGGAGATGTCAAGTACTTGCTAAGTGTATTAATAATTTTTTGTTTCATTATTGCTGGAGCATATTATGTAACGAGATTAATTGCTAAAAATGGGAATACATTTTTGAAGAGTAGAAATATAAAAATTATTGAAAAAATTTCTTTAGGAATAGATAAATCTATTTATATGATTCATGTAGGGAATGTTTATTATTTAATTGCTACTACAAAGCAAAATATCCATGTATTAGATAAGATCAATGAGGATGAAATTAATATTATTTCAGATACACAAAAGAGTAATTCGTTTGATTCTTTTTTGGATATATATGAAAAAAACCATTCCCTTTATGAAGAAGATCCTAATAAGGATGTAAAAAGTTTTATAGTAGAAAAATTAAAAGATATAAAAAATAGAACTCAACATTCTAAAGATTATATAGATAAGGACGAAAAAGAATGAAGAGAAAACACACAAAAAAAACATGGATTATTATTTTTGTCATCATAATTTTTATAATTTCTTCATTTCATATATCTTTTGCAGAGCCTCAGATTCCTATTCCTAAAATGGGATTTACTGTAGATGAAGCAAAGAATCCTCAAGAAGTAGCAAATAGTATACAAATTTTATTTATATTGACTATTTTGGCTTTAGCACCATCTATTTTGATGATGATGACTTGTTTTACAAGAATTATTATTGTATTGTCATTTATCAGAAAAGCTATTGCCACTCAAACTACACCACCAAATCAGGTATTGATTGGACTCGCATTATTTCTTACTTTTTTTATTATGGCACCTATAGGTTCTGAGATTAATGAAAAAGCTATACAGCCATATTTAAATCAAGAAATTTCAGAAGAAGTTGCACTAGATAATGCATTAAAGCCAGTAAGAGGTTTTATGTTTAAGCAAACACGAGAAAAAGATTTATCTCTTTTTATTGACATTTCAGGAAGTGAAAAACCTAAAAAGCTTGAAGATATTCCTACGAAAGCACTAATTCCAGCATTTATTATTAGTGAATTAAAAACTGGTTTTCAAATAGGATATGTATTATTTATTCCTTTTATAGTAATAGATATGGTCGTATCAAGTACACTTATGTCTATGGGGATGATGATGCTTCCTCCTGTCATGATTTCTATGCCGTTTAAGATTTTATTATTTATATTGGTAGATGGGTGGAATCTTATTATTAAGTCTTTAATTATGGGATTTAAGTAGAGGTGAATAGAATGAATGAAGGTCAAATTATTGATTTAATGCAAGAAGCTATGCTAAATGTTATATTGCTATCAGCTCCTATGCTTTTATTGGGGCTGATTGTTGGCTTAGCAGTCAGTGTGTTTCAAGCAACTACCCAGATACAAGAACAAACATTAGCATTTGTACCTAAAATATTATCTGTATTAGTTGCTATTATAGTTTTTGGACCTTGGATTTTAAATCGAATTGTAGATTATACAGAGAGTTTATTTATAAATCTTAATCATTTTATAAAATAGATTGGATGAAGCATAGTGGAAATCATACAAAGTATTCTAGATCAAATAGATATAGTTTTGTTGGTATTTGCAAGAGTAATAGGAATTTTTGTAGCAGCACCTGTATTTAGTCATAATAATATACCTCCTCATATTAAAATAGGATTTTCGTTTATTGTATCGTTGGTTATTTTTCCATTTGTACAAGTTCCACAAAACTTTATAATAGGAAGCTTTTATAGCTTGCTTTTTATAAGCTTTAAGGAAATAGTAACTGGGCTTATGATTGGATTTGTTTGCTATTTGTTTTTTAGTTGTATCTATTTAGTAGGAAGTATTATTGATATGCAGATAGGTTTTTCAATGGCAGAAGTAATGAATCCCCAAGATGATACTCAAATACCGTTGATGGGAAATTTATTCTATATTATGGCAATACTGATCTTTCTTTCTATGAACGGACATCATACACTCATTTATGCTTTAAAATACAGTTTTACGAGTGTTCCGTTAAATAGTTTAGTGATTCATGAGAGTATGATTGAAAAAATAATAGAAATCATGAGAAGTACATTTATTATAGCTTTTAAAATGAGTGCACCTATTTTAGTTACAGTTTTTATTTGTAATGTAGTATTAGGAGTACTAGCTCGTACTATGCCTCAAATGAATGTTTTTATAGTAGGAATGCCTATGAAAATATTTGTGGGACTTTTGATGATTTTGCTCATGATGCCTTTATATGTAGGTTTCTTTGAGAATATTTTCACACATATGTTTGAAAATCTTTATAGTTTTTTAAATTTGGTAATAAGAGGATGAATCCATGTATTTGTTTCCGATAGATTTACAGCTTTTCACTGGAGAAAAAACAGAAAAAGCTACACCCAAAAAAAGAAAAGAAGCAAGAGAAGAAGGACAAATTTTACAGAGCAAAGAGATTAACTCAGCACTTATTTTATTATGCACATTCTTTGTTTTAAGTTTAATGGGAAATTTTATTTACAACAACTTTATGATCTTTACAAAGAATCTTTTTGTAGATATGAAAGATGTGGAAGGTTTATTTAATACAAATGGAATCCATAAACTTTTTTTAAATAGTGCTTTATTAACAATCAAAATTGTAGTACCTGTTGTGGGAACAGCGTTGGTAATAGGAGTTATTTGTAGTTATATGCAAGTAGGCTTTTTATTTACTACAAAACCACTGACACCTAAATTGAGTAGAATAAATCCAATTAATGGAATGAAAAAGTTTTTTTCTCCTAAACCTATAGTGGAGTTTTTTAAATCTATAATTAAGTTATTTGCAGTAGGATATATTACTTTTAGTTATGTATTGAAACAATCTAACAATATGGTTGATTTGATAGATATGGAAATAATCCAGATTATAGGATATTTAGGAAAAGTTACTGTAGGAATAGGATTTCGAGCTGCTATTGTTTTAATGATTTTAGCTGTACTTGATTATTATTATCAAAAGTTTGAATATGAAAAAGAATTAAAAATGTCAAAGCAAGAAATAAAAGAAGAATACAAACAAATAGAAGGAGATCCTCAGATAAAAGGAAAAATTAAAGAAAGACAAAGACAAATGGCGATGAATAGAATGATGCAAGACGTTCCAAAAGCGGATGTAATTATTACGAATCCAACCCATTATGCAATTGCTATAAGATACGATAGTACTCTTGAGGAAGCACCTGTTGTACTTGCAAAAGGGAAAGATTTAATAGCACAAAAAATTAAACAAATTGCTTCTGAAAATGATATTATTATGGTTGAAAATAGAATATTAGCTCGTACTCTTTATTCTACTGTGGAGATAGGAGATTTTATTCCTCCAGATCTTTATCAAGCAGTTGCAGAGGTTCTAGCTTATGTATATAAAGTGAAAAATATGTAATTAGGAGGAATAAAAAATGAAATTTGGTGATATTGTTGTATCACTGGCTATTATAGCTGTTGTTTTACTGATTATTATACCTGTCCCTCTTCCGTTTTTAGATGTATTATTGAGTTTGAATATATCATTATCTTTACTGATCCTTTTGATTTCTGTGTATAATAAAGAACCTTTACAATTTGCTATTTTTCCATCAATGCTTTTACTTACTACTTTATTTCGATTGTCTTTAAATATTTCTACAACGAGATATATTCTTTCAAAAGGAAATGCAGGTAGTGTTATTGAAGCTTTTGGAGAATTTGTAATTGGTGGAGATGCGATTGTAGGGTTTATTATTTTCTTAATTATTATTATTATTCAGTTCATGGTTATTACAAAAGGTGCAGAAAGGGTATCAGAAGTGGCTGCAAGATTTACATTAGATGCAATGCCAGGAAAGCAAATGGCTATTGATGCAGATCTAAACTCTGGTTTGATTGATGAAATGCAGGCACGTGAAAGAAGAATCAGAATACAAAAGGAAGCAGATTTTTATGGAGCTATGGATGGAGCTAGTAAATTTGTAAAGGGAGATGCAATTGCCGGAATCATTATTACCATTATCAACATTACAGCAGGGTTTGTTTTAGGGATGATGGGAAAAGGATTAGGCTTTAGTGAAGCTTTACAAAAATATACACTGCTTACAGTTGGAGACGGATTGGTAAGCCAAATACCAGCACTGTTAATTTCAACAGCTACTGGTATTGTAGTAACAAGAGCTGCATCTGATTCAGACTTAGGAAATGATGTATTAAGGCAATTATTTAGAGAGCCTAAAATTATGTTTATTATATCCGGGGTATTATTCTTTTTAGGATTAACACCATTACCTACAATTCCGTATTTTCTTTTAAGTGGAGTATTTTTATATTTAGGATTTATTCTTAGAAAATCTATCAAAGAAAATATAACAGAAGAAGAAACTGATGTAGCAGATGATCAAGTAGAAGAAATCAAAAAACCTGAAAATGTATTACCACTTCTTCAAGTAGATCCAATTGAACTTGAGTTTGGATATGGAATTATTCCTCTAGCAGATCCTCATCAAGGGGGAGATTTATTTGATAGACTTGTAATGATCAGAAGGCAATGTGCATTAGAACTAGGAATTGTTGTACCTATGATTCGTTTAAGAGACAATATTCAATTAGAATCTAATCAATATGTAATTAAAATAAAAGGTGTAGAAGTAGCAAATGGAGATATTGTATTTGATCATTATTTAGCTATGAATCCAGGGGGAGCTCAAGGGGATATTCAAGGGATTGATACAGTAGAACCAGCTTTTGGACTACCAGCCAAATGGATAGGAGAAGAAGAAAGAGAAAAAGCAGAAATATTTGGATATACTGTAGTAGATCCTTCTTCGGTCGTGTCAACTCATTTGACTGAAATTGTAAAAAGATATTCTCATGAACTATTAGGAAGACAAGAAGTAAAAGCTTTATTAGATAACTTAAAAGAGCATCATGGGGCATTGGTAGAAGAATTAGTTCCTAAGATTTTATCTATTGGAGAAGTACAAAAAGTATTATCTAATCTATTAAAAGAAGGTATTTCTATTCGAGATATGGTAAGTATATTAGAAACTTTAGCAGATTATGGAGCTATGACAAGAGATACAGATATGCTTACAGAATATGTAAGACAATCCTTATTTAGAGCCATTACAAAGCAGTTTATACAAGGAAATAGTGCAAAAGTTATTACTTTAGAAAAAGAATTAGAACAAAAGGTAATGGAGTCTATTCAGCAAACAGAGCATGGTTCATATTTAAATTTAGATCCAAATACAGCACAAAGTATTTTAAACAGCCTTGCAAAACAAGTAGAAAAATTAATGTCTATTGGAGAGCAACCCATTATATTGACTTCACCTATTGTAAGGGTATACTTTAAGAGATTGACAGAACAGTTAGCTCCGGAATTAATTGTTTTATCTTATAATGAATTAGACTCAAAAGTTGAAGTACAGTCTGTTGGGATGGTGAGTTTATAACATGAAAGTAAAAAGATATATTGCAAGTAATGCACAGGAAGCTATGCTAAAAGTAAAAACGGAATTAGGAGTAAATGCAGTTATATTGCATTCAAGAAAAATAAAAAGACCAGGAATTTCTGGTTTTTTTAAAAAACCTTTGATAGAAATGGTAGCAGCTATAGAAGATGATCAAAAAAAGAAAATAGAGTATAAGAACATATCGAATGAGGAAAAAAGTATAAAGCCAAAAGAAGAATCTAAAAAAATGGAACAATTACAAAAACAAGTAGGAAATATTGAGGATTTGTTGAATAATTTTATAGATAAGGTAGAAAAGAATCCTCAAAGGGATACAGCTAAAAATCCTACTGTATCTGAAAAATATTATAATTTACTCTTAGAAAAAAATGTTGAAAAAAATATTATAGAAAAAATACTCAATATTTCAAAAAAAAGAATTAGTTTTTCAGAAGATCATGAAGATGCAATTTGTAAAACAATCAAAATGGTTATGAAAGAGTATTTAGGTGAACCCGAGCCTATGAAAGAAGAAGCTCATCAAAAGATTATATTATTTGTAGGACCTACAGGGGTAGGAAAAACTACTACTTTAGCAAAACTAGCGGCAAAACTTTCTATTGGACAAAATAAATCTATAGGATTTATTACCTCAGATACCTATAGAATTGCTGCTGTAGAGCAATTAAGAACTTATGGGGAAATACTAGGAATACCAGTTAAGGTCATTTATGAATCACAAGAAATAGAAGAAGCTATAAAAGATTACGCAGATAAAGATGTGATTTTAATAGATACAGCAGGCAGAAATCATAAAAGCAGCACACAACTAGAAGAAATCAAAGAGTTGATTCAATATATTAAAAATCCAGAAATTTTTTTAGTAATAAGTGCTACAACTGGGTATAAAGATATAATAAACATTGTAAATGGATATGAATTTTTAGATGATTATCGATTACTATTTACAAAATTAGATGAATCAGATGGTTTTGGAAATATATTAAATACTAAAATATTTACAGGAAAGAATCTCTCTTATGTTACGGTGGGGCAAAGTGTTCCAGATGATATAGAAATTGCAGATCCTGAAAAAATTGCAAATGCAATCGTTGGTAAATTAGATGAATGATCAAGCAAAAAAATTAAGAGAGATGATTTATAAAATTAAAAAACAAAATGATCAAGATAGAATGAGTGAGATGGAAGAAGAAAACATAAATACAAGAGTAATTACCATTACTAGTGGAAAAGGTGGGGTAGGTAAATCTAATTTTACGATTAATTTGGGATTAGCTTTAATTAAATTAGGATATAAAGTAACGATTTTAGATGCAGATTTAGGACTTGCAAATATTGATGTGATTTTAGGAGTGATTCCTAAATATACTTTGGCACATATGATTACATCAGAAAAGGAACTTCATGAAATTGTAGTAAAGGGTCCAGGGGGAATTCAATTTATATCAGGAGGTTCTGGACTAAAAGAACTGGTAAATTTAAATGAAGAACAGATAGGTAGTGTCATTGACGGTTTAAGACATCTAGGAAAAGATATGGATTTTATATTGATTGATACAGGTGCAGGAATTAATGATTCGGTATTATCTTTTATAGAAGCTGCTAGTGAAGTGATTTTGGTGACTACTCCTGAGCCCACATCTATTACAGATGCTTATGCAGTATTAAAAAACCTTGTATTAAAAGATAAAGATAAAATCATTCGGGTTTTAATCAATAGAGCAGAAACTCCTAAAGAAGGAATAGAAATTTTTAATAAATTAAATATGGTTTCTCAAAAATTTTTAAATATACCACTAGAAAGATTAGGATATCTATATGATGATCCTTTAGTATCTAAATCAGTAAAACTTCAAAAGCCTTTTTTACTCAGTTTTCCCAATAGTTTAATTAGTAAAAGCATAGAAGCTATAGCCTCTAAATTGGTTTATGAACCTAATGAAGAAGTAAAAGAGGTAGGCGGGTTAAAAAGATTCATATATAAATTTTTAGATAGCTGTAAAAGACCAGTGTAGAAGTGAAAGTAGGATGAGATATGAAAAAAAATTTTTTTCCTAAAGTTGGAACTAAAATTCAAATAAAATGGATAGATGTTCAAAAATATAACGATATGAAATATTTGACAAGTAAGATTATGGATATGATAGATGAAGATACATTGATTATAGCAACACCTACTCATAAAAATGTATCTGCACCTATTCCAGTTGATGGACAGATAAAAATTAGTTATTTTAAACAAGATTTAGGAATCTATGGATTTCAAGCAAAGGTAATAGAAAGAAAAAACGCTGAAGGAATGTCTTACTTAAAAGTAAAAAGAATAGGAGATATTTTTAAGATACAAAGAAGGGATTTTTACAGATTATCTATTGTTTTGAGTGGGAAATTAACAATCAGAGAAAAAGGAAATGGGGAAGAAATTTCTTTTCTTACAAAAGATATCAGTGGTGGTGGACTAAGAGCAATTATAAAAGAAAAAATAGAAAAAGGAAGTATAGTAGACATTGACCTTGTGATTGATAAAAAGATAGTTTTTGCAAGGGGAGAAATAATAAGATCCATCCCTTCGCAAGAATCAAAAGGTGATTATGATATAGGTATTACTTTTAAAAATATCGATGAAAAAGATAGAGAACAAATCATCTCCTTTATTTTTGAATCTGAAAGAAAAATGAGGAAACGGGGGATTGGTTTAAATGAATAAAATAAAAGTTTTAGTAGTAGATGATTCTGCTTTTATGAGAAAAATTGTTTCGGATATTATTAATTTAGATCAAGACCTAAATGTAGTGGCAACAGCTCGAAATGGAAAAGAAGCAATAGAAAAGATTAAAGAATTTTCTCCAGATATTGTAACTATGGATGTAGAGATGCCAATTTTAGATGGGATTACTACACTCAAAGAAATTATGAAAGATCATCCTTTACCTGTAATAATGGTGAGTAGTGTTACTATGGAAGGTGCTGAAGCTACTTTAAAAGCATTAGAATTAGGAGCAGTGGATTTTATTACGAAGCCTACAAATATATTTAAAATGAATACAGGTGATATGAAATCTTTATTAACAGAAAAAATCAAAATAGCAGCAAAAGCAAAAGTAACAACAAGAATAAATAATCAACCATTAAAAATAAAAAACACAGAAAAAAAATTATGGATTCCACAAAATAAAAATATAAAAAAAATTGTAGCTATTGGAACATCTACAGGTGGACCAAGAGCATTACAAGATGTAATTCCTTATTTACCTAAAAATATTCCAGCGAGTATTTTGATTGTACAACATATGCCAGCAGGATTTACAAAATCTTTAGCAGATAGATTAAATAATTTGTCAGAAATTCATGTAAAAGAAGCTGAAAATGAAGAGATCTTGCAACCAGGATGTGCGTATATTGCACCAGGAGCATATCATTTAAGAGTCATAAAAGATCAAGGAAATTTGAAAATTCATCTCTCAAAAGATGAGCTTGTATCAGGACATAGACCCTCTGTCAATGCTATGATGAATTCTTTAGCACAGATAAAGTTAAATAATTTAGTAGGAGTGATTATGACAGGCATGGGTTCTGATGGAGCTGAGGGAATGAAAAATATAAAGGAGCAAAATGGATATACCATTGCACAAGATGAATCAACATGTGTAGTATATGGAATGCCTAAATCAGCTGTGAATCTAGGTTGTATTGATCAAATCGTATCATTACAAGATATAGCTACAACCATAACTAAAATTGTGGGGGTGTAAAAAATGGATATGAACCAATATTTAGATATTTTTATTGAAGAGTCAAAAGAACATTTGCAAAATATGAACCAAAGTTTGCTAGAGTTAGAGAATAATCATAAAGATATAGGATTAGTAAATGAAATTTTTAGAATTGCCCATACATTAAAAGGTATGTCAGCTACTATGGGCTATACAAAAGTAGCGAATCTTACACATGAAATGGAAAATGTATTACAACTTTTAAGAAGTAATGAAATGGAATTATCAGAAAAAATTGTAGATATATTATTTGAATGCTTAGATACACTAGAAGGTTATATTAATGAAGTCAGCAATTCAGGAACAGAAGGAGATATGGATTCAGATTATTTAGTAAAAAAGCTGCATGAAATTATTCATGGAAAAAGCGAAGATGCAGTTAAAGAAAATTTAAAAGTTTCTTCTCAAGAAGTAGATAATATTTCTATAGAAATAGAAGAGTTTTCAAAGGAAATTGCTCAAAAGGCAATACAAGAAGGATATCATTGCTACAAAATGCAAATAGAATTAAATCCTAATTGTATGCTAAAAGCGGCAAGAGCTTTTATTATTTTTAATACACTAGAACAAGATTGTGAAATCTTAAAATCAAATCCTCCTGTAGAAGATATTGAAGATGAAAAATTTGAATCAAGCTTTGAGTTAATTATTATATCAGCAGTAGAGCAAGATATTATACAACAAAAAATTAGTAGTATATCAGAGATAGAAAATGTATTAATGGAAAAAGTAGATATCAATTTTTCAATTGAAGATGTAAATCTAAAAAACAAGGTAGAAGAACAAAAAGAAACAAAAACAGAAGACAAAACTGAAAATTCTACTTCGCAAACAAAGAAACCAAAGGTAGGAAAAACTGTAAGAGTAGATATCGATAGACTAGATAATCTTATGAATCTTGTAAGTGAATTGATTATTACAAGATCAAGACTTGAGGAAATAGATGAGTCAGGAAAAAAACAAAATATGAATGAAGCTATTGAGTATCTTGAAAGAATTACTACCAATCTTCATGATGCAGTAATGAAGGTAAGAATGGTTTCTATTGATAGAGTGTTTAATAGATTTCCAAGAATGGTAAGAGACCTTTCAAAAGAAGTGGGAAAAGAAATTTCTCTTGTCATGTTAGGAGAAGATACAGAAGTAGATAGAACCGTTATTGATGAGATAGGAGATCCACTAATTCATTTGATTAGAAATTCTATAGATCATGGGATAGAAGATCCAGAAACTCGTAAACAACATGGAAAATCAGAAATTGGAACATTAAAATTAAATGCTTATCCAGATGGAAATAGTGTAGTGATTGAAGTTGAAGATGATGGACAAGGAGTAAATATTGAAAAAGTAAAGAAAAAGGCTATAGACAAAGGACTTATTACAAAAGAACAAGCAGAAATGATGGATGATAAAGAAGCAGTAAATTTATTATTTAAGTCAGGATTTAGTACAGCGGATAAAATATCAGATATTTCGGGTAGAGGTGTAGGACTAGATGTTGTAAAGACAAAAATCGAATCTTTAGGAGGAGTAGTAGAGGTAAAAACTTCTAGTGCAGGAACTATATTTATTATTCGATTACCCCTTACTTTAGCTATTATTCAAGCTTTACTTGTTATGATTGGAGAAGAAAAATATGCTATTCCACTTAATTCAATAAAAGAAATTATTACAATAGATTCAAGTAAAATAAGAAAAATACAAGATCAAGAAGTAGTATTATATAGAAATACAACATTACCTATTTTAAGAATGAATCAGATATTAAACGTTGAGACGAACCACTCTTATGAAGGAGATTTAACTGTAGTAGTAGCCAGAAAAGGAGATAAAACAGCAGGTTTTGTGGTAGATCATTTAATCGGCCAACAAGAAATTGTAATAAAATCCTTAGGAAAATTTTTAGCAGGTATTCATTGTATTGCAGGAGCTACTATTTTAGGAAATGGACAAGTTGCTTTGATTGTAGATACAAACTCTCTTTTTTAAATAAAATTTATATAAAAATTGTAGATTTGAAGAAGTAAATGAAGGAGGGGAAAATATGAGTGAGAAATTAGTTGCAACAGAAAATCAATATGTATTATTTAAATTAAATGATGAATATTATGGAATAGATATCTTAAATGTTCAAACCATTGAAAAAGTTATGGATATTACAAGAGTTCCTTATGCACCTGATTTTGTAGAAGGAGTCATTAATTTAAGGGGTGAAGTTGTACCAGTTATTCATTTGAGAAAGAGATTTAGTTTACCCCATGGAGAAATAAATGAAGAGTCTAGAATTATCATTGTAACCATAGATGAAATGATTATTGGATTATTAGTAGATTCTTCTTCAGAAGTGTTACATTTAGATGTGTCAGATATTGATGATGTTCCAAATATGTCAGATAACCTCAAAAATGATTATGTAAAGGGAATTGGAAAAAATCAAGAGAGAATTATTATATTATTAGACTTATCTAAAATCTTAGATAAGGGAGAAGAAAGCTAATATAATCATTAGATTGAAGGTGGGATAAATATGGGAATTTCCATTGAAGAAATGAATAATATGCAGTTAGACGTTTTAAAGGAAATTGGAAATATTGGTGCTGGAAATGCAGCAACTGCATTGGCAAAGATGGTAAATAGAAAAATAGATATGAACGTTCCTAAGGTAGAAGTACTAGAGTTTAAAGAAGTAACAGAACTTTTAGGAGGAGCAGAGATACCAGTATGCGGTATATATTTTGATGTGGATGGAGATCTTACAGGAAATATTATGTTTTTATTAACTATGAAATCTTCTAGAATATTAGCAAATATGCTTCTTTATAAAGAAGATAACTCTGAGATCTTAGATGAAATAGATCAGTCAGCCCTACAAGAAATAGGAAATATACTTTCTGGTGCTTATATATCATCTTTAACAGCATTAACAGGACTCAATTTAAAAATTTCCATACCTTCTCTATCGTTAGACATGGCAGGAGCCATTTTAAGTGTACCTATTATTCAATATGGTCAAGTAGGAGATAAGGTATTATTAATTGAAACTGAATTTAATGAAGGAGATGACAATATAAAAGGATATTTCTTTTTAGTGCCAGATGTTGATTCCTTTGAAATTCTATTAAAAAGTTTAGGAGTCTTAGAATAATGAAAGAGATGATTAAGGTAGGTATGGCGGATTTAAATGTTACAAAGGGAGATGCAGGCTTAACAACATTAGGATTAGGATCATGCGTAGGAGTTACATTGTATGATCCTATTACAAAAGTAGTAGGTTTAGCACATGTTATGTTGCCCTCAAGCAAAACTATTAGAAATAATACAAATCCTGCAAAATTTGCAGATACTGCTATTGTACTTTTGTTAGAGAAAGTACTAAAATTAGGAGCCAATCAAAGAAGATTAGTAAGTAAATTGGCGGGGGGAGCACAAATGTTTGCTTTTGCTAATAAAAATGATATTATGAAGATAGGAGAAAGAAATACATTAGCATCAAAAGAAATATTAAAGCAGTTAAATATACCTATTATTGCAGAAGATACAGGAGGAAACTATGGTAGAACCATAGAAATTTATGGAGATACAGGAATTTTACTTATAAAAACTATAGGCCAAGGAATGAAACAGATATGAATAATTTTAAAAAAATTGATTATATCCCTTATATTGTAACTTTAGTGTGTTTGTTTACAAGTACTTTGATTGCAGGGATTCATCATATGAGTTTTGAAGTTTTTATAAAGAGGACAAGTATATTTTATATTATTATATTTATTAGTTCGAAAATTTTTATAAAAAATATGATGAAAACCCTAGAGAAGAAAGAAGATAAAAATACAATAGATTTAGTGATTCCAACAGAGGATATGATAGATGAATCACTTGATGATGGAGATGATGAATTTATCCCCTTAAATTTAGAGAATGATGAAATAAAAAATTTTCATAAAGAAGATAATACTACCACCGAATCTTAAGGGGGGTATAAAAAGTGGAAGATCAACAATTATGGGAGAATTATATTCAAACTAAAGATAAAAAAATTAAGGATGAATTAATTATAAAATATATTGATTTGGTAAAAATTATCTCAGGAAGGCTATATATTAGATATGGAAATCATACAGATTTTGAAGATTTAGTAAGCTATGGAATATTTGGGTTGTTAGATGCTATTGATAAATATGATCCATCCAAAAATACTAAATTTGAAACTTATGCATATATTAGAATTCGAGGAGCTATTATTGATCAACTAAGGCTATTAGATTGGGTACCAAGATCTATAAGGCAAAAATATAAAAAAATTGAAGATGCATACAAATCAATTGAAAATAAATTAGGTAAAAGTGCAAATGAAGAAGAATTAGCATGTGAGTTAAATATTTCATCACAAGAGCTTAATAAGATGCTTTCTGAAGTACATTCTTTTTCAGTGGTGTCACTAGAAGAAAAGATGAATAATCATTCTAACTTCACTATTGTAGACGAAGATATAGACTATGAGCCACAAAAGCATTTTGAGCAGCAAGAGATGAAAAATATATTGTTAGGAGCTTTAGAAGAGTTACCTGAGAGAGAACAAAAAATTATTCAACTATATTATTATTCTGAATTGACTTATAAAGAAATTTCTAATATTTTAGGAGTATCTGAATCGAGAATTTCACAATTACACACAAAGGCGATTTTAAAATTAAAGGGGAAAATGAAAAAGCTTTTATAATGACAATGGGATGGTGATGTTTAGTGGGGAATGAGTCTATAATTGAAAAGGAGATGTTTAAACAACTAGAAGAATATGATATAGACATAAAAGATGAATCTATAAATGAAGAAGAACCTATAGATGCAAAAGTAAATATTAGAATTTCAAAAGATGAAATGTATGCTTATCTTAGTATAGATTCTCCTAAAGGTGGAAAAATGATTACAAAAGAAGATGTAGATCATATTCTAAAAGAACAAAAAATTGTTTATGGCATTGATCATTCAATGATCAATCGTATGATTGAAGAAAATATTTTTGTCATAGAAAAAGTCATTGCAAAAGGAAGAGAAGTAATTGATGGAATAGACGGAAAACTTGAATATTTATTTGATGTGAATACAAAATTCCAACCTAAAATGGATGAAGACGGAAAAGTTGATTTTAAAGAACTAAATTTGATTCAGTGTGTGCAAAAAGGAATTATTCTAGCCAAAAGAACCTTACCTACAGAAGGTGTAGATGGAATTACAGTCACTGGAAAAATAATAAGAGCCAAAAATGGAAAAGAAATTCATTTTAAAAAAGGAAAAAATGTAATAGAAACTCAAGATGGATTAAGTTTAGTTGCTATACAAGACGGACAAGTGAAATTAGTTGATGATAAAATTACTGTACTTCAAGTATACGAAGTAAAAGGGAATGTAGACAATTCTACAGGCAATATTTATTTTAATGGAAAAGTAGCTATAAAGGGAAATGTTCGCACCGGATTTAAAATAGAATGTACAGATGATGTGGAAGTTTATGGAGTAGTAGAAGGAGCTACAATCATTACAGAGGGCAATATTATACTTCATAAGGGTATTCAAGGTTACAATTGTGGAAAATTAATTAGTAAAAGGGACATTGTTGCTAAGTATATGGAGAATTGTTATGTAAAAGCAGATGGGAATATTTCTGCAGAAGCTATCATGCATTGTAATTTAGAAGCTAAAGGATCAGTGAGTGCTATTGGTAAAAAAGGATTGATTGTGGGAGGGCAAATTAGAGCAAATTATGAAGTAAATGCTAAGACTATAGGATCATCTATGGCGACGAATACGAAAATAGATGTAGGAATAGATCCTGAAATAAAAGAAAAATATGAAAGCTTAAAACAAGAATTAGAACTTTTATATAAAAACAAAGAAAATGTAAGAAAAGCAATTGAGCTTTTGACGAGAATTTCTAAAAATGTACCACTTCCTAAAGAAAAACAAGATTTATTATCAAAATCTATTCATACAGAAGGTTATTTAAATGAAAAAATAGAGACAGTTAATTATGATTTGCTTCGATTACAAAATGTAGTTCAAGATCTGTCTACGGGAAAGGTAAATGTTTCATCTATCATACATCCAGGAGTAAAAATAACCATTGGTAATTCTTTATATTATATAAGAGATGATATTCATAGTGCTACTATTGTAAGAGAGGATGGAGAAATAAAAATAAATTCTTATACAGAGTCTAGGAGCTGATAAAATGAGCATAAGACCTATTGACTTTAGAGTAATGATTCCTAAAACTCAACAACAATCTGAAGAAAATCAAACTAAGCTTAATAAATCAAAAACAGAACATGAACTTTTAGCACAGCAGGATAAAAAAAATATAGAACATCAACTCAAAAAAGTAAATGACTCGGAAAGTAAAGATCATCCAAACATTAAAAATGATCAAGAAAAAAATAAAGGAAAAAATAAAAATCATTCTAGAAAAAATAAAAAAAAGAAAGATCAAGAAAAAAATGAGCAAAAGGATATAAAGGACACCAAAATTGGATTTAATATTGATATTAAAATATAAAATCATAAGGAGAAAAGATGATTGATTATATACTTTTTGTTATAGGGATAGGTATTATTATAGTTTCATTTATATGGATAAAAAAAAGTGAAAAAGAAGAACAACAATTGTATAAAAATATAGAAAGCAAGGAAAATAAATTATTAAAAAACATACACTTAGCTCAAAATATTATGAATGAACTAGAAAATATTCATAAAAATATTGTATTGGATTTAGAAAAAAAGACAAAAGATCTTTATAATATATTAAAGAGTATAGATGAAAATATGGGAAATAAAACCTTAAACATAGATGAAGATAACAAATATAATAAAGAAAGCCAAGACCAAGTAGAGGAAAAGGATTCTACAGAAATTTTTATCTTAATGAAAAAAGGATATACCCCTTCACAAATTGCCAAGAAATTAAACAAAGGAATAGGAGAGATACAGCTTATTTATAATTTGAATAAAATAGAAGAATAGTATATTTCGTTATAAAAGTGGAAAAAATAATTTTGTGAGTTAATGAATCGAAAACATATTTTACTGTTGCAAAAAGAATGTAGCTTGTGGTATACTACTTAAGGTGACAAACACACACACTTTGGAATTTTCAAATTGGTGCCGTAAGGTCGTTTGAAAAGATGAACAAAGTGGAGGAAAAAAAACCAGGGAGGTGAAGAAAATGTCAGTTATTTCAATGAAACAATTATTGGAAGCAGGGGTACACTTTGGACATCAAACAAGAAGATGGAACCCTAAAATGGCTGAGTACATTTTCACAGAAAGAAACGGAATTTATATTATTGATTTACAAAAAACAGTTAAAAAAGTAGAGGAAGCTTATGACTTCATTAAAGAAGTAGCAACAAATAATAAAACTGTTTTATTTGTAGGTACAAAAAAACAAGCTCAAGAATCTATTGAGCAAGAAGCAAAAAGAAGTGGAATGTTTTATGTAAATCAAAGATGGCTTGGAGGTATGCTTACAAACTTCAAGACAATCCAAAGAAGAATTAACCGCTTAAAGGAATTAATCAAAATGGAAGAAGAAGGAACTTTTGATGTTCTTCCTAAAAAAGAAGTTTTTCAATTGAAAAATGAACAAGAAAAACTTGAAAAATTCTTAGGTGGAATTAAAGACATGGTAGATCTTCCAGGAGCACTTTTTGTAGTAGACCCAAGAAAAGAAAGAATAGCAGTAAGAGAAGCTCAAATATTAGGAATACCTGTTGTAGGTATTGTAGATACAAACTGTGACCCAGAAGAAGTAGATTATGTAATTCCTGCTAATGATGACGCAATTAGAGCAGTAAAATTAATTACTGCAAAAATGGCAGATGCAATTATAGAAGGAAAACAAGGGGAACAAATGGAAGAATAATTTTGAAGGGTAAGGGTTAAGAAGGAATAAAATTCCTTGCTTCTCTTACCCATTCTAATATATTTTATATACATAAGGAGGCATTTATATGGCTGTAACAGCAGCAATGGTTAAAGAGTTAAGAGAAAAAACAAGTGCTGGAATGATGGATTGTAAAAAAGCTTTAATGGAAGCTGATGGAGATATGGAAAAAGCTGTTGAAATTTTAAGAGAAAAAGGCTTAGCAAAAGTAGCTAAAAAATCTGGAAGAATTGCAGCAGAAGGGCTTGTAGAAGCTTATATTCATGGAGGAAGAATAGGCGTATTAGTTGAAGTAAATAGTGAAACAGATTTTGTTGCTAAAAATGATGAATTTAAAACTTTTGTAAAAGATATAGCAATGCAAATTGCAGCTTCTAATCCGCAGTACATTAAAAGAGAAGAAGTTCCTCAAGAAGCTATAGAAAAAGAAAAAGAAATTTTAAGACATCAAGCATTAAACGAAGGAAAACCTGAAAAAATTATAGATAAAATGGTTGAAGGAAGAATAGAAAAATATTATAAAGAAGTATGTCTTTTAGAACAACCTTTCATTAAAGATCCAGATGTGACAATCCAAGATCTGTTAAATGAAAAAATCTCTAAAATCGGAGAAAATTTATCTATTAGAAGATTTTCTAGATTTGAAGTTGGAGAAGGAATCGAAAAGAAAGAAGAAAATTTTGCAGAAGAAGTAGCAAAACAAATGAATAATTAATCGTTAAAAATTAAAGATAGAGAACACAGTTCGTGTTCTCTTTTTTAAGATAAAATCATAATGTAAAAGGTTTTTTATAGGAAATGTAGAATACTATAAACGGAGGTTGTATAAGGTGAGTCCTAAATATAAAAGAGTCATATTAAAATTAAGCGGAGAAGCTTTAGCTGGAGAAAAAGGTTTTGGATTAGATGAGAAGACTCTTGATGCAATTGCTACACAAGTTCAAGAAATCTCAGAATTAGGAGTAGAAGTAGCTATTGTAGTTGGAGGAGGAAACTTTTGGAGAGGTCGTACTGGAGAAGGAATGGATCGTACAACAGCTGATTATATGGGAATGTTAGCAACTGTGATCAATGCATTAGCACTTCAAGATGCCCTTGAAAGTATTGGTGTTTCTACTAGAGTGCAAACAGCAATAGAAATGAGACAAATTGCAGAACCTTATATTAGAAGAAAAGCAGTAAGACATTTACAAAAAGCAAGAGTAGTTATTTTTGCTGCTGGAACAGGAAACCCTTATTTTTCTACAGATACTACAGCTGCATTACGGGCAGCAGAAATAGAAGCAGAAATCATTTTACTTGCAAAAAAGGTAGATGGTGTATATGATTCAGATCCAAATATCAATCCAAATGCACAAAAGCTTACTGAATTAAAATATATTGATGTATTAAGTAGAGGATTAGGAGTAATGGATTCTACTGCAACTTCTCTTTGTATGGATAATAAAATTCCTATAGTAGTATTTGGCTTAAATGAGCCTGAAAATATTAAAAAAGTTATTTTAGGTGAAAAAATAGGTACATTTGTAAAGGAGGAATAAATATGAGTTTAGGATTACATAAAGAATTAGAAGGAAAGATGAATAAAACGATTCAAGTACTAAAAGAAGATTTAAATGCATTAAGAGCAGGAAGAGCCAATCCAGCATTGTTAGATAAAATAATGATAGATTACTATGGAACTGCTACTCCACTTAAACAAGTGGCTAGTGTTTCAGCACCTGAACCTCGCCTTTTAGTGGTACAGCCATATGATAAAAGTGTAATGCAATTGATTGAGAAGGCTATTATGCAATCAGATTTGGGCATTAATCCTTCCAATGACGGAAAAATTATTCGCTT
Organism: Anaerophilus nitritigenes; assembly: GCF_004138215.1. Lineage (GTDB taxonomy): Bacteria > Bacillota > Clostridia > Peptostreptococcales > Thermotaleaceae > Anaerophilus > Anaerophilus nitritogenes. Next base: position 139,933 of record NZ_RYYS01000032.1, read on the forward strand.
AGCAATTCCGCAGCTAACAGAAGAAAGAAGAAAAGAAATGACTAAAGTAGTTAAAAAAACTGGAGAAGCAGCAAAAGTTGCCATTAGAAATCAAAGAAGAGATGCAAATGAACAACTAAAAAAGATGGAGAAAAATGCTGAGATTTCAGAAGATGATTTTAAAAAAGCTGAAGATGAAGTTCAAAAAATCACAGATAAAGCAATTAAATCAATAGATGAATTGGTAGATAAGAAAGAAAAGGAATTAATGGAGGTATAAACTTTGGATAAGGTATCTGATGTAGTAGGATTTCCATTGCAAAAGGCTATTGATCTCCTTGGATCGGAATTTAAAATATCTATTGTAAAAACCAATTCCCCTAAAATGAAAGAAGAAATAGGAGAATGTAGAGTAATTAGGCAAAAATACATTCATCAATATTTAGAATTAACCGTAAGTTATTTTTAAGCCCCCAGTTACTAGGGGGTTTAAAAATATTTTCTTGAGTTTAGTTTAATTGGAGGAATTGTATGATGAAATGGATAAAAAAATTTTTTTTGAAGCATCAACTACAAAATAAAGAAGTACAGGTGGATATGAATCATTTGCCAAAGCATATAGCTGTTATAATGGATGGAAATGGAAGATGGGCTAAAAAAAGAGGATTACCTAGAAGTGCTGGACATAAAGCAGGTGTAGAAGCATTAAGAGAAATTATCAAAACGTGTTCTAATTTACATATTCAGTATTTAACTTTATATGCTTTTTCTACAGAAAATTGGAAAAGACCGAAAGAAGAAGTATCTGCTCTTATGCAACTCTTAATTTATTATTTAAAACAAGAAGTAAGTGACTTACATAAAAACAATGTAAAAATTAAAACCATAGGAGATATTCAAAAGCTTCCTAAAGCTGCCATAGAAGAAATAGAGGCTTCTATAGAGCTTACCCAAAATAATACAGGATTAGTAGTAAATATTGCTTTAAATTATGGAGGTAGGGATGAAATTATTCATGCTGTGAAGAAGCTTTGTGAAGAAGTAAAAGAAAATAGGATTGAAATTGAAGAAATTGATGAATATATGTTAGAAAAGTTCTTATACACAAAAGGCTTACCCGATCCAGATCTTTTAATTCGTCCTAGTGGAGAATTAAGAATTAGTAATTTTTTATTATGGCAAATTGCTTATAGTGAATTTTGGTTTTCAAATATTTTTTGGCCTGATTTTAATAAAGATGCCCTTATGAAGGCACTTTTGGATTATCAAAAAAGAGATAGAAGATTTGGAGGAATTTAATAAGGATGGTGAGATAAATGGGTATAAGAATTATATCTGCATTAGTGGCAATCCCTTTATTTTTATTTGTAATTATAAACAAAGGAATAATTCTTGATTTTTCTGTACTCATATTAAGTTTGATTGCAATTCATGAATTTTTTAATGCTTTTCGAAATATTCAAATCTTTCCTTGTAAAAAAATAGGATTTTTGAGTATTGTTTTGATGAGTTTTATTACTTTTCAAGAAATGAGCTTGAAATGGATTATGTTATGGTTTTTTATATGTACTTTGATGATTTTAATGAAAATTTTATTTAGTAAATCACTGGATATAATAGCGTCGGCGATTACTGCTGTTGGAATTTTCTATATTGTTTTTTTTATGTATCATATTGTATTTGTAGCACACTTATCTAAATATAATGATCTTATATGGATGATTTTTATTGTAGCATTTTCTACAGATACATTTGCATATTTTAGTGGGTATTTACTTGGATCTAAAAAGCTTTGTCCAACCATCAGTCCTAAAAAAACAATAGAAGGTGCTATAGGAGGAGTATTAGGAAGTGTAATCATAAGTGCGTGGTTTGGTTATTATGTTATTCCTCAGATTTTTATTCATTGTATTATAATAGGGTTTATAGGTAGTATTTTAGGACAAATCGGAGATTTAACAGCTTCTATATTTAAAAGATATACAGGAATCAAAGATTATGGAAAACTTATGCCTGGACATGGAGGGGTACTCGATCGATTTGATAGTATACTTTTTACTGGACCAGTAGTATATTATTATATGATATTTTTTCTATAATTTCTTTGTAATAAATAGTGTGTATGTAGTTTAATAAAATAAATTTTATGATACAATAAAGGATATTCTTAATAATTATTCCTTATTTTTAGGACTTTGTTAAGAGTCTGAGGATATTTATATTATGAATATCTATTTAAATACAGATATAGAATAAGGAAGGATGAGGAAATGAAAAATATCAGCATACTAGGATCTACAGGTTCCATAGGTACACAAACCTTAGATGTAGTAAGAAATAACAAAGAAAAGTTTAATATTTTAGGATTAAGTGCAAACACTAATATTGATTTATTGGAAAAACAGATTGAAGAATTCCATCCTATAGCTGTAGCTGTGATGAACGAAGAAAAAGCAATAGAATTAAAAAAAAGACTCAAAGATACAAAAACTGAAGTTTTACATGGAATAGAAGGATTTGTTTCTATAGCTACCTTAAGTCAAACTCATTTAGTTGTGACTTCTGTGGTAGGAATGATAGGATTGATTCCTACCATAGAGGCCATAAAAAGCAAAAAAGATATTGCACTTGCAAATAAAGAAACGTTAGTAACAGCTGGGAAAATAGTTATGGAAGAAGCGAAAAAAAATAATGTAGCTATTCTTCCAGTAGATAGTGAACATAGTGCGATATTTCAGTGCTTAAAGGGATATGATTTAAAAGATATAAAAAGAGTGATCCTTACAGCTTCTGGAGGTCCCTTTAGAGGATTACATAAAAGTGATCTAGAAAATGTTTCAGTAAAGGAGGCTCTAAAGCATCCTAAATGGAATATGGGTAAAAAGATTAGTATTGATTCAGCTACGCTTATGAATAAAGGTTTAGAAGTCATTGAAGCAAAATGGTTATTTGATGTAGATTTAGAACAAATCGATGTAGTTGTGCATCCACAAAGTATTATTCATTCTATGATAGAATACAAAGATAGCTCAATACTTGCTCAAATGGGGCACCCTGATATGCGTGTTCCTATTCAATTTGCTCTTACTTATCCTGATCGCGTAGAACGTAATGGAAAAAAACTTGATTTTTTTGAAATTGGGAATTTGACTTTTGAAAAACCAGATTTAGATACATTTCCATGTTTAAATCTTGCTTATGAAGCTTTAAAAATAGGGGGAAGTTTGCCTACTGTTTTAAATGCAGCAAATGAAGTATTAGTAGAATTATTTTTACAAGAGAAAATAGGATTTTATGATATTCCTAAAGGAATAAAAAAGGCTATGGAAAAGCATAATGTAATACATAATTTGGATGTTCATAAAATCATAGAGATAGATCAATATACAAGAGAATTTGTAAAAAATATTTTTTGAAAAACAAAAAATTTACTTTAAATGAGTAATTGGATTAATACTTTTGTTTGATCCTATGAAAAGCTAAGATCGTAACATTCGAAATTTTGTAAGGTGGTGGGATGATGGAAACATTACTCAATTTAATTACAGAGAAAATATTTATAGGATTTGTAGCCATTGTTGTATTTGGAGTATTAGTAGTGTTTCATGAATTTGGGCATTTTTCTGTTGCAAAGCTTGTAGGCATTAAGGTACACGAATTTGCCATTGGAATGGGACCTAGAATTTTAAAAAAGAGAGGACAGGAAACAGAATATTCTATAAGAATTCTTCCTCTAGGTGGTTATGTAAAAATGGAAGGGGAAGATGAAAAATCTAATGATGAGAGAAGTTTTAATAATAAACCCCTCTGGGCAAGGATATCAGTAATTTTAGCAGGGCCACTAATGAATTTTTTTCTGGCTGTGATATTGTTTAGTACTATATTTTATATGATAGGTTTTCCTACTACAACCATACAACGTGTAATGGATGATTCTCCTGCACAAAGAGCAGGAATACAAGCAGGATATCAAATTTTGTCTATTAATGAAAAAGAAATGAAGAGCTGGGAAGAAGTACAAAAAACGATTCAAGATCATAAGGGTTCTTCTATAGATATGAAAATATCAAGAGAAGGCCATGAAAAAAGTGTTTCTATCATTCCACAAATAGATGAAAAAACTAAAAAAGGAGCTATTGGAATTGTACCTACAGCTGAAAAATCTTTTTTGCTATCCATAAAAGCAGGATGGAATAGAATGTTTTTTGTCATTCAAGAGATGATAGGATTTTTTGGTCAATTATTTAAAGGAAAAGTTTCGTCTCAAGACATGGTAGGACCAGTAGGAATTATTTATTTAGTAGGAGAAGCAGCGAAAACTAATATTTACAATGTACTACATCTAGCAGCTTTGATTAGTGTGAACTTAGGAGTTGTCAATTTATTACCGATTCCAGCATTAGATGGAGGCAGAATAGTATTTTTATTAGTAGAGGGAATTGTTGGAAGACCTTTAAACCCTGAAAAAGAAGGATTTATTCATTTTACAGCATTTGTTCTTTTGATGGGACTGATGGTATTTATGATTTATAAAGATATTATGAGATTTTATTAGGTTGGTGGGGAAAATGAATATAAACAGAAAAAAAACTAAAAAAGTTATTTGTGGAGGAATAGAAATAGGAGGAGATGCTCCTATTTCTATTCAATCTATGACCAATACAGATACAAGAGATACAAAAAGTACAATAGATCAAATAAAAAGATTAGAAGAAGCAGGATGTGAGATCATAAGAGTTGCAATTTTAGATCTAGAAGCTGCTGATGCAATAGCTCATATCAAAAAAAAGATTAATATTCCTATTGTTGCAGATATCCATTTTGACTATAGATTGGCTATTGAATGTATAAAAAATGGAGTAGACAAATTAAGAATTAATCCAGGTAATATTGGAGATATAGAAAGAGTTAAAAAAGTTACACAAGCGGCAAAAGAAAGAAATATTCCTATTAGAATTGGAGTTAATGCAGGATCTATTGATAAAAAGATTGTTGAAAAATACGGAAAAGTAACACCTAAGACTATGGTAGAAAGTGCCTTAGAACATATTCATATATTAGAAAAATTAAATTTTTATGATACCGTAGTTTCTTTAAAAGCTTCTGATCTAAAATTAACGTTGGAAGCTTATCGTTTGATGTCACAAAGAATAGACTATCCGCTACATATAGGAGTGACTGAATCAGGAACTATAAAAAGTGGAACCATAAAATCAGCTATTGGAGTAGGAGCATTATTATTAGATGGCATTGGAGATACGTTAAGAATTTCATTGACAGGAGATCCTACAGAAGAAATAAAGGTAGGAAAAGAAATTTTAAAAACAATAGGATCAAGAGACTTTGGAGTTAAAATCATATCTTGTCCTACTTGTGGAAGATGCCAAATTGATTTAATTTCTCTAGCAAATAAAATAGAAAAAAGATTAGAAAATATCAATAAAAATATAACTGTTGCCATTATGGGATGTGCTGTCAATGGACCTGGAGAAGCCAAAGATGCAGATATAGGGATTGCAGGAGGAAAGTCATCTGCTCTTTTATTTAAAAAAGGAGAAATTATAAAAAAAATTGAAGAAAGTGAAATTGAAAAAGTATTTATGGAAGAAATTATGAAGATGTAATTCCTCTTTCAGGTGAATAAGATATAGATTTTGTGAAGGAGGATAAAAATGAGTAAGCTTTTAAGTGAAGCAATTCGTCAGATTGCATTTAATGTTAGATTAAAGGACAATCCGTATGTAGAAAAAATACAGTATCATAAAGAAGAGAAAACTCTTATTTTTTTACTATATTCAGATCACCTGATTGATCAATCTACGTTAGAAAATGTTAAAAAAAATATAAAACAAAATATTCCTTTTATAAAAGAAATTCAATTGAATATGTCTTATAGAGATATAAAAGTAGATCAAAGCAATATCAATATATATTGGAAAAATATTATTTATCAGATACAAAAAAGAAATCCATGTGCATTAGGATGGTTAAAGGAAGCAAAGTTTCATTGGAATAAAGATTCATTAATAATAGATATATATGATGAAATAGGTATAGAGACTTTAAGAGAAAAAAAGATAGATGCGTTTATTCAACAATTGATTGATTCAGAACTTCATCAAAAAGTGCAAGTGCTATTTAGAAAAAGTCTTGAATCTCAAAATGAAAAGTTGAATGATTATATTAAGGAAAAGGAACAAGAAACTAAAGTTTTTATTGAAAATATCATAAATGAAGTAGAAAAAGCTCCTACAAGAGGAACAAAGAAATCTATATCAGATGAATCTGTCATTTTAGGAAAAAAATTTAATGATCTTATTGTATATATACCTACTCTCAATGAAGAATCAGGTATTGTTTCTATAGAAGGAGAAATATTTGATGCAGAGTGGAGAGAATTAAAAAACGGAAAAAGTTTAGGGATAATTAGTATTACAGATTATAAGGGTTCTATTGCAGTGAAATTATTTGTAAAAAAAGAAGAATTAGATGGACTGGTAAGCGGACTAGAAAAAGGTAAGTATGTAAAAGTAAGAGGAGAAGCTAGATATGATACTTTTTCTAGAGAGATTGTTATTATGGCAAAGGATATTTTAAAGGGACAAAAGAAAGTAAGACAAGACTATGCAGACAAAAAAAGAGTAGAACTTCATGTTCATACACAAATGAGTGCTATGGATGCAGTATCTTCTACTTCCAGTATTGTAAAGAGAGCAAAAGATTGGGGACACAAAGCTATTGCTATTACAGATCATGGGGTGGTACAAGCTTTTCCAGAAGCTATGGAAGCTGCAAAAAAGAATGATATAAAAGTACTTTATGGAGTGGAAGGCTACCTTGTCAATGATGGAGAACCTATTGTTATTGGAGACAATCAAAAGCCTTTAGATCAATCTTATATAGTGTTTGATATTGAAACTACAGGTCTTTCAAGCAAAAATGATAAAATTACTGAAATAGGAGCTGTAAGAATAACAAATGGACAGATTGTTGAAAGATTTAATGTTTTGATTAATCCTAAAATTCCAATACCACCTAAAATAGTAGAACTTACAGGAATCACAGATGATATGGTGAAAAATGAACCTACGGTTGAGGAGATGTTACCAGAATTTTTAGATTTTATAAAAAATGATCCTATAGTGGCTCACAATGCTTCGTTTGATACAGGTTTTATAAAAGAAAATTGTAGAAGAATGAAATTAGAATTTCACAATTCCATTATAGATACACTAAGACTTTCTAAAATTTTACTTCCCCATTTAAAAAGATATAAGTTAAATATTATTGCAAAAGAGTTGAATGTAACTTTAGAGAATCACCATAGAGCAGTAGATGATGCACAAGCTACAGCAGAAATTTTTATAAAGTTTTTAGATTTATTAAAAGAAAAAGGGATAGAAAAATTAAATGAAGTAAATGATTTGTATCAAAAGTCAGTAGATGTAAAAAAATTAGACACTTTTCATATTATTATACTTGTTAAAAATTATACAGGACTTAAAAATCTATATAAAATCATCTCTACATCTCATATGGACTATTTTTATAAAAGGCCAAGGATTCCTAAATCTCTTTTGTCTCAATATAGAGAAGGGCTTATTATAGGAACAGCTTGTGAAGCAGGGGAGTTATATAAAAGTTTAATTGGAAATAAATCACAAAGAGAAATAGATAATATTGCAAAATATTATGATTATTTAGAGATTCAACCTATAGAGAATAATCAATTTTTGATTCAGAAAGGACTTGTCAAAAATACAGATGAATTAAAGGAAATCAATAAAAAGGTTGTAGATTTAGGGAAAAAACATAAAAAACCAGTTGTTGCAACAGGAGATGTTCATTTTTTAGATCCACATGATGAAGTGTACAGAAGAATTTTAATGAGTGGACAAGGATTTAGTGATGCGGATAATCAAGCTCCTTTATATTTTAAAACCACCGATGAAATGTTAGAAGAATTTAAGTATTTAGGAGAAGAGGTAGCAAAAGATGTAGTAATCAATGGGCCTAATTTAATTGCTGACTTAGTAGAAGATATAATTCCTATTCCACAAGACACGTATCCACCTATTATAGAAGGTTCAGAAGAAGATTTAAGAAATATGTGTTATGAAAAGGCCATTCGTATTTATGGAGAGCCCATCCCTGAAATTGTAAAAAAGAGATTAGATAGAGAATTAAATTCTATTATTAGCAATGGGTATGCGGTGATGTATATTATTGCACAAAAGCTTGTAACAAAATCGTTACAAGATGGATATTTAGTAGGATCTAGAGGTTCGGTAGGATCTTCTTTTGTAGCTACCATGAGTGATATTACAGAAGTAAATCCTCTGCCTCCTCATTATATATGTAAACAATGTAAGCGTTCAGAATTTATTACAGATGGATCTATAGGAAGTGGAGCAGATTTACCAGATAAAAAATGTCCAGTATGTGGTGAGGATTATTTAAAAGATGGACATGATATTCCTTTTGAAGTCTTTTTAGGATTTGAAGGAGATAAAGAACCAGATATAGATCTTAACTTTGCAGGGGAGTATCAACCTAATGCTCATAAGTATACAGAAGAGTTATTTGGAAAAGGATATGTATTTCGTGCAGGAACAATTGGAACGATTGCAGATAAAACAGCTTATGGATTTGTAAAAAAATATTTTGAAGAAAGAGAACTTACGATCAATAATAGAGAAATAGAAAGACTATCTCATGGATGTACAGGCGTAAAAAGAACTACAGGACAACATCCAGGAGGAGTTATGGTAGTTCCTAACTATAAGGATATCTTTGATTTTACACCTATTCAATATCCTGCCAATGACGGATCATCAGGAGTTATTACTACACATTTTGACTATCATTCTATTAGTGGGAGATTGTTAAAACTAGATATATTAGGGCATGATGTACCTACTATTATTAGAATGCTTCAAGATATTACAGGAGTAGATCCGACGCAGATTGCACTAGATGATCCAGAGACTGTTGAGATTTTTGTAAGTCCGAAGCCTTTGAAAATTATAGATGAAGATTTTAAATGTGAAGTAGGAAGCTTGGGAATTCCTGAATTTGGAACAAAGTTTGTAAGACAAATGCTTATGGACACAAAACCTACAACTTTTGCAGAGTTAGTACGTATTAGTGGATTATCACATGGAACAGATGTATGGGTAAATAATGCACAAGATTTAGTAAGGCAAAATATTGCAACTTTAAAAGATGTAATTTCAACTCGTGATGATATTATGAACTATTTAATTTTAAAGGGGTTACCCCCTAAATCATCTTTTAAAATTATGGAAAAAGTAAGAAAAGGAAAAGGACTTACACCTGAAGATGAGGCTTTGATGAAAGAAAATAATGTACCAAAATGGTATATTGACTCTTGTAATAAAATAAAATATATGTTTCCAAAGGCACATGCTGTAGCTTATGTAATGATGTCTTTTAGAATTGCATATTTTAAAGTTCATTATCCACTAGCATTTTATGCTACTTATTTCACTACAAAAGCTGCAGATTTTGATGCAGAATTAGTAATAAAGGGCAAAGAAATAGTCAAAGCTAAAATAAAGGAATTAGAAGATCCTAATAATCAATTAACACAAAAAGAAAAAGATTTGCTTACGGTTCTTGAAGTAGTTTATGAAATGTATTGTAGAGATTTTGAATTTTTGCCAGTAGATCTATACAAGTCTGATTCAGATAAATTTCAAATTGTAGATAACAAATTACTTCCTCCTCTTCGTGCACTACAAGGAGTTGGAGAAAATGCAGCAAAAAGTATTTGTGAGGCTAGGGAAAATGGTGAATTTATTTCTATTGAAGATATAAGAGAAAGAACAAAAGTTACCAAAACGGTTATTGAGACTCTTAAAAATCATGGATGCCTATTCAATCTACCTGATACCAATCAGCTATCCCTATTTTAGAGTTGCATATTTGTAAAGGTTATGCTATAATCTGAATGATAGATAAATAGGTGATTACCATAAAGAGTGGGAAGTTACCCACTCTTTCGTGCTATTTCACTTATTTTTTATCATATATAGGAATATGATAATTTTTAATTAAAGAATAATATATATGCATTTTCGAAAAAATATGTATATATAATAATATATAAGATTTTAGTCAGAAGGAGGGAAAAAATGTCTAAAAAACGTGTTGTTGAAATTGTAGAAGAATTAATTTTGCCTTTTACAAATGAAAAGCAAATAGAATTAGTAGATGTTGAGTTTGTAAAAGAAGGTCAAAATTGGTTTTTAAGAGTATACATAGACAAATTAGATGGAGTAAGTTTAGATGATTGTCAAATGGTGAGTGAATTTCTAAGTGAAAAATTAGATGAAACAGATCCTATTGAACAAAATTATTATTTAGAAGTATCTTCTCCAGGACTAGATCGACCACTTAAAGCAGACAAAGATTTTGAAAAATACAAAGGAAGAATGATTGAAATTCATTTATATGAGCCTATAGAAGGACAAAAAGTTATAGAAGCTGAGTTAGTAGCATTAGAGAATGGACATATTCATGTAAAAATGAATAAAGATCAAATCATTTCTATACCAAAAGAAAAAGCAGCAAAAGTAAAATTAGCTGTTGTGATTTGATAAGGAGGTGTGAAAGATGAATGGAGAGTTTATTGAAGCATTGGATCAAATTGAAAAAGAAAAAGGAGTTTCAAAAGATATATTAATTGAAGCTATTGAAGCAGCACTTATTTCTGGGTACAAAAGGAATTATGGAACATCACAAAATGTAAAAGTGTATATTGATAGAGAAAGTGGAGAAGTACGTGTATTTTCACTTAAAAATGTAGTAGAAGAAATCGAAGATGAGCTACTTGATATTAGTGTTGAAGAAGCAAAAGAAATAGATGTTCGTTATGAAGCAGGAGATACAGTAGAAACTGAAGTAACTCCTAGAAACTTTGGTAGAATTGCTGCACAAACTGCAAAGCAAGTAGTAGTGCAAAGAATTCGAGAAGCTGAGAGAGGCATTATCTATGATGAGTTTGTGAATAGAGAAAGTGAAATTGTAACAGGGACTGTTGAAAGAATCAGCAAAGGAAATGTATTTATTAATTTAGGTAAAACAGAAGCAGTACTAACACCTACAGAACAGATTACACAAGAAGTATACAATCAAAATGATAGAATCAAAACTTATATTATTGAGGTGAAAAAGACAACAAAAGGACCTCAAATTTTAGTATCTAGAACTCATCCAGGGCTTGTAAAAAGACTTTTTGAGTTAGAAGTGCCTGAAATTCATGATGGCATAGTAGAAATTAAAAGTATTTCAAGAGAAGCTGGATCTAGAACAAAACTTGCTGTACATTCTGTAGATGAAAATGTAGATCCTGTAGGAGCTTGTGTTGGACATAAAGGAGTAAGGGTTCAGACCATTGTAGATGAATTAAAGGGAGAAAAAATAGATATTATTAAATGGAATGATGACCCTAAAGAATTAATTGCAAGTGCATTAAGTCCATCAAAAGTAGTAAAAGTTATACCTAGTGAAAATGAAAAAACTGCTTTAGTTGTAGTACCTGATTATCAATTGTCACTGGCTATAGGAAAAGAAGGTCAAAATGCAAGACTAGCAGCTAAATTAACTGGATGGAAAATTGATATTAAAAGCGAATCCCAATATAAAGAAATGGGAAATACAGTAGAAGAATAGGAGGTACTTTTAAGATGAAAGTAAAAAAGATACCCCTAAGAAAATGTATTGGTTGCATGATATCTAAACCAAAAAAAGAGTTGATTCGTGTAGTTAAGTCCAAAGATGGAGAAATAAACTTAGACAAAACAGGGAAAGTTGCTGGAAGAGGTGCTTATGTCTGCAATGATATAGAGTGTCTAAAAAAAATGCATAAGAAAAAAGCATTAAATAAGGCATTTGAACAGGAAGTTAATGCACAAATCTATGAAAGATTGTATGAGGAGTTATCTACGGATGGAAAATAAAGTTTTTTCTTTTTTAGGTCTAGCTCAGCGTTCAGGTCAACTAGTAACTGGGGAAGATACTTGCACATTGTATGCAAAAAAAAAAGTTATACAATTAATTATTGTTCCACAAGATGCATCAGAGAATACAAAAAAGAAGTTTAAAGATATGGCAAACCATAGAAACATTCCATTTCTCATCTATGCAAATAGAGAAAGCCTATCCAATGCTGTTGGAAAATCAAACAGGACCGTATATGGTATAAAAGATAAAGGATTTGCTACTAAGATTCTTTCCCTTGTTCAAGACGAAAAGGAATGTCCAAATCACTTGGGGGGTGAATAGATTGTCAAAAATGAGAGTATATCAATTGGCTAAAGAATTAGGAATTTCAAGTAAAGAATTAATTCATAAATTGGAGGAACTCGATATTACAATTACAAATCATATGAGCACATTAGAGGAAGATGTAGTAGATGTTATGAAAGAATTTTATGACGATTCAAAAAAAGAAAGTGAAAAGGTAAACATAACTGTGAAAAATAAAACCATTGAAAAACCAAAAGAAGAAAAAGAAGTTAAAAAAGAAGAAATAAAAGAAATAGATGAAACCAAAATTCAGATTCCAGAAACGATTATTGTAAAGGAATTTGCAGATCAAATAGGAAAAAATGTTTCAGAAGTCATCACAAAATTAATTGGTATGGGAGTTTTTGCTTCTGCCAATCAACAAATTGATTTTGATTCAGCAGCCTCTATTGCATTAGAATTTGGAATAGAAGTTCAAAAAGAAGAAAAAGAAGAAGTATTAGAATTTGAATTAGAAGAAACGCCAGATCGACCAGAAGATTTAAAAGAAAGACCACCAGTTATTACTGTAATGGGACATGTTGACCATGGTAAAACTTCTCTTTTAGATGCTATTAGAAATACTCATGTAACAGATAGAGAAGCAGGTGGAATTACACAACATATAGGAGCTTCAGAGGTAGAAGTAAATGGCAAAAAAATAGTATTTTTAGATACACCAGGACATGAGGCATTTACATCTATGAGAGCCAGAGGAGCGAGTATCACAGATATTGCAATTTTAGTAGTTGCAGCAGATGATGGAGTAATGCCTCAAACAGTAGAAGCGATTAGCCATGCCAAAGCTGCTGGTGTTCCAATCATTGTGGCTGTTAATAAAATGGATAAACCAGGAGCGAATCCAGATCGAGTAAAACAGGAATTGTCTGAAAATGGAATTTTAATTGAAGAATGGGGTGGAGATGTGATCTCTGTACCAGTTTCAGCTAAAAATGGAGAAGGTATTGATAATATATTAGAGATGATTCTTCTTGTAGCAGAAATGCTAGAATTAAAGGCAAATCCAAAAAAATTATCATCTGGAACAGTTATCGAAGCGAAACTAGATAAAAGTCGTGGACCTGTAGCTACCATTCTCGTACAAAATGGAACATTAAAGGTCGGAGATTCAGTTGTTGCAGGAGCTTCTTATGGAAGAATTAGAGCCATGATCAATGATAAAGGAAAAAACATCAAAAAAGCAGGACCTGCAACTCCAGTAGAAATCTTAGGACTTGCAGATGTACCAAAAGCAGGAGATCTATTCCATGCAGTCAAAGAAGATAAAATAGCACGTCAAATTGTAGAAAAAAGACGTGCAAAAATAAGAGAAGAAAATTTAAATGCTACTGCAAAAGTTTCCTTAGAAGATTTATTTAAACAAATTCAAGAAGGAAATGTAAAAGAGTTAAATGTCATTGTAAAAGCAGATGTACAAGGATCTGTTGAGGCTGTAAAACAATCATTACTGAAGTTAAGTAATGACGAAGTAAAAGTAAAAATGATTCATGGTGGAGTAGGAACTATTACGGAATCTGATATTATGCTTGCATCTGCTTCAAATGCTATTATTATTGGATTTAATGTAAGACCATCTTCAGCATTAGAGCATTTAGCAAAAAATGAAAATGTGGATCTTAGAACCTATAGAATCATTTATGAAGCGATTGAAGATATAGAAGCAGCTATGAAAGGTATGCTTGATCCTGAATATAAAGAAGTAGTTTTAGGAAAAGTAGAAGTAAGAGCTACTTTTAAAGTTCCTGGAATAGGAACGATTGCAGGAGCATATGTGCAAGAAGGAAAAATTACAAGAAATGCAAAAGTAAGACTTTTAAGAGATGGTATTATTATCTTTGAAGGTGTAATTAGCTCTTTAAAACGTTTTAAAGACGATGCAAAAGAAGTAGCAACAGGATATGAATGCGGAGTAGGTCTTGAGAATTATAATGACCTCAAAGAAGGAGATATCATCGAACCATATATCATAGAAGAAGTAAAAAGAGGATAGAGGGTGTTTATATGGGATATCCAAGAGTAAGCAGAATCAATGAAGAAGTAAGAAAAATAGTAAGTGGTATGTTAATGCATGAATTAAAAGATCCTCGAATATCAAAGTTAACAAGCGTAGTAGAAGTAGATGTAACAAGAGATTTAAGATATGCTAATATTTTTATTAGTGTATATGGTTCAGAACAAGAAAAACAAGATACTATAAAAGCATTAAAAAGTGCTGCAGGATTTGTGCGCAAAGAGATTGGAAAAAATTTAAAATTAAGATATACACCAGAACCTGTATTTCAATTAGATGAATCTATACAAAAAGGACTGTATATATCTGATTTAATTCATAAAATAAATAAGAAGGAAGAAGAAAATGAATAAAAATAATGATCTTAATTGTGTGGTAGATGTGATTGAAAAATCTGAAAAGATTATCATTCTTCCACACATTCTTCCGGATGGAGATACAATAGGTTCTTCTATGGCTCTTTGTTTAGCTTTAAGAAAGATCAAAAAAGATGCACATATTCTATTAGATGAAGAAGTTCCAAGTAATATTCAATTTTTAAATTATATAAAAATTGATAAAAATATACCTGCTCATTTTCAATATGATCTTATCATTACTGTAGATTGTAGTGATGTAGATAGACTAGGGGAAAGAGCTAAATGTATTAAAGATGATATAAATAGTTTAAATATAGATCACCATCTTACTAATACTTATTTTGCTAGATACAATATTGTAAATTCAGATGCAGCAGCAACTGCAGAAGTAATTTATAATTTGATAAAAAGCCTTAAAATTTCTATGACAAAAGAAATTGCCACATGTCTATATACGGGATTATCTACGGATACAGGAAGTTTTAAGTATGACAATACTTCTTCTCAAACTCATCATATAGCTGCTTTATTGTTAGAGAGTGATATTGATTTGAATTTTATTAATACACAACTTTATCAAAACAAACCTCTATATAAAGTAAATCTTTTAGGCGATGTTTTAAATACTTTATCTTTTCACTTTAATAATCAAGTAGCTATATTATCTATTACAGAGGATTTGCTTAAAAAGCATAATGCAAAAGTAGGAGATGTAGAGGGGTTTATTGAATATGCTAGAGATATTAAGGGCGTAGAAGTTGGTATTTTACTTAAGGAAATGAATGAATGTGAAATCAAAGTTGGATTTCGAGCAAAATACAATGTGGATGTTAGTGAAATTGCGCAAAAATTTCATGGTGGCGGACATAAAAAAGCTTCAGGATGTACCATTTATGATCATATAGATGGTGCAAAACAACAAGTAATAGAAGTCATTAAAAACTATTTGTAGGTGATGAATTGAAAGGAATTATCAATGTTTTAAAACCACCTCATATGACATCTCATGATGTTGTATATTTTATAAAAAAAAGATTGAATATAAAAAAAGTAGGACATACAGGAACATTAGATCCTATGGCAGCAGGAGTATTACCTATTTGTATAGGAGAGGCTACAAAGATTAGTCAATATCTTTTAAATGATACGAAAAAATATAGATGTGAAATGACATTAGGGAAAAATACAGATACTCAAGATAGATGGGGAGAAATCATTCATCAAAGACCAGTAAAAGTGTCGAAGGAAGAGATTCTAAAAATATTTTCGTCTTTTCAAGGAGAGATTCATCAAATACCCCCTATGTATTCTGCCCTTAAACATAAAGGTAAAAAATTATATGAGTTGGCAAGAGAAGGAAAAGAAGTAGAAAGAAAAGAAAGAAAAGTAATAATTTACGAATTAGATATTTTGAATATAGATGAAAATGTTATTTTGTTTGATGTATTATGTTCTAAAGGAACATATGTAAGAACTTTGTGTGAAGATATTGGAAATCTGCTAGGATGCGGGGCATATATGTCTTTTCTTCTTAGAACACAAAGTGGAAAATTTCATTTAAATCAGGCTTTTTCATTAGAAGAGTTAGGGAATATGTCTTTAGATGAGATAGAATCTAAAGTTGTAGTTCCGTTAGATGAACCATTGACAAATCTACCAAGAATTGATATTCGTGAAGAATCTAAAAAATATTTGATGAATGGAAATGATTTGTACATGAAAAATATACTTTCATATGATTCCTTATCTAGTGATGAAATGGTAAGATTATATGTTGAAAATAAATTTGTAGGATTAGGAGAAATTAAAAACGAAGCTAATTTTTATATTCGTGTTCATAGAGTTTTTAACTAAAGGGGAAATACTATGAAAATAATTGATTCACTAAAGAATTTTCATATAGATTTTAATACTGGAGTTGCACTAGGAAGTTTTGATGGAGTACATATAGGTCATCGAGCTTTAATTGTGAATTTGGTGGATATTTGTAAAAAAAATGGATTTAAAAGTGTGGTGTATACTTTTCAAAATCATCCAAGAAATTTAACACAAAAAGTAGGTTCGCCGAAAAGAATTATGCCAGATGACAAAAAATTTATGATTTTATCTGAACTTGGTGTGGACTATACAGTTTGTGTAAAATTTGATGAATATCAAAGGAGTTTACTACCTGAGAAGTTTATAAAAGAAATATTAAAAGATCAACTAAAAATGTCTTATGCAGTTGTAGGTTTTGATTATCATTTTGGATATAAAGCTCAAGGAGATGTGAACCTTCTTCATCAATTAAAAGATCAATATGATTATGATTTAATGGTTGTAAATGCTGTAGAAATACAAAATGAAGTTTTAAGCAGTACCAAAATTAGAGAATATATAAAATATGGAAATATAGGAAAAGCAAATTTGTTTTTAGGGAGAAATTATTCTATTTTAGGAAAAGTAATTCATGGAAAGAATAATGGAAAGAAATTTGGGTTTCCAACAGCAAATATAGCTCCTGAAGAAGGATTTGTAATTCCTAACCCTGGTGTTTATTTTACCAAAACCATTGTACAGGATAAAATTTATAATAGTATTACCAATGTAGGATCTAAACCTACATTAGGAAAAAATCCTATTGGCATAGAAACACATATTATAAATTTTGATGGAGATCTATATGAAAAAAAAATAGAGATTTTATTTTTTCAAAAGGCTAGGGACGAAGTATGTTACACAAGTGTTGACGATTTGATTACTCAAGTGAACAAAGATATAGAGGAAGCTCAAAAATTTTTTAACATATAGAAAGACGACGTTATTCTTTACAAGTATTTAATATTATGATACAATTTAAAATTGTAAGAACCATATGCTATGTAGTACGATTCTCCTACGTAGTACTTGGCTTATGGGGATTTAAAAATAATGGAGGTGTAACTTAACAATGAATACAGAGCAAAAACAAACAATCATTGGAGAATACAAAGTACATGAAACAGATACAGGTTCTCCAGAAGTGCAAATTGCATTACTTACAAACAGAATCAATGAATTAAACGAACACTTAAAAATCCATAAAAAAGATCATCATTCACGTCGTGGACTTTTAAAGATGGTAGGTAAAAGAAGAAATTTATTAAACTATCTTACAGACAAAGATATTGAAAGATACAGAAGTATCATTCAAAAGCTAGGTCTAAGAAAGTAATCATTATTGAGCGGGTATTCCCGCTCAATTGTTTTATGTACCAATAAAAGAATTTTTCTTTAATGTGTAGGGAATAATGTAATTGTGTAGAATAATAATAAATAAAGAGGAGGGATAATATGGAAAAAAAATTTCAAACCATCATAGGAAATCGTACTTTAACGGTAGAAGTGGGAAAAGTTGCACAACTTGCAAATGGATCAGCTATACTTAGATATGGAGATACAGTAGTTTTAGTAACAGCAGTTGCTTCATCTGAACCAAAGACTGGAATAGACTTTTTCCCATTAAGTGTAGATTATGAAGAAAGACTATATTCTGTTGGAAAGATTCCAGGAGGATTTATTAAAAGAGAAGGAAGACCTACAGAAAAGGCTATTTTAACATCAAGATTGATAGATAGACCGATTAGACCATTATTTCCTAAAGGCTTTAGAAATGATGTACAAGTAGTAGCTACAGTTTTATCTGTAGATCAAGACTCTACACCAGATGTGGTAGCTATGATTGGATCTTCAGTAGCTTTATCTATATCCGATATTCCTTTTGATGGACCTACAGCCTCTGTAGTAGTAGGATTAATAGATGGAGAATTTATCATCAATCCTACATTAGAACAAAGGGAAAAAAGCCAAATGCATTTGGTCGTTTCAGGAACAAAAGATGCGATTATGATGGTAGAAGCGGGAGCTAATATTATTCCAGAAGAAACGATGTTAGACGGAATTTTATTTGCCCATGAAGAAATTAAAAAAATTGTAGCTTTTATTGAAGATATTGTAAAAGAAGTTGGAAAAGAAAAATTAGAAGTGCAGTTATATAAAGTAGATGAAGAAATAGAAAAAGAAGTAAGAGAATTTGCTACACAAAAAATGCTTACTGCTATTAAAACAGTAGATAAGTTAGAGAGAAATGAAAAGATGGATGCAGTGAAGGCAGAGACTATAGAGTATTTTGAAGAAAAGTATCCAGATTATTTAAAGGATGTAGCAGAAACTTTGTATCAAATTACAAAAGAACAAGTAAGAGCAATGATTACAAAAGATGGAATACGACCAGACAATCGTAGTGCACAAGAAATACGACCGATATCTTCTGAAGTTTCCATTCTTCCAAGAACTCATGGAACAGGACTTTTCACAAGAGGACAAACTCAAGTATTAACAGTAGCTACACTTGGTGCTATAGGAGATGCTCAAGTAATAGATGGACTTGGCGTAGAGGAATCTAAAAGATATATGCATCATTATAATTTTCCACCTTATAGTGTAGGAGAAGCAAGATTTTTAAGAGGTCCAGGAAGAAGAGAGATAGGTCATGGAGCACTAGCTGAGAGAGCATTAGAGCCTGTAATTCCATCAGAGCAAGATTTTCCTTATACAATAAGACTTGTATCTGAGGTATTAAGTTCTAATGGAAGTACATCTCAAGCATCTGTATGCGGAAGTACTTTAGCTTTATTAGATGCAGGCGTACCTATTTCAGCACCTGTAGCAGGCATTGCAATGGGACTGATCAAGGAAGATGATAATCTAGCTATTTTAAGTGATATACAAGGAATGGAAGACTTTTTAGGAGATATGGATTTTAAAGTAGCAGGAACAAAAGATGGAGTAACTGCTATTCAAATGGATATAAAAATTCATGGAATTGATAAAGAAGTTCTTCAAAAAGCACTAGAGCAAGCTAGAAAAGGAAGATTACATATTTTAGATAAAATGAGTGAAGCAATTACTACACCAAGAAAAGAACTTTCTCCTTATGCTCCAAGAATTATTCACATTAACATTGATCCTGAAAAAATAAGAGCTGTAATTGGAGCAGGTGGAAAAGTAATTAGTAAGATCATAGAAGAAACTGGTGTAAAAATAGATATTGAAGATGATGGAAGAGTGTTTATTACAGCATCTAATATGGAAGATGGAAATAAAGCAGTACAAATCATTGAAGGTATTGTAAAAGAAGCAGAAGTTGGAGAAGTTTATCAAGGAAAAGTAATCAAGATTTTAAATTTTGGTGCTTTTGTGGAAATTCTTCCAGGAAAAGAAGGGTTACTTCATATTTCTCAAATTGCTAAAGAAAAAATTCCTAAAGTTGAAGATGTTTTAAAAGTAGGAGATGAAGTACAAGTTAAAGTAATAGAAATTGACAAACAAGGAAGAATTAATTTATCTAGAAAAGTTTTATTACAAGATGAAGAAGCTAAAGAAGAACAACAAGAACAAAAACAAGATTAGAAAGCATAAACCAGAAAGGTTTATGTTTTTTTAAATTTTCCTAAAGATTATTGAATAAATTTTTAAAAATTGAATATGCTTCTATTGAAAAAGGGGGTAGAAGCATATGAGAATATACATACTGTCTAGAAAAAAAAGTATAACTTTTATTTTTGTTTTATTGGTATTGATGATCTTTTCATTTTTTTATTTACATAAGAATATAGATACATTTACGATACCCAATGTGGAAGAACCTATTCGAAGTGGATATAAAGACAGTACAAAGATGGCATTTACCTGTAATGTAGATTGGGGGACAGAAGAAATTCCAAAAATATTAGAGATCTGTGAAAAAGAACAAATATACATTACTTTTTTTGTATCTGGAAGATGGGCAGATAACAATCCCGAAATGCTTAAACTTATGCATGAAAAAGGACATGAAATAGGAAGCCATGCTTATAGTCATAAAATGCATAGTAAAATAAGCAAAGAAGAAAATTATAGAGAAATTAAAAAAACAGAAGATGTGATTTTGAATGTATTAGGGAAAAAACCTATCTATTTTGCACCTCCATCAGGAGATTATAATGAAACTACTTTAAAAGTAGCAAAAGAACTTGGGTATCAAACGATTTTGTGGAGTGTAGATACAATTGATTGGAAAGAGGGATCTACAAAAGATGTAATTATTGACAGAGTTATGAAAAAACCCCATAAAGGAGCTATTTTACTGATGCATCCAAAACCAGCGACGGTAGAAGCACTACCATATTTGATTGAAAATATTAAGAAAGAAGGAATAAAAATAGGAACGATATCACAACTATTAAAACAAGAGTAAGAGTGTTGTTCTTGATTATTCCTTCTCGCTACATTATAATAACTATATGTCGTTCACTAATATAAACAGGAGGATAAAATGTATCAAAAATACAAATTAAGCAACGGTGTAAGAGTTGTTTTAGAAAAAATTTCCCATGTGCGTTCTGTATCTATAGGATTTTGGGTAAAGACTGGATCTATAGACGAAAATGTTGAAAATAATGGAATTACGCATTTTATTGAGCATATGCTTTTTAAAGGAACAAAAAATAGAACAGCAAAAGATATCGCCAAGGCCATTGATGATATAGGCGGACAACTTAATGCATTTACAAGTAAGGAATGTACTTGTTATTATGCAAAAGTTTTAGATACCCATATGGATATTGCTATAGATGTACTCACAGATATGTTGTTTTATTCTTTATTTGACCCTGAAGAAATAAAAAAAGAACAAAGTGTAGTTTTAGAGGAAATCAATATGTATGAAGATTCTCCAGAAGATGATGTACATGATTTATTATCTAAGGCAGTATTTCAAGGACATTCTTTAGGATTTCCAGTTTTGGGAACTCAAAAAACTGTTAATAGTTTTCATAGAAATATGCTTATAAAATATATGAAGGAGCATTATACGCCTGAAAATATAGTAATTTCTATAGTTGGAAATTTCAAGGAAGAAGAAATTTTATACCTATTAGAAGAAAAATGTAAAGATTTTAAAAATACTTTTCCTTCATCTGGTATAATAGAGCCTGCTAAGTTTATAAAAAACAAATTTATCAAGCATAAAGATATTGAACAAGTTCATATATGTATGGGTGTAGAGGGAGTACCTATAAATAGCAAGGATCATTATCCTCTACTTTTAGTTAATACAGTTTTTGGAGGAAGTATGAGTTCTAGACTTTTCCAAAACATTAGAGAAGATAAGGGATTAGCTTATTCTGTATATTCTTATCTTTCATCTTATAAGGATATAGGGTTATTTACTATTTATTCAGGAGTGAGTCCATCACAATTTGATGAAGTCTTAAGATTGATTCAAGAAGAAGGAAATAATATGAGAAAAATTGGTTTGACAGAGGAAGAACTTCAAAAGTCCAAGGAGCAATTAAAAGGAAATTATATTTTAGGATTAGAAAGTACGAGTAGTAGAATGTTATCTATAGGAAAATCTGAATTGTTTTTAAATAAAATTTATTCACCTAAAGAAATTATGCAAAAAATAGATAAGGTGAGTATTCAAGATATAAAAAGAGTCATAGATAAGGTGTTTTCCTTTGATGAAGTTGCTGTTTCTATGATTGGGAATATGAATAAAAATGAAAATTTGAAAAATTTAAGATGTTAGCGTTATGCTAATATCTTTTCATTTATAGAGGAGGAGAACTAATGTATAAAATTAAAATAAAACTTGAAGATAAAAGTTTATTGCCTAAATATGAAACACAAGGATCAGCAGGAATGGATTTACACGCAGATATAAAAGAGACGATTACCATAAAACCAGGACAAAGAATGCTTGTTCCAACGGGTATATCTATAGAGTTGCCTAAAGGGTTAGAAGCCCAAGTTCGTGCAAGAAGTGGACTAGCTGTAAAATATGGCATAGGTTTAGTCAATGGAATAGGGACTATAGATAGCGACTATCGAGGAGAAATTAAAGTTTTGCTGATCAACTGGGGAGAGGAAAATTTTCATATTGATCCTGAGGATAGAATTGCACAACTTGTCATTTGTAAATATGAACAAATTTCATGGGAGGAAGTAGATGTATTAGAGAAGACACAAAGAGGCTCAGGAGGCTTTGGACATACAGGCACTTCACAGGAATAATATATCTTTTTATAAAATAATATAAACTAAGACTCAGTTTAGATGGGGTTGTTAACAGATTAAAATCTTAACGTATAAGATTAGATGATTAAAGTGAAAGGAGAATAAAAATGAGGCTTAGTAAATTAGGAGGAAAAGAGATTGTAAATTTAAATGATGGGGGAAGATTAGGGATTTTGGCAGAATCAGATCTATTAATAGATGAAAGAAATGGAAAGATCAAAGCTGTATTGGTACCAGATTTTAAAAACCAATTTTCTATTTTTCATGATAAAAATTTTTTGGAAATTCCTTGGGATTGTGTAAGAAAAATTGGTAGTGATATGGTTATTATTGAAATGGAGGAGGAACATCTATCCAAGCGGAGATTTTCTCTTTAGTATTTTTATAACTTTTGATAAAATTATTCCCAAAAAACCATTCATATCATAATATAAAATAGAATAGTGGATCAAAATGTATAGAAAGTATTATCAATTTGTGCTAATATATAGGTGGATATATGGTTGGAGGGAAAAATATGGACATTATCATACAAAAATTTGGAGGCACTTCTGTAGCAACAAAAGAATTAAGAGAAACAGTAGCAAAAAAAGTAATTGAAACAAAAAATAAAGGGAAATATCCGATTGTTGTAGTATCTGCCATAGGCAGAAATAAAGATCCTTATGCAACAGATACACTACTTGAGTTTGCTCGATCTACGTATTATGAAGAAGAGAGTAGAGAATTAGATCTTTTAATGGCTTGTGGAGAGATTATATCTTCTGTAATTATGGCAAATACTATTAAGGCTATGGGATATAAGGGGATTGCGCTTACTGGGTATCAAGCTGGTATTATTACAGACAACCATTATGGAGATGCACAAGTATTAAAAGTAGATACACATCGTATCTATGAATTATTAAAAAATGATTATATTCCAGTGGTAACAGGTTTTCAAGGAGCCACAGAGGTGGGGGATATTACTACATTAGGAAGAGGAGGCAGTGACACTACAGCTGCTATTTTAGGAGAAGCTTTTCATGCTGAGGTTGTAGAAATTTATACAGATGTAGATGGTGTTATGACTGCTGATCCAAGACTTGTATCAGAAGCGAAAGTTATTGAAGAAATAGGATATGATGAAATTTATCAAATGGCAGAATATGGTGCGAAAGTAGTTCATCCAAAAGCTGTAATGATTGCAAAGAGAGGAAATATTCCACTGAAAATTAAAAGCACATTGTCTAATGAACCAGGAACTATTATTTTTAACAATGAAAGGTATACCAATCCATACAATAAAAATATTTTAGAAGATAAGATTTTGACTGCCATTGCACATAAAAATAATATTGCACAAGTGAATGTATATGTAGAGGACTGTATGGAAAAAAATGAAATACTTATGAATGAATTGACAAACCATCATATTAGTATAGATTTGATTAATTTTTTTATTGATAAAAAGGTATTTACCATTGAAGAGAAAAATCTTGAAAAAATAGAAAAAATTCTTAAGGGCAATCAATTTGATTTTTATATTGAAAAAAATTGCAGTAAAATTACAGCTGTAGGTCATAAAATGAGAGGTGTACCTGGAGTTATGGGTAAAATTGTAAAAGCCTTATCTTCTCATAATATAAAAATTTTACAAACTTCTGATTCACACACTACTATATCTTGTTTAATAAAAGATTTAGATACTCAAAAGGCAGTAAATGCTTTGCATAAGGAATTTCATCTTTTTGAATAGAGGAAAGAAACTACTATATGAAATGTATAGTAGTTTTTTTATTGGAAAAAATAATAAAAGAAAATAACTACTATTATGAAAGGTGTGAAAAAATGGAAAACATATATAGCGGAACAGAAATGCCTCCTATTGAAACTAAGCCTAGTATATTACCTGATATAAGTCCAAAAATTACTATAGATCCTAAGCTTGAGAATATCAAAAATGTAGGAACCCATGAAATTCCTAGTATTCCAAATAATATTCATTATTTAACTATAATTGGTCAAATTGAAGGACATGCTGTTTCTCCCCCTCAAACAAAAGCTACAAAATATGAACACATCATTCCTCAACTTATAGCAGTAGAGGAAAATCCTAATGTTGAAGGAATGATTACAGTTTTAAATACAGTAGGAGGAGATGTAGAAGCAGGACTTGCCATTTCTGAGATGATTTCTACTATGTCAAAACCTACTGTATCATTAGTACTAGGAGGTGGACATAGTATAGGAGTACCCTTAGCTACAGCAAGTAATTATTCATTTATTGCTCAAACGGCTACTATGACTATACATCCTATTCGAATGAATGGACTTGTTATTGGAGTACCTCAAACCTTTAAATATTTTCAAAAAATGCAAGAAAGAATTATTCAGTTTATTACTAGGACATCTAAAGTACCTAGAGAAAAAGTCCTAGATTTGATGAATGAGACAGATGAAATTGCAAATGATGTAGGTACTATTCTCATTGGAAAAGAAGCAGTAGAGGTAGGCTTGATTGATGAAATAGGAGGATTATATGATGCAATGGAAAAATTAAAAGAATTAATAAAAATCAACAAAACACAAAGAGAAGGGATTCAAAAGAAATTGCAATAGAATAATTTAAAAGCATATGTTATAATATCAATGTTAAAGTGTTAATAATAAGTATTAAAACTTTATTTGATCATTGTCTTTATTATTACATGAAGTTCTCTAAGGCACAGTTCATCTGTGCTTTTTCTAATCATATATGAATGGGGGAGGGGAAAAATGGGAAAGAGAAAGAGAACAAGTAAGAAAACTGTTGAGAAGTCTATTTTAAAAAATGAAATTATATCTTTATTTACTATTTCTATAGGGATACTCATGATGATTAGTTTACAGACAGAATCAACAGGAAAATTAGGAAAGTTGATAGAATCTGTTTTAAAGGGCTTATTATCTTTTCCTGCCTACATATTACCTTATTTTATTGTATTTTTAGGTGTATTTTCTATGATTGGAAAATCTATTCATTTTGACCAAAGATCAAAATGTTCTGCATTTGTTTTATACTTAGGGTATGTAATTCTTTATGGAATTTATGGGTTAGATCAATTACCTACTCAAATTGGGCTAGATAGTATGAAGTTGTTTTATGAAAGAGGAGTCATGGGAAGTGGAGGAGGAGTTATTGGCAGTGTATTTGCATATATAGGAATTAAGCTTTTAGGAGTAAATGGAAGTTATGTAGTTGTGCTTACTATTATGATCATAGCTTTTATGGTTATGACAAAAATGTCTTTAGTACATTTACTTAAAAATATTAAACAAGTACTTACGAAGATGATTTTTCTCATAGGACAAACTGTTTTAGAATTTATTCAAGTACCTAATAAAGAGGAAAAACAATATAAGAAAAAAGACAAACCTACAAAAAAAATACAAGATGATACTAAAAATTTGGCACAACAAAATGTCAATTTAGATGAAAAAATAAAAATATTAGATTTTACAAGAGAATCACCAGATCATGTAGATATACAAAAGGAAGATATACAAGTAGAAGATCTTCCTAAAAAAGAAAGTAAAAATGATGAACAAGAAATTCATATTCATATTCAAAATACTGAAAAAACAGATGTTGAATATGAAATACCTTCTTTTGATTTGTTAAATGATCCTATTATTGCTAACAATAAAAATGATAAAAAAGAGATCCTTCATAAGGCAAAGACACTAGAAGAAACACTTGAAAACTTTGGAGTAGAAGCCAATGTGGTGCAGGTAAGCAAAGGACCTACCATTACTAGATACGAAATACAACCAAGTCCAGGAGTGAAGGTAAGTAGAATTGTGAATTTATCTGATGATATTGCCCTAAATCTAGCAGCATCTCATATTCGAATTGAAGCTCCTATTCCAGGAAAAGCTGCTGTAGGAATAGAAATTCCAAATGAAGAAGTATCTCCTGTAACTATAAGGGAAGTATTAGAAAGTGAAAAATTTCAAAATAATGAGTCTAAACTTACCTTTGTTTTAGGAAAGGATATTGCAGGCAATCCTATTACAGCGGATTTGTCTAAAATGCCCCATATGCTTATAGCTGGAGCAACAGGTTCTGGAAAAAGTGTTTGTATCAATACTTTAATTACGAGTATACTTTATAAAGCTACTCCTGATGAAGTAAAACTTTTATTAGTAGATCCAAAAGTAGTAGAATTAAATAATTATAATGGAATTCCTCATCTGTTAATTCCTGTTGTAACAGATCCTAAAAAGGCATCTAGCGCCCTAAACTGGGCAGTTGGGGAGATGACCAACAGATATAAACAATTTGCAGAAAATAATGTACGTGATATTAATAGTTATAATGATAAAATGAAAAATGAATGTAGAGATTTGCTACCTAAAATCGTAATTATTATTGATGAATTAGCAGATCTTATGATGGTGGCTCCAGGACAAGTAGAGGATTCTATTTGTAGATTGGCTCAAATGGCTAGAGCGGCTGGAATTCATTTGATTGTTGCAACTCAAAGGCCTTCTGTAGATGTAATTACGGGCGTAATTAAAGCGAATATTCCATCTCGTATTGCCTTTGCAGTTTCTTCTCAAGCAGATTCAAGAACCATATTAGATATGGGAGGGGCAGAAAAGCTTTTAGGAAAAGGAGATATGCTTTTTTATCCAGTAGGAGAGGCAAAACCTGTAAGAGTACAAGGAGCTTTTATTTCAGATCATGAAGTAGAAAGAATAGTAGAATTTGTAAAAGGACAAACAAAAGCTCATGAATATGAAGATGATATTATTGAGAAACTAGAAAATAATATGATGAGTGAAGAGGATGTAGATGAATTATTAACAGATGCAATAGAATTGATTATAGGTACGCAACAAGCTTCTATCTCTATGCTTCAAAGAAGGTTTAGAATAGGATATAATAGGGCGGCAAGATTAATTGATGCTATGGAGGAGAGGGGTATTGTAGGAGAACATGTAGGAAGTAAGCCTAGAGATGTTTTGTTATCTAAAGAAGAATTTGAAGAAATAAAAAGTCAATCTATATCATAGAAATAGAGGGATCAATTTGTTTAAAGTAATAGACATAAAAAAAGCACTAACATTAGAGAAAACAATATTTATAGATGTTCGTTCTCCAGCTGAATATGAAGAGGGAACCATTTTAGACTCAATCAATATACCTATATTAGATGACTCAGAAAGAGCTATTGTAGGAACTATTTATAGAAAAGAAAACAAAGACAAAGCAACACTTACAGGACTTAATCTAGTATCATACAAGATTCCTAACCTTTATGAAACTATAAAAGGGTATAGCAAAGAATATGATCATATTATCATATTTTGCTGGAGAGGTGGAATGAGAAGTAAATCTGTATGTAATTTATTAAGTATGCTAGATATTCCTAATATTTATCAATTGAAAGATGGATATAAAGGGTATAGAAGATATGTAATCAATTATTTAGAAACTGATATTTTAAAATATGATTTTATCGTACTTCATGGAATGACAGGTGTTGGAAAAACACATATTTTACAGGAATTAAAGAAAATAGATGTTCCTATATTAAATATTGAAGAAATGGCGCAAAATAGTGGTTCTGTTTTTGGAGATATGGTCTTTGAGAAAAAACCTCCAACACAAAAAAACTTTGAATCCTTATTGTTTCATAAAATGTATTGTATGAAAGAATCTTATATTTTTATTGAGAGTGAAAGTAAGAGAATAGGAAATGTGCAAATACCTGATACTTTATATCATTACATGATGCAAAAGCATCATATTCTCATTCAAACTACTATAGAAAATAGAGTAAATGTGATTTTAAAAGATTATGTACATCATCTAGATCGAAATTATGAAAAAATAAAAAAATCTCTTCATTATTTAAGAAAAAGACTAGGAAATAGTGCAGTAGATATATTGATTCAAAAGATTGATGAAAAAAATTACTCTTATGTGATTGAATATTTAATGAAGTATTATTACGATCCATTTTATCAATATTCTATTTATAAATATGAATATGATCTAGTTATAGAATATAAACATATAGAAGAAGCGGTAACAAAATTAAAAGAATTTATAAAAAATAGATTGGACTATTAGAAGGGAGTATGAAAATGGATTTAAAAGTGTTTATAGAGTCCTTAGGATGTTCTAAAAATTTAGTAGATTCAGAAGTGATGATGGGGTTATTAAAAGAGTATAAGTTTATATTAACAAGTGATGCTTATGAAGCAGATGTTATTATTGTCAATACTTGCGGATTTATTGATGCAGCAAAAAAAGAATCTATTGATACAATTATAGAATTAGGAACTCTAAAAAAAGAAGGAAATTGTAAAGCATTAGTTATAGCAGGATGTTTAGCAGAAAGATATCCAAAAGATTTATTAGCAGAAATTCCAGAAGCCGATGCTGTCATAGGGACAGGAAATTACCCAGAAATTATAAAAGTTATTCATGAAGCTTTAAAAGGAGAGAGAGTTTCAAAATCAGGAAATATTAATATTGCTATTTCAGAAGATCTTCCTAGAATTTTAAGTACCCCATCTTATACTGGGTATTTAAAAATAGCAGAAGGCTGTGACAATTTATGTACGTATTGTATTATTCCTAAGCTAAGAGGAAAATATAGAAGCAGAAAAATTGAGGATATTGTAAAGGAAGCTCATGATATGGTTCAAAAGGGTGTGAAAGAGATTATTTTAATTGCTCAAGATACTTCTTGTTATGGAATAGATTTATACAAAGAATATAGATTGCCTCAATTACTAACAGAATTGTGTAAAATAGAAAAGTTAAAATGGATCAGAGTATTATATTGTTATCCAGATAAAATTACAGATGAATTAATAGATGTGATTGCAAGAGAAGATAAAATATGCAAATATTTAGATATTCCTATACAACATTGTAGCGATGATATTTTAAAGAAAATGAATAGAAAAACCAATAAAGAACATATTCTAAAGGTTATAGGGAAATTAAGAAACAATATAAAAGACATCCATATACGTACTTCTTTAATTGTAGGTTTTCCAGGGGAGACAAAAGAACAGTTTGAAGAATTAAAAGAATTTGTACAAAATATAGAATTTGATAGATTAGGAGTGTTTACATATTCTCAAGAGGAAGATACACCAGCAGCAAAACTAAATGATCAAATAGATGAACAAATAAAAGAACAAAGAATAGATGAAATTATGAATATACAAAAAGATATTTCATTTCAAAAAAATAGTAATAAAACAGGAAATATTTATGATATACTTGTAGAAGAAAAGGTAGAAGAAGAAAATGTATATATAGGAAGAACAGAATATGATGTACCAGAAGTAGATGGAGTTGTTTATTTTACATGTAATGAAGAGTTAGAAAAAGGAGAATTTGTGAAAGTAAAAATAACAGATACATTAGAATATGATTTATTAGGAGAGATCATAAATGAATCTTGCAAATAAATTAACAATTGCTAGAATTTTTTTGGTTCCTTTATTTATGGTTGTGCTTTTGAATAAAATTCCTTATGGAATGTATATTGCTGCAGGTATATTTACTATTGCTGCTATTACAGACACACTAGATGGATATATTGCTAGAAGCAGGAATCAAGTTACAAAATTCGGTAAATTTATGGATCCTTTAGCTGACAAACTATTAGTTACTGCGGCTTTAGTCTGTCTTGTACAAATGCATAAATTACCTGCATGGATTGTAGTTGTGATTATTTCCAGAGAATATACTATAAGTATATTAAGAGCTGTAGCAGCGTCAGAGGGAATTGTTATTGCAGCAAGCTGGTGGGGAAAAGCGAAGACACTTACTCAAATTATTGCAATTATTGCTATATTATTAGAAAATTATCCTTTTAGTTTGATTAATTTTCCATTTAGCACTATTATGCTATGGGTTGCAGTGATTCTTACTATTGTATCAGGTATAGACTATCTATATCTAAATAGACATGTATTAAAACAATAAAGCAGCGTAGCTGCTTTTTATTGTTTATTTGAAGAGGGGGCAGATCATATGAAAGCATCTATTATTAGTGTAGGAACAGAAATTTTATTTGGACAAATATTAAATACCAACACGCAATATTTAACGAAGGAGTTAAATGGATTAGGAATAGATGTATATTATCATTTTACTGTGGGAGATAACCAGATAAGGCTTGAGGAAATATTAAATTATGCATTAGAAAAATCTGATCTAATTATTACAACTGGAGGGCTTGGACCTACTCAAGATGATTTAACAAAAGAAACGATTGCAAAGGTTATGGGAACAAGCCTTTTTAAACATGAACCTTCTTATGAAAGTCTTATAAATTATTTTAAAAGATCTAATAAGATCATGAATGAAAACAATTTAAAACAGGTATACTTACCAAAGGGAAGTCTTATTTTAGATAATGATTGCGGAACAGCTCCAGGGTTTATTTTATCTAAAGATCAAAAAACTATAGCATGTCTACCAGGGCCTCCTAAGGAAATGAAATGTATGTTTCAAAATTATGTAATCCCTTATTTGAAAGAAAGATCTTGTGATGTTATTCATTCTAAAATATTAAAATTTTTTGGAATAGGAGAATCTGCCCTAGAAACTGAATTGTTAGATTTGATATCTAATCAAACCAATCCTACTTTGGCAACTTACGCAAAAGATGGAGAAGTAAGCTTAAGAGTTACAGCGAAAGAAAATAGTATAGAAAAAGCTATTCAATTGATCGATCCTATGATTTGTATTATTAAAAATAAACTAGGAAATTATTTATATAGTTGTGAAGATGAAGAATTAGTAGAAGTTGTTGCAAAGAAATTGATAGAAGAAAAAATAACAATTTCTTTTGCAGAATCTTGTACAGGAGGCTTAATGGCAGCAAAACTTACAGATATTTCAGGAATATCTAGCTCTTTGGAAACAAGTGTAATCACATATAGTAATCAAGCAAAGATAGATGAGCTAGGTGTAAAAAAGGAAACTCTACAAAAATATGGAGCTGTGAGTGAGCAAACAGCAAAAGAAATGGTTCTAGGATTAAAACAAAGAACAGGTAGTGATTTATGTTTATCTATAACAGGAATTGCAGGACCTACTGGAGGAACTAAAGATAAACCTGTGGGACTTGTATATATTGGACTTTGTTATAAAGATTCATTTATTTGTGAAAAACATAATATTTCAGGAGATAGAAATAGAGTAAGAAATTATACAAGCATGCTCGCTTTGAATCTAATTAGAAAAACCATTTCTTGAAAATATACTATTGACCATAAAAGAGTCATCGTATATAATAGACCTAGAACATAAGTTCGACAATGTTGAAAGGTAGGTGAAACCAGATTTTAAAAATCTGGATATATATGGATGAAAAGAAAAAAGCATTAGAAATGGCTATGGGGCAAATAGAAAAACAATTTGGTAAAGGATCTATTATGAAGCTAGGAGAGGATACCACTCATTTAAATGTAGAATCTATTTCTACTGGATCACTAGATTTAGATATTGCTATAGGAATAGGAGGGATTCCTAGAGGAAGAATTATAGAAATATATGGACCGGAATCTTCAGGAAAAACTACTGTTGCCCTACATATTATTGCAGAAGCTCAAAAGGCAGGAGGCGTTGCTGCTTTTATAGATGCAGAGCATGCTCTTGATCCTGTTTATGCAAAAAATTTAGGAGTTAATATAGATGAATTAGTCGTTTCTCAACCAGATACAGGAGAGCAAGGATTAGAAATTTGTGAGGCATTAGTAAGAAGTGGAGCCATTGATGTTATTGTAGTAGATTCTGTAGCTGCATTGGTTCCTAAAGCTGAAATACAAGGAGAAATGGGAGATTCTCATGTAGGTTTACAGGCAAGACTTATGTCTCAAGCACTAAGAAAATTAGCAGGAGCTATTAATAAGTCTAATACTTCAGCTATATTTATCAATCAATTAAGAGAAAAAGTAGGAATTATGTTTGGGAATCCAGAGACTACAACAGGAGGAAGAGCTCTTAAATTTTATGCATCCGTAAGGTTAGATGTAAGAAGAATTGAAACCTTAAAACAAGGGGATGATATGATTGGAAATCGAACAAGAGTCAAAGTCGTAAAAAATAAAGTGGCACCCCCATTTAAGGTAGCAGAATTTGACATTATGTATGGGACAGGGATTTCACGAGAAGGTAGTGTGCTAGATTGTGCTGTAAAAATGGATGTTGTTAAAAAAGCAGGTTCTTGGTATAGTTATGAAGAACATCGCTTAGGACAAGGAAGAGAAAATGCAAAGCAATTTTTAATAGACAACAAAGAGCTTTGTTTAGAACTTGAAAATAAAATCAGAAAAGCTAATAATTTATCTACTATTAAAAGTAAAGAAGCAAAAATAGAAACTAAAGAAGAAAAGAAGGAAATTAAACAAGAAAAAGTAGAAGGCAAAAAATAAAACCCTTTTGAAGGGTTTTATTTTTATGTATAATTTATGTAAAATTGGTAGGATAATAAAGCTACTTACAACATTAAGAAGAATAATCAACTTGACAGTCTCTAAAAAAAGATATACAATTATAACAGATATTGGTGTATCTGTACATGAATAAAAAAGAGGCCTAGCTAGTATTTTAAATTTTTTGCCCTATAATCACATAGTGGAAGATTTAAAAGCCGAGGTTTCTCGGTTTTGTTATTTGTTTATGTTTAAGCAGGGGAGGTGTTTTAATATTAATCCAATATATACGTTCATTTTTATTGTAGTAGCTTTAGCAGCAGGGATAGGAGCAGGATATTTTGTTCGTAAAAATATTGCAGAAGGTAAAATAAATAATGCAGAAGAGAAAGCAAAAGAAATCGTTGTAGAAGCAGAAAAACAAGCTGAAACTTCTAAAAAAGAGATTTTACTAGAAGCAAAGGAAGAAGTTCATAGATTAAGAAATGAACTTGAAAGGGAAAGTAGAGAAAGAAGAAATGAAATTCAAAGACTTGAAAGAAGATTGTTACAAAAAGAAGAAACATTAGATAGAAAATCTGATAACTTAGAGAAAAAAGATGAACTATTAAATAAAAAAATAAAAGAAGCAGTTGAAAAACAAGAACAAATAGAACAAGCCTATCAAAAGCAGCTTGAAGAATTAGAAAGAATATCAGGGCTTACAAGAGAACAAGCCAGAGAATTGCTTTTAAGTGATACTCAAAAAGAAGTGAAACATGAAGCTGCTATGATGATTAAAGATATTGAACAAAGAGCAAAAGAAGATGGAGAAAAGAAAGCGAAAGAAATTATAGCATATGCAATACAAAAATGTGCAGCAGATCATGTGGCAGAGACTACTGTTTCTGTAGTAAGTCTTCCGAACGATGAAATGAAAGGAAGAATTATCGGTCGAGAAGGAAGAAATATAAGAACATTAGAAACGTTAACAGGAATTGATCTTATCATTGATGATACACCAGAAGCAGTTATTTTATCAGGATTTGATCCTATTAGAAGAGAAGTAGCTAGAATTGCATTAGAAAAATTAATTGTAGATGGTAGAATTCATCCTGCTAGAATTGAAGAAATGGTAGAAAAAGCTAAAAAAGAAGTGAATAATATTATAAAAGAAGAGGGAGAACAAGCTACTTTTGAAACTGGTGTTCATAGCCTTCATCCAGAATTGGTTAAATTACTAGGCAGATTAAAATATAGGACTAGTTATGGCCAAAATGTGTTAAAACATTCTATAGAGGTAGCTCATTTAGCAGGAGTAATGGCCTCTGAGCTAGGGGTAGATGTGAAACTAGCAAAAAGAGCAGGACTTCTTCATGATATTGGAAAAGCGGTAGACCATGAAGTAGAAGGAACTCATGTGGATATTGGAATGGAACTACTTAAAAAATATAAAGAATCTAATGAAGTCATTCATGCTATGTCTACTCATCATGGGGATTATGAACCCGAAACGGTTGAAGCTGTGTTAGTAACAGCAGCAGATGCAGTTTCAGCAGCAAGACCAGGAGCAAGAAGAGAGACATTAGAGACATATATTAAACGTCTACAAAAGCTTGAAGAAATTGCAAATGATTATGATGGAGTAGACAAATCTTTTGCCATTCAAGCAGGTAGAGAGATTAGAATTATGGTAAAACCAGAAGAAATGGTAGATGAAGATATTATTTATTTGGCAAGAGAAATTACTAAAAAAATAGAAGATGAGTTAGAGTATCCAGGTCAAATTAAAGTAAATGTGATTAGAGAAACAAGAGCTATTGAATATGCAAAATAAAAAGAAGCGAGAGCTTCTTTTTATTTTGCATAAAATTTTTTGAAAAATTTTTAAATTTATTAAATAAAAAAAAGGATTTCATTAACAAATGTAGAATATATTAAGAGAAATATGTTAAATATAACCAAATAAGGGGGCTATAATCATGGAAGTATTAAAAGTGTCAGCAAAATCCAGTCCAAACTCTGTTGCAGGAGCATTAGCTGGGGTTTTAAGAGAACGTGGAGGAGCCGAAATTCAAGCTATTGGTGCAGGTGCTCTAAATCAAGCAGTAAAGGCAGTAGCTATTGCTAGAGGATTCGTTGCTCCTAGTGGTGTTGACTTAATTTGTGTTCCTGCTTTTACAGATATTTTAATTGATGGTGAAGAAAGAACAGCAATCAAATTGATTGTAGAACCAAGATAGTATAAACTCAAAAAACCTGCTTATAAGCAGGTTTTTGTGCTTTATATTATCTTATATTTTCTTAAAAAGTAAATGTTATTATAAAGTTTTAATCCTTGAGTTATAATATAAATAGATATAATAAAAAGGAGAATGTATTTTATGATAGATATGCATGTTCATACAAATGCTTCAGATGGAATTTTTTCACCTACACAAATTGTAGAGTGGGCTTACAAAAAAGGATTAAGAGGAATTGCTATTACGGATCATGATACAGTAGATGGTATTGTAGAAGCAGTATATACATCTAAAAAATATGGTGGTTTTTTACTTGTTCCAGGAATAGAATTTAGCTGTATATATGATGGAAAAGAAGTACATATTTTAGGATATTTTATAGATTATACCCACCAAGAACTTATAAATATTACAAAAGAAATAAAAGATTATCGATTAAAAAGAATAAAAAAAATGATACAAAAATTACAAGAAATAAATATTTCTATAGACTTTGATGAAGTAAAAAACATAGTAAAAGATGGATCTTTTGGAAGACCTCATGTTGCCAAAATACTTGTTCAAAAAGGATATGCAGATTCAATTTCAGATGCCTTTGAAAAGTTTTTAACAAGAGGAAGAGAAGCTTTTGTAGAAAGATTTAAATTATCTGTAGAAGAAGCTATTGATATCATAAAAAAATCAGGAGGAATCCCTACCTTGGCACATCCAGGGTTATTAGATGAATCAATTTTTATAGATGATTTAATAAAAAAAGGATTTTTAGGGATAGAAGTATATCATAGAGAACATGATTCACAACATGAAGAAATATTTTTTAAAAAAGCAAAAGAGTATAATCTTTTTGTAACAGGAGGTTCTGATTATCATGATGATCAAAAGGAAGGTGTTCCTACTGTAGGAAGTGTAGGTATTTCTTATGAATCTGTTATAAATATGAAAAATAGTATTGAATGATTGTAAAAAAGAATATAGAATAAAGATAGTCTAAGATATTAGAAAGGGGAAACAAAATTGACACAAACTTACGAAAATCCACTAATTACAAGATATGCAAGCAAAGAAATGTCAAAAATATTTTCTTCTGATGAAAAATTTAGTACGTGGAGAAAGCTTTGGATTGCTCTTGCAGAATCAGAAAAAGAACTAGGGATTAAAATTACAGATGAACAAATAGAAGAAATGAAAAAATACCAAAATCAAATCAATTATGATGTAGCAATAAAAAGAGAAAAAGAGACAAGACATGATGTAATGGCACATGTATATGCGTTTGGAGAACAATGTCCTAAAGCAAAACCTATTATTCATCTAGGAGCAACAAGTGCTTATGTAGGAGACAATACGGATATTATTAATATGAAACAAGCAATGATTTTAGTAAAAAAGAAACTTATCAATTTAATACATAAATTGTCACAATTTGCACTGGATCAAAAAGATGTACCAACTTTAGGATTTACTCATTTTCAACCTGCACAGCTTACTACAGTAGGAAAAAGAGCAACTCTATGGCTTATGGATTTATTGATGGATTATGAAGACGTTGAACGTATAATAGATGATATTAAATTAAGAGGGGTAAAAGGAACAACTGGAACGCAAGCTAGCTTTTTAGAATTATTTGATAAAGATCATGAAAAAGTAAAAAAACTAGACAAATTAGTAGCAAAAAAACTTGGATTTGCAGATACATTTCCTGTAACTGGACAAACTTATTCAAGAAAATTAGATTATAAAATATTATCTGTTTTAAGTGGAATTGCTCAAAGTACACATAAAATGACAAATGATATAAGATTATTACAACACTTAAAAGAAATTGAAGAACCGTTCGAATCTACACAAATAGGATCTTCAGCTATGGCATATAAAAGAAATCCTATGAGAAGTGAAAGGGTTGCATCTTTATCTAGATATGTAATGGCAAATATAATGAATCCAGCTATGACTACATCTACTCAATGGTTTGAAAGAACACTAGACGATTCTGCCAACAGAAGAATTTCTATTCCAGAGAGTTTCTTAGCGGTAGATGCAATTTTAGAAATTTGTATTAATATTTGTTCAGGATTAGTAGTGTATGAAAAAGTGATTCATCAACATATTATGAACGAACTTCCATTTATGGCTACAGAAAATATTTTAATGGAAGCTGTAAAAAAAGGCGGAGATCGACAAGAGCTTCATGAAAAAATAAGAATGCACTCTATGGATGCAGGAAGAGAAGTAAAAGAAAAAGGAAGAGAAAATGATTTATTAACAAGAATTGCAGGGGATCAAGCATTTAATTTATCTCATGAGGACATAAACAAATTGATGGATCCTAAATTATTTATAGGAAGAGCACCAGAACAAGTCTCTGAGTTTATAGAAGAAAATATCAAACCTATTTTAGAAAAGTACAAAAACTTTTTAGGAATAGAAGTGGATTTAAAAGTATAATCTATTGACATAAATTATATTATTGGATATAATTATTTTTAAATATAAATACTTTGATGCATTGAAGGAGAATAGTAAAAGAAAGCAGTTGCACAGAGAGTAAGACGATGGTGAGAGTCTTATAGCTAAATTCTTTGAACCCACTCTGGAGCATATGGAAAAACCATTACGAGTAGATCACGTTACGATCTAAAAGATGAGCCAGAAGATTATTGGCTAATTAGGGTGGTACCGCGGGTAAACTCTCGTCCCTTTTGGGATGAGGGTTTTTTATATGGAAAAAAGGAGTGTATGAAATGTCTTTTTTAGAAAAATGTAAAATATTAAAAAAACAATCAGAAAATTTAGGGATCATAAATACAAAGGTGAAAAATGATGCATTAAAAGAAGTAGCAAAAACCTTAAAGGAACATCAAGATTATATTTTAAAAGAAAATCAAAAAGA
The DNA here is from genome assembly GCF_004138215.1 of Anaerophilus nitritigenes. Classification (GTDB taxonomy): domain Bacteria; phylum Bacillota; class Clostridia; order Peptostreptococcales; family Thermotaleaceae; genus Anaerophilus; species Anaerophilus nitritogenes. Next base: position 178,243 of record NZ_RYYS01000032.1, read on the forward strand.
TGTAGATAATGCTGTAAAAAAGAATACAAAAGAAAGTTTAATTGACAGACTTCGTCTAAATGAAGAGAGAATAGATGCAATGATTGAAGGAATTCATCAAATTATAGAATTAAAAGATCCAGTATGGAAAAGTAATGAAGTATGGACATTAGAAAATGGACTTACAATTAGTAAAATGGCTGTTCCATTAGGTGTAATAGGAATCATTTATGAATCAAGACCAAATGTAACAGTAGATGCTTTTGCTTTGGCACTTAAAAGTGGAAATTGTATTTTATTAAGAGGTAGTTCTACATCTCTTCATTCTAACAAAGCTTTAGTTTATGCGATACAAGAAGGTCTTAAAAAAAGTAAAATATCTCATGAAGTAGTAGCTTTAGTAGATAGTCCAGATCGTGCCCTTGTAAATGAGATGTTAACTTTAAATGAATATATTGATTTAATTATTCCTAGAGGAGGAAAATCTCTTATTGATATGGTTGTAAAAAATGCTACGGTACCAACCATTGAAACTGGAGTTGGAAATTGTCATATTTTTGTAGATGAAAGTGCTAATTTAGAAAAAGCTGTAGATATTATTGAAAATGCAAAAGTACAAAGACCTGGAGTATGTAATGCTTGTGAGAGTGTTTTAATTCATAAAAATATTGCAGATCAAATTTTACCAAAGCTTCATGATAGGTTACATGAAAAAGTAGAATTAAGAGGATGTACAAATACTCAAAATATTATTTCAGTAAATCCTGCAAGTGATGAAGATTGGTCGGAGGAGTATTTAGATTATATATTAGCAGTAAAAGTAGTAAAAGATATAGACGAAGCGATTGACCATATTAGAAAATATGGAACAAAGCATTCAGAATCTATTTTAACAGAGAAGTTACAAAATGCCAATGATTTCTTAAGAAAAGTAGATGCTGCTGCTGTATATGTAAATGCTTCTACAAGATTTACAGATGGAGGAGAATTTGGATTTGGAGCAGAAATGGGTATTAGTACTCAAAAAATGCATGCTCGCGGACCTATGGGACTCAATGAATTGGTAACCGTAAAGTATACCATTTTAGGGAATGGACAAATCAGAGAATAGAGGGATAGTTATGATTAATAAAATCATGAAGGAAGCCAGAAAGATTGTCATCAAAATTGGAAGCAATACCATATCTAATGAAGATGGTACAATTAATAAGAACTTTTTAAAAAAATTATGTGAACAAATTCATTATTTAAGAGGTTTGGGAAAACAAATAGTTATTGTATCTTCAGGAGCAAGAATTGCAGGAGTTGCAACCATAGGAAAATGGAAAAGAAAAAGCGATATTCATTACAAACAAGCTCTATGTGCCATTGGTCAGGTAGAGCTTATGGATTCTTACCGAAAAGCTTTTGCAGGATATGATATTCATATTGGCCAGATACTTCTTACAAAAGGAGATTTGACAGATAAGCATAGAACACTTAATATAAGAAATACTTTGTTTACACTAGTAGATGAAGGTGTAGTTCCAATTATTAATGAAAATGATACAGTGAGTGTAGATGAAATCAAAATTGGAGATAATGATACATTGTCTGCACTAGCTGCAAACCTTTGGGATGCAGATTTACTCATTATGTTTAGTGATATAGATGGAGTATATGATAAAAATCCAAAGGAATATAAAGATGCTGTTCTTTTAGAGAAGGTCATAAATATTGATCATTTAGTAAAAAATATTCAGATGGGAGAGGAAAACCCATTTGGAACAGGAGGAATTGCTACAAAAATTGAAGCAGCCAGAAAAGTTAATCAATATGGCATTCCTATGATTTTGACAAATGGACAACATGAAGATGTACTAAAAAATTTATTAGAAGGAAAACAAAAGGCAACATTATTTACTGCCAAATAGATAAAAAACTATGCTGTTCCTCTATTTTAAATAGAGGAACGGCATTAATTTTGTAAAACTATATATTCTATGTGTTCATTATGGTATAATATGCTTTGTGTAGAAAATATATTTATTGGTATTATTTATAAAAAGAGAGTAATACTAATGAAAAAGCAATCGGAGGAAATATATGTTAACTACATCCATTGCAAGGATAGATAAAAGAACAAAAGAACTTGTAAATAGATTAAACTCAGGTGAAATAGCAGTCATTGATCATAAAGATCTAGATGAAGTAGCTGCAAATTCTTTAGTTATGTGTAAACCTCGTATGGTTATCAATGCAGCAGAATCTATTAGTGGACGATATCCTAATTTAGGCCCTGAAATTTTAGAAAAAGCAGGTATTCCTATATTAGATTATGTAGGAGAAGAAGTTTTTGATAAAATTAATGAGGGTGATCTTTTAGGTATTGAAGATAATAAAATTTATTTAAATAATCAATTGATTGGCAGAGGAACTTTGCTTACAAAGGAACTGATAAAAAAAAGATTAGAAGAAACAAATGAAAATTTTGAACATGAATTAGATAAGTTTATAGAAAATACATTAGAGTATGCAAAAAAAGAAAAGGATATTTTACTTGGAAATTTAATAATTCCAAAAGTAAAGACAAAATTTAAGGAAAGACATACTTTAGTAGTGGTGAGAGGTCAAAACTATAAAGAGGATCTACATGCTATAAAATCTTATATTGAAGAATTTAGTCCTATTTTAATTGGAGTAGATGGAGGCGGAGATGCTCTTTTAGAGTTTGGGTATGTGCCAGATATGATTGTAGGAGATATGGATAGTGTATCTGATGAATGTTTAAAAGTATGTAAAGAAATTGTAGTACATGCTTATACCAATGGAAAAGCCCCAGGACTTCAGAGAGTGACAGAGTTAGGTCTTGAAGCTGTTGTTTTTCCAGCACCAGGAACTAGTGAGGATATTGCTATGCTACTTGCATTTGAAAATCAAACAGAACTTATTGTAGCTGTAGGGTCTCATTCTAATATGATAGATTTCTTAGACAAGGGTAGAAGAGGAATGGCTAGTACATTTTTAGTTCGATTAAAAGTGGGATCTAAGCTAATTGATGCCAAAGGTGTCAATAAGTTATATAGAGAAAGTGTAAAAATGAAACATTTTGTTGGATTGGCTTTTGGAGCTATGATTCCTATTTTTATTGTAGCTGCTTTATCTCCATCGGTTCAACAACTTTTTAAGCTACTCATTATTAAATTAAAATTTGTTTTTCCAATCGAATTTTTAGGGAGGTATCACATTTGGTAATCAACTTAAAATATTATGTAATTACTATCGTGGCTATATTTTTAGCCTTAGGAATAGGATTATTTATAGGAATTATGCTAGATGGACAAGATTTAATTGTAGATCAGCAACAACAAATGGTGTCCCAACTTGAAAAAAAATTTGATGAATTCAAAGTCAAACAAGATGCGTTACAAGAAAAAATTGATGTTTTAAATAAAAATAAAGAAAACAACGAAAAATTTTTAAATAACATATATCCTGTAATCGCAAAAGATCAATTAAAAGGACTAAATGTTGTCATTGTAGAGACAACAGAGCATTATGATTATTCTACTTTGACAGAGGCTTTTTATAAAGCAGGAGCAAATCATGTAACAAATATTTTAATTAATGATTCTTTTATGATAGGAAAAATAGAGGATTCATCAGATTTAATTAATGAATTTAATTTTACAAAAGATTCAGAGGAATCTTTACAAGCTCAATTGACAAAAAGACTATGTAATGCTTTTGCTTTAGGGAATGATATGGATTTTATAAATAAACTTAAAGAGAAAAAAATGATTGATTATACAGGAGAAATTATTCCTCATCCTGGATATGTTGTGATTGGAGGAGGAAGCGTAGATGAACAAAGAAATGTTTTACAAGATATAGATACTCCAATGATCAACTTTTTAAAAAATTCTAATATTCCTACCATTGCTGTAGAAAGATTAGATGTAGCATACTCTAATGTTTTAGAGTATAAAAAATTGAGAATATCTACTGTAGATAATGTAGATACTTTAATTGGAAAAATTTCTATGCTTATGGTAGTAAGTGGACAAGAAGGACATTTTGGGGAAAAAGAAACAGCAGAAAGTTTTATTCCGGAAGGATTTAGGATAAAGGAATAGGAGATGATTAAGTGTCTCAGTGGATTACGGCTTTAGTACCAACATATAATGAAGAAGATAAAATCAAAGAAACAATTGAAGGGATTCAAAAATCTATGTATATAGACAAGATTGTAATCATAGACGATGGATCATTAGATCAAACTGTAAAAGTAGCAAAGGATACAAAAGCAGAAGTTTATATCTTAGATAAAAATCAAGGAAAAGGAGCTGCTCTTACCTATGGAATACAAAAGGTAATAGATGAGAGTAAGATCATCGTATTTTTAGATGGAGATCTAGGCGCAAGCACTATAGAAGTAGACAAATTGGTACTGCCTATTTTAGAAGAAATAGCAGATGTAACAATTGCAAGGTTTCCATCAGCTAAGAAAAAAGGTGGTTTTGGACTTGTTAAAAATCTTGCTAGATATGGAGTAAAATATTATACGGGACAAACAATATATACTTCTTTATCGGGGCAGCGTGGCTTTAAAAGTGAGGTTCTAAAAAAATTAGGGCCTATTCCTTCTGATTATGGAGTAGAAGTAGGAATGACTATTGATATCTTAAATATGGGTTATAGGATCAAAGAAGTAGATGTAGATATGACTCATAGAGAAACAGGAAGAGATTTAAAAGGATTCATTCATAGAGGAAAGCAATTTTATCAAATATTATCTACGTTACTCAAAAAAAATAAAGAGGTGAAGCAGTAATGTGGATGAATTCTATTTTTATGATTTTAGGTTTTGTGAGCACTATATTTTTAACTCCTATGTGTTTACATTTACTTTATGAAGGAGAATGTATTAGAAAAAATTACAAAGGAGAAGATATTCCTGTTAGTGCAGGAATTGTATTTATACCTGTAGTTGTGATTTTAACTATATTTTCTTTGTTTTTTGAATCAATATTATTTTCTTTTTTATTTTTATCAGGGACTTTAGGAATGGGATTAGCAGGACTTATGGATGATCTTTTAGGAAATAGAAACGTTACAGGTCTTAAAGGACATATCAAAATGATGTTTAAGGGAAAATTAACTACAGGAGGATTTAAAGCAGCTTTTGGAGGATTGATTGCTCTTACTGTTAGTATGATTCTTTCAAAAGATTATACTAATATATTGATCAATACTATTTTGATTGCTTTATTTACAAATTTTATAAATTTGTTAGATTTACGTCCTGGAAGAGCTGTAAAAGGATTTTTATTGAGTGGAGTTATTTTACTCATACAGCCTATGGCGCAAATATTTAGAATGCTTTTATTAGGAGTTATGGGAGCGTCTTGTGCATATATTCCTTATGATCTAAAAGCAAAGACGATGATGGGAGATGTAGGATCAAATATCTTAGGTATTTCTCTAGGAATTACATGTGCAACTTTAAGTTTTAAAATAAGAATCATAGCATTAATATTTTTAATTGGTATTCATATTTATACAGAAAAATATTCTTTAACAAAAACTATTGAAAAAGTAAAGATATTAAAGTTTTTAGATGAATTAGGTAGATGAAAATCTGCCTTTTTTAATATATATAGAAAGAAGGGAATAAAATGATTGGGATAAAATTAGGAAAAGTTATTAAAATTTTAAAAGAAGATGAAAATAAAACAGAAGTATTGGTAAAAATAAAAGATAAAGAATATAAAGCTATCAATTACAATAGATTAACAGGAAAAATCAATTTAGAGGATGAGCTGATTTTAAATACTACTGCACTTGATTTAAGTTTAGGAACAGGAGGATATCACTTTGTCATCTCTAATTTAAATCATCCAAATAAAGATTTAAGCCAGGGTGGACATATTGTGAAATTAAGATATTCTCCTTATCAACTAAAAGTTTTTGCATCAGAAGAGCAAGATAGTAAAGATCATGATTGTTTTAACAAATTTAAATCTTTAGAAGGAATGCCTGTGATTGTAGGTACATTACATAGTATGCTTCCTCCTATTATAGAAGTTTTAAAGAAATTAAAACCAGATATAAAAATTAGTTATATTATGACAGATGCAGCAGCACTACCTATTGATTTAAGCAATATGGTAACAAATCTAAAAGAAAAGAAAATGATTCATAAGACTATTACGATAGGAAATGCATTTGGTGGAGATTTAGATTGTGTAAATATTTATAATGGTTTGATTGCTTCAAAGGAAATTACAAAATGTGATATAGCAGTAGTTACAATGGGACCTGGAATTGTAGGGACAGGAACAAAATTTGGTTTTACTGGAATTGAACAAGGAAATATTATTGATGCAGTTAGTGATTTAGGAGGAGTACCTATTGCAGTTCCTAGAATGAGCTTTGCAGATCAAAGAAAAAGACATCAAGGGATCAGTCATCATACCCTTACAGTTTTAGATACCATTGCCAAAACAAAAGCCATTGTGGGATTTCCACAATTAGAACAAGAAAAACAAGAATATATAAAAGAACAATTAAAAAATACTTTTATTTTATCCAAACATAAAATTGTTTATAAAGATTGTAAAGAAATTTACCATATTTTAAGAGATTCAAATTTAAATATGAGAACTATGGGAAGAAGCTTTGAAGAAGAAAAAGAATATTTTATGACCTGTGGACTTTCTGCAAAGATTGCTTTGAAACTTTTAGATGATCCTCAATCAAATCTTCTAGATTAGTATACTTGTTGGACAGATCTTCTAAAACTTCTAGTAATTCGTAAACTTTACCCACACAAAAAAGATGATTGTCAAAAATAATTTTATACATTTTATCAAATCCTTTACAATAGAATTTGATTCAGTATATGAAAAGTTGTCCCACAATATTCCTAAAGGAGGATAAAAATGATACCCAAAGAGGAAACTATAAAGACTGAAATGATTTTCAAAGGAAAAATGATCAATCTCAGAGTAGATACAGTACAATTACCAGAGAAAAAGTTAGGAACTAGAGAAATCGTAGAACATCCTGGGGCAAGTTGCATTGTGCCTATTACAAAAGACAAAAAAATTATTATGGTAAAACAATTTAGAAAACCTATAGAAGATATTTTAATTGAGATTCCGGCTGGAAAATTAGATAAAGGAGAAGATCCTTATGATTGTGCTATAAGAGAATTAAAAGAAGAAACAGGATATATAGCCCAAAATGTAGAATATTTATTTCAATTTTATACATCAGCAGGATTTTCTGATGAAGTAATTTATTTATATGTAGCAAAAGACTTAACTTTAGGAGATGCAAATCCTGATGAAGGAGAGTACATAGAAATAGAGGAATATTCTATAGAGGATCTTTTGGAGATGATTTACAATGGAAAGATTAAAGATTCTAAAACAATAATGGGTATCTTAGCTGTAAAAGATAGTTTGTTAAAAAAATAGGACAAATTTAAATAGACAAGTCATATTCTCTCTTTCATATGCATAATATTTTATATACATTGCTGAGGAAGGGGGTTTTTATTTGCTTAAAAGATTTAATAATATTGTTTTAAAGCATATACAAGGAAATGCCATGATTTATTTTTTGGTATGTATGTTTTTTATTATAGGTATTTCATCTGGAGCTTTTACTGTGAAGGCATTAACAGATCTTCAAAAACAAGAATTGATTCAATATATGAAGAGCTTTTTTCAAATTTTAAATAAAGACTCTATTGAATCACTTGCTATACTTAATCAATCTTTAAGTAATAATTTACAAACAGTAATTCTTATTTGGATTTTAGGAGTTACAGTAATAGGTATGCCCCTTATATTGATTTTAGTAGGTATAAGAGGTCTGATTATTGGTTTTACTGTAGGGTTTTTTATAGAACAACTTGGGTGGAAGGGAATGGTTTTTGCACTGGCTTCAGTATTACCTCAAAATTTATTTATTATTCCTAGTATTATTACCATAGGTGTTATTGCAATTAGTTTTTCAAAGATGCTTCTTAGACTTAAATTCAATAAGTCTCATTCATTACATAATAATACGTTTAAGCAGTTTGTATTGTATAGCACCATTAATGGAGCTATATTTATAGTTGTGATTTTAGGATGTGTAATTGAAGCTTATATCACACCTATATTTATGAAGGTAATTGCAGGATATATGTAATTAGGAGGAGAATATGAATAGATATATAGGACTTTTTGTAAAAATATTATTGATTTTGATTATATTTTCATTGTTATTACCTCAACTTATAGATCAACTAGCAAAATTATGGACCATAGAAAAAAGAGGAGGACCTCCTAGTGGAAATAGTACCTTTGTATCTAGTTCACATACCCAAGAAAAAAATTTTAAAGAAAATCTATATTTTATGATAGAATGTTTATTGAGGTAAAAAATATATTAACCATTAGATGAAAACGTATAGAACAAAGGGGATAAAGCTTATGGATACTTACTTGGATGGTTTTACTAGATATTTAAAATATGAAAGAGAACTATCTAATAATACTTTAGAGTCTTATAAAAGAGATATTCATCAATTTATAGATTTTTTAAAAGAAAAAGAAATTATAAAAATCAATCAAGTAAATAAAACAATAGTCATCACATATTTATTATATCTTCAAAAAAAAGGAAAAGCAACTTCTACTATATCTAGGAGTCTAGCAGCTATTCGGTCTTTTTGTCAATATCTTGTATATGAAAAATACATGGATCAAGATCCTACATTTCAGCTTGAATCTCCTAAAACACAAAAAAGGCTTCCACAAGTTCTTACATTAAAGGAGATAGAACTTTTATTATCTCAACCTGATCATACTCAAAAAGGAATCAGAGATAAAGCTATGTTAGAACTTTTATACGCAACAGGGATAAGAGTTTCTGAATTAGTAGCTTTAAATATTTCTGATATAAATATTGAAATGGACTATATAAAGTGTTGCCATACACAAACTAAGGAAAGAATTATTCCTATAGGAACTATTGCAAAAAAAACTTTAGAAAAATATATAGTCAATGTAAGGGATTATCTTGTTACACAAAACGAAGAGTCTTTATTTGTAAATTATCAAGGAAATAGATTGACAAGACAAGGTTTTTGGAAGATTATAAAGAAATATACTCAAAAGGCTAAAATCGATAAAAAAATTACACCTCATACATTAAGACATTCTTTTGCTACACATTTGATTCAGAATGGAGCAGATTTGAAATCTGTTCAAGAAATGCTTGGACACTCAGATATATCTACCACACAAGTATATACTCTTCTTATAAAAAACAAAATAAAAGAAGTTTATGAAAAAACACATCCGAGAGCCTAAATAGGTTCTTTTTTTGTATAACAAAAGTCATGAATGGAAAAGATAAGATTAAATACAAAGTTAAGGAGGACAATAGATGAAAGTAAAAAATAAAAGTATTATTTTTTTTATATGCTTTATTTTAATCTTAAACAACGGACTATTTATAGCAAATGCAGAGGAATTTCATGTAGATGCTAAATCAGCTATTTTAATAGATGCAGGAAGTGGGAAAATTATTTATGAAAAAAATTCTCATGATAAACTTCCACCTGCTAGTGTAACAAAAATAATGACCATGTTACTTGCTATGGAAGCCATAGACCAAGGAAAGATTTCACTTAAAGATGATATTACAATTAGTGAGAGAGCTTCTTCTATGGGAGGAAGTCAACTTTATTTAGAACCAGGAGAGTCAAAAAGTGTAGATCAGCTTTTAAAAGGGATTGCCGTAGCTTCTGCAAATGATGCTTGTGTAGGATTAGCAGAATATATTAGTGGAACTGAAGAGACTTTTGTACAAAAAATGAATGCAAGGGCCAAAGAATTAGGAATGAATGATACACAATTTATGAATACAAATGGATTGCCTCAAGAAGGACATTACACGAGTGCTTATGATATTTCTATTATGTCAAGAGAGTTATTAAAATATCCTAAAATACATGAATATTTAACTATTTGGATGTCTACTATGAAAGTAGGATTGCCAAATAAGAAAGAAACAAATCTTCAACTTACAAATACAAATAAATTAATTAGAAGCTATCCAGGAGCGAATGGAATTAAGACAGGCTTTACATCAGATGCCAAGTATTGTTTATCTGGTTCAGCTACTAAAAATGGATTAACTTTAATTGCTGTAGTGCTGGGATGTGAAACTTCTCCTATAAGATTTGAAGAAGCTAAGAAACTTTTAAATTATGGATTTGCTTCTTATAGTAGTGTATCTATAGCGAAAAAAAATCAGAGCATGGATGAAGTACTTATTGAGAAAGGAACAAAGGAAAAATTAACAGTGATAACAAAAGATCAAGTGAGTATACTAGTAAAAAAAGGAGAGGAAAATAAAATACAAAAAGAAATTATAGTACCTAAAAGTATAAAAGCTCCTGTGAAAAAAAATCAAAAAATTGGAGAAATTATTCTTACCAAAGAGGGAGAAGAAATGGGTAGAGCAGATTTGGTTGCTAAAGAAGATATAAAACAAGCTTCATTTGGAAATATATTTAAAAAGATAATATTAAAAACTGTACAATAATAAAAAGTTCTTATATTCCTAAGAAAAAAGTAGTTACACAAATTTGTGTGATTACTTTTTTCTTTTGTTTGTATACTTATGATATAATAATGTAGAAATTCCCGAAAAGCAGGTGAAAACATGTCTTATAATATAAAATTAAAAGAATTTGAAGGACCTTTTGATTTATTATTCCACTTAATTGAAAAGGCAAAAGTAGATATTTATAATATTCCTATTGCTCAGATTACAGAACAATATATGGAGTATATAGAAAATATGAAAAAATTTGATCTAGAAATAGCTAGTGAGTTTTTAGTTATGGCAGCTACATTAATAGAAATAAAATCTAAGATGCTTCTTCCAAATGAAGAAGAAAATCAAATTGAAATGGATATAGAGGAAGAAGATCCTCGTAAAGAATTAGTAAAAAGATTAATTGAATATAAAAAATATAAACATGTAGCTACAGAACTAAAAAATAGAGAAGAGTTGTATACCAAAATTTTTTATAAAAATCCAGAACAATTGGATGAATATATTCAGACAGATTCAAAAGAAATAGAAAATATCGATATGAAAGACTTAATAGATGCTTTTGAAAAGTTATTGAAAAAAAGAAGAAAATTATCCGAAAAAAATATGAAATTTCATTCTATTCAAAGAGATGAATATAGCTTAGAAGAAAAAATAAAGTCCATCAAAGAAATTGTTATACTTAGAAATGCTGTGGAATTTGAAGATTTATTTCATGAACCATATAATAAAAGTGAAATGGTAGTAACTTTTTTAGCACTACTAGAACTTATAAAATTAAAATTTATTTTTGTCCAACAAGATAGAGTATTTGGAAAGATTATGATTCAAATAAAAGTGATAAATGAGGTGGATTAAAATGGAAGAAAAAGAAGTAAAGTCAATTATAGAATCTATGCTATTTGTATGGGGAGAACCACTTTCTATTAAAAATATATCAGATACATTGGATTTATCTGAAGAATATATAAGGAAATGTTTAATAGATTTGAAAAAAACATATGAAAAAGAAAATAGAGGGATTCAAATCATAGAAGTCAATAACAATTTTCAATTATGTACAAATAGTAAATATTTTGATTATATTCAAAAACTGTGTACTCCATCACAAAACAAGGGACTGACTCAAGCAGCATTAGAAGTTTTAGCCATTATTGCATACAATCAACCTATCACAAGACCAGAAGTAGAAGGAATTCGTGGAGTAAAAAGTGATAAAGCTATGAATACGCTTTTAGAAAAAGAGTTAATAGAAGAAAGTGGAAGATTAGAGAAAACAGGAAGACCTATTCTTTACAAAACTACAGATGTATTTTTAAAAGCTTTTGGATTTAATCAATTAAATGATTTACCAAAACTTGAGAAATTTGAGGGCTTAACAATGACAGATCTATCTGATGAATAATAAGACTCCAATTATTTTTATGATTGGAGTTTTTTATATAAAATCCTATAATTCTTAAAAATACAAGAATTTACTGCATATATTAAATTTTTTGATTTGTTGATTTCGTCAAATAAAAAGACTAGATGAGGATGGATGAAAATGTTACAATATAAAATATACTCGATGACTTTTGACAAAATAAATTGTATGAGTAATTTATGCAAGAAAGGGATATATATTCCAAAAGCAAAAAATAGATCAACGAGAGAGGAGATATTTGCATGCAAATTAATCAGATTGAAGATTTGGAAAAGCTTAAGTTTACAGTAGAGGTTGCTGCTGGTTTGTTCAATTTAGATGCTATGATGTGTTTGACAGATCAAACAAAATTTTTAGCATATAAAAAAGGAAAAACAATTGATACATCTACAGTGATAGGACAAGAGATACCAAAGGATGATCCACTAATTACAGCAATGAAAACGAACAAGGTGATTACTGTGGAAGTACCATCTCATGTTTATGGATATGCATTTAAAGCTATATGTATCCCTGTTATTTTAAAAGACAAGGTGATAGGTGCTATTGGTATTGGAATTTCAACAGGTGTAGAAAATTCTAATTTAGAGGCAATTAATGAACTACTAAAAATTAATGATGATTTAAAGCAAAATTTAAGTGGTTTATCAAGTATTACTTCTCAAACTAAAATGCTATCTCTGAATGCATCCATCGAAGCAGCAAGAGCAGGAGAGCAGGGAAGAGGATTTGCAGTAGTAGCTCAAGAGGTTAATAAATTAGCAGAAAATTCAAATAAAGTATTAAATCAAACGCATGAGACATTAAGTCGACTAGATCCTATTGTTCAAAAGTTAAAAAAGAATTCTAACTGATTTTAGATAGAATAAAGATATTTATAAGAAGATATCTACATATATTTGTAGGTATCTTTTTATATAATATCCTTTTGTAGTCTTATTTATAAAATTATGATAACATTAGATATATTAATCTTGAAGGGATTGTTAAAATGAATAAAATATTAGTACTTGCAGAAAAACCTTCTGTAGGAAGAGATATAGCAAAAGCTTTACATTGCAATAAAAAAGGAAATGGTTATTTAGAAGGTGAAAAATATGTTGTAACATGGGCATTAGGGCATCTAGTGACATTAGCAGATCCTGAAAAATATGATGAAAAGTATAAGACATGGAGAATAGAAGATTTACCTATGCTACCATCACATCTTGATTTAGTTGTGATTAAAAAAACAAGCAAACAATTTTATACTGTAAAGGCACAAATGAATAGAAAAGATGTAGGAGAAATTGTAATAGCTACAGATGCAGGAAGAGAAGGAGAACTTGTAGCAAGATGGATCATAGAAAAAGCACATGTGAGAAAGCCAATGAAAAGACTTTGGATTTCTTCTGTTACAGAAAAAGCTATAAAGGATGGATTTTCTAAATTAAGAACAGCCAAAGAATATGAAAATCTTTATCATTGTGCTGTTGCTCGTTCTGAGGCAGATTGGTTTGTTGGAATGAATGCTACACGTGCACTTACTTGTAAATACAATGCTCAATTGTCTTGTGGAAGGGTACAGACTCCAACACTAGCTATGATAGCAAAAAGAGAAGCAGAAATTCAAAATTTCATTCCAAGAGCATTTTATGGAATTACTATCCAGGCAAAGGACTTAAAGCTTGTATGGCAGGATCATCATTCAAAAGATATAAAAACTTTTGACAAAAATAAATGTGAAAAAATAATAGATTCTGTTCAAAATAAAAATGCAAAGGTTATAGAAGTAGACAAAGTTTATAAAAAAACTTATGCTCCTCAACTATACAATTTGACAGAGCTTCAAAGAGATGCGAATAAAATATTTGGATACTCTGCAAAAGAAACATTATCTATTATGCAAAGACTTTATGAAAGTCATAAATTATTAACATATCCTAGAACAGATTCTAGGCATTTATCTTTAGATATAGTAGATACTTTAAAGGACAGAATCAAAGCTTGTGCAATTTCTGAGTATTCAAAAATAGGTGGTAAAATATTAAAAAATGATATTAAAGTTAGTAAACATTTTGTAGATAATATAAAAGTAACAGATCATCATGCCATTATTCCAACAGAACAAAGAGTATTTTTAAGTAGTTTAAGTGACAAAGAAAGGAAAATATATGATTTAGTTGTAAAAAGATTTTTAGCTGTTTTATATCCTCCTTTTGAATATGAACAAACTACTATAAAAGCAAAAATAGAGGATGAAATTTTTATCGCCAAAGGAAAAAGAATTATAAAACAAGGGTGGAAAGAAGTCTATCAAAATCATTTTGAGGAAGAAGATGAAGAATCTTTAACAGATCAAATATTACCTTCTATAAACAAAGGAGATTTAATAAATATATTAAAAGTTAGTATGACAGAGGGGAAGACAAAGCCTCCATCACCTTTTAATGAAGGAAGTTTACTTTCAGCTATGGAAAATCCAGCAAAATATATGCATACAGAAAATAAAGACTTAGTTAAAACCATAGAAAAAACAGGGGGATTAGGAACAGTAGCTACAAGAGCAGATATTATTGAAAAGTTATTTAATACTTTTCTAATTGAAAAAAAAGGAAAAGATATTTTGATTACTTCAAAAGGAAAGCAGCTCCTTGACTTGGCTCCTAAGGATCTAACATCACCTACTTTAACCGCAAAATGGGAGCAAAAGCTTGATGGAATTTCAAAAGGAAAACTTAATAAAGATGAATTTGTTGGTCATATGAAAGAGTATACACGATCAATTGTCCATGAAATCAAAAATAGTCAAGAAAAATTTAAGCATGATAATTTGACAAGAACAAAATGTCCAGAGTGCGGTAAATACATGTTAGAAGTAAATGGTAAGAAGGGGAAAATGCTTATTTGCCAAGATCGAGAATGTGGACATAAAAAAAATATTTCTCAAACGACTAATGCAAGATGTCCTAATTGTCATAAGAAATTAGAGCTTCGTGGAGAAGGAGAGGGAAAAATATTTGTATGTTCATGTGGACATAGAGAAAAACTTTCTGCCTTTAATGAAAGAAAAAAACAAGCAAAAGGAAAACCATCAAAAAATGAAGTAAATAAGTACCTTAAAAACCAAAAGAAGAAAAATGATGAACCAATCAATACTGCTTTAGCAGATGCATTAAAAAATTTGAAATTTTAAAAAGTGATATTTATTAAAAATAAAAGATTAATTAGAGGGAGATAGGATGACAAATAAGATTTTTAATAGTGGAGAATTTAAATTGAAAAATGGAATAGACCTTGTAACCATAAAAAAAGATACACAATTATTTTCCATTCATATAGGATTAAAAGTAGGACCCATTTATGAAAAAGAGAGTGAAAGAGGAATTTGCCATTTTATTGAGCATATGCTTTTTAAAGGAACTCATAAAAGAGATAATCACAAAATCAATCAAGACTTTGAAGAAAGAGCAGGCTCTTATGATGCATATACAGATTATACTTCTACAGTTTTTTCTATTCATGCATTAAAAGAAGAATTTGAAATATCTATAGAGCTTTTATCAGATATGATTATTCATTCAACTTTTCCAAAAGATGAAATGGAAAAAGAAAAAAAGGTAATTTTATCAGAACTTAAAACAGATTTAGATGATGTAGAAGAATTTAGTTTTATCAAAGCTCATGACATTGCTTTTTCAAAGAGTCCTTTAAAGCATTCTATTTTAGGAAAACAAAAGACGGTAAAAGCATTTACAAAAGAAGATTTAATTGATTTTTATCATAAAAATTATATTCCAAATCAATGTGTAATGAGCGTTGTGTCTTCTTATGAACATGATCAAGTCAAAAATATAATAGAAAAATATTTTGGACATTGGAACAAAAAAGAACAACAAACTAGATCGGTACATGTAGAAAAAAATAAGGATATAGAAAAAATAACATATAAAAAAAATATAGAGCAGAGTACTATTTTATTTTTATATACTTTTCATGGTTTGACTCGAAAAGAAGAATTAGCTTTAGAAATACTAAACTACAAGCTAGGAGAAAGTGCAAATTCTATTTTATTTAGAGAACTTAGAGAAGAAAGAGGATTTGCATATGATGTTTATTCAGAAATGGATCCTACAAATTTTATTAAAACATTAGCTATTTACACAGCAACTTCTAAAGAACATATTGATGAAGCAAAAGAAGTAATACAAAATTGTATCCAAAAGATTATTCATAAACAGATTTCTTTTAATGATAAAAATATTATGCATATGAAAAAGGTTCTAAAAACAGGGATCGCTTCTATATTAGAAGATTCCCAAGGACTAGGAAATTATATACTACATCAAAAGTTAATGTCAAAAAAGATAGATGCATTTATGGAGGATCTAAAAGATTTAGAGGATATTAACGAAGAAGATATCTACAAAGTAGCACAAAAGATATTCTATAAACCAACAATACATATACTACTAAATGAAGAAAATGAATAGATAAATTATAATCACTTATAAATATTGAGGAAAAGTATTTCATAATGATGTAAAAACGTGTATAATAAAGATAGTTTTTAAAATTGCACATTTTGTGCAATTTTTTCTATGTAAAATTGAAAGGAGGACGTTATACAAGATCGTTGTATAACAACACAAATTTGATTACAGTTACAGGCGTAGGATTAAGATATGGAGATAAAAAATTATTTGAAGATGTAAATTTAAAGTTTACTCCAGGAAATTGCTATGGAGTAATAGGAGCAAATGGTGCAGGAAAATCAACATTTTTAAAAATATTATCTGGTCAAATTGAACCAAATACAGGATCTGTATCTATTACACCAGGTGAAAGATTAGCAGTTTTAAAGCAAGATCACTTTGAATTTGATGAATATGTTGTTTTAGATACAGTTATTATGGGACATAAAAGACTTTATGAAATTATGCAGGAAAAAGATGCTCTTTATCAAAAAGAAGATTTTACAGAAGAAGATGGTATAAAAGCATCTGAGCTTGAAGGTGAATTTGCAGAATTAGATGGATGGGATGCAGAAACTAATGCAGAAAAATTATTAATGGGACTTGGCATTACAAAAGATATTCATTATAAAAAGATGGAAGAATTAGAAGGAAGCGAAAAGGTAAAGGTATTACTTGCTCAATCTCTTTTTGGAAATCCTGATATTCTTTTATTGGACGAGCCTACCAATCACTTGGATTTTAAAGCAATCAATTGGTTAGAAGAATTTTTAATAGAGTATCCAAATACAGTTATTGTGGTATCCCATGATAGACATTTCTTAAACAAAATATGTACACATATGCTAGATATTGATTTTGGAAAAGCTAAATTATTTGTAGGAAACTATGATTTTTGGTATGAATCTAGTCAATTGGCATTAAAGCTTATGAAGGATCAAAATAAGAAAAAAGAAGAAAAAATAAAAGAATTACAAACCTTTATTGCAAGATTTAGCTCTAATGCTTCTAAAGCAAGACAAGCTACTTCAAGAAAGAAATTATTAGATAAAATTAATGTAGAAGATATTGAGCCTTCTTCAAGAAGATATCCATTTGTTGGATTTACTCCAGAAAGAGAAGCAGGAAAAGATATCTTAACAGTAGAAGGAATTAGTAAAACTATTGATGGAGTCAAAGTATTAAATAATATTTCATTTGTTGTGAACAAAGGAGATAAAATTATTCTTCTTGGAAGAAATGAAATGGCAAAGACTGCTTTAATGGAGATCTTAATGGGTCAGATGGAGCCAGATGAAGGAACATTCAAATGGGGTATTACTACTACTCAAGCTTATCTACCAAAGGATAACGCTGAGTATTTTGAAGATATAGATCTTAACTTAATAGATTGGTTAAGGCAATATTCAGAAGAAAAATCAGAATCCTTTATTAGAGGATTTTTAGGGAAAATGTTATTTTCTGGAGAAGAGCCTTTGAAAATGTCAAAGGTTTTATCTGGAGGAGAAAAAGTAAGATGTATGTTTTCTAAATTAATGCTTTCTGGTGCCAATGTATTATTGCTAGATGAACCAACAAACCATTTAGACTTAGAATCTATTCAAGCAGTAAATGATGGATTGATTGCATTTAAAGGAAGTATGATCTTTACATCTCATGACCATAAGTTTATAGAAACTATTGCAAATAGAGTTATTGAGATTACGCCAGCAGGAATTTTTGACAAACAAGTAACTTTTGATGAATTCCTAGAAGATGAAGAAGTTCAAAATAGAATAGATAAAATGTATGAATAAAAGCATGAGTAAATGAATCAATACTCTATAAAATGAACACAACAAAAAGTCCCCATAATAAAAGAGCTAACCGATAGAGGTTAGCTCTTTTATTATGGGGACTTTTGATTTCGTATTCGCTGTATCACACAATACCCATAAAATATTCTACAGAGATTGCTACAACAACAACCAACGCAGATATAATAAAACCATGTACCATTGGAGCAATTCCTGATTTACGCATTTCTTTAAAACTTGTGTTTAACCCGATTGACGCAAGAGCTGCTACCATAAGAAACTTACTCAATTCCTTTGCAGCACTAGAAATAGCTACAGGAATTATATTAAAACTATTTATGATTGCAAGTACTACAAAGCCAACGATAAACCAAGGAAATAATGACCAGAAATTTACTTTATTGCGCAATGTTTCGGTGGTTCCTACTGTTTCTTTGCTCTTGATGTGAATGTTAATTAGAGCAAAAATCACTACTACTGGAATAATTGAAAGTGTTCTTGTCAATTTTACCATAGTTGCAAAATCACCAGCGGCTTCGCTGAATGCAAAGCCTGCTGCAACAACACTTGAGGTATCATTTACAGCTGTTCCTGCCCATAAGCCATATGCCATATCACTAAGGCCCATCCATCTTCCCATAAAGGGAAATAGTACAATCATTGCCATATCAAACAAAAAGGTTGCTGACATTGCATACGCAATATCTCTATCTTCAGCATCAATCACAGGTGCAATGGCTGCAATGGCAGATCCACCACAAATACCGGTTCCTGCTGAGATAAGATTGGATAGTTTCCAATTTAATTTTAACATTTTTCCTATAATATATCCGCCTCCAAAACAAGTTAGAAGTGTAAAGAACATAACCATAAGTGACATTTTTCCCACTGTTAAGACTGTTCCTATACTTAAAGAGGCTCCTAAAAGAATAATCGCAAATTTTAATACTTTTTTAGATGTAAATTTCAATCCTGCTTTTAAAAATGCAGGATTCCAAAAACTGTTAACTATCATTCCGATAAATAATGAAATAACAGAAGCGCCTATAAGATGAATGGGGAGTAAGCTCTCCAAAAACTTTGCAACAACTGCAATTGACAATGCAATAAGTAAGCCAGGAACAATTCCTATTATTGATTTGATTTTACTTTTCATTTCATCACCCTCTATTTCAATTTTATAAATTTGATTTTAACATGTGAACGTGATAATATCAAATTATTATTATTTATCAAATGATAAGATATATTTATCGAGGTGACTTATGCTTGATTATAGAATATTTACTTTTTTAAAGTTGTGTGATGTTATGAATTATAGAGTGACTGCAAAACAATTAAATATGACACAGCCAGCGGTAACGCAACATATACAGTTTTTAGAGCAGGAATATGGTTGCAAGTTGTTTTCTTATAATGGAAAAAAACTCTCCAAAACCGAAGCTGGAAAGATACTTGAAAATTATGCAAGATCAGCTGATTATAATGAAAATTCTATACGAAAAAAGCTATCTGTTCCAAATAAAGTAAAAATCAGCGTAGGAGCAACGAAAACAATAGGTGACTATGTGATTAACAAACAGGTTTTGAGATTATTACAACGAGGGGATATTGAACTTTCGCTTATTGTTGATAATACAGAGCACTTATTAAATCAATTGAACCACAAGGAGTTGGACATTGCATTAATCGAAGGCTTTTTTGATAAGCGAAGTTATGACTACAAGCTATTCAAAAAAGAGCTTTTTGTAGGGATCTGTGCAAAGGAACATCCCTTTGCAGGAAAAGCTGTGCCGTTACAAGAATTATTTAAGGAAAACATTATTATTAGAGAGCAAGGCTCGGGTACAAGAGCAATTTTTGAACAACTTTTGCTTGAACAGAATTATTCTCTTGATTGTTTTACACGTTTAACGTGCATTAGCAGCTTCGAATTAATTAAAGAGCTTGTTTTAAATTACTGCGGAATTTCGTTTGTATATGATGCTATTGCCAAAAGTAATAAAAACCTTGGTGTTTTTACAATCAAACATATTGAAGTAACAAGAGAATTTAACTTTGTTTACCTGAAAAATACTGGTGCAGATAAATTTACTGATTTTTTTGAAATTATATAATGAAATAGTATTGATATATCATCTAATTTAGTATAAATCTACTTATTTTTAAAAAAATTTTTAGCTTTTTCGTATAGATATAAATATCAAATATATTTGAACAAGATATGGTATAGAATATATAATAGACATATACATACGATAAAGGAGATTTAAAATGAGATTACAAAAATATATTGCTCATGCAGGAATTGCATCTAGAAGAAAAGCAGAAGAAATGATCAAAGAAGGAAGAGTGAAAGTAAATGATCAGGTAATTAAAGACATGGGAGTTGAGATTGATCTTACGAAAGATAAAATATATGTAGATGGTAATTTTATTGAGCTAGAACAAAAAAATGTATACATTATGCTTAATAAACCAAAGGGATATATAACCACTGTATCTGATGAATTTCATAGACCTACAGTACTGGACTTATTAAAAGATATAGAAGAAAGGATATATCCCGTAGGAAGACTTGATTTTGATACTTCAGGACTTTTACTTTTAACTAATGATGGAGATTTTACTTATCATCTTACTCATCCAAAGCATGAAGTAAAAAAAACATATATGGCTAAAATAAAAGGAGTACCTACAAAAGAAGAATTACAAAAATTTAAAAATGGTGTAGATATAGGAGAGTATATAACAGCCCCTGCTCATATTGAAATTATAAAACAAGGTAGAGGATTTTGTATAACAAAAGTCATCATTCACGAAGGGAAGAATAGACAAATCAGAAGAATGTTTGACCAAATCAATCATCCTGTTGTAGATTTAAAAAGAATTTCTATAGGAAAAATTAAAATAAATGATTTAGAAGAGGGGAAATGGAGAAGACTTACAAAAGAAGAAGTGGATTATTTAAGAAATAGTTAGAGGTGACAAAATGAATATTAAAACACTTACAAGACCAACAACTTTTGGACAAGAAATTTTAAAAAATATGATTTATAAAGGAGATGTAGTAGTAGACGCTACTATGGGAAATGGACATGACACTCTCTTTTTAGCGAATATGGTAGGCGTAGATGGGCGTGTATTTTCTTTTGATATACAAGATTTGGCTATTGAGAATACAAAAAAATTGTTACAAGAAAATAAAATTGAAAATGTGTGTATGATTAAAGATGGACATGAAAACATGGATCGATATATAGAGAAAGAGGTTTCTGCTATTATTTTTAATTTAGGGTATCTTCCAAAAGGAGACCATAAAATTGTTACAAAGGCCAATACAACCATCGTAGCTCTTCAAAAGTCTTTGCAATTATTAAAAAAAGAAGGACTTATTATGATGGTTATTTATCCAGGGCATAAAGAAGGAGAGCAAGAAAAAAAAGAAATAATAGAATTTACCCAAAACCTTGATTCTATAACTTATCATGTATTTGAAATAAATTATACAAATCAAAATAAAAAGCCTCCAATGCTCTTAGGGATTGTAAAAAAATAAATTTTAGCAATTCATATGAAGGTAGATGATATTTGGTTTGTTGCTATGATATTTTAATACTTTTACATTGGTGTTATTCTCTATTTTTTCAAAACATTTTAAGCATTTATATTTAGAATGATTTAAGCAAGATTCCTCTATTTGAAGATTTAAATTTCCATATTTTTTCCAACTCTTCCAACCTGTTTTGCAAAGACAAGATCGATTTTCATAATCTGCATAAACCCATCTTAAAAGACGATGAAAATGAAAAGGATATTTTGTATAATTTAGAAATTCTCTAGGAAGTCCTAAAGAAATAGTATATTCTTCAAAGGTTTTTTCAATTTTTGATTGCAGAGGATCTTCAATAACCGTATTATAAAAATGATAACCTTCTTCTTTTAAATATAGCCTAAGTTCATCAAACATATATCCTCTACATACTTCTATTTTTTCATCTTTATTTACTCCTAGCCTATGGAATAAATTTTTGATGATGGTTATTACATGATTTAAATATAATTTTTTTTCAAAAGCATGATCATGATAAAAATGTAGGGGAATAATATCATAAGCATATTCTTTTGTTTCTCTACGCATGGCACCAATACAAGTACCACCAATTAAACTTCCGCTTCCTGAGTCATCAATTTGAATCAATAGAATCACTCCTTATGAAAGATGTTATAATAATAGTATTGGTTATATGGCAAATTACTATAATAAGAATTCTATGTAAATGGAGGGAATAAATTTGAATATATTAGTGACCAACGATGATGGTATTTTTGCACCAGGAATTTATAGTTTAGCTTGTGCATTATCAAAAATAGGAAAAGTATATGTAGTAGCTCCGAATAGACAAAGAAGTGCGACAGGGCATGCCATTACTATGCATGAACCTATTCGAGCAGAAAAAGTCAAATTCTTTGATAAAGATTTTGATGCTTGGGCAGTAAGTGGAACACCAGCAGATTGTGTTAAAATTGGAATACAAGGACTTATTAAAGAAAAAATTGATATGGTTTTTTCAGGAATTAATAAAGGTCCTAATTTAGGAACAGATGTTTTGTATTCTGGAACGGTATCTGCAGCTATTGAAGGAGCAATTCTTGGGTATCCTTCTGTTGCTATATCTTTGGCATCTTTTAGAAATCTTTATTATGATGGTGCTGCTGAATTTTCTATCCAAATAGCAAAAAAATTAATAGAAAATGAACTACCACTAGATACATTGCTCAATGTAAATGTTCCGAATTGTAGAAAAGAGGAAATTCAGGGAGTTCATATTTCTACACTAGGAGCTAGAAAATACAATAATACATTTATAGAAAGAAAAGATCCTTGGGGAGAAACATATTTTTGGTTAGGTGGAGAGTTAGTAGATGAAAAAAAAGAAGAAGGAACAGATACATATAGTATAGAAAACAATTATATAGCGATTACGCCTATTCACTTTGATTTAACAAGATTTGATTTGATAGAAAAAGTTAAAGGGTGGGATATCCAAGTGTGAAAAAGTCATATTAAATATATGCAATAATAATGACAAACTTGTATGGAATTTGAATATGAAATTGCATCGTTTTATAAGTTTTTTAAAAATATGAAATATAAATTGCATTTCATATTTTTTTTTGTTATTATGAATATGAGGAAAACATTATCTTTCAAAAATTGGAAGAATAAAATCCCCAATAAAAATGAAAAGGATATTGCAAAAAGCTGGTAGCAGGGCTATAGAATATGTGTGTGAATTTGCCCAAGAAAGGAAAATTTTCATGAGGGATGACCGTGTAGATCTAATCAAAATAATACAAAAAAGTTATTCAAGACTGAGTAAAGGTCAAAAATTAATTGCACAATTCATTATGAATAATTATGACAAAGCTGCTTTTATGACTGCATCTAAATTAGGTATTAAAGTAGGAGTAAGTGAGTCTACAGTTGTACGCTTTGCAAATGCATTGGGATATGAAGGGTATCCACAACTTCAACAGGAACTACAAGAACTGATTAAGACAAAACTTACTACAGTACAAAGACTTGAAATGTCTAATGATTATACAAATGAAGGAGCAGTGCTTAAAAAAGTTTTAAAAGCAGATATGGATAATATTAAAGCTACTATTGAAGAGATGGATGATGTTGTTTTTCAAAAAGTTATAGATAGTATCTTTAATGCAAAGAGAATTTATATTATAGGACTTAGAAGTTCAAGTACATTAGCTGAATATTTAGGATTTTATTTAAACCTTATATTAGACAATGTAAAGATTGTTACACCTGGAGTAAGTGATGTATTTGAACAAATGATAAGAATAGGAAAAGATGATGTAGTAATAGGTATGAGTTTTCCAAGGTATTCTGCTAATACATTGAATGCATTAAATTTTACAAAGGAGCAAGGAGCTTTAGTTATAGGGATTACAGATAGTAAGGGTTCTCCTATTTCAGCTATTTCAGATTATACACTTATTGCTAGAAGCAATATGGCTTCTTTTGTAGACTCTTTAGTGGCACCTTTAAGTTTAATTAATGCTTTAGTTGTTGCAGTAGGAATGAGGGAAAAATCAGAGATAGCCAATACATTTAGCACTCTAGAGCGCATTTGGGAAAAACATAATGTATATAATGATAAAAATACTATACTATAAAATAAAAAGCTACGTAAAATTCGTAGCTTTTTATTTTATAGTAGTTTAAATAAGAATATGAGAATTTTTTTGATAAATAGGGAAAAATACTAAGAAATATACTTATTTAATGGTATAATAAATTTGATATTTTAAAGGGGGAGCAAAAATGACTAGATTATATTTAGTAAGACATGGACAAACAAAGTGGAATTTAGAATTTAGAGCGCAAGGGTCTAAAAATATAGAATTAACAGAAAAAGGAAAATTACAAGCATCTCTTTTGGCAGAAAAAATGAACAAATATAAAATTGATTGCATCTATAGTAGCAATTTAGATAGAGCTTATGAGACTGCTTTAACTTTAGGAGAAAAAGTAGGTATACCTGTTTCTAAAATAGATGATTTAAGAGAAATGTCTTTTGGAGATTGGGAAGGACTTACCATGAATGAAATTCAAAAAACTTATGAAAGTCATTATACAGTTTGGAGAGATCAACCTCATCAAGCACAAATCCCTGGAGGAGAAACATTAGTAGATGTACAAAAAAGAGCTTTAGAGGCAGTACATGATATTATCAAAGAAAATGAAGGTAAAAATATTGTAATCGTTTCTCATGGAGTAGCCATTAAGTCTATTTTACTTGGTATTATGGATATAGATCTTTCTAATTTTTATAAAATAAGCTTAGATAATACTTGTATCAATATTATTGATTTTAAAGATTATGGACCTGTACTTGTATCACTTAATGATACAAGTCACTTAGAAAATATAAAGTAGAGGATGATCATATTGGAAACTGTTATTGTTATCGGAGGTGGAGCTGCAGGAATGATGGCAGCAGGCACTGCTGCAGCCAAAGGAAATCAAGTTATTTTACTTGAAAAAAATGAAAAGCTTGGAAAAAAGATTTATATTACTGGAAAAGGAAGATGCAATGTTACAAACAATGGAGATATAGAGGATTTATTAAATCATATAACGACAAATAAAAATTTTTTATATAGTGCTTTTTATACTTTTACAAATGAAGATTTAATCAATCTTATGCATAAATATAGTGTTTTTACGAAAGTAGAAAGAGGAAATCGTGTATTTCCAAAGTCGGATAAATCAAGTGATGTTATAAAAGCATTTGAAAGCTATATGAGAGAATATAATGTAGATATAAGACTTCAAAGACAAGTAAGTGAAATACTTCAAGAAAAGGGGCAAGTCATAGGAGTAAGATTAACAGATGGACAGAAAGTGTTAGGAAATAAAGTTATAGTAGCTACAGGAGGTATGAGTTATCCAACTACAGGATCTACAGGAGATGGATACAAATTTGCAAAAGCCTTTGATCATGATATTGTTCCTATAAAACCATCTTTAGCTCCATTAGAGATTCAAGAAGATTGGGTAAAAGAATTACAAGGACTATCGCTTAAAAATGTGTCTTTACAAGCTAGTTTTAAGGGAAAAGTCATTTATGAGGAATTTGGAGAAATGATATTTACTCATTTTGGTATTTCTGGTCCCGTTGTTCTTAGTATGAGTAATTATATTAAAAATTATCTAGAAAAAGGGAAAATAGAAATTGTTTTAAATTTAAAGCCAGCTTTAAGTTCAGAACAATTGGATAAAAGAATCATTAAAGATTTTGAAAAATATTCAAAAAAACAATTTAAAAATGCTTTGAAGGATTTACTTCCTTTAAAGTTAATTCCGATTGTTATTTCTATATCAGGTATACCAGAAGAAAAATATGTAAACCAAATTACAAAAGATGAAAGAATCAATCTTCTACATTTATTGCAAAATATAAAAATGACAGTAAAAAAGATAAGACCTATCCAAGAGGCTATTATAACTTCAGGGGGAATTAATACAAAAGAAATTAATCCTTCTACTATGGAATCTAAAAAAATAAAAGGTCTTTATTTTGCAGGAGAAGTAATTGATGTAGATGCACTAACAGGAGGATACAATCTTCAAATTGCTTTTTCTACTGGTTTTTTAGCAGGAAGTAATGTATAAAGAACGGGGGAAAATAAGATGGATTTTATGAGTATTGCATTAGATGGACCTGCAGGAGCTGGGAAAAGTACTATTGCAAAAAAAATATCAGAAATTAAAAATATTACTTATATTGATACAGGTGCTATGTATAGAGCAATTGCTTTAAAAGTAATTAAAGAAAATATAGATATAAAAAATCAAGATGATATCAAAAAAATGTTATTGGGTACCCAAATTGATATAAAAGGAAACGATATATTATTAGATGATCAAATCGTCACAGATGAGATCAGAAATCCTAATGTGAACAAAATGGTTTCACATGTAGCTAAAATTTTAGAGGTTAGAGAAAAAATGACTTATTTACAAAGAAAAAATGCATCTTATCAAGATGTAATTATGGATGGCAGAGATATTGGTACGTTTGTTCTTCCAAATGCAACTTATAAATTTTACTTAACTGCATCTATAGAAGAAAGAGCAAAAAGAAGATATGTAGAATTAAAAGAAAAAGGTTTTGAAGTGACTTTAGAAGAAATTAAAGATGAGATTCAAAAAAGAGATAAAATGGATATGGAAAGAGAAATTGCACCACTTAAAAAGGCTAAAGATGCTATTGAAATAGATACTACTGGAAAAGGAATTGAACAAGTAATCATGGAGATATTAAAATGTTTGAAAGAATAAAAGCAACTTTTATAATTTTAAAGAAGGAGTTTGTAAGAATATGTAGAATTTAAAATAAATGTGCCTGTAGGAGGGATGATTATATTGAAAATTGTTGTTGCCAATAATGCAGGTTTTTGCTTTGGGGTAAAACAAGCTATGAATCAAACAATAGATGCTATTGATAAGGATCAAAATGAAAAAATATATACCTATGGGCCACTGATTCATAATCATCAAGTAATACATAAACTAGAGTCTATGGGAGTTTATGCAATTGAAGATATAAAAAGAGCACAACATAAAACTTTGATTATACGTTCTCATGGAGTTGCTCTTAATTTTTATGATTCTACTCATGAATATGATATAGAATTAATTGATGCGACGTGTCCTTTTGTAAGAAAAGTACAAAAAATTGCCAAAGAGTATTATGATAAAGGATATGATGTGATCATTGTAGGAAATCCAAAACATCCTGAAGTTATAGGGATTAATGGATGGTGTAACAATCAAGCTTATATTGTAGAAACTTTAGAAGATGTTTCTAAATTAGAATCTTTAAATAAAATTTGTGTAGTAGCACAGACGACTATTACTCAAGGTTTGTGGAATGATGTAGTAGAGAAGTTAGAAAAAAAATCTGCTACATTAAAAACATTTAATACTATTTGTACAGCTACAATAGAAAGGCAAAAGTCATGTGCTCAAGTATCTAAGATGGTAGATGCTATGATTGTAATTGGTGGATATCATAGTTCTAATACTCAAAAATTGGTACAAATCAGTAAAAAATATTGTAAGAATACTTATCATATAGAAACTGCTGAAGAGTTACCAATAGAAAAAATAAAAAAATTTGATAAAATTGGAGTAACGGCCGGAGCTTCAACACCGGACTGGATTATTAAGGAGGCTATTAATAAAATGAGTAATACAGAAAATAATGATATGATGAGTTTAATGGAAGAATATGAAAAAAGTTTTAAAGTTCTTAGAAGAGGAGATATTCTAAAAGGAACTGTTATTCTTGTTACAGATAAAGAAATTATGGTAAATGTAGGATATAAATCAGATGGAATTGTTCCTAAAAATGAAATCACTAATGATGCTTTAGTAAATCCTCGTGAACTAGTAAAAGAAGGGGATGAAATTGAAGTATATATAGTAAGTACAGATGATGGAGAAGGAAATCTTCTTTTATCTAAAAAAAGAGTAGATGCAAGAAAAGATTGGGAAGAATTAAAAGAGTCACAAGAAAAAAACAATGTGATTTCTGTAAAGGTTTTAGAAGTCGTAAAAGGTGGGGTTATTGCTGGATATAAAGAAATTAGAGGATTTATTCCAGCATCTCAATTATCAACTAGTTATGTAGAAGATATGAAAAGCTTTATAGGTAAAGAATTATATGTGCGAGTGATTGAGTTTGATCAAAGAAAGAAAAAAATTGTATTTTCTCGTAAAGTAGTAATGGAAGAAGAAAATCAAATCAAGCGTCGCATGTTATGGGAGAATATTTCAAAAGATAAAATTATCGAAGGACAAGTAAGAAGAATTGTAGATTTCGGTGCATTCGTAGATTTAGGAGGCATAGATGGGCTTATTCATATTTCTGATCTTTCTTGGGGGAGAATCAAACATCCTACAGAAGTAGTTAAAGTAGGACAACAAGTAAAAGTAATTGTATTGGACTTTGATAAAGAAAAAGAAAGAATATCATTAGGGATGAAACAAATTACAAAAGAACCATGGGATACAGTGGAAGAAAGATATCATATTGGAGATATTGTTGAGGGGAAAGTATTAAAGCTTGTCGATTTTGGTGCTTTTGTTGAAGTAGAAACAGGCATTGATGGATTGGTTCATATTTCTCAAATTTGTGATCGACACATTGCAAAGCCATCGGAAGAAATCCATGTAGGTCAAAAGGTAAACGTTAAAATACTTGATGTAAATAAAGAAAATAAAAGAATGAGCTTAAGTATAAAAGAAGCTATTGAAGATGCTAATGAACCTAATCTAGAAGAAATTAATAAATATGAATCTACTACTATAGGAGAAATACTAGGATCTAAAGAATAAGGAAGATCATCTTTCTTATTCTTTTCTAAATTTAGGGGGTATATATAAGCTTGATATGAAAATGAATCATGATTAAAGGGGGCAAGCTATGAATAATTATGAGTTATTTAAAGAAAAAATCCATAAAAAAACAGGGATTAATTTATCTTATTATAAAGAAAGACAGATGAAAAGAAGAATTGATTCTTTGATGAAAAGAAATAACTTTTCGAATTATGATGATTATTTTAATGCTATGAATAAAGATTCAAAGATTTTTGAAGAATTTATTAATTATCTTACCATCAATGTTTCAGAGTTTTTTAGAAATCCTAGTCAATGGAGTATTTTACAAAAGGATATTTTTCCGGATCTTTTAAAGAAGAGTAGAAGTTTGAAAATATGGAGTGCTGCATGTTCTACAGGAGATGAACCTTATTCATTGGTGATGGCTTTAAGTGAATTAGTACCTTTAAGTAATATTAAAATCTTGGCTACAGATATTGATAAAGAAGTGATTAATAAAGCGAAGTCAGGTATTTATTCTGCTAAAAGTATTGAAAATGTTCCTAAGCATTTGGCAAGTAAATATTTTGAAAAAATAGGAGAATCTTTTAAAATAAAAGATGAAATTAAAAATTGTGTACAATTTAAACAACACAATTTACTAAAAGATCCTTATCCAGATCAATGTGATTTGATTGTATGTAGAAATGTAATGATTTATTTCACAGAGGAATCTAAAGAAATCATGTATAAAAAATTTCGCGATGCATTAAAAGAGAATGGAATATTATTTGTAGGAAGTACAGAACAAATTATATTGCCTACAAGATACCAATTGGATTCTGCAAAAACTTTTTTTTATAAGAGAATATAATGATATAAAACATGTATCATATTTCTTTGAATATATAGTTTTTCTTTTTAAAATATAAAAAAGTCTTATCTTGGAAGATTTATAAGTACATTTTTGAAATACGTAACGGAAATTATAGTGTTATTCAAAAGTGTATCAAGTATATAATTTCCTACGTATTATGAAAAAAGCTACTTTTTTTACAATGAAATTTGTAAAAAGGTAGCTTTTTTTGATGTAAACATCTATTTGTTGTTAAAGCTTGACTAAAATTAATATTCTAAATTTAATACAAAATTGCAGGAATTATAAATATATAAAAGAATATTTACATTGAAGGAGTGATGAACGTGATCGATAAAGAAAAAAGATATTCTATTTCAGAAGTAAGTAAATTAACAGGGTATGAAACCCATGTGCTAAGATATTATGAGAGTGATTTTGACTTAGAGATTCCTAGAACAAATACAAATCGCAGATATTATACTTATAAAGAAATAGAAAGACTATTTTATATTAAAGAGCTTCAAGAAAGAGGGCTTACGAATAAACAAATCAAATTGATTTTAGAAGCACCAGAGTTAGTGATTCCTTCAACTAGTCAAGTAGCTGTAACCTCAGAATCACAAGAGTTGTGTATTGTAAGAAATGATTCTACAAAGGATATGATTCAAAAAATTTGTAATGAAGTTAAAGAGACTATTGGATTTAATATAGGTAATAAGCTAGAAGAAACAAAGGATGAAATTATTGATTATTTTAATTCTATGAAAAAAGAGGAAGAAGAGCTTGAAAATACAGATGGAATTCGTAAGGAAAAAGACGTTTTGATTTGTGAAAATGCAAGGCTTAAGATGAAAGTGAAAGAGAAGTCTTATGAGATGGCTCAATTAAGAGAGAAAATGAAAAGATTAGAAGAAAAAAATAAACCTTTTTGGAAAAAAATATTTTTCAAGAGTTCTTAATTGATAGAATGATGAAATTTGTAATAAAATGTGAATCGTTTATTTGAAAATTTTAAATAATAAATAAAATTCTATATATTAAAAATGTTTTATATGTTATAATTATTTTAGGACATATACTATTGTATTATATATAGTGTACATAAAAACTAAATGGGGGGATTAACATGATTATTGGAGTTCCAAAGGAGATTAAAAACAATGAAAACAGAGTAGCCATTACACCGGCAGGAGTAGAATCTTTTGTGAAAAATGGACACAAGGTAATCATTGAACATAATGCAGGGATGGGAATAGGGATAGATGACGAGGCTTTTAAAAGTGCAGGAGCTGAAATTATACCTACTGCAAAAGAAGTATTTGATCAAGCAGATATGATTATAAAGGTAAAAGAACCATTAAAAGAAGAATATGAATATTTTAGAGAAGGACAAATTTTATATACATATCTACATTTAGCACCAGAACCAGAACTTACAAAAGCTCTTTTAGAGAAAAAAGTAGTTGGTATTGCTTATGAAACCGTTCAATTAGCTGATAAATCTTTACCACTTCTTACTCCGATGAGTATGATTGCTGGAAGAATGGCTACACAAGTAGGGGCACAATTTTTAGAAAAGCATGAAGGCGGCAAAGGGATGTTATTAGGGGGAGTTCCTGGAGTTGCTCCTGCAGAAGTTGTAGTAATCGGCGGAGGAATTGTTGGAACAAATGCAGCTAAAATGGCAGTAGGTTTAGGTGCAAATGTTACGATTTTGGATATTAATCCAGCAAGGCTGCTATATTTAGATGATTTATTTGAAGGTAGAGTAAATACAATTATGTCTAATAGTTATAACATAGCAAAAGCTGTTCAAAAAGCAGATTTATTGATTGGATCTGTATTGATTCCTGGTGCAAAAGCTCCTACACTTGTAACAGAAGAAATGGTAAAAACTATGGAGCCAGGTTCTGTTATAGTAGACGTAGCTATTGACCAAGGGGGTTCTATTGAAACAATTGATAGAATTTCAACTCATGATAATCCAACTTATGAAAAACATGGGGTGCTTCATTATGCTGTTGCAAATATGCCAGGTGCAGTAGCTAGAACTGCTACTTTTGCTCTTACTAATTCAACTATACCTTATGGACTAAAAATTGCAAATAAAGGATATGTTGCTGCTCTTCGTGAAGATCCTGCTCTAGCAAAAGGTTTAAATACAATTGATGGAAAAATTACTTATGAATCTGTAGCAAAAGTTCATAATTTAGAATATACACCTATTGAAGAAATTCTAGGTTGCGAAGTGGAAGCTACTATTTAGTAGATTGAATTTATAAACAGGGAGAAGCTGCTATTTTAGTGGCTTCTTTTTTTATGATAAAATAATAGTTACTTAATTTAAATATTAGTAAAAAGTGTTATAATTTTAAGTAGCTAGGACTTCATATCCCTACATAAATTGGTATTAAGTAAACCTAAAAAGTGATGGAGTTATACATATGTTCTAATGTAAAATGAATATATTAAATGATAAAGTAACATCATATAGGTTGAGATATCGTTAATGTGTGGAAGTCTTTATTAAAAAAATATCTAAATAGAAAATAGTACTTATATGGTATTAGAGAAATCAATTATTATTAAATAATAATTTTGTAAATGGAGGTAAATAGTATGATTATATTAGATGAACTTTTATTAAAAGATAAAGAATATTCACACGTACCAAATGAAGAGGTAGTAGGTACATTAATATTTGATAATACTGGCTATTTATTAGGAAGAGCTTGGAATAAAAAGTTTAATTTTAGTAGAGATATGATAATTTATAAAAATGAATATTATCTAATACAAGAATTGAATCGATATACAGATAAACCAGACGAATTGATTCTAATGAAAATGTCTACAGTTCCAGATATGACCAAAAAGAAATGTGAAGATTGTTTCTTACATCATCAATGCCATATTGAGGGACATGAAGATAATCATAAACCCTGTGAACATGAATAGGAAGAGTAAAAAATCATTTGATATTATTACTTGGTAGGAGCTATAGAGCTCCTTTGTTTTTTGCTAAAGAACTGTTGTATAAGTATTGGAAATTTTCACAAGCTTAGAAGAAAATTATATATAAATATTCATTGATAAACTTATATTTATTACAAAATATGATCATATTATATTTACCATTTTAGAGATTTAAGATCATGAATAATTATATTTTTACTGCAAAATTTATAACTGTATTGCCAAAACCAATAGTATAACCTTGAATACAATTACACCAAACTGATATAATATGTTATGATATAAAACAAGTTATATTTTAAAAAGTTATTCAGTATGAAGGAGCGATAATTGAATGAGCGAAAGAAAAGAAGTGAATGTTTCTTTAAAAGAAATAGCACTACAAAATGAATATATAGAAATGATGAGAATGGAAAATGAAATATTCTTTGAAAAAAAAGGACGAAGAAAAAAAGCTATGATCGTGACCTATGGTTGTCAGATGAATGAGCACGATTCTGAAAAACTATTAGGAATGATTGATAATATGGGATATGAAGAGACTACTTCTATGGAAGATACAGATCTTATCATTTATAATACATGTTGTGTAAGAGAAAACGCAGAATTTAAAGTGTATGGAAATTTAGGAAAATTAAAGCCTTTAAAAAAGAAAAAGAAAGATATGATTATTGCAGTATGTGGTTGTATGATGCAGCAACCTCATGTGGTACAAGCTATTAAAAAGAAATACAATCATGTAGATTTAATATTTGGAACTCATAATCTTCATAAATTTCCTCAATTGTTAACAGAAAGAAAACGAGCAAATGAAATGATTGTAGATATATGGGAAGAAGGAGAAATCATAGAAGGAGTTCCTTCCATTAGAAAATTTGATTTAAAGGCATTTGTAACGATTATGTATGGATGTAATAATTTTTGTACCTATTGTATTGTACCTTATACAAGAGGGAGAGAAAAAAGTAGAGATCCAGAAGATATTATAAAAGAAATTAAGGAACTTGCTCAAAATGGTACAAAAGAAATTACACTTTTAGGTCAAAATGTAAATTCATATGGAAAGACTTTAGAAGAAAAAATGGATTTTGCTGATCTTTTATACAAAATCAATGAAATAGATGGAATAGAAAGAATAAGGTTTATGACTTCACATCCTAAGGATTTATCTTATAGATTAATAGAAGCTATGAGAGATTGTGATAAAATATGTGAACACATTCATCTACCTGTTCAATCTGGAAGTACAAACATTTTAAAGAAAATGAATAGACATTATACAAAAGAAGATTATTTGCAATTGGTAGAAACTATAAAAAGAGAAATTCCAGGTATTGCAATTACTACAGATATGATCGTAGGATTTCCAGGAGAAACAGAAGAAGATTTTGAAGAAACACTAGATTTAGTTAAAAAAGTAGAATATGATGCAGCCTTTACTTTCCTTTATTCTATAAGAAAAGGAACACCTGCTGAAAAATATACAGAGCAAGTTTTAGAAAATGTTAAGCATGATCGATTTGATCGGTTGTTAAATGCTTTAAATCCTATTATAGAAAGAAAAAATATGGAGTTTAAAGATGAAATATTAGAAGTATTGGTAGAAGGAAAAAGCAAAACAGATGAAACAAAATGGATGGGGCGTACAAGAACAAGTAAACTTGTAAACTTTACAGGACCTGATAATTTAATGGGAAAACTTGTTCATGTTAAAATCACAGAGCCTAAGACTTTTAGTTTAAACGGTATCTTTGTAGAAGAAAAGTAGACCTAATAGCCAGGGAGATCCCTGGCTTTATTGTGAAAGGGGGACTAATATGGCTAAATTAACTCCAATGATGCAGCAATATATGGAATTAAAAGAAAAGTATAAGGATTGTATTTTGTTTTTTCGCTTAGGCGATTTTTATGAAATGTTCTTTGAAGATGCACTTCTTGCTTCTAAGGAACTAGAAATTACACTAACAGGTAGAGATTGTGGAATGAAGGAAAGAGCTCCTATGTGTGGAGTACCTCATCATTCATCGGAAAGTTATATTGCAAAATTAGTAGATAGAGGATTTAAAGTAGCTATTTGTGAACAAGTTGAGGATCCTTCACAAGCAAAAGGAATCGTAAAAAGAGATGTAGTAAAAATTATTACACCAGGAACAATAATGGACGCCCATATGCTAGAGGAGACGCAAAATAATTATATTATGTCTATTTACATAGACAAAAGTGGAGCAGGAATTTCTTATTCTGATGTTTCAACAGGAGAATTAAAAACTACTCAGTTTATAGAGGATCAATTTTTTATAAAGCTTTTAGATGAAATTGCAAAAGTAAATCCTAAAGAAATTATTATAAATACCTTAACCTATGCTAGAGTAAATATAGAAAAAGAGATTTCTTTGATTACTACTTCTTATATCAATGAATTTGATGAGTGGGCTTTTGAAAAAGAATATGGGGAACAAAAAATAAAAGATCATTTTAAAGTAGCTTCCTTAGATGGTTTTGGATTAAATCATAAAGACAAAAGTATTTGTGCTACAGGAGCATTAATTGAATATTTACAAGATACACAAAAAAATGCTCTATCTCATATGAACAATATAGAAGCTTATGCAACAGAGTCTTTTATGATTTTAGATAAATCTACAAGACGAAATTTAGAACTGACAGAAACCATGAGAGATAAAAAAAGAAAAGGATCTCTTCTTTGGGTACTAGATAAAACTAGTACAGCTATGGGAGCAAGAATGCTACGAAAATGGATTGAAGAGCCATTAAAAGAGGTAAGTGCAATTTGTGCTAGACTAGATGGGGTAGATTCACTAAAGGATAATTTAATCATTCGTGAAGAATTAAAAGAAGCATTAAAAAATGTATATGATCTAGAAAGATTGGTAGTAAGAATATCTTATGGAAATGCCAATGCAAGGGATTTGATTAATTTAAAATCGTCCTTAGGAGCTCTTCCTAAAATTAAAAATATTTTAAAGGATATAGATGCATCACTCCTAAAAAAATTAATGGATCAAATGCATCTTGTAGAAGAAGTAAGAGAATTAATTGATATGTCTATTATGGAGGAACCTTCTTTGGCATTAAAAGAAGGAGGAATCATAAAAGATGGATATGATAAAGAATTAGATGAATTAAGGGATATAGTAAGAAATAGTAAACAGTGGATTGCAAATCTTGAAAATGATCAAAAAAATAGTACGGGAATTAAATCTTTAAAAGTAGGATTTAATAAAGTATTTGGATATTACCTAGAGGTAACAAAATCAAATCTACATTTGGTTCCAGATTACTTTATTAGAAAACAAACTCTTGCCAATGCAGAAAGATATATTACTCCAGAGCTTAAGGAAGTAGAATCAAAAGTATTAGGAGCAGAGGATAAAATTATAGAATTAGAATATGAAATTTTTATTCGTGTGAGAGATGAAATCAAAAGATTTACAAAACAAATTCAAGATACGGCTCATGCCGTAGCATCTTTAGATGTATTGTTATCATTTGCTGAGGTGAGTGATAGATTTGGATATACAAAGCCTGTAGTTTCAGATAACCTAGAGCTTGAAATTTATGAAGGGCGTCATCCAGTAGTGGAAAGAACCATGGATGTAGATTTATTTGTAGGAAATGATACTCTATTAGATGGAGAAGAAAATAGATTTTCTATTATTACAGGACCTAATATGGCTGGAAAATCTACTTATATGAGACAAGTAGCACTCATTGTTTTAATGGCTCAAATAGGATGCTTTGTTCCTGCAACAGATGCAAAAATAGGAGTTGTAGATCGAATTTTTACAAGGGTAGGAGCTTCTGACGATTTGGCACAAGGACAAAGTACTTTTATGGTAGAGATGAGTGAGCTTTCCAATATATTAAATCATGCTACAAAAAATAGCTTGATTATATTAGATGAGATCGGACGAGGAACAAGTACCTATGATGGACTAAGCATTGCTTGGGCAGTAGTAGAATATATTAGTTCAAATAATAAAATAGGAGCCAAAACATTATTTGCTACCCACTATCATGAGCTTACAGAGCTTGAAGGAATATTAAAAGGTGTAAAAAATTATTGTATTTCAGTAAAGGAAAGTAATGATGATATTATTTTCTTAAGAAAGATTATAAGAGGAACGATTGATCAAAGCTATGGAATACAAGTAGCAAAGCTTGCAGGAGTAAGAGATGAAGTCATTGATCGAGCAAAAGAAATTTTAATAGAATTAGAAGAAAATGATATTCATCATAAAAAAATAACAACGGAGATAGAAAAAGAAGAGATACAAGAAGACGCTATAAAAGAAGAAAATGTACAGATGAATTTTTTAAATGAAGGAAAAAATAATGTTATAGAAGAACTAAAGAAAATTGACATTTTAAATCTTACACCTATGGATGCTATGAACCATTTGTATCGTTTGGCTAAATTAGCAAAAGAGTAAAGGGGGGTAAGAAGTGACCAAAAGAATTTATAAGCTCAAAAAGCATATTGCAAATAAAATTGCAGCTGGAGAGGTAGTGGATAGGCCTTCCTCTGTAGTCAAAGAATTGATGGAAAATGCTATTGATGCAGGAGCTGAAAAAATTACTGTTGAAATCAAAGAAGGAGGGAAAAGCTACATAAGAATTACAGACGATGGAAGTGGTATTCATCCTTCAGATATAGAGGTAGCTTTTGAAAGACATGCTACTAGCAAAATAAGAGATATTGAAGATTTAAATAGAGTCATGTCTTTAGGGTTTAGAGGAGAGGCACTTGCAAGTATTGTTTCTGTATCACAGGTAGAACTTATTACAAAAGTAGAAGACTCTTATGTAGGAACTCAGATTCAAATTCATGGGGGAGAGGTAATTTATAAAAAAGAGGTAGGTTGTCCCAAGGGAACTACTTTTATTGTGAAAAATTTATTTTATAATGTACCTGCAAGACTTAAGTTTTTAAAGGCTAATACTACAGAAACTGCTTATATTAGTGATTTGGTTACTAAATTTTCACTAGCTTATCCTAATATATCTTTCCGATTTATTAATAATGGAACCATTGTATTTACTACATCAGGAAATGGAAAAGTCATAGATAATATTTTTAGTATATACGGGAAAGAAATTGCTCAAAATATGTTATTTGCAAATGAAAAAGAGAGTGGAGTAACCCTTCAAGCTTATATTTCAAAGCCAAATATATCAAGAGGAAATAAAAAGCTACAAGTATTTTTTGTAAACGGAAGATATGTAAAAAATAAAATGATCAGTGAAGCCATAGAAGAAGCCTATAAGACTTTAACTATGATCAATAGATTTCCTATATGCTTTTTATATATTCAGGTAGATCCAAATTCTATTGATGTAAATATCCATCCTACAAAAATAGAAATTCGATTTGATGATCCAGAAAAAATAAAAAAGTTTATCATAAAAGTTTTAAAAGATGCTTTACTTCATGAAGATTTGATTCCACCAGTTTCTTTTGAAAAAAAGGTAAAGAAAGAAGAAGGTCATCAAGAAAGAATATTAGATATTCCTATTCAAAAAGAAAAAAATGAATTACCTATTAAAGAGATACCTGTTAAAGAAAATTTTATAAATCCTTTTAAAAAACTAGAGAATCCTATTAAAGAAGATATCAAACAAGATAAAAAAGAAGATATAAAGATAGAGGATGCTACAAAAGATATAGAGCATCCTGTTGTTATAGAGGATAAACCTAATTATATTACAAATAATAAAGTGAAAGAAGAGTCTATAAAAGTTCAAGAAGATACTAAACCAAAAGAAATAAAAGTACACTCAGAAATTAAAAACATTCAAATTATAGGACAGATATTTAATACTTATTTGATTGGACAATATGAGGAAACTATGTATTTGATAGATCAACATGCTGCCCATGAAAGAATTATGTATGAATATCTTACAAATCATTACAAATATAAATCGGTTATGAGTCAAAAGCTACTAGTTCCTATTGTATTGGAATTATCCTACATAGAATATGAAAGAGTAAAAAATAATATAAACTTTTTTGTAAATTTAGGGTTTGAAATAGAAGAATTTGGAGTGAATACTTTTATGATTCGAGGGGTTCCTATGGTGTTTGGAGAGCCAGAAGCAAAAAAATTTTTTATGGAAGCACTAGATCAATTAAAAGATTCTATTCAAAATAGTTATGACTTAAAAGCCGAAAAAATTATTTCTATGTCTTGTAAAAAAGCTATAAAAGCTCATGACAAACTAGATAAATTAGAAATAGATAGCTTGATGAAACAATTATCAGAGCTTGAAAATCCATATACTTGTCCTCATGGAAGACCAGTTATTGTTAAGATGACACAATATGAACTAGAGAGAAAATTTAAAAGAACATAAAGGAGGAGTATCATGAAAAAACCTCTTTTTATTATGGTTGGACCTACTGCTGTGGGGAAAACAGAGGTGGCAATAGAACTTGCTAAAAAATTAAACGGAGAAATTATTTCAGCAGATTCTATGCAGGTCTATAAAGGTATGAATATAGGAAGTGCAAAGCCTACTTTAGAAGAAAGACAAGGGATTGCCCATTATTTAATGGATGAAATAGATCCTAGAGAAAATTTTTCAGTAGCAGAATTTCAAAAAAAAGCAAAAGAATATATAGATATGATTATTGATAAAAACAAATTACCTATGATTGTAGGAGGAACAGGGCTTTATGTAAACTCTATTATTTATAATATTGATTTTACACAAACCAGTGGAAATTGGGAGTATAGAGAATCATTAGAAAAGCAAGCAGAAGAATTTGGGAATGAATATTTGCATAAAAAATTATCTGAAAAAGATCCTGAAGCTGCAAACCGTATTCATCCTAATAATGTAAAAAGAGTCATAAGAGCCCTAGAGGTTATAGAGAGTGGAGAAAAAATAAAAGATTTTCAATCTAACTTAGTTGAAAATGAAGAATATGAATATGTACTCATAGGACTTATGAGAGACCGAGAAAAATTATATGAAAGAATTAACAAAAGAGTAGATTTATTGTTTGAGATGGGACTTGTAGATGAAGTAAAAAGCTTAGTAGATCTAGGACTTGATGAAGAAGATATTTCTATGAAAGGATTAGGATATAAAGAAATCATAAAATACTTAAAAAAAGAATATGATTTAGAGGAAGCTATAAGAATTATTAAAAGAGATACTAGAAGATTTGCAAAAAGGCAAATTACTTGGTTTAAAAGATATGATCAAATTAAGTGGTTTTTCATAAATGAAGATACTTCAACATATGAATTGGAAAACGAGATTCTAAAATACATAGAAGGAAAATTGAAACTTATATAGAATATGTTAATTAATGACATATAGGAGAGGGGTATTATTTATGAAGAATGTGATTAACATACAAGATGTATTTTTAAATCAAGCAAGAAAAGAACGCGTTCCCATTACCGTATATTTGGTAAATGGATTTCAAATAAAAGGGACGGTTAAAGGATTTGACAGTTATACAGTAGTATTAGATAGTGAAGGAAAACAGCATATGATCTATAAACATGCTATATCTACGATTACACCTTTAAAATCAATGAATTTGACATTAGGAAAAAAGCAAGATGAAGAGTAACGAAAGTTACTCTTTTTTCTATTTTGAGCATATAGTAGTTTTGAGGTGATAAGAATGTATGATAAAGAAAGTTCCTACGTATTTGAGCTTTTAGAAGAAGGAAAGATTCCAACAGAATATGCCATTCAAAAAATGATACAAAATAAAAATGATCAAGAAGATGAAAAAGATCTAGAAGCTTTAATGAAGGAGTTAGATAGTTTAATTGGACTAAATAAGGTGAAAAAATTGACAAAAGAACTCCAAGCTTATATCTATATTCAAAAAAAGAGAAAAGAAGAAGGCCTAACAGCAAATCCTTTAGTTTTACATATGATTTTCAAAGGAAATCCTGGGACTGGAAAAACTACAGTAGCAAGACTTCTGGGGAAGATATTTGCTACAATGGGAGTTTTAGAAAAAGGACATATGATAGAAGTAGAAAGAGCAGATTTGGTAGGAGAATACATAGGCCATACAGCAGTAAAAGTAAGAGATCATATCAGAAAAGCTTTAGGAGGTATTTTGTTTATTGATGAAGCATATTCTTTAGCAAGAGGAGGAGAAAAAGATTTTGGAAAAGAAGCAGTAGATGCACTAGTAAAAGGTATGGAGGATCACAAAGATGATTTTATATTAATCCTTGCAGGTTATAAAGAAGAAATGGATAGATTTTTAAAGGTCAATCCAGGACTTAAATCTAGATTTCCTATTCATATAGACTTTCCAGATTATACGTTGGAAGAACTACTACAAATCGGAGAAATTATGGTTCAAAAAAGACAATATGAATTGTCTATGCCAAGTAAAGCTAAAATATCTAAAATTATCTCTCAAAAAAGAATAGAAGATTCTTTAAACAGTGGAAATGCAAGACTTGTAAGAAATATAGTAGAAAGAGCTATAAGAAAACAAGCAGTAAGACTCAAAAAATCTAAAACCTTTTCTAAAGAAGATTTGATGATTTTAAAAAGAGAAGATATCACCGAGGAGGATGATTGATGAAAACATGCTTGATCATTGGAAAACCCAATGCTGGCAAAACCTTATTTTTATTAAGCTTCGCAGAATATATAGGACTTAAAAAAGTAAATATTGAATTTAATAGAATAAATAATAAGACTTATACAAAAGAATATGATTTAGATGAAGCAAAAAAAATTTTATCGTCAGAAATTCCTTACAAAACCACATGTTTACAATCTATAAAACTTAATATTCCCATGATTAAAGGAAAAAAAGAAATTACAATGATGGATAGTAGTGGTTTTACAGATGGGATTCATAAAGATGTACAGATCAGAAGAGCTATGGCACAAACACTAGAACAAATTCAAAATAGGCATGTGATTTTTCATTTATTTGATATTACAGATGATCACATTGAACAAGTAGATGAGCAGTTGGCAAAGTATGGTATGACCCAAAGTGGATATGTGATATTAGCAAATAAAATAGATTTATTAGATAGAAAAGATGAGATCATAAAATTTCAAAGAAAATTTATCAATCACTATGTAATTCCTATATCAGCTCGTACAAAAGAGGGATTTAGGGAGGTGAAAAGCTATGTTTGTCGCAGGTTATAGTAATTTTGCAAAAATAATTTCATGTATTTTGTGTGGATTGGTCATTAAGTTATTAGATGATTCTATAGATGAAGAGTTAAAAGATATACATACAGG
Source organism: Anaerophilus nitritigenes (assembly GCF_004138215.1). GTDB lineage: Bacteria > Bacillota > Clostridia > Peptostreptococcales > Thermotaleaceae > Anaerophilus > Anaerophilus nitritogenes. Next base: position 220,529 of record NZ_RYYS01000032.1, read on the forward strand.
GGCTATACTTTCTTATGGACTTATTATTTTTTCATTGGCTACGGGATTTAATACCTCTTATGCAGTAACTTTATTAAGCTCAGCTTATATGGTTGGAATGTTTCATGATTTGAATACTTTTTTACCTACAAAATTAAAAGCTTATCAAGAAAACATATTTTTATTTTTGATCAATAGCTTATTATTTTCTTTTTTATTCACCGTAACTTCTTTTTTTAGTATCCTTTTGATTCAATTGATAGATGATTTATGTGATCAAGAATATGATCATAAATATGGCTATAAAAACTTTGCAAACGAATTTGGAAAAGTAGAGGTTTTACTTACATGTTTTATTTTAGGAATAGGACTTATATTATTAGATCCATTAAAGATATTTATCATATTACTAAGCTATTTATGTGGTGAGTGGATATATATAAAAATTACAAAGCTTTTAAAGGCAGGTGAACTAAAGTGAATTATCTACTATGCGTAATGATATTTTTAATAATATTCTTATTAGGCTATGCGATAGGGAGAAGGATCGGGATCAAAGAAGGATATGAAAAAGGTGTTTTATATGCTCCTTTAAAGATAAAAAAAGAACAATACGATGAAATTGATTGAATAGATGGAATATGTTACAATACAAAAAGACAACTAAGGAGAAGGTGAATTTATGGGAATTTATACAAAAGAATTTTTGAAAAAACACATGAACATTAGTGAAAAAGTAGTAGATCTAGCAGAAAAAATAGAAAAAGAAGTAAAAGATCAATTTGAAAAAATTAATGATATTAGAGAACTAAATCAATATAAAGTTCTAAAGGTTATGCAGGATATGAGAGTAAGTGATATGCACTTTCAATGGAATACTGGATATGGGTACAATGATCCTGGAAGAGAAAAAATAGAGGAAGTATATGCAGCACTTTTTAAAGCAGAAGATGCTATAGTACGACCTACTATTGTAAATGGTACTCATGCACTTACTTTATGTTTAACAGGAATACTAAGACCAAATGATGAAATGCTTTCTGTTACAGGAAGACCTTATGATACATTAGAAGAAGTAATAGGAATCAGAGGAGAATATAGTGGTTCTTTAAAAGAATTTGGTGTTACATATAAAGAGATCGGATTTTTAGAAGATGGAAGTATAGACATAGAAAAGATGAAACAAAGTATCACTCCTAAAACGAAGATGGTATACATGCAAAGATCTACTGGATATAGCTTTAGAAAAGCTGTACAAGTAGAGGATATGAAAAAAGTTGTTGAAGAAGCAAAAAAAATAAATCCAAACATTATTTGCATGGTAGACAATTGCTATGGAGAATTTTTAGATACTGTAGAGCCTACAGAAGTAGGAGTAGATGTATTAGCAGGATCTTTAATTAAAAATCCAGGTGGAGGATTAGCTCTTACAGGAGGATATATTGTAGGAAGAAAAGATTTGGTTGAAATGATTTCTTATCGTATGACATCTCCTGGAATAGGAAAAGAATGTGGACTAACCTTTGGAATGACAAGAAGTATGTTCCAAGGATTGTTCTTAGCGCCTCACGTTGTAAGTGAAGCTATAAAGGGAGCAATATTTTGTGCAAAATTATTTGATCATTTAGGATATGAAGTATCTCCAAGCTTTGATGAAAAAAGAAGTGATATTATACAAGCTATCAAGCTTAGAAGTCCTGAGGCTGTAGTTGCATTTTGTGAAGGAATACAAGCAGCAGCTCCAGTAGATGGATTTGTAACTCCTGTTCCTTGGGATATGCCAGGATATGATAGTCCTGTAATTATGGCAGCTGGAGCTTTTGTTCAAGGATCATCTATAGAGCTTAGTGCAGATGCCCCTATCAAAGAACCATATGCTGTTTATTTCCAAGGTGGACTTACTTATGATCATGCTAAGTTTGGAGCATTAAAGGGACTTCAATACCTTATTGATAAAGGGTGTATAGAGTTATAGAAGTGTAGTTGTTAAATAAAGGTGTGAAAAAAACTTGCAAACCTAAAAGTGTTTTGCAAGTTTTTTTGTGCTTCAATTTAATGTAGAAAAAGAGAGTCGAAGTGCCTTGAAATATGAAATAATATTAACAATTATGTTATAATATGGATAATAAACGTATTATAGCAATCAAAAATTATTTCATACTGGTGGGATTTTAGAGTTGGGAGATTGAAAGGTTCACTGATCATGTATATTGAGAGATAATTTTTGGAATGAAACTAATGTTTATAATGGGAAGTTGAATGAATCTAGTATAAATGTTAAATATTTATTGGAATTTATTAAAAGTTATAGTAGGCTTGTTGAATCATATCATAAACTACTATATTACAGAAAGTATATTCCCGCATACCACTCATGTCGAGTGCGTAGTAAGGATAGAGAAGAAATTGTCTAATTAAAATAAAGTTCTTCATTTTAAAATAAACTCTTTGCATTTTTAAAATAAAGTCTTGTAATGAAAGAGTTTGTTCGATATAGGGGCAAAAAAATAGAAGTGAAAATAGAAAATATACGTTGATAAATAAGGGGAAAGAATCATGGTTTAAGCCTTGAACCTTTTCCTTTTTTTAATGGAAAAGAAAATGGAAAATAAAAGAGATAGATAACCACAGATGAAAATGTTTATTTTAAAATCGAATGAAAGAATGAGGGGTTGAGAGGGGTGAAAATGAAAAGGTTTATTTTAAACTCACAGAAATAGGCTGGGATCAAAGGGCTGGCTATGAAGCCTTGCAGGAGGTTAAAGAAACTTGGAGTAGTAAGTATCCTAATGCTATAAACAGTTGGGAAAACAACTGGGACACCTTAAGCACTTTCTTTAAATACTCAGCTCCGATTAGAAAAATAATCTATACTACTAACGTAATAGAATCTCTTCATAGACAGTATAGAAAAGTAACCAATACTAAATCTGTATTTCCTACAGATGAATCCTTGGAAAAGATGTTGTATTTAGCTACTAGGGAAATATCAAAAAATGGAGCAGAAGATATGCAGATTTCTCTACATACGCAGTTAAGTCTATAAATTTGTTAGTTTTTATAAAGTTTTATAGACTTATTGTTACTATTTCTTCATGTATTAGAATTGACTGATGTCACGAAAAACTTTAATATGAAATGATTGAAATTAGTCGTAAAAAGTGTTATGCTATCAACGGTAAACAAAAAAATGTCGTTACTGCATAATAATCAATTGCAAAATTGCAATTGATTATTATATATTAAAGAGCTTATTTTTATAAGCTCTTTTCAATTGATAAAGAGAGGTAATAATATGCTAAAAATTGATAATTTGTCGTACTCGTTTCCGCAAAAAGATCTATATAATAAAATTTCATTTACATTAGAAGAAGGTCAACACTGCGCTTTTATAGGAACAAGTGGCAGTGGAAAAAGTACATTGATAGATATAATTATGGATCCAGAAAGATATATGTTCGATGGTAAATTAGAGATAGACCCAAATTGTAGAATTGGGTATGTAAGTCAGTTCTCACAACTAGACAAAACAAAAGAAACTACTGTTTTCGAATATATAGGGGAAGAATTTATTAAGCTACAAAATGAAATGACATCTATTTGTACTGAAATGGAAACATCTTCGGATATTGATATTTTACTAGAAAAGTACCAACAAACGTTAGACGCATTTGATGCAATTGGTGGAGATGATTTCGAAAGCAACATTAATAAGAAACTAAATCTTGCAAACCTAATCAAGCATAAAGATCTAATGATATCTGAACTTAGTGGTGGGGAATTCAAACTTGTTCAAGTGATTAAGGAAATGCTTACTAGTCCAAACTTAATGATTATGGATGAACCAGATGTGTTTTTAGACTTTGAAAACCTCAATTCTCTTAAAAATTTAATTAATTCTCACAAAGGAATTCTGTTAATTATTACGCACAACAGATATCTATTGAATCATTGTTTTAACAAAATTTTGCACCTTGAAAACATGGAGCTCCAAGAGTTTGATGGAAGATATATTGATTATAACTTTTCATTACTTCAAACTAAAATTGAGTTACAAGAACTCGCTGTTGCTGATAATGAGGAAATTGAGAGAAATGAGATCTTAATTAATAAACTAAGATTTATCGCAACGAATAACGCAGATGCTGCTAAAGGGAAATCTTTAAAAGCTAGAGTTAAAATTCAAGAAAGATTAGAAGAGCGTAGAATTAAAGCGCCATTTGTAGATATTAAACAACCCAATATCAGTTTAGCTAGTGATAATAAAATCGAAGGAACTATTGCTTTAAAAGTTAATGATTACAGTGTTGCCTTTGATGAGGTGCTTTTAGAGAATGTTAACTTTGAGATTAAATCTACTGATAAAGTAGCACTTATCGGTTCAAACGGTACCGGAAAAACGACTTTGTTGAGAGAAATCTTTAAAAATAATCATGATTCCATTGAAATCAATGATGACGTAGAAGTGGCTTATTTATCTCAGATGCAAGGAGACGTACTAAATGAGTCGAATACCATACTTGAAGAATTTTTAGATGTTGGATTTGAAACTACTGGGCAGGTTCGATCCTATATTTCAAACTATGGTTTTGACGAAGAAGTTATGAATCAAAAGATAGAATTTTTATCTGGTGGAGAAAAGAATATCCTTCAATTGGCTAAAGTTTCTGCTAGTAAAGCAAACATGTTGCTTCTCGATGAACCTACAAGTCATTTAGATATCTATTCGCAAATAGCACTTGAGACAGCCATAGAAAACTATAAGGGTGCGATTCTAATGATTTCTCATGATTACTATTCTATAATAAACTGTATGGATTATGTTTTAATCATTGAAGATAAGGCAATTAGAAAAATGAGTATGCGAAAATTTAGAAAGATGATTTATGCTAATCATTTTGATAAAGACTATTTAGAAATTGAACAAAAGAAAAAATCAGTTGAAATAAAAATAGCATTGGCTTTAAAAGATACTGATTTTGAGCGTGCAAAAATTTTATCTGAAGAGTTAGAATCGCTGATTAAGTTACTTTAAATGGTATATGTGTAGAAGGAAATAATAACGTTGATTATAGGCTAAATTTATGATTTCAAAAATAGATTGAATAAATATAGATTTCATAGTATAATAATTCGTGTTAAGCAAATGAGATTTTTATGGAGGGAATTGTCATGAAGAACAAATTGAAATTTATATTATTATCTATTTTAGGTTTTTTATTTTTTCTAATGCCTTTCCAGTTCAGAGGCGAAGAAAAAATAGCTATATCACATATTGTGAGTTTTATTACAGGGAATTATCTTAATTTATTTATTAGCTTTACAGTAATTTGTGCGTGGGGTGTATTGATTAGTACAGCTGTGTTTTTATTCTATGAATCAAAACATAAAGCTGTAAATGAGGTATTTAAAGCATCACCATTAAATGTATTTTTAAGAATTGTAGGTTCTTTTCTATATTTGGTGGTTATTAATGGTTGGTTTTCAGATACAGCGATAGGGAATATGATTTTAGATCCTAATACAGGTGGTCTTATGGCTGGAGATGGTGGATTGTTGACTACTTTGTATATTACTTTTTTTGTAGGTATTTTAGCGCTACCAATGTTAACACATTTTGGGGCAGTTGAATTTTTAGGTGTTTTATTAGGATCTTTTATGGAAAAATGGTTTAAGGTTCCAGGCTATGCAACAGTAGATGCTATTGCTTCTTTTGTAGGAGATGGTACAATCGGAATCGTTGTAACAGATACTCAGTATCAGAGGGGATATTATACAAAGAGAGAGGCATATATTATTGCAACTAGTTTTTCTATTGTAGGAATTGCCTTTGCTTCAGCTGTTGCTGAAGAATTATCTTTTGGTCATATATTTCCTGTTTTTTATGGTGCGATTGCTTTAGTAACGATGATTATTGCATTTATTACAGCAAGAATGCCACTTAAAAAATTCAGTAATGATTATTATGAAGGTGTAACGCCAAATAAAATCCATATGTCTAAAGATAAAAGTATTTTTCAACATGCTTATGCTGCTGCTGAGAAACAAGCAGAAGAAACAAACTTGATAGATGTTTTTAAAGGCTCTATTAAAAGCATACTAAATATATATGTTGGATTTTTACCTGTGATTATGTTTGTAGGAACGCTATCGTTGATCATTGCAGAATATACATCATTTTTTACAATCATTAGTTCACCTTTAGTCTATATCTATACGACTGCAGGTTATAGCAAGGATGTAGCTATGATGATGGCACCAGCTTCTGTATGTGGATTTGCAGATATGTACTTGCCGTCTTTATTTATAGGAGAGTCACCATCCGAATCTTCTAGATTTTTTATAGGTGTATTAGCATTTACACAATTAATATTTATGTCTGAGACAGGAATGGTTTTAGTAAAGACAAAAATTGGTGTAAATATGTTTGATGTTATTAAGATTTTTATATTTAGAACGTTAATTTCTGTACCTATATTAATAATTATTACAAGATTATTGGTAGCAATAGGTATAATTGCATTTTAAAAATCAAGGGATGAAGGGACAGATACATTGTCTCTTTGTCCCTTTTAAATGTATGTATCCGTCAAATACAGCCCATATATAACACAAGTCCTATCGTATAGTAACGTCTAGCATGTGCGAAGCAACCTACTCTCGTTACATTTTCCACTGAGTTATATCCACTATAGTCATCTGTCTGCAAGAATCCCTTAAATCCTTCAAGAAATTTCTTAGCATTTTTTCCAGATCTTGATGGAGTATACTCATAAAGTACAATCTTTTTTCCAAAGCTGCCGCTTTTGTAAAGCCACATATATGACTTGCTATTAGAATCTTTCCCGTCCTTTGTTAGAACTCTAAGAGGGTTCTCATCAGCTTGGATAAAGGTTTCTTTTAAAAGCTCACGCTTAAGCCTTTCAAAAAATGGCTCAAGCCAAAGCTCTGAAGTTTTTATTATCCAGTTAGCCATATTTTGCTTTGAAAGCTCTATACCGAAATCTTTAAATATTCTCTCTTGCCTATCAAGAGGAAGAGCAGCCGAATACTTTTGATACATAAGATATGAAATCAAAATAGGCGAAGCAAAACTACCCTTTATTACAGGCTTATTTTGGCATTTGCTATCTCCAGCTCATGTTGAAGCTTTGCATTCTCGTTTTTAAGATCATCTACTGATTCTTTATTTAGTTTTATATCTTTAGTATCAGCTGTATTTATCATAGGAATATTATATCATCTTTTAAGATTCAAAAAAGCTTTAATATCTTAAGACATAATATTATTTTAAATTAAAATCCTTTGAGGAGATGGTTTGTGAGCATCTTCTTGCTCAACACTAAGTCCATCTAAAAGCCATCTGAACTGTCTCTCATTAATGGATAAAGAAAAGGAGCTTCCTTTTTGAGGCCATTTGAAGGATTCACTTTCCAATCTTTTGTAGTGTATCCAAAATCCATTGTTGTCCCAAACTAAAATTTTGATGAGATTTTGTCTTTTGTTGCAAAATGCAAAAAGATGAGTGGAAAAAGGGTCCATTTTTAAAACATGCTCAACAATCAAAGAAAGTCCATCTACAGATTTTCTAAGATCAGTTGCACCAAGTGCTAAATGAACCTTTTCAATAGAAATTTGTTTTATCATAGCATCTTTAATGTCTTTATTAACTTAATTAAAAGCATCTCATCATAATCATCATTTACACGATTAATCCACATTTCTTTGTTTTCATTTTTGTTCATAAAAAAGAAACACCTCCGATATTTATTATCTTTGGTGTATTATCTCATGACAATTTAATGGAATCTATACGTGTCCTATTTGACGGATGCGAAAGAACTTCTAAGTATTAATAAAACTAGAAGTTCTTTTTGCGTTTGCTATTAAAAATGATAGTATACTATATATAGTTAGGAGATGAGGAAAAAAAGTGAAAGATAAATTGTCAATTGGTGAATTTGCAAGATTAAGAAATATTACCACTGAAACATTAAGACACTATGATCGAATAGGTTTACTTAAGCCTATGAAAGTAGATCCTAAAACTGGATATAGATACTATTCTATTTTACAATATGAACAATTAGGAACTATTAAAGAGCTTCGCCAACTAGGGATGAGTATTGATGAAATTAAGAAGTACTTTAATAATAGAAATTTAAAACAATCTGTTCATATATTAAAGGATAAACATGATAAACTTATAAAGAAAATAAAGGAATTACAAGAATTAGAAAAAAATATAAGTAAAAAAATAAAACACTTAGAAGATATTTCTCAAGTATCAGATTTTGAAGGTATAGTGATTAAAGAAATTGAAGAAAGAGAAATCATTACATTTGATAAATCTATAAAAAATGAAATTGATTTAAGCTATGCATGTCTTGAATTAGAGAATACATTAAAAGAAATAGCACCGATACTTGCAAGTAATCGCTTTGGAGCAATTAGAAAACAAAAGGATATAGCGTTAAATAAGTACAAAGAATCAATTGTAATGTTTCTTTTTATTAAAGATAAAGAAAATATTGATGAAAAGCATATTAAAAAGATAGAAAAAGGGACTTATGCTTGCTTGTATGGGAAAGGGAGTATTTGGGATATAGAAGTGCATTTAAAGAAAATGATTGCATATATTGAGAAAGAGGGATATAGCATATGTGGTGATATCCTTCAAATTGATCAAATAGACATTAGTGTTACAGATAAAAGGGATGAAGTATTATTCGAAATACAAATACCTATAAAAAAGCATTGACCTCTGTGTTACACAAAGGTTTATAATGGATTCCATTAGAACAAAACATACTTATTAGATGGTTACGGTATGTTTTGTTATGTTTTTTGGAGGTAGAATAAATGAGAGAAAATATATTAGGAAAAGAGAAAATATCTAAATTATTTATTAAATATTCAATCCCAGCAATCATCGCTATGGTCATAGCAGGTGCACAAATTATCATAGATGGAATATTTTTAGGGAATTTTGTTGGGCAAAATGCACTGGCTAGTGTAAATATAGTCCAACCATTTATGCAAGTAATAATAGGTTTTAGTATGATCATAAGTGTAGGTTCTTTAAGCTTCATGGGAAGATGTTTGGGAGAAGGTAACAAAGAAGAGGCACAAAATATACTTAAAACAGCAGGTGTATTTATTACAATAATATCTTTAGCTATATTATTAGTTGGAAGGTTATTTAATGGAGAAATTGCAGTATTATTAGGGGCAAATGAAGTATTATTAGAAGGTGTATCAATATATATAGAAACTATATGTATATTTGCGCCACTGATGTCTTGGATGTTTTTATTTGGATTTATTAATAGGGTTGTAGGAAAGCCAGAATTATATTTAAGGGGTATGGTCTTAAGTGTGATTGTAAATATAGGTTTAGATTATATACTTATAAAAGAGTTAAGCTTAGGAATAAGAGGGGCAGCATTTGCTACAGGAACAGCATATGTAGCAGCATTTTTCATAGTAGTACCTCCTATGTTAAGTAAAAATAATATAGTAAATATATTTAGTGGAAAATTTGATCAATCAACCATATTACCGATAGCATATAATGGTTCATCAGAAGGAGTCATTGCAATTTCAGCAGTTACAACTTCATATTTGTTTAATATGACATTCATGAAAATAGCTGGTGAATCTGGTGTTGCAGCATTTACAATTATAAATTATATATCTCAATTTGGAATACTTATAATGTTTGGTATATCAGATGGAATAGGACCTATACTGAGCTATAACTATGGATATAAAAAACATGATCGGTTGAATCATACGTTAAAGTTAGCATCAAAGGTAAATGTAGTTGTTGGAGTAGTTTTATTGTTTATCGTATTTGTATTAGGAGAACAATTAATAGGATTATTTACAAATGGCAATAAAGAGATTTTAAATTTAGCAGCAAGGGGATCTAAAATATATGCATTTTCCTTTTTACTGTGTGGATTTAATATCATTAATTCAGGATATTTTACAGCAATAGGGGATGCGAAGGCATCTATTATAATATCAGCAAGTAGAGGGATTGTATTTATAATTTTAGGAATAAATATACTTCCTATGACGATAGGAATGAACGGAGTATGGCTTACAGTTCCATTTGCTGAATGTATGACATTTATTATAGGTATGTATTTAGTTAAAAAAAATTATACTTTATGTGTAAAAGTAGCTTAAATTTTCAAACTATAAATTATAAAATGGATAACTCTTTATTAGGATTAATTTTTTTTAAGGTTCTATAATAAATGTTGGGGTGAATAACTCCAACATTTAATTTTTTGCAAAAAAAT
>NZ_RYYS01000033.1 GCF_004138215.1 Anaerophilus nitritigenes
TTTCTTAAAGTATATTCATAACAAAGATATTGATTATATTATAAATTTAGGTAATTTCCTCAAAAACGGACCTCATCCTCAAGAAGTAGTAGATATCATTACTACACACAAAAGATTTATCAACTTATTAGGAGCAGATGAGTATGATATGTTTTACAATGAAAATAAAGAAGAACTTTGTTTATATGAAAATTGGATTAAAAATATATTTGAAAATGAAACATTAGAAAAAATAAAAACATTTCCTGTATCTTTGCCCCTTGAAATGTTTGGTCAAAAGTTGTTGCTAATGACTAATGATTTAGGAGAACATAGCCTAGGACACTGGAATATACTTGCTTTAATTCTAAAATCAAATACTGTAAGAAAAATAGATATTAAAAATATACCTCAATATGATTATATTTTTTGTGGAAGAAAAGGGGTACAAGAATTAAAAGTAGAGAATTTTTCATCAGATCATCCAATAACGATTCTTAGCCCAGGAAATTTGTCTTGTTTAAGAGATAATTTAATGACTTTTGCAATGTTAGTTTTTAAGGAAAATGAAGTTGAAGTTTCTTTTAAAAAAATTTCTTATGATATAAATCAAGTATTCAGAGATTTATATGACTTAGATGTTCCTGATAAAGAGATCATTATTAAAGAAATATATAAAGTAAAAAATTTAGAAACCCTATTAGATGAAGATGATTATTTGAAAAAATATGCAAAACAAGAAGGAGATGTAGTAATTTATACAAATCATTCTGAAGATCAAATGGAAAAATATAAGGATTTTTGGAATAAAATTCTTATATATATGATACCTACATGTAAATATGTGGAATTTGGTTGCTGGAAAAATGACACATTTATTATAAATGAACTTGAAAAAATAGCAAAGATCATATCAATAGAAGAATATGGATGCGATCAAATGAGTATTACATGTATGCTCAATGAAGATATTATGGAGCTATTATCAAAAGATTTTATAACAGAAAGTGGTATCTTTAAATGGTTTGAATTAACTTTATTAAAAGAACTACATAATGAAGATGACGAGGATGATGATTCCTTAATATTGAATACAAGACATTTTGGAACTGAATATTGTTTATATCATTTAACAAAAGAACAAACAAAGTATATCAAGTCCATATGTAATCAATATGATGTACAATATAATATTTTTTAAAAATTACTTATCAAAGTAATAATCCAAGGGGAGACTTCCTAAATTCTTAACTTCTTAAGAATTTTTATTCTTTTGAATCAAGGTACCTGGTCTGTTATTCCTATTTTTTATAAAAATGTCAAATAGTCGTACTTATGACTAAATTTTTTTAGATATACTTCCTCATTTTTTTATATGATCATTAGAATAAATAGATTTGAGAGATATATCCTGTTTTTTTGAAGAAATTTACTTATTATACTAGTATAGGTTTTTGTGTAATTTTATGAATATTTATATATATTTAATTTATATTGATTAACACAACAAATTTAGAATTTAAAATTTATTATAGGAGCTGATAAAATTATGAAAACAATTTTTAAATAAGAAATTAACAATTTTTACTATGACGATATTTCTTATATCTATGCTTTCCGTTAGTTCTTACGGATATGGACAAAAGATGACTATTAAAGTTGAAAATTATGGTGATTATCCGAAGGTTATTATCAAAGACTTCGACTTAACATATTATAAGGGAAGCAGAGATAAAGCAGTTGCAGACATAGATTTAACAAATATATCTGGCATACCTTCTAATGCGAAAGTAAAAAGAATAGTATTGGGTGGAAGATGCATTGAAAATGTAGGTAATATGCATAAAGAAATACGTTGTTTACAAACTGATACAGTATATTCAACACAATATCACCTAGATAATGTACGTAATCTGGATTCAAATTTAAAAGTAAAACAAAAATGGAAAGTAATGTTTTGGTTTGAAAGAATATACGATAGATATAGCAATTCAGGAACTTGGAAACCAGAAGTAGAAATATATTTAGAACCATAGAGCTATAGAAATATAAAATTTGTTGTGTTAATTTACATGTATAAATCTAGTTATTTAAGTTGATAAAATATATTATTAAATCTATTAAAAGGAGGAGTATCTATTGAAAATAAATAACAATGTAGGGAGTTTATCTATGGTCAATACAAATCGTAAATATAATATAAGTGATATTTCTTTAGAAAATCAAGATGATATTAAAGAAAGTTCTAAAAATGT
>NZ_RYYS01000034.1 GCF_004138215.1 Anaerophilus nitritigenes
AAAGATATGGAAGATGGAAAATTTGTTACAGTTCCAGGAGAATATAAAGCAGACAAATCAAATATATTAAAGTTTGAAGTAATAGAAGATAAAGTTGTTGAGCTTACAGCTGAAAATGTAGGAACAAAAGAAGGAGTAATTGCTGGAACACTTTATGTAAAAGTAGATTTCCCATCAAATATAAAAGCAGTAAAATTAGTAGAAGTAGATGGAATTGCTTTATCAAAAGACATGGAAGATGGAAAATTTGTTACAGTTCCAGGAGAGTTTAAAGCAGGTCAAAATGAATTTAAATTTGAAATTGAAGGTCAAGAGTTTTCAATTTCAAAATAAATAATTTTAAAATCAAATTTCATAGTTTAAAACGATAAAGGAGTTAAAAAAAGGAGGAAGTAAATAATGAAAAATAGCAAAAGAGTATGTTCTTTTCTTTTAGGAACAGCAATGGTTCTAGGAGGAGTGTCTTCAGCAGCTGCAGCAAGTACTGTTTATGTTGGAAACCAAGGATTTGATGCAGATGAAATAGGAAATAAGGATGCATATAAAGAAGGATTTCAAAAATATTTAGCAGAAAATATTGATGAATCATTAATTTTATCTCTTGATACAGGACTAGAAAATATTGTGTTTGATGCAAATGATTATGGAAATGCACCAGAAGGAACAAATGTTGTGGAATTTGGAAAACAAAATCCGGCTCAAGCACCAAAAGATGCACCTGTTTGGGATGGAAAAGGAGAACCAGGTCAAGAAAAACCACCAGTAGAAGGAGAATTAAAAGTTGAATCAATAAGTGCGATTAATGCTACAACAGTATCTGTAACTTTTAGTGGAGAGGGAGCACCAGCTGAGGCGGTACAAATTACTGATTTTACTCCAAGCCCATTAGTTGATGGGGCTAATACAATTACTTTTACTTATGAAGGAAAAGAATTTACTACAACAGTAAACTTTGAAGCTAAAGTAGAAGAAGGTTTTACATTGACAGCAGGAAAAACAGAATTAAATGCAAATGGTTCAGATAGTACTACTTTAACAGCGGTAATAGGTCTTGAAAATGGTGAAAAAGATGAAAACTTTACAGGAATTGTTGACTTCCGTTCAGCACAAGGAGCAACATTTGCACGTACAAGTGTAGCTTTCCAAAATGGAGAAGCTAGTGTACAAGTAACAAGTAAATCATCATCAGAAACTATAACAGATACAATTACAGCTACAATTCGTGAAGCATCTGATGCTAAATATAATGGTATGGAAAAGACAATTATACTTACGTATAAACCAGTATCAAAAGATGATGATGTTAATTTAAATGAACGTTCTTTTGTTACTACAGCTGAATCAGGACGTACAGACCGAGTAACTGTTGGATTTAATCATGACATTGACTTTGAAAAAATATATAGCTGTTGGGAAGATGGAAATGCTGATATTTCAATTAAACAACCTGCAAAAGGGGTTGAAAGAAATGCAGAAGATATTCTTGATATTGTAAAAATTGATAACAGAAAAGTACAAATATTATTTATGGAACACAAAGCATTATATGATAATGCAGAAACAGAAGTTTCTATTAAAGATAAAGAAAGCGTTAAAGAAGAAAATAGAATTTTCATTGAGAGAGATCCAGCAAAATTCTTCTTAGTGGATGCTATTGCCCCAGAAGCACTTAAAGTAACTACACCAGAATATAATCTTTTAGTAGCTCAATTTACAGAGCCAGTTGCTGGATATACAAATGCACCAGGATCTGAAACAGATGAAGCTGCATTAAAACCAGAAAACTGGGTAATCAATGGTACAACATTAACTGTTGAGCATGTTGAAATTTTCTTAGGACGTACTCCAGAAGATGACAACTTTGCAACTCCAAAAAATACATGGGATTTTGCATACGATAAAGAAAACGGAAAAGATAGTCGTAACTATGTATCTTTAAGATTAAAGGCAAAAGGACTAGAACTTTTAAGAGCAGCAGGTAAAGATAATTTACTTCAAGCTACAAATATTATTGACTATGCTGGAAAAACAGATATAACAGGTCAAAATAAAGCACAAACACAAGAGTTTGTATTTAAAACACCAGCACTTCCAGGAGCACCAACATTTAATATGACACAAGATTCAGTAGAACAATACAAACTTAGCTTTAGTGAGCCAGTTGTAAAAAATACAAATGCAACTTCATTAGTTAATGGTATTGAAGATGTTGATCAAAATGCATACTTCAAAGTAGAACGTAAAGTTCCTAAGACAGTAGCAGAAGATGGATGGGTAGATGTTTCAGAAGATGTCCAAGTTATTAACATAGATGGTAAAAACAAAGATTTCTTATTTGAATTAACAAGAGATTGGACAGAAATTTTACAAACAAAAACTACTACAATCAACTACTATACACCAGAATATAATCAATTACGTGTAACAGTTAATACACATGATGGAGAGACAGAACTTATCAAAAGTGAACGTACAGATGTGGCAGCACAAAAATATGAATCTTTTGTATTTGATTTAAAACTTGATGCTGAGTCACCAGAAATTGCAACAGCAGAACAAGTTGAAAAAACAACAAATGTTAAAGTTGAAATGTCTGAGCCAATTCAAATTCCAAAAAATGAAGAAAAAAATATTACTGGTTCAACAGCTCAAACAAAAAGATTTGATATTACAAGCATTCCAATGCCAACTTTTGAATTTGTAAAGGCTGATCAATCAAAAACAATAGAAGGAATTCTTATAGATGATAGTTTAGCTGTTGATGATATGGAATTTGTAATTGCACCAAAAGAGGGCGAGTTAACTGCTGGAGAATGGACAGTATATATTCGTTCAATCATGGATGATGTTGGGAATACTTCAGCTACTACAACAGCAAACTTAACAATTAAAGCAGTTGAAGATCAAATAGTTAAAGGAGAACCTCGTATTATTTGGGCAGGAGTTCTTGATAATCATGAAGATTATGATATTGTAGCAATTCAATATGGAACAGAAATGTCTATTGATGCATTAAGAACAAACATTTATACAATCAATGGTGCACAAATTCCTGCAGGAACAAAAACAGTAAGAAAAGAAGCAAAATATGCTACAGATAGTAAAGGAAATGATCTTACAGGAACTTTAATTGAAATTAAACTTCCAAACACTTTCTTAGGAAATGCTAGCAATAACAATATAGTTCTTGAAAGTAATAATGTTATTACAGTAGATAGTACTCTTAAGAGTGAAGAAGGAGAAAATATAATTGCACCAAAAACAGTGGAAATGTCTTATGCGTATAAAGCAGAATACAAACCTCTAATAGCAGGACATTTTGAACAATATATTGGAGGAAGTGAAGAAGAAGCACAAACAGATAAAGAAATAGTAGAATCTGTAAAAACTATGGGAAAAAATGCAGAATATGATGAAGATACAAAAAAATTAACAGTTACATTTGAAACAGCATTACCAACAGGTGTTGACGTATTATATAGAAGTGCAGTACAAACTGTAGATAATAAAACAGTTATAATTGATGTATATGGAGACGATTTTGATTTAACTTATAAAAAAGATGAAGAAAGTGTAATAGAAACGGTTTATACTAAATAGTAGGTAGGTAAATTACAGGGACAGGTACATTGATTCCATTGATTCAAAAATCTTATCTGTAAAAAATTAGTAAACCAAATTAAGAAGGACCTCGTAGACAAAAGCGAAAGCAAAGTCTACGGGGTTTTTCGGCTCTATGTCAATAGTTGGGGTGGGATTGTTCATAATCCTGCTCCATTACTTTATTAGAGAG
>NZ_RYYS01000035.1 GCF_004138215.1 Anaerophilus nitritigenes
TACAAACTCGCTATGCTCAAACAGTGTAATGCTAATGATTTTCTCACTTATTCTATATTTTCATAAATTCTCAATAATTGTTCCTTATTTTTATAACTTTATTAAAAGATCATTTGTCAACAGTATAAAGAAATGACGTAAGTCATTTCTTGTTTTTGTATATGGAAGGTGATTATATGGAGTATCTAAAAAAAGATATACAATACCTAAAAGGTGTGGGACCTAAAAAAGCACAATATCTTAGAAATTTAGGAATTGTTACGATAGAGGACTTATTATATTTTTTTCCTAGAGAATATGAAGATCGAAGAGAAATAAAAAATATAGCAAGGCTTAATAATGAAGATAAAGCTACATTAAAGGTTATAGTTTGTGAAAAAGTAGTAGAAAAGTCTATTAGAAAAGGACTTAAAGTTTATAAGGTGCCTATAAAAGATCATACTGGGAGAGGCTATGCAGTATTTTATAATACTCCTTTTATAAAAAAAATATTAAAAAAAGATGCCCAATTATATTTATATGGGAAAGTGAAGAAAGCTTTTGGAGAAACACAAATCCTACATCCAAGCTATGAATTTATTGAAGAAGATACAAAAAAAAGTGGGATTTTAAGTGTGTATCCTTTGACACAAGGACTTATAAATAAAGATATGGTAAAATTTATAGATCATGTACTTGAAACTTTACATATAGATTATGAATATCTTCCAAAAGAAACTATAAAAAGAAATAGACTTTGTGGTCTCTATGAAGCACTTTTGAATATTCATAGACCAAATTCTGTAAAAAAACTTAAGATTGCAAAATTTCGTCTTGTTTTTGAGGAGTTGTTTATATTACAAATAGGCTTGTGGTTGATTAAAAATAAATTACATCAAAATAAAGAATTTATTTTATTTCATAAGGATAAAAAAGTAGATGATTTTATTCATTCATTACCCTATACATTAACAGATGCACAAAATAAGGTATTAGAAGAAATGATAGAAGATATGACGAGCAGAAAAATAATGAATAGGCTTGTTCAAGGAGATGTAGGATCAGGAAAAACAATTATTGCTTTTATTTCTCTATATTTGAGTGTATTAAACGGATATCAAGGAGTTTTAATGGTCCCTACAGAAATATTAGCACAGCAGCATTTTGTATCAGCACAAGAGCTTCTAGTGCCATTAGGACTCAATATAGAACTTTTAGTAGGAAGTGTTTCAAAAAAAAGAAAAGAGGAGATACGAAGGAAATTAGAAGATGGAGAGATTGATATTATAATAGGAACTCATGCTCTGATTGAGGAGAATATATCTTTTAAAAACTTAGGGCTTGTCATTACAGATGAACAGCATAGATTTGGAGTAAGACAAAGAAAAATTCTTTCAAGTAAGGGAATCAATCCTCATGTATTAGTTATGACAGCTACACCTATTCCAAGAACCTTAGGACTTATACTTTATGGAGATTTAGATATATCCATCATCGATGCACTTCCTCCTGGAAGAAAAAAGGTAAAAACTTACTGTGTACAGGAAGAGAGAAGAAATGATGTATATGAATTTGCAAAAAAAGAAATATTAGCAGGAAGACAAGTGTATATTGTTGCACCACTTGTGGAAGAATCAGAAAATATAGAAGCAAAATCAGCGACACAACTTTATGAAGAACTTAAAAATACATATTTTCAAGAATTTTCTATAGGGCTTTTACATGGAAAAATGAAACCTTATGAAAAAGATGAAATGATGATAGCTTTTAAAAAAGGAGATTTAAAAGTTTTAGTTGCTACTACAGTTATAGAAGTAGGAGTCAATGTTCCTAATGCATCTGTAATGATTATAGAAAATAGTGAAAGATTTGGACTTGCCCAACTTCATCAGTTAAGAGGGAGAGTAGGAAGAGGAGAATACCAATCTTATTGTGCTTTAATCAATTATAGTAAAAGTAAATTATCTAAAGAGAGAATGGATATTATGCAAAAAAGCAACAATGGATTTATGATTTCACAAAAAGATTTAGAATTAAGAGGACCTGGAGAATTTTTTGGAACAAGACAACATGGACTTCCAGAGCTTAAAATTGCAAATTTATTTAAACATATGGAGATACTAAAACAAGTTCAACAAGAAGCATCATTTCTTTTAAAAGAAGATCCAAGTTTATCTTTATCTAAAAATATAGATTTTAAAAATAAAGTTATAGAAAAATTCGGAGATCATATAAAAAAAATTTGCTTATAAACAATTACCATTCTGTTACACTACATCTAAAATATACTAGATATAAAATTGACTATATTGGTTAAATTAATAGTACAACGAAATAAGGAGGTGACTTCTAAAATGCCAAACACAAATCAAAAGGTAGTGCCAGAAGCAAAAGCTGCCCTAAATCAAATGAAATATGAAATTGCAAATGAATTAGGATTAAGCAACTACCAAGGTATGGATAAAGGAAATTTAACAGCTAGACAAAATGGTTATGTAGGTGGATACATGACTAAGAGATTAGTTGAAATGGCTGAACAACAAATGTCAGGTAAATAAAACTTCATATATAATAATAAAGAAGAGATCAAGGGTCTCTTCTTTATTATTATATGAAAAACCTCTTCCAATTCTTAAAATTCTATAATGTCAATAAGATATTTCTAAGATGATCCATAATTTTGTATGAAATAAATAATACTGGTGAAAAACTCACCAGTATTATGAGAGGAGAAATGAAGGAAGAGCTCTAAGGGGAATGAAATTTTTCTGTACTAATTATAATATGGCTAAAAAAATATAAAATTATGTATTGATTTTTAAAATATGAAAATAAAATTTTGTTTCTCAATTACTTATATGCTACAATATACTTATTGAAAGGAGAGAATGATATTTGAGAGTGATTTCAGGTTCTTCAAAAGGAATGAAATTAAAGGCACCAAAAGGAGAAAATACAAGACCTACTACAGATAGGGTAAAGGAATCTTTATTTAGCATGATTAATTCTTACTTAATAGATAGCTTTGTATTAGATTTGTTTTCAGGTACTGGAGGCTTAGGAATAGAAGCTTTAAGTAGAGGTGCAGAAGCTGCCTATTTTGTGGATAATAATAAAATGAGTATTCAGGTGATTAAAGAAAATATTGAACATACTGGATATAAAGGAAAAAGTGATATTTTTTTTGCAGATGTGGGCAAAATGATAAAAGAGTTTGGACAAAAAGAGAAAAAATTTGATGTGATCTTTATGGATCCACCATATTTAAAGGATTTTATTATACCTTGTATAGAAGATATATATATCAATAAAATATTACAAGAAGATGGTATCATTGTTGTAGAGCATGATATAGAAGATCTTTTACCTGATCAAATTCAAAGTTTAACTAAATGGAAAGAAAAAAAATATGGAAATACATTGATAACCATTTACTCAAAGGAGTGATAAAATGAGAACAGCAGTATGTCCTGGAAGTTTTGATCCAGTTACAAATGGGCATTTAGATATTATCAAAAGAACTGCTAAAATGGTAGACAAAGTGATTGTAGCAGTTCTTTACAATCCCAATAAAAATCCTCTTTTTACAGTAGAAGAAAGAAGAACACTTTTAGGAGAAGTTCTTAAAGAAATTCCCAATGTAGAAATTGATTGTTTTTCTGGATTATTAGTAGATTATGTAAAAGAAAGAAAAATAGATGTAATTGTAAAAGGATTAAGAGCCATCTCAGATTTTGAGTATGAATTTCAAATGGCACTTATGAATAAAAAGTTAAGTCCAGAGGTAGAAACTATTTTTATGATGACTAATAATGAGTATTCATATTTAAGCTCAAGCGTCATAAAAGAAACATGTAAATTCAAAGGATGTATAGACGGGTTAGTTCCTGATAAAGTTAAAGATGCTTTAATTAAAAAATTTGAGTAAAGAGCAAAGGAGGGGGAATTATGGATGCATTAAATCTAATAGATGAACTAGAAGATATTATAGAAAATAGTTCTTCAATTCCATTTGCAGGAAAGAGTTTGGTAGATAAAGAAGAAATATTAGAGCTTATCAAAGAAATTAGAATTCAATTACCAGACGAAGTGAAACAAGCCCAATGGATCAAAGAAGAAAGGCAAAGAATTCTTTTAGAAGCACAAAAAGAAGCAGATGATATTGTAGAAGATGCAAAAGTACATATAGAAGAAATGATAGATCGAGATGAAATTACAAGAGAGGCACAAAAAAGAGCCGAAGAAATCATTTCTGAGGCTCAGATGAATGCAAAAGAAATTCGATTAGGATCTAGACAATATACTGACGAATTATTAGGAAGTGTAGAAAAAAGCATTGAAAGGGTATTAGATACCATCAAAGACAATAGAAATGAGTTAAGAGGAATGAAGGGATAAGATCTTAAAATAAAAAATTTTCAAAAACCTCTTGACTTATTTTGAAAATAGTATATTATTAAATAGAACCTTAGTTCAACAGTAAATAATTTATTATAAGAAAATTTTTCGATGGATCTAATATGAATTTTAATTTTAAACATAGATTTCGGAATTTTTATTGATAACTTATATTTACAGAGAATTAAAGGAATAAAAATTTCGGAGGTAAGAACATATGACTGGTACAGTAAAATGGTTTAACGCAGACAAAGGATTTGGATTTATCACATCAGAAGAAGGAAATGATGTATTTGCTCATTTCTCACAAATTAACAAAGAAGGATTTAAAACTTTAGAAGAAGGACAAAAAGTATCTTTTGATGTTGTTGATGGAGCTAAAGGTCCTCAAGCTGAAAATATCACATTAGTTTAAGAAACTCAAAATTTAAAGCAACTATTAAAACCTGGAGATTTATCTTCAGGTTTTTTGTTGCTTTTAGCTAAAGAGAAAGAAGTAAATCTACAATTATATATGATATACTAAATATAGTAAAAATTTACACAAAAATTACAATAGAATATGAAGAGGAAAAAGTTAAGTGAAGGAGGGAATAACTGTTGCTTAGTATTGGGAATATTGAAAAACAGTGGGAAAATTTTGTAAAAAAAAATCAAATTCCAAAAGATATAAAAAAAGAGATACTAGATTCATGGATCCGATGTAAACAATACAATGTTGATCCATATGAAGGAAGTGGCAAAAATATAGGGAAAGAAGAATTTGATCAAGTACTTCAAAATAAGAAAGAACTCATTGAAATTGCAAAGCCTATCATGCTAAGTTTATATAATGTGGTGAAGGAATCAAATTATTCTATTATATTGACAGATGAAAATGCCGTAATTCTTGAAGTTATTGGAAATGAAACAATTATGGAGAGAAATATTAATCTATATTTTTTAAAGGGTTGTCAGTGGACAGAAGAAAATGTAGGCACAAATGCTATTGGAACATGCATTTATCTAGATCAACCTATTCAAACTTTAGGAGCAGAACATTATGGACAAAAGCAACATAGATGGACTTGTTCTGCGGCACCTATACATGACAATAATGGAAAAATTATTGGAGTCATTGATTTATCTGGAGATTTTCAAGGGTATCATTCTCATACCCTTGGAATAGTCGTTGAAGCTGCTAATTCTATACAAGAACAATTTTTAATAGCTGAACATAGAAAATGGGTGAAGGTGGCTTTTGAATCTATAGAAGATGGAATCTTAATCATAGATAGCAATTTTTGTATAAAAGATTTTAATTTAAAGATGTGTGAAATATTAAAGGTACAAAAAGAAGAAATTCATACATTAGATATAAAATTATTATTAAATGATATTATAAATGATATTGGCAATTTTAATAAAAATAATAATATTATTTATAGAGAAGTGAGCTTGTATGTAAATGATCATAGAGTGGAATGTAATATAAATGTTACTCGTGTTGAGCAGGGAGATAAATATATAGGTTTTGTTATTGTTGCAAAGAAAATTGATAGTTTTAGGCATGCAGTCAATAAAATAGCTGGTTTTTCTTCAAGATATACTTTTGAAGATATTATTACGAATAACTTTAAAATGAAAAATATAGTAGAAGAGGCAAAAAATATTGCTGAAAATGAATGCTCCGTATTGATTACAGGAGAAAGTGGGACTGGAAAAGAATTATTTGCACATGCTATTCATAATGAAAGCGTAAGAAGAGAGGGCCCTTTTGTTGCTATTAATTGTGCAGCATTACCAAAAGATTTAGTAGAAAGTGAGCTTTTTGGTTATGAAAAAGGTTCTTTTACAGGAGCTTCAAAAGAGGGACAACCTGGTAAGTTTGAGTTAGCAAATAAAGGAACTATTTTTTTAGATGAAATTGGCGAGTTACCCCTTCAAATGCAATCAAAACTACTTAGAATTTTAGATAATCATACTGTAACAAGGATTGGTGGAACATATGAAAGAAATTTAGATGTAAGAGTGATTGCAGCTACAAATAGAAATCTGTATCAAGAAATTCAGACCAATAATTTTAGAAGTGATTTATATTATAGATTAAATGTATTTCATTTAAAACTGTTTCCACTTAGAGAAAGACCTGAGGATATTTTACTGTGTGCAGAATTTTTTTTAGATAAGTTTAATAAAAAAAATTTTAAAGGTCAAAAAAATTTTGAGAAAAATTTTATTCAAGCTCTTATAAACTACCATTGGCCAGGCAATGTTAGAGAATTAGAAAATGTTATTCAAAGAGCATACTATCTATCAAAGAATAGAATAATATCTTCTACATTGATTCCAGATTATATTAACAAAAATATAAGAGAGCATACAAATCATATTTCCCATACTTTATCTATCAACCATCCTCAATCTAAAATATTAGAAGAAATTGAGAAAAATTTAATTATGGATTCATTAAAAAAATGTAATGGAAATGTTGTTCATGCAAGTAAAATGATAGGAATAGGAAAATCTACTTTATACAGAAAACTTAAAAAATATGGATTATAAAAAAGTTTTACTTTTGAAGATGCATAAGTGGACTTTTTTGAAATACATAACTGAAATTATATATTATAAGAAGTGTCAAAGTGAGAATTTATAAAAAATTCCCACTTTGACACTTCTTTTTTCCCATAATGAGTTTAAATGAGAAATTTTGGGAAAACTAAATTTTTACATCGGCTATTTTACTAGTTTTTATTTTGGTATGGCTTTTGCTTAAACATATATGTAGAAATGTGAGAAACGAAATGATATTAAAACTTTAGAATTGAGAGATTGTTTCCGTGTTAATTTGATAGGAGGTGTTCATATTTAATAATACACTTTTGTATTGGAAGATGTGAAGGAAGTATAAAATTTAGAATAAAAAACAAGGGGAGGTAATGAATTTGACTATACCTAATATGAATGTGATTGATATGTATAAAACCATGTTAAAGATTAGAAAGTTTGAAACAAAAGCCATGAACTTTTTTGCAGAGGGAAAAATTCCAGGTTTCGTTCATTTATATATAGGAGAAGAAGCAGTTGCAACAGGAGTATGTGCAAATTTAAATGATGATGATTATATAACAAGTACTCATAGAGGGCATGGACATATACTTGCTAAAGGTGGAGATTTGAAATTCATGATGGCAGAGCTTTTTGGAAGAGCTACAGGATATGGTAAAGGAAAAGGAGGATCTATGCATATTGCTGATGCAACAAAAGGTATATTAGGTGCAAATGGGATAGTAGGTGCAGGTCATAATATATCTGTAGGAGCAGCTTTAAGTGCACAATATAGAGGAACAAAGCAAGTTTGTGTGTGTTTCTTTGGAGATGCTTCTACCAATCAAGGAACTTTTCATGAGTCTTTAAATATGGCAAGCCTTTGGAAACTTCCTGTTATATTTATATGTGAAAATAATTTATATGGAATATCTATACATCAAAGTAGACATCAGGCTATAAAAGATATATCAGAAAGAGCAGTTTCATATAATATGCCTGGTATTACTGTAGATGGCAATGATGTGTTTGCAGTCTATGATGCTGCTAAGGAAGCTATAAAAAGAGCTAGAGAAGGGAACGGTCCTACTTTAATAGAGTGCAAAACGTATCGCCAAAGAGGACATTTCGAAGGAGATCCAGGAACATATAAACCTGCTCCAGAACAAGAAGAATGGGTAAAAAAAGATCCTATTCCAAGGGTTGAAAAATTTATATTAAATAAAAAAATATTAAATGAAAGTCAATTAAAAGATATTCAACAAGAAATAGACATTCAAATTGAGGATGCAGTAGAATTTGCTAATAATAGTCCGTATCCATCATTAGATTCAGTAATAGAAGATGTTTATTCTGATATGAAAGAGGAGGTTCGAGTAAGATGAAAATGACATTTTTAGAGGCAATCAAAACAGGGATGGATCATGAAATGAAGAAAAATGAAAATGTATATATCTTAGGAGAAGATGTTGGTCCTTTTGGAGGATGCTTTGGTGTTACAGCAGGACTTTTTGATAAATATGGAGATAAAAGAGTAAGAGATACTCCTATATCTGAAGGAGCAATTGTAGGTTGTGCTGTAGGCTCAGCAGCTACAGGATTAAGGCCAATTGCAGAATTGATGTTTGGAGATTTTGTAACAGTTGCTATGGATATGATCGTAAATCAAGCAGCAAAAATGAGATATATGTTTGGTGGGAAAATAAATCTACCTCTAGTAATTAGAATGCCTATAGGAGCTGGAGTACAAGCATCCGCTCAACATTCACAATCTATTGAAGCATGGTTTACCCATGTACCAGGGCTTAAGGTAGTATATCCATCTACACCAGAGGATGCATTAGGGCTTATGATGTCTTCTATAGAAGATGATAATCCTGTTATTTTCTTTGAACATAAGTTGTTATATGGAATGAGTACAGAGGTAGGTGATGATATAAAGCCTATACCTTTAGGAGTGGCAAAGGTACAAAGAGAAGGGACAGACGTTACTGTAATCGCTACTGGAAAAATGGTTCATAATGCTATTGAAGCTTCCGAAAAACTTGCAAAAGAAGGAATTTCGGTAGAAGTTATAGACCCAAGAACCTTATATCCACTTGATAAAAATACTATATTTTCCTCTATTGAAAAAACACATAAAGTACTTGTCATTACAGAAGAACATAAAAGAGGTGGCTATGGAGGAGAAATATCAGCAATGATTAGTGAAGAATGCTTTGATGATTTAGATGCACCAGTTGTTAGAGTAGGAGCATTAAATGTACCTATGCCATATGCACCAACTCTTGAAAACGTTGTCATTCCTAACACTCAAGACATCATAAATGGTATTAAAAGAATGTTTTAATATGAGGGGGATTCTCCCCTCGTTACAATTTATTTAAAGAATAGGGGGATTATTGATGGCAAAAATTGTAGTCATGCCCAAACTGGGATTAACCATGAAAGAAGGAACTATTGTAAAGTGGGTAAAAAAAGAAGGGGATACAATAAATGCTGGAGAAGTTTTGTTTGAAGTGTCAACGGATAAGTTGACAAATGAAATTGAAGCTAATGAAAGTGGAATAGTAAGAAAGCTTCTTAGTAAAGAAGGAGACTCAGTAGAATGTCTAAAACCAGTAGCCATTATTGCAGATATAGATGAGGATATTTCTTCTTTATTAAAAGAATGTAATATACAAGAGACTCTAGAAGATACGCAAATGAATATCAAGAAACAACCTATGTCCGTAAAGAATGAAAATAAGTCTAAAAATAGAATAAAAATATCTCCTGCTGCTAAAAAGTTAGCAATAGAAAACAATATAGATATTGAAATAATTGTGGGGACAGGACCAGAAGGAAGAATTGTAATAAAAGATATAGAGAAATTGATTCAAAGTCAAAAAAATAAGACTAAAGTTTCTCCAGTAGCAGATAAAATGTCAAAGGAATTTAATGTTGATTTATCTGAAATCAATAAAGATGGAAGAATTATGAAAGAAGATATTCTAGCTTTTATAAATAAGAGTATAAAGGATGAAGAGGAATTTGAAGAAAAAAGAATTTCTATGACTCAAATGAGAAAAGTAATTGCTTCAAGAATGTATGAAAGCTGGAGTGTTGCACCTGTAGTTAATTATAATATGAGAGCAGATATAACAAATTTAAAGAAAGTAAAAAATGCATTAAAAGATATATGTAAAGTAACCTATACAGATCTTTTGGTGAAAATTGTATCAAAAGCATTGATGCAATTTCCATTAGTGAATTGTTCAGTGGATGGTGAAGAATTAATCTTAAGACACTATGTAAATATTGGGGTAGCTGTAGCCATAGATGGAGGATTAGTAGTGCCTGTAATAAAACATGCACAGAAAAAAGGGTTAAAAGAAATTTCACAGGAAGTTAAAAATTTAGCTTCAAAAGCTAAAGACAATCAATTAAATTCAGATGATATGGAGGGTGGAACATTTACAATTACAAACTTAGGAATGTTTGGTATGGAGTCTTTTTCACCCATTATTAATCAACCTGAAGTTGCCATACTTGGAGTAAATAAAATAGAGGAAACTCCAATGATTGAAAATGGAGAAGTTGTTAGTAAGCCTTTAATGAATTTATCACTTACAGCAGATCATAGAGCTGTAGATGGGGCAGTAGCAGCAGAGTTTCTTGCAAAAGTCAAAGAACTTATAGAAAAACCAGAAATATTGATACTATAAGGATGGTGATAAATATGAAAATAGTAGTTTTGGGTGGAGGACCAGGAGGGTATGTAGCTGCAATTAGAGCAGCACAATTAGGGGCTCAAGTAACTCTTATTGAAAAATCTATTATGGGAGGAACTTGCTTAAATGTAGGATGTATACCAACAAAAGTATTATTGCATAGTGCTGAATTATTTCATGAAATAAAAAATAGCAATCAATTTGGAATCGAAGTGAGTGGGGAAGCTAAAGTAAATTGGAATCAATTGCAAAACAGGAAAAAAACTGTAGTCAATACATTGGTTTCAGGAGTAAAAAGTTTATTAGCTTTTAATAAAGTAAAGGTGATCAATGGTATTGGAAGTTTTGAATCAAACCATATTATTTCTGTTATCAAAGAAGATGGAGAGGTAGAAAAAGTAGAATTTGATAAAGTAATTATATCTACAGGTTCTATACCAAGTGTACCTCCAATAGAAGGAAAAGATGTCATAGGAGTAATAGATAGTACAGATGCTTTAAGTTTAGATAATATACCCAAAAGTATGGTTATTATTGGGGGAGGAGTTATAGGGGTAGAATTTGCAAGTATTTATAATGCTTTTGGATGTAAAGTAACAATTATTGAAATGCTCCCATATATATTACCTCCAATAGATCGTGAAATTTCAGAGATGATGAAATCAAAGTTAATCAAGGAAGGAATTGAAATTCACAACAATTGCAAGGTAATGAGAATAGAAGAAAATGAAGAAGGTCTTAATGTTATTTTTACTAAGGGACATGAGCAACTAAAAATATATGCCCAAAAAGTGTTGATGGCTGTTGGAAGAAAACCTTATATAAATAGATTAAATTTAGAACGAGTAGGTGTAAAAACAGAAAAAGGATGTATTGTTGTAAATGATAAGATGCAAACCAATGTAGATCAAATATACGCAATAGGGGATTGTATAGGAAAAAATATGCTAGCTCATGTGGCATCAGAGCAAGGGATTATTGCTGCAGAAAATATAATGGGTAAAGATGTAAAAATGGATGATAAGACGATACCTTCTTGTGTATATACAAAACCTGAATTAGCTTCTGTTGGACTTACAGAAGAACAGGCCAAGGAAAAAGGAATAGATTACAAAGTAGGAAAATTTCCTTTAATGGCAAATGGAAAATCTCTTATTATGAATGAAACTTTAGGAATTATAAAAATTATTGCAGATAAAAAATATGATGAGATTTTAGGAGTTCATATATTTGGACCAAGAGCTACAGATTTAATTACAGAAGGAGCACTAGCACTTAGATTAGAAGCTACTTTATCAGAGATTGCATCTACAATACATGCACATCCTACTGTAGGAGAAGCTATAAAAGAAGCTGTACTTGCAGTAAATAAAGAAGCTATCCATATGATTAATAAATAAGGAGTATACCCTAGCTTTATAGCTAGGGTATACTCGATAGTATTGGTACAAAAGATAGTTTTATTATTTTTGGAGGTGAAAAAATGAAATTTTTAATCAATCCATCGACCAATCCTTTCTTTAATTTAGCATTAGAGGAATATCTTCTTAAAAATGTGAATATAGAGGAAGACTATTTTATACTTTGGCAAAATGAGCCGACTATTGTAATTGGAAAACATCAAAATACTGTAAATGAAATCAATATAGATTTTGTAAAAAATAATAATATTCATGTAGTGAGAAGAAATTCAGGAGGAGGAAGTGTTTATCATGATTTAGGTAATATTAACTTCACTTTTATAACAAAGTATGATGAGAAATTTTTGCTAGATTTCAAGACATTTACTATTCCAGTTATTGAGTCATTAAGCAAACTCAATGTGAATGCACGGTTATCAGGAAGAAATGATATTTTAATAGGAGAAAAAAAGATATCTGGAAATTCTCAGTATATCTATAAAGATAGATTCCTTCATCATGGGACTTTGTTATTTGATTCTGAACTAGAAAATTTAGTAAAAGCATTAAATGTAGATAATGATAAAATTATAGGGAAAGGGATAAAGTCCATAAAAAGCAGAGTAACCAATATAAAGGATTATTTAGACAAAAATGTTTCAATAGAGGATTTTAAAGATATTTTGATTACAAATATACTTCAGTTTAACAAAAGCATGATCAAAGAGTATGAATTAAATAATGAAGATATTAACCTAATTAAAAAATTAATGAGAGAAAAATATATGACTTGGGAATGGAATTTTGGAAAATCACCAGAGTTTAATTTTGAAAATTCAAAGAAGTTTGAAGGTGGTAAGATACAAGTGTTTTTAAATATTATAGATGGATTTATTTATGAATGTAAAATATATGGTGATTTTTTAGGATTATTAGATTTATCACAAGTAGAAAAAAATATGATAGGAATAAAGTATGGAGAAGAATATATAGAAGATTTTCTAAAAACTATTGATCTAAAAAAATATTTTGGTAGTTTATCTATCAATGAAATAAAATCATGCTTTATAGAATATTAAAGTTTCATGAACTGAAAATATTATGTATAATATTGATAGACCAAATAAAATGAAAAAATTAAAAATATTGAAAAGATAATTGAAGATGAAGTAAACTATATTAAGTTTGTAAATCAATTTATCCTTATGATTATGGCAAAATAAAATCAAAAAGAATTAGACTGTGCAAGAAAGAGGAGGAAACATTGGAGATGGAAAGTAAGAACGATATAGAAAATATTTATTGTAAATATATTAAAGATAAATATTGCTGTAAAACATGGGATGAATTGCTAGGGAAAAAATATGTTATAGGAGAACAATTTGGTAAGGGAAATTTTTTAGTACTTAAAATAGAAGAAGGATTAGAAGTTTCAAGAGTAAGACTTGATGAAATGTATATGGATTTTGATAATAAGAATTATGATGAGGATGTTTTAGAAGTAGGATATTGTTATAGTGGAGATAATAAAATTTTCTCATTTCCAGATGGTAAAGAATATACATTAAAAGAGGGAGAAATTTTTGTTTATACCACATTAAATGATGTGGAATACTTTCAATTTATATATAAAAATTGTAAAACTATATCTATTCATTTAAATTTTAATACCATTAGAAATGTGGTCAATCCCATATGGGAAGATCGAGTACTATTAGATTGGAAGGCAAACATTCATAATATATTTAAAGAAAATATATTAATCATAGAAAAAGCTAGCTATGATTTAAAACAAATCGCAAAACAGATGGATGCTATTTCAACAGATGATATGATGGGATATATGAAGCTGAAATTAAAAACTATTGAGTTTTTAACTACTTTTTTAGAAGAAAAAATGAAACATATAAATAGTGAAGAAAATGAAAAAATAAGTAAGGCAAAAGAGATGATCCATGATAATCTTGAAAAGATACCTTCTGTTAAAGAATTGGCTATGATATTAAATACAAGCATTTACAAATTACAAAAATGGTTTAAAGATAGTACAGGGGATACGGTTTATGAATATATAAAAAAAGTAAGAATAGAAAAGGCAAAATATTTACTTGAAAATACTCAAATGTCTATTCTGCAAATTACAAATGAGATAGGTTATGAAAATCCAAGTAAATTTGCTAAGTTATTTAAAAACTATTATGATATGACACCTTTGCAATATAGAAAATGCAAGAACAAATAAATTAAAATTGTTTTTAAAAATATAAAAAGAATAGCTAGTTTCCTAAAATGCTTCTAAAAAATAAAAATCAAAAGGATGATTTTTGTTTTTTGGAGCATTTTTTGTTTGTTTTGGAGTAGAAAATGATAATCAATATCAATTATACTGTAAATGATATGAGAGGAGGGCCTTGAAAAAAATGATTATGATAAATAAATTCTATAAAAGGAGAGGGAGGAGATTAAAATGAAAACACAATCAAATTTGGTTTTTTTACTTCAAGAATCAGGCAAAGAAAAATTTAAATTATATATATCTGCAATATTTAGTGTAATAAGCTCATTACTTGGGATTGCACCATATATATTGATGTATCATATCATACTAGAGCTTTTTAACACTTCTGTAGATTACCAAAAAATAAAGTCACTGGCTATTATTGTAGGGGTAATTGTAGTAGGGAGAATGGTAATATTTTTGGCATCAGGAGTATTTTCACATATTGCGGCATATACAATACTTTATGAGATTAGAATGAAGGCAATCAATCATATGTCTAGATTGAATATGGGATTTTTTACAGGACATACAATTGGAGAAGTGAAAAAAACAATTAATGAGGATGTAGAAAAATTAGAAAATTTTATAGCTCATCAAATTCCAGATGTAGCTTCAGCTGTAGTAACTCCTATTATAGTGATCTCTTATCTTTTTTATTTGAATTGGAAGTTGGCTTTAGTTTTATTTATTCCAATTGTTTTAGGTTTTCTACTTCAAATGTCTATGTTTAAAGGTATGTCAGAAATGGCAAAGCATTATCATATTTTGCTTCAAAAACTGAATTCTACTATTATTCAATATATCAATGGAATGAATGTGATGAAAGCTTTTAATTTATCTGCAAAGTCTTTTAAAAATTATAAAGATACTACAAAAGAATATGCAGATTATTGGATTCAAATGACAATGAATACTTCTCCAAAGTATGGGATATTTTTGGTGCTTATAGATTCAGGACTTTTATTTATAATTCCTATTGGAGGAATGATGTTTTTAAATCAAACAATAAATGCTTCTACTTATATTATATTCTTAATTTTAAGTTCAAACTTTCTTCTTGCCTTTAAACAATTATTGGAATTTGGAGGTCATTTTTCATTATTACTAGAAGGTGCTGGTAAAGTAAGAGAGATTATGAAACAGGAACAGCAAGTGAAAGGAAATAAAATATTAGAGAAAAAAATAAAAGGAAAAATAGAATTTAATAATGTTACATTTAAATATGATCAAGAAGAAGTTATAAAAAATTTATCTTTAACCATAGAGCCTAAGAATATTGTAGCACTGGTAGGACCTTCTGGGTCAGGAAAAACTACTTTAGGTCAATTATTAGGAAGATTTTGGGATGTAGAAGAAGGTAGTATTAAGATTGATGGAGTCAATATAAAAGAAATAAATATGGAAGTTTTAATGGATCAAGTATCTTTTGTATTTCAAAATGTTTTTATGTTACATGATACCATAGTAGAAAATATAAAAATGGGTTCAAACAAAAGTATGAACGAAATTATAGAGGCTAGTAAAAAAGCACAAATTCATGACTTTATAATGAGTTTACCTGATGGTTACAATACATTACTTGGGGAAGATGGAATAAAGCTTAGTGGAGGAGAAAAACAAAGAATATCTATAGCAAGAGCCATACTTAAAGATAGTCCTATTGTAATTTTAGACGAAGTTACTTCTTACTCAGATATAGAAAATGAAAGTAAAATACAACAAGCACTTAGGTCTTTGTTAAAGGGTAAAACAGCTATTATTATAGCACATAGATTATATACAATAAAAAATGCAGATAAAATTGTAGTGTTAAAAGAGGGAGAAATTGTAGAAGTGGGAACACATGATTTTCTTATGAATAAAAAAGGACTCTATAGACATCTTTGGGATTTATATGATTATGAAGTCTTAGAAGTAGAAAGGGGTGCTTAACATGTTTTCTGATATAAAAAAATTATTAGGAGAAGATAGTAAAAAACTTAAAAAACCTATTATATTATTGACAATAGACACTTTGTTTAACATGTTTTTTTATTCAATATTATATTTTGTATTGTTAGATTTAATGAATGAAAGTTTAAGTTTCTCAAAAATAAAAACATATACGATGCTAATGATTGTTGCTTTCATTGCTAGAGCTATTGCAAACTCAAAAGGATATACAGGGATACAAGCTAGAGGGGCTAGAGCTATTGAAAAAATGCGTATTTCACTAGGGGATCATATTAGAAATATAAATTTAGGTTTTTTTAATAAAAATAGTATAGGAATGTTATCTAATATCATGACGAATGATTTACAGGATTTTGAAAAAGTAATTACTCATAATACAAGTGATTTAATAAAAACAGTTTTTCTTAGTGTCTATCTTCTTTTAATAACATTCGTGGTGGATGCTTCTTTAGGAATCATTCAGCTACTAGTAGTACTTGTTGCAATTCCTATAATATATATGGGAGGCAAGAGGGTTAGTGCTATAGGAAATCATAAAAAACATGTAATGAATCAAGTAATTTCAAGAATGGTTGAGTATTTAAATGGTATACAGGAGTTTAAAGCTCATAATTTAATAGGGGAAAAATTTGAAAGATTAGAAAAATCTTTTAGAGATTTAAGAAAAGAAAGCATAAGAACTGAAGTGGCTATTGTACCTTTTGTGCTTATATTTCAAATTATAGTGGATCTAAGTTTTCCTGTATTATTAATGATTGCTATAACAAAATTTGGAGCAGGAAACATAGAAAAAAAAGAATTATTGACATTTATCATCATCAATATAGCACTTACAAATGTATTAAGAGCATTTGGGGCTCAATATGGAGAATTTAGATATCTAAAATTGGCATCACAAAAGTTAATGCAGACTTATGATACAAAAGAAATGAGTTATAAATATGAAGAAGTAGATTTTGATCATTATAATATTGAATTTGAGAATGTAAGTTTTGAATATGAAAAAGGAGAAAATATTATTAATCATTTGAGTTTTGAGGCAAAGGAAGGAACAATGACAGCACTTATTGGGCCTTCAGGTTCGGGAAAAACTACAGTTACAAGCCTTATCGCTAGATTTTGGGATATAAATGATGGAGTAATAAAAATAGGGGGAAAAGATATAAGAAGTATTAACCCTGATTCACTATTAAAGCATATTAGTATGGTATTTCAAGATGTATATCTTTTGAATGATACAATATATAACAATATAAAATTAGGAAATCCACAGGCAACTGAGGAAGAAGTCATACAAGCAGCAAAACTTGCGAATTGTCATGAGTTTATAGAAAAGCTAGAAAATAAGTATGAAACTATGGTAAGTGAAGGTGGTACAACTTTATCTGGGGGAGAAAAGCAAAGAATATCTATAGCAAGAGCAATACTTAAAGATGCCCCTATAATACTTTTAGATGAAGCTACGGCTTCTTTAGATGCAGATAATGAGCTAGAAATTAGAAAATCTATTAAAAAGCTTACAGCTAATAAAACAGTAATTGTAATTGCTCATAGATTAAATACTATTAAAGATGCAGATCAAATTATTGTTTTAAATGAAGGAGCTTTAGAAGAAAAAGGAGATCATGAAGAGTTAATAAAGAATAAGAAAAGATACTATAGTATGTACAATGAAATGGAAAAAGCTAAAAATTGGGCAATATAACAGGAAATTGATATCAAATAAAAACTTCAGCATATTGCTGAAGTTTTTTGTATAACGATATGTTAAGATTAGGAGGATTGTTGTAGGATATACTAAGATGATATAATATAAAAAGTAAGATAAAAAAGTGAATTTTTTAAATTAGAGAGGTATAGTTTATGGATCTAAAGACTAAGATCAAAAAATTTGAAAAATATAATATAAAAAAGATTACAAATTATTTAGTACTAGGTATACTGACGACAGGCATTAATATTGTGGTGTTTACTTTGTGCATCAAAATGAATATTTATTATTTATGGAGTAATGGAATCGCGTTTATTTTAGCTATATTGTTTGCGTATACTACTAATAAAAAATGGGTTTTTCACAAGCAAAGTAAACAAAATAATACATTCATGGAACTAAGCAAATTCTTAGGGTGTAGAGTTTTTACATTAATATTAGAGAGCATATTGTTATTTATTTTGATCACACAAATGTTTTTCAATCCATATAGAGTAAAGATTTTTACAAATATAATAGTAATTATACTTAACTATGGATTGAGCGAATGCTTTGTATTTAATGATCGTGTTTATAAAGGATCATCAAATAAAAGACTATAGGTTAATTGAATTGTAAAATAAAATCTATGTAAGAAAGTATTTACATAGTATATAATACATTTATATCTATAGAAAAATGATTTAAATATGAATGATTACATTCTATACTATAGTTATAGGGAGGGTTTTTAAAAATATAAATATTAAAGATTAAAAGAGTGGGTATTAATGGTAATAGTCTTTTAGATATTCATAAGCATTATAGTTTAAGTGATTGGGATGTGAATTATTTATGACTAACAATATGAAACAATCTATTTATTTATTAGAAAGAAAAAATAAAGAGGATATTTTGTCTACAGAAAAAAAAGAAAATGTCTTTCATATTAAGACACAATTTCTTCTTAATGTATCTCATGAAATAAGAACACCTATGAATGCTATTATTGGCTTTGCACAAATGCTAGGAAATTCACCTTTAAATGAAGAACAAAGAGAATATGTTGAAATTATTAAATCATCAGGACAAAGCTTATTAAAAGTAATTGATGATATTGTAGATATTTCAAAAATTCAACAAGGAAAGCTTAACTTAGAGGAAACTTATTTTCATATGATTGAATTGATAGAAGCTACAATAAAGTCTTTCTCTATAGAAGCAAGAAGAAAAGGAATTGAAATTGGTTTATTTATTCAATCGAAAATACCATACATTGTAAAAGGAGATCCTATAAGACTCAAACAAGTAATTCATAATCTTATGAGTAATGCTGTAAAATTTACAGAACAAGGGGAAGTATACATAGATGTGAGGTTAGGAGAAGAGATAGAAGATAAGGTATACATAGAATTTAAAATTGAAGATACAGGTATTGGTATTTCTAATGAGGTTATGGATAGATTATTTGAACCTTTTGCTCAAGAGGATGAATCTTTTACAAGAAGATTTGGAGGAAATGGATTAGGTCTTTTTATATGTAAAGAGCTAGTAAAGATGATGAATGGAAGAATAAAAGTAGAAAGTACAGAAGGTAAAGGCTCAAAGTTTGAATGCAGTATACCTTTTTATAAGTATATGGATGAGGATATGCCAGATTGTAAAGAGTATGTATCACTGAAAGATAAAAGGGTACTCATAGTAGATAGTCATCCTAGGAATTGTGAAATTGTTAAAGCATATTTAGAAGAAGCAGGATGTATTGTAGAAAAAGCTTATGATATAACAGAGGCTTTAAATAAATTGATTTCAAATAATGATATTCATTGTGTTTATGATATCGTTTTAATGGATGATCAAATTGCTTCTATGCATGAATATAATGTTTTGTCTGTATTAAAAGCACTTTCTTTTACTAAAAATATACAAATTATTTTGGCAAGCTATATTCCAGTAGAAGAAAATATCAAAAATGAATTTTCAGGTTATGTTTCAAAGCCATATAAAAGAAGTGAGTTATTAGAAACTTTTGAAAATACGATAAATACAATTTCTAAATAATCTTTTTAAATAACTTATTGAAGATATTATTTTATGTATGAAAATAACATAACGCTAAAGTGTTAATTAATACAAAAATAAGAATAAATTTATACTAAATAAAGTTCTATAAGAACTTAGGGGTGAAGGAGGGTAATAATGGATTATAATATATTGATTGTGGATGATGTTATGTTAAATAGAAAGTTGATGAGGAAAGTATTATCCAATACGTCAGGAAAATTTTCTTTCTATGATGCAGAAAATGGACAAGAAGCTATTGATATTTTAAAAAAGGAAGATATTGATTTGGTTATTTTAGATTTAATGATGCCTATTAAAGATGGGTATGAGGTTTTAGCAGATATGAAAAAGCAAGACAGATATAAGGATATTCCTGTGATTGTAAACTCAGCGATTACAGATATGGATAGTATTAAAAAAACTTTAGAGTTAGGTGCTACAGATTATTTTACAAAGCCTATAACTCCAGATCAAATGGAAGTCATTATACCATTAAAATCCATGAATGTACTTAAATATTATGAACAGAAAAAGGCTTTGAAGAAAATAAATAAGAAAATACAAGAAGAACTAAAAATTGCTAGCATGCTACAAAAATATCTAATAAAAGGAAATAAAAACTCTGCCATCATGGATACATACACTCATTATATATCTTGTGATGAAGTAGGTGGAGACTTGTATGATTATATTGAATTAGAGGATGAATTTTGGTTTATGATTGCAGACATCAAGGGACATGGAGTAGCTGCTGCTATGGTATCGACTATGTTAAAAGCTTTGTTTAATAGCATCATAAAATATGGAAAAAATCCCAATCACGTTTTAGAGGAAATGAATACTACATTTTGTAATATGACAGATAATAAAACAGATTTATCTTTTTCGGCTTTTGTGGGAGTGATCAAGGAGAATATATTAACCTATGCTAATGCAGGTCATCCATATCCTATCATTATTCATTCAGATACTAAGGAATGTAAGTTATTAAAATTAAATGGCAGATTGATGGGAATATTTGATGACATTCAATACAATAATGGACAGGTATCTATTCAAAAGGATGATATATTATTAGTTTATACAGATGGTTTGTATAATTTAGAAAAAACAGGACAAAACAATAGCAATATGATTGACATAGATATAGAGTATGAAGAAATTAACATTGAAAAGGAATCTGTATTAGAAGAATATATGGATCAGTTATGCAATTTTGAGAAAGAAAAAGAAGTAACTATGGGAGATTTTAACCTTGTATATGATTATGTATCTAAAAATATAGAGGAGTTACTAAAGGGTCCTAATCCATTTATAATAAATTTATTAGAAAAATTTCAAAAGCAAGATAAAACAAATAATATAGATGATGTTACGATTATGATGATGAAAAAAAAATAGTATATCAATGCTTCTATTTTCTCTGTATGAACAGGAGAAGGTGGAAGCTTTTTTAAAATATATATAAAAACACATTACATTATTTTATAAAATTGGATCGAATAGGAATAAAGAAGGATTGATACAATTTATTGAATATGATAAAATCACTTCCAACATATCTAT
>NZ_RYYS01000036.1 GCF_004138215.1 Anaerophilus nitritigenes
CTCTAATAAAGTAATGGAGCGGGATTATGAACAATCCCACCCCAACTATTGACATAGAGCCTTTTTAGAGTTATCCATTTTATAATGTGTTTTTTTAGCAATGTAAAGAAGAGACCAGCTAACTAAAGTCAATTTTATTTACTTCCGAACTGGTCTGATATATTTAAAAAACCGTTCCGGATTAAAATAAAAGTAAATTATTCTACCGGGGGAAGTATCAAAGCAGTAACCAGTGCCTGCAAAATCAAAAGTTGCCATTGCCTTTTCAATCTTTTCCTCCACACTATGATTTTCCTGCTCATAATCGAATGGCCCATGTTCAAAAACAATATACTCGGCTTCGGGAACATCAATCATAAGCATTTGTGGTGGTACTTCGCCTTTATAATCAAAAGGAAGACGTACACCATAACACTCTGTACGTGGAATACCCCAATCGCAGAGTCTGCCGTCCGGGTCATTAATGTATGCCATAATCTGACCGCTGTTGCTGTTAGATTCGCTTCCACCATCGTCATCTAATTTGCCCTTGATACTATCGAGTAAGCCGCAAATTGTTTCGCAGTCCTGCCCCGGAATAAGACTTTGCTTTTGCCAAAAATCCCAATACCCATTACTCTCATAGTTTTTAATGTGCAAAAATTTGTGTGCGGGAATGGTTACAAAATAAATTTTAACATCATCTGTAGATTTCATCATACCAATCTCTCCAAATCCTAAAAAGTAGCGATCGAAAGGGTTTATTTTTGTACGAAGAACGACAGGCTTAGGCTTTTTTCGGTATTCACTTGGAGTTACACCATATGATCTCTTGAAAGCTCTGGTAAAAGCTTCATGTGATGAAAAACCATAATCAAAAGCAATGTCCAAAATACTTTTTTCACTATCCCGAACCTCTTTTAGTGCAAAGGCTAACTTTCTAAGTCGCAAATAATCTCTAAACTTCATACCCGATATTTCCTTAAATTTTCTGGTAGTATGAAATTCAGAATAACCCAACTTGTGAGAAAGAAACCGTAGTGTTAGTGCTTCATCGTGATGATGTCTGATACACTCGTCAATTTCATCAACGATTATTTGGATATGCTTGTGCCACTCGTACATTTGTCTATTCACCTCGTTTCAATCACCCTACATTTATTATAAAGGAATAGAGAGATTACTGCTTGATTTTACTTGCTGTTATTTCATTTTCCTTTTTTAAGTGCTCCATTTTTAGGAGGCAGCTTTCACAGAAATGTAATCCATATCAATTATCATTATCATACTTTCGCTAAAACGATATGCATCCAGTATATACATAATAGGGAATAATCGCAAATTTATACCCAAGAAACACGAAAACAAATACTACATAACATAAAATCTAATTTCGTTCTCATATCGTCACCAGAAATGAAATAAGCAAGGAACAGTTACAATATAATAAATAATGATGAAAATACAAATACTACTTCTAATTATAAAAAGAGAGGAAGTAGTTTTTGTATGCTAAGAGTAGCTAAAATTGATAGATGTAAATGGAACAGATATATCTAAAATCATGAATTGTATAAATTTTTGCTATACCCAAATATAGAAAGAACTTCTAAGTATCAATAAAACTAGAAGTTCTTTTTGAGTTTACTATGGAAGATGGCTATAGAAAATTAGTTTATGAAAAACCATAACTGTCCCATTAGTCCATTAGTCATTGATAAATTAAAAGCTATTAAATAGAAAATTTATGTATTAAAAGA
Source organism: Anaerophilus nitritigenes (assembly GCF_004138215.1). Taxonomy (GTDB): domain Bacteria; phylum Bacillota; class Clostridia; order Peptostreptococcales; family Thermotaleaceae; genus Anaerophilus; species Anaerophilus nitritogenes. The sequence continues at coordinate 1,740 of NZ_RYYS01000036.1, forward strand.
GCATTTAGGTGAAAAGCTAGGAATACCTAAACAGCATCAAAAAGCTCATAATGCACAATTATCTTCAGTAGTTGAACAATCTAAAACTCAATTGACCTTTACTAGCCTTATCTTTCAAAACGTATATTTTCCACATCTAGCCTTAATTTATAAAATTGCTTTAACCACTCAGGTTGGGCACTTACTTTATCTTTAAGCTTATAAAGTGTTCTTTTACCAATTCTTCTGTCTAGTATTGCAAATAATCTCACAAGAGGATTTGTTGAACTTATGCTCTCTGTTATTGAATGGTGTAGATAAAAATTAAGGGCTATTATGAATAGATAGGAATCAATTATACCTTTATTAATACAAATTTCATCGACTCTTTCTTCAAGCTCATTATTTTCATTATCATAAAGTGTTTCATCTCCATTCCATAAACGTTTTGGGATTTTTTGTTCTGCTCTAATTTTATTTGAAATAGGATCAGCTTCTCTATAAAAATCAAATATATTACCACGTACAACTTCTTTTTTATCTATTAATATGGCTATTCGAGACTCATCATCATGAGACTTCCTATATTTGGTAATAAAATATCTAACTCTACCTCTTAATTTTTCACATAATAAATCTTGTTCTAGTTTTTTCTTAATTCCACTCCATGATTGTCCCATACGTACCTCCTAAACAATTTTTGTAGCTATTCTTTTTAACTTAAACACCATAATGTATAATATATTTATTTTCACTTATAGCCTTTGTAATCAATGTCATAAGATTTGCTAATTCTTCTGAAGTTTTAGATCTGCTGTCATTAGCTACAATACTATAAAAGGCTTCTAACGATTCTGGCGGTATTAATGTTACGCACCATCTTGCTAGTGCATATTCTGGTCTATTATAATTATGAAAATACGTCTTTATTAACATTAGTTCATTCCACCAATTATTTATTATATCGTCTTCAATGGCAATACAATTATATTTTTGTGGTTCATATTCTGAATAATCCTTGTTTTTATCAAAGTTGTCTACTATACCAAATTCAGCAACACACGCCATCTTATAGTCACCCCCAACTTTTATAAGTTATGATACCACAAATCAAAATCTAATAGAAGAAGGCTATAAGAAAATTAATTTATGAAAAATTATAACTGTCCCATACATATGAAAAATTATAACTGTCCCATAAGCCATAAGCTACATAAAATTTTTAGCTTTTTTAGAGTATGGATTAAGAACGCTTTGATAAATGTCTATATTCAATGGGACATAAACCAGTGCTTTTTTTAAATAGTTCTGAAAATCTACTAGCACTTTTATAACCTACAATTTTAGAAATTTGACCTATTGTCAAATCCGTATCTGTTAAAAGATGCTCAGCTTGGCTCATACGACGATGCTGTATATATTCAGTAGCAGTACATTTATATAGTTCTTTGAAGGATTTTTTGAATTTAGTAGTTCCCATGCATGCCATTTCACACAATTTAGATAGGGGTAATTCATTAGCATAATGATCATTAATATATGAAGCTACACTTTGTAAATGGTCTATATCTATTTGAGAAAGATTTGAATAAGTTTTTTTATGGGGGTTATATCTTTCGTATATAAGTGCCATTGCTTCTGAGACTTTGCCATCATAAAATAATTTAGCAGAAATACCATTGCCTTTATAATTTAATATTTGATGTAGTAACAAGACCATTTCTGGAAAATCCGTTGTTTCATTAATGTTTATTAAAGCTGAGCGAGGATTTATATACTCATCTGAAAATTTATTTGATAAAAATTCATCGCAATATTTTGGCATAAATTCTATTCCTATAGATTTTATAGGAATGTTTTTATGTAATAATGCTTTATATCTAGTTTTATTACACCAGTAACTTTTAACACATCCTGCATTTAAGCGAGAATAAGGATTTAATTCTTCGCCAGAAACAGATTCGTAATATGAAATACTAAAATACTCAGGAAGTAAACTTTCAAAATAAAAATCTTCGTGAAAATAAAAATCATGAATTACTATAGAGAAAAGATTTTCATGAATATAAATCCAATAATAACCTGATCCAATAGCAGGGTCTAATTCATAACAAGTTCCAATAGAATTATATTTTTTACAGTTATTACATTTATGAAAACCGTTCTTTAAAAGCAAAGATTCATGAATATTTAATTGTTGATTCATTTTCAGCCTCCTTTGCCGCGATTGGACTCTAATATATCGTGAATAGACGAATGATAATAATGTGCATTCTCAATACCGTTATTATAATATATACTATATACTAAAAATAGGTTTTATAAAATGTTAATTAGAAGATAGGTATAGAATTAGATTAACTAAATCAATATTTTAGGGGGAATACTTATGTCAAAACAATTAAGTAAGGCAAATAAATTAACTGTGAAGGATATGGTAACCACAGGGATTTTTTCTACAATTTTCACAGTATTTATGCTTTTAGGAGGAGTATTTTTTGCAACCAATCCTGTTCTAACTTTTCTTATGCCATTAGGGGCAGCATTACTTCCAGGTCCAGTGTATTTACTTTTATCTGCAAAAGTTCCAAAGAAAGGTAGTATCACGATTTTAGGAATTTTAGTGGGAATTTTTATGTTTATAACTGGTATGCACTGGAGCATGGCTGTTGGGTTTATGGTTTTAGGAATTATTGCAGATAGTATTACAGCAAGTGGAAAATATAAAAATTTCAAACTTACAATAATAGGATATTCATTATTTATGTTAGCGAATATAACATCATATGCCATGTTTTTTTTAGATCAAAAGAATTATTTGGCTTATATGCAAAAGAACAGTACAGCAAATCCAGCGTATTTTGATACAATGGTTTCAACTGGTCAGAGTTGGATGTTGCCAGCTATTATTATAGGTACAATTATTTGTGCTGTTATAAGTGGTTTAATAGGTAAAAGATTATTAAGAAAGCAGTTTAGAAAAGCTGGAATAGTGTCATGATTAATTATATTACAGTAGAAAACAAAGGGGAAAAAGGTGTTTTGAAAATTGATCCTCGAACAAAGATTATTTTAATGATATTAGGAAATGTGTCAATATTTCTTGCATTTAGTATTCAAATAAAAATGAGTCTTATAATTTTTTATTTAATTTTTGGTTTTTTATGTGGTGCATATAAGTCTCCAGTAAAGATATCACTTGGATATTTTTGCCTTATTTTAGTAGAATATTTGGCTAAAAAATATTTAAGTGGAACATTGGCGCTTATGATAATGACATTTTCACAATTCGTAAAGATGATATTACCATGTGCATTATTAGCAAGTATTATGATTTCTACAACAAAAGTTAGTGAATTTATGGGGGCTCTAAACAAGATGGGGGTATCCAAAAAAGTCATTATTCCACTAACAGTTATGATTAGGTATTTTCCAGTAGTATGTGAGGATTGGAAGAATATAAAAAATTCAATGAGAATGAGAGATGTAAGTCCTACATTTTGGGGATTCTTAAAAAATCCATCAGATACTATTGAATGTATATATGTTCCAATGCTTATGTCAGCTTCTAAAGTATCAGATGAACTATCAGCAGCAGCTATAACAAGAGCAATTGAAAATCCAAATCCAAGAACATGTATGGTAAAAATGAAAATGAGATTTTGTGATTATTTATCTATTGGTTTAGTGGTTATAGTTATTGTTTTAGAAGTATTAAGATAAGGAGATGGATTTTTTTGATTAATTTTAAAAATGTTTCATTTACGTATAAAGGAAAGGAAGAACCTTCTATAAAAAATATTAATCTTACAATAAAGGAAGGTCAATGTATAGTTTTATGTGGAAGAAGTGGTTGTGGCAAGACAAGTAATACACGTCTTTTAAATGGCCTTATACCAGATTTTTATCCAGGAGATTTAAGTGGAGCTGTAGAGATTGATGGTAAATTAATTTCAAATCTTCCAATTTATAAAATATCAGAAAAAGTAGGGTCTGTATTTCAAAATCCTAATACTCAATTCTTTAATACAGATACAGATAGTGAAATTGCTTTTGGTATTGAAAATCTTTCAGTTTCAGAAGAAAAATTAAGACCAATTGTAGATAAGGTATTTTATGATTTTAAAATAGAAAAATTAAGAAATAGAAGTATTTTTGAGTTATCAGGAGGAGAAAAGCAAAAAATAGCGTTTGCCTCTATTTATGCTATGAATCCAGATATTTATGTTTTAGATGAACCATCTTCTAATCTAGATAGTGATGCAATTAATGATTTAAAAGCCATATTAACCTTTTTAAAAAGTAAAGGAAAAACAATTATTATAACAGAGCATCGATTATATTATTTAAAGGATTTAGCAGATAATATTTGTTATATAGAAAAGGGAGAAATAAAGTCTATATATTCTCCGGAAACTTTTTTAAAACTTTCTGTTAAAGAAAGAGAAAATAAAGGATTAAGAGCATTAGATCTAAGTAAAGTTGAACCAATAAAAAAAGAACAATTAGAAAAAAATAACTATTTAACAATAAAAAATATGATTTTAAGATATGGAAAAAAACAGATTATTAAAAAAGGTTTTGATATAACTGCATCTAGAGGTGAATGTATAGGTATTATAGGTCATAATGGAGCAGGAAAAACAACATTTTCAAAAGCTTTATGTGGATTACACAAAGACTATGATGGGCAAATTGTTATAAATGATAAAGAATTTACAGATAAACAGCGTCTAAAAAAGTGTTATTTAGTTATGCAGGATGTTAATTATCAGCTTTTTGCAGAAAAAGTTGAAGAAGAATGTTGTTTTGGAATAAAAAATTTTAATAGAGAAGAAGTGCTTCAAGTACTTAAATCTTTAGGACTTTATGAATATAAAGATCATCATCCAAACACCTTGTCAGGAGGTCAAAAACAAAGGCTTGCTGTTGCAACAAGTATTGTAAGTAAAAGAGAAATTTTAATATTTGATGAACCCACAAGTGGATTAGACTATGATAGTATGATTAGAGTTTCAAAACTTATAGATAAACTGAGAAAAGACGGAAAAGTTATATTTTTAGTTACTCATGATTATGAATTTATTTGTAATACTTGTACTAGAATATTGTATTTCGATAAAGGTACATTAATGGAGGATTATTTTTTATCAGATGAAGAAGTAAAAGATAAATTAAAAAAATTTTTTATTCAATAATAGAACTATATGAGTTATGATGTGTCTTTGTAATATGGAAGCAAAAGAAATTTGTAAAGTGATGAGCAATATTACTTCAGGGAGAGTATCAAATTTTTCCAATAGTTATTGATTATTGTTCTATAGGTGTAGTAAAATAGAAATAATTATTTTAAGTTAAGAGCTTTAAGAGAAGAAATAAATTTTGTTATCTTATGGAATGATTATATTTCAATCATCTATAAATTAAACGATAATAAATGCAGGATTTAATGTAGAAGTAAATCTTTTTGTAAGGAACAATGTTTATACATTGTAAGTAAATCGAGAAAATTTAAAGAAGGAGAATATAATGATAGAAAAAATATTGGATTTTAATCGTACTTTTGTATCTGAGAAAAAATATGAAACTTATAGAACAAGTAAATATCCAAATAAAAAAGTTGCTATTGTTACTTGTATGGATACTCGTTTAATAGAATTGCTTCCAGCAGCATTAGGACTGAAGAATGGAGATGCTAAAATTATCAAAAATGCTGGAGGAATCATTTCCCATCCTTTTGGAAGTGGGGTTCGCAGTTTATTAGTTTCCATATATGAATTGAATGTTAATGAAATTATTGTCATTGGACATACTGATTGTGGAATTCAACATATGGATAGTGAAAAAATACTTGATCATATGAAACAGAGAGGAATTCCTTCAGAAAGAATTGAACTAGCTCGAGATTTTGGAGTGAATATAGATGCTTGGTTAAGAGGTTTTGAGGATGTGAATACCTCAGTACAAAATTCAGTAGCATTGTTACGCCGTCATCCACTTATTCCAGATGATGTGAGTATATATGGATATGTAATGAACTCTGTTACAGGAGAGCTTACATCTGCTTGTGATCATTATTAGAAAAAATGAAGCTGATCTATATGGCATCGAAAATGAAAATACTACTTCTAATTATAAAAAGAGAGGAAGTAGTTTTTGTATGCCAAGAATAGCTAGAATTAAAAGTATAAATTCCATACTTCCATGTGCAGAAAGCCTTCTGAAGGAATGTAAATTAGACCAAAAATAAAGAAAGGGATGATACCTATTAAATTTAGGTATCATCCCTCATGATCTTTTATTTGTTGTCTATTTATTAATTAGGATCTGTTCATGTTGATACATATTTTCTCTATTACTATCAATTGCATTATTATATTGATTTGCTAAATGATTTATACGTTGTTGGTCTTCAGGAACAACTTGATACATATTTCCAATCTTGGAAGTCATTTGCTGATCTGCTTGCTCTAAAGGATAATATCCTTTGTCCACCATATATTGCCATACATCATAAGCATGAGAACTACTCATTAAAAATGCTGTTTCTAAAAAACCACGAATTTCAGGATTAGCTGTTTCCATGGCAGCCCATGCATATTCTCTTCCAGCACGTTTTAAAGTAAGCAAGTATGCTGTAGCCATTTCTCGATCATCCATATCTGTAACAGTAGTTCGAGGTTGAATTGGTAGATATTCACTAATTATTGATTGAGCATAATTTGTTAGATTCCCATTGATTTTAAATCTAGGAAGTTCCTTTTGTGCACCTTGCTGATTATTAATAAATTCTACTTTCATATTGTAATCACGAACATGATATGGAAAATGTCTTTTCAACATGTCTTTAAATTCTGGATCTTTTACATGATCTAGCATATAGGCCATATTGGTTATACTATTAACACAACTCATTGTTAATTCATTTAAATCGTGTAACTCATGTGCTGCTAATTTCATAAATAAAAAGTCCTCCTCCTATAATTTTTTAATCAAACATAATTTGTACATTTTTAATTAAATATATTCTTATTTAAATGTCAAACTGAGTTTTTAAATCTATAATAATCTACTTTAAGAGCCTTCAGTAAAGGCTCTTAAAGTAGATTATTGTAGTGGTGTTGTATTCTGAGATTTATTGTATGCATTTGTAAGTTGTTGTGAAGGGGCATTGTAAGGATCTTCCCAAGCAAGCTCCATTAATGCAGTGTGTCCTCCTATTACTTGATTTAAACTTGATCCATACATTGGTATACCTTTAATTCTACCTTCAATTTTTATTTTTTCATCTATTATTATCTTCATTAAATAGTATTTTAATCATTCAATTTATTAAATTATTTTAACATCACTTGGTAGATATATTAGGTTATAATGATACTAGCAAAGCCTGAAAATCTTTACTATGTATCTGTGTATTTTACAAAAAACAACTGGGAAAGTAATTTAATTTCTTGCTCAAAAAACGCTATTTCAAGATTAGAAGACGAATTGAAACTACATTTTTACAATTAACATGGTAGCTAAACATCGATAAAGTCTTGGAAAAATCTTTATTATGGTTTGTGATAAGGTTTAGAACAAAGGTGTTAGCTCATAATCTCTCTCATTGTATCAATAGAATTCTCGGTAAAGATATAAATTTAGGAGGAAAAATTATGACAAAAAAGTATAAGCTATATCAAATAGACTCATTTACAAAGGCGAAATTTACAGGAAATCCAGCTGGAGTAATAACAAATGCTGATGGGTTAACTACTGATGATATGCAGAAAATAGCTAGAGAACTTAATAATTCAGAGACAGCTTTTATGTTTTCTTCTAATAGTGATGAGTATGATGTTTATATACGCTTTTTTACTCCAATAAAAGAAGTGCCAATTTGCGGCCATGCTACTATTGCTGCTCATTATGCTCGAGCTATTGAAAATAAGCTTGATGCTTCAAGAGTTTATCATAAGACAGGTGTTGGAATTTTACCTGTTGATATAGAGAAGGAAGATAATGATTATAAAATTGTTATGACACAAGGCAATATTGAGTTTGGAAGTATTATTGATGGAGCAAATAAAAAAACTCTTTTATCAGCACTTAATATAAGTAATGATGACTTGCTAGAAAATTATGAGATGCAGATTGTTTCAACAGGGCATTCTAAAGTTATGATTGGAATAAAAAGTATTGAAATCTTAAACAAAATGAAACCAAACTATGATGAACTTTCTAAATTGAGTAGAATTATTAATTGCAATGGATATTATGTTTTTACAATTAATTCGCAGGATAGTGATATTTTAATACATGGTAGAATGTTTGCACCTGCAATAGGTATAAATGAAGACCCTGTAACTGGAAATGCAAATGGTCCTTTGGGAGCATATCTTGTTCATCATAATATGATTAAGCATAATAATTCTTTATTTAGATTTAAGGCTAAGCAAGGTGAAGCTATGAAGCGACCAGGGATTATTGAAGTTGAAGTAAAAATAGAAGATAAAGAGCCTGTAGAAGTTAAAGTCTTAGGAAACGCTGTAATAATATTTAAGTCTGAACTGTCATTAGAGAATTAAAAGAATCAAAGAATGATATGTATATTAAAGAGGATCATATAAAATGTATAAATATTATAAAATCAATATAAAATAATGTATTATTTACGATATGCTTCAAAAGTAATGATTTGATTTTTATCTGTAGGATAGACATTAAACTTATAATCAGAAGAAATAATAATATCTTTAAATCCAATTTTCTCTAGAATTAATCTGAATTCCTCTACTCCATACCATCTAAGTGACAAACGTTCCAATTCAGTTTGTATCAACTGATTGTTGCACCATTTTTCATATCGCAAATGGGAAACTGTATATTGATTAATAAAATTAACTTCGACAAGGGATTCGTTTAAGGTGATTAAGTCTCCGGGAGGAGTAACCCAAGTCCTTGTTGAAGTATATCCAGTATTAAAATTTGATGGTATAAATAGATCTATAATAAGACGTCCATCTATATCAAGATGTTCATAGAAGCATTTTAATCCATTAATAGCATCGATTGAATTTTCAAGCAGTAAAAAGGAGCCTGTAGGGATAATGATTGCTTCATATTTATAAGGTAAAGAAAAAGATTGCATATTTTTCTGATGAAGGTCAGCCTTAAGACCTTTTTGTTCACAATGAGAGCTACATAAACTTAGCATCTCAGGAGAAGAATCTATCCCATCTACAATGAAACCTGCTTCTAATAGAGGAACTAAAATACGACCTGTTCCTACTGCTGGTTCAAGAATTCTTCCTTTAACAGGTTCAAGTCTTTCTTTGTAAAATTCCACATCACCAAAGGAGTATCCAATAGGTTTGTCTATATTGTATACTTCTGTAGAGAGCTTACCATAAAAACTAAACATATTCCTTCACCTCGATATAATTATTATAATGGAGAAATTCACTATACTATTTAATAGTATGCAACTTTTTTAATATTCATCTCAGGTAACTTAAATCAAAGAAGTATAGTATATGAAAATCCACCATGCTAGAGAGATACCCTATAAATTAATAATATCATGTAAGCATATAGTTTGCCTATCCTACTTTTTTAATTTTAAAAGTCTAAAGAAAATCATTTTCATTTCAAGAATTTTATAAGGATAGTAAGATTGCAATCATGCTTGATATCATAAACCACTTATGTTGGGATAGTTGTTGTATGATATAAAAAATGATATAGTTAAATATCAGATTTAGGCGCGATAACTATGAGTGACAAAACAATAAAAAATAGGGCTTATTAAACAAGATTGACATAATCATAGTTATAAAATAGTAGAAGGTGATGAATTTGACAGATAGCAAAACTAAAAAAATATATGATCATAAAAAAATACAAATAAATCAAGACTATCATAAAGAATATGATGAAAATGGAAGGAACAGTAAAGAAAAAATCAAAAGATGGATGGAAGAAATAAAAAAATCAAAAGAGAACTATGTGAGGTGAAATGTTGTGAAACGTTTAAAAGAAACATTTACTAACAGTATCAAAAAAATTTCCCTAGCAGGATTTCGGTTTCCAATGACGGTGGCTAACTTATTGGCAGTAGCTTCCATTATTTTTAGATTGATCGCCATTGATGAGGCACCGTCTGTGATGCTTCAAAAGCTCATGTTTACATTTGTAGTAGGTGCAGTTTTTGGAATGGTTGCACAATTTGCAGTTGAAAGATTTCACAAGCTTTCCGAAAAGAGGGTTTTAGTTTATGGAGGAGTACTTCTACTTCTTGCAGGTTATTTTCTGATTTTGTTGCCTGCACCCGAAATTAGTGCTGAGATTACAATAAGAAGTTTAGTTGCAGTTTTTGCTCTGGTTTGCATGGTATTGTGGATACCACCCTATAAGTCGGAAGTTAATTTCAACTTAGTTGCTTTGGTTCACTTTAAATCTATTTTTACTTCTGTGCTCTATTCAGTAGTTCTTTCGGCAGGAATTGCAGCCATTATTGGAACTATTGATATTTTGCTTTTTAAAGTTAATAATGATCTTTATGCGTATACCATGACAATTATTTGGGTAGTATTTGCCCCAGTCTACTATTTATCGCTCCTGCCAAGATTCAATTCAGAATTTGAAGCAGATCAAAGCATGATCAAACATGCCAGTAGTTATCCCAAATTTCTTGATATTTTGGTATCGAATATTGCAATTCCTTTGATTAGTATATATACGTTGGTATTAATTGCTTATTTTCTAAAGATACTTTTCACACTTACTTGGCCGTCTGGGCAGGTTGGACCAATGGTATTGATTTATTCTATAGCTGGTATTTTGATTTTTGTATTATCAAGTTTACTTGAAAATCGATTTGTTTTATTCTATCGCAAGATATTCCCCAAAATTCTTATTCCTATTGTTATTATGCAGTTAATATCTGTGGGCATTCGTTTGAATACCTATGGGGTAACTGAGTCAAGATACTATATTGCCATCTTTGGAGTCTTCTCCATCATAGTAGGAGTGCTTTTAAGTTTTAGCAGTGTTTCAAAAAATGAATGGATTGCTTTACTTGCTGCTACATTTGCGATTATTTCAATTATTCCCCCAGTTGATGCTTTTACTGTTTCTCGAAGAAGTCAAATTAACAGAATTCAATCCATCCTTGAAAATGAAGGGATGCTTATTGATGGTAAAATTATCAAGAAAGAGGATGCTTCTGAATATACCAAAGTTGAGACTACTAATATTTTGTATTATCTCGAAAGAAGCAGCTCACTAGAGTATATAGATTGGATACCAGAGGATTTTAAAATCTATAATGATTTCAAAGCAACATTTGGATTTGAACCGACGTATTCTATCCATAAGAATGGGGATCAACAATATATTAATGTGGAATTAGATACACAGCAACCTTTACCAGTTTCAGGGTATGATGTTCTACTCAATACTTTTGTAGGCAGATATATGAATGAAAAAGAGATGAAAGACCTTGCTTTTGAATTAAATGGTAAGACTTATGGATTGAAAGTAAATAGGATTTCAAATGATGAAGTGCGTGTTTCTATTTTGGATTCATCAGGGACTGAACTTGTTGGAACAGGTCTCAATGAATTTGCTAAAGGAATCGTGGGGGAAACTCATGTGACGAAGGAAGCTTTATCGCCAAAAGAGATGAGCTTTGATGTCATAAAAAATGGGTATAGGTTGAAAATTATTTTCCAAAACATAAGTTATACATCTGGAAGGGGATCTGATTCAGGCACTGATTATGCTATATATGTTTTGTTTGCAGCGTCTAAGTAAAAAAATACATCTTTATATTTGTTTAGAGCTTATGGAGGATTATCATGGGAGCAAAATAACCTTTCAATTTATATCAGAGAGATTCAGCTATTTGCTGAGGTTCTTTTTCTGATTTAAAAGGATACATAAATCATGCTAATGAATATGAAATATTAGATAAGAGTTTTTTGGGAGACGTGGTTAAATTATATAATAAAAAGAATTTTAAAGATAGACAGAAAATATATATGGAAGTAAATTATAAAAATTCAGATGATTATAGAGAAAGAAGCCCTTCTATTGGAAATACTTTAAGGAAAAAGGATAAAGAAAGGGAAGTATTTTAAAATAGATATAATAGGTTCAAGAGAAAAATATTTTGCAGATAAATTTGATCTTAAATCTATAAAATATGATATAATTTTTAAAAAGCTACAAGGTGGTGGTATTTATGGATAAAGAAATTTTAGATATTTTAAAATCAATGCAAAATGATATGAAGTCGATGCAAAGTGATATGAAGTCGATGCAAAGTGATATAAAAAATATCAAAACAACACAAGATGAGCATACTCAAATTTTAAGAGCGTTAGAACATAAAACTAATATTATAGCTGCTGAACAAGAAAATTTAAAGCATGAAGTTGCTGAAATTAATGGAGAAGTAAAAAATATAAGAAAAGATTTAAGTAATGTTGAATTGATTACAGCAAGTAATTGGTCGGATATTGCAAAATTAAAAGCTATAAAATAGAAAGTAAAGTATAATAATGGCATTTAATCTTATTAGGTTAAGTGCTTTTTTAGTATAATATACTGAAGTGGTTTTATATAAATAAAAGCAAACTAAGCACTAGATACAAAAAGTATTTAGTGTTTTTTGCTTGAATTTAAAAGGAAATCTGCATAATATATAAAAAATATATTGTTGATAAATTGTGTAAATAAGTGAAAAATATAGGGGTGAATTTGAGTAGAGATAGATGGATAAATATTAAGAAAAATTCTTTTATGCTTAGATGTGATATACTGAATAAAATGAAAATATAAGTAAAAGGGACGAATTGTATGGAAAGATTACGTGGAGTAGTAGAACGTATTACTTATGCTAATGAAGAAACTGGATACAGTGTGATCAAAGTGAAATGCAAAGGATACATGGAACTTGTAACAATTATCGGAAATATGACTACGGTTAATATAGGGGCAGTTGTTTATGTAAAAGGATTTTGGTCAAATAATCCTAAATATGGAAGACAGTTTGAAGCAAAAGAATGGGAAGAAGCACTTCCCGCTAGTATTTATGGAATAGAAAAATATCTAGGAAGTGGTCTTATTAAAGGCATTGGTCCTGTATATGCTAAAAAGATTGTTCATTTATTTCAAGAAAATACTTTAAATATTATAGAAGAAGAACCAGATAGAATTATAGAGGTACCGGGTATAGGTAAAAAACGTGTAGAAATGATTAAAAAGGCTTGGCAGGATCAAAAGGAAATTAAAAATATTATGTTATTTTTACAATCTAATGGAATTTCTACTTCTTTTGGTAGTAGGATTTATAAGGTATATGGGAATGAGAGTATAAATATTTTAAAAGAAAATCCATATAAGCTTGCTGATGATGTATATGGGATAGGTTTTAAGACAGCAGATCAATTGGCATCCAATTTAGGGATAGATAAAGATTCTTTTAAAAGGTGTAGAGCAGGAATCTTTTATACACTTAGTCAATTTTCAGAGGAAGGACATTGTTATGCAACAAGTAAACAGCTCATTTGCAAATGTGTAGAAATACTTGAGATTGAAGAGCCTAAAATTGTGATGACTATGGATCATTTGCTAAAGGAAAAAGAGTTAATCAAAGAAGAACCAGATATTATTTATCTACCTCCTTTTTTTTATAGTGAAAGAGGAGTAGCACGTAGATTAAAGCAAATTATGGAGGAAAGAACTAAGAAAAGCATAGTAAATAGTGACAAAGTGATTTATTTGTTAGAAAAGAAAGAAAATATAAATTATGATACAATACAAAAAAAGGCTATTAAACAAGCTGAAAACTCTAAAGTAATGGTATTAACAGGTGGACCGGGTACAGGAAAAACTACCACAACTCATGGAATTATTAGTTTATTTAAACATTCAGGAATGGAAGTTGTATTAGCAGCACCTACGGGTAGGGCAGCTAAAAGAATGAGTGAAGCTACAGGTATGGAGGCTAAAACCATTCATCGTCTATTAGAATATAAACCACCACATGGATATAAAAAAAATGAAGAAAATCCTATTGATGCAGATGTACTTATTATAGATGAAGCATCTATGATCGATATTATTCTTATGTATAATTTATTAAAAGCTGTTTCGGATCATATGATTCTTATTATAGTGGGAGATATTGACCAACTTCCATCTGTAGGTCCAGGAAATGTTCTAAGAGACATTATTGCATCAGAAGCAGTGCCCACTATTAAACTAGAGCATATTTTTAGACAGGCTATGGGAAGTAAAATTATTACCAATGCCCATAGGATTAATAAAGGAGAAAATCCAGACCTTACAGGAGGTAAATCTAGTAATTTCTTCTTTATAGAAAATGAAGAAAATAATCATGTGATTAATAGCATTGTACAACTTTGCACAAAGAGATTACCTAAATACTATAAGGTAGACCCTATTCAAGATATTCAAGTACTTACACCTATGCAAAGAACTGAAACGGGAGCTGCTAATCTGAATGTAGTATTACAATCAGCTTTGAATCAAAATACTATTTATTTAAAAAGAGGAGCTATAGAATATAGACTTTATGATAAAGTCATGCAGATTCGTAACAATTATGACAAGGAAGTTTTTAATGGAGATGTAGGATTTATTTGTAATATTGATACAGAAGAAAAAACTTTAAAAGTAAATTTTGATGGTAGAGAGATAGAATATGAAGCATTAGAATTAGATGAAATTGTTTTAGCATATGCTACAACAATTCATAAGGCTCAAGGAAGTGAATACCCTATTGTAGTAATGCCTATAACTTTTAGTCACTACATAATGCTTCAACGTAATTTGTTATATACAGGCATCACTAGAGCAAAAAAAGTAGTTGTTTTAGTAGGAAATAAAAAAGCAATTTATTCTGCTGTAAAGAATAATAATGTAAAAGACAGAAATACAAAACTTGCTCAAAGATTAAGGGAAGAGTTGTTAGATTTGAGTTTTGATCTTGGTTTGAACCAAGCAAATAAAAAATAGGGAGCTATCTATAAGACGAATAGAAACATTAAGAGGGATTAGTTTTAGTGTAATAAGAAGAGATTTTTTAATTTACAAGTTGATTTTAAAAAGATATACAGGGTATATGTTTTAATATATACCATTTTAATATAAAATAATGACAATAAAGGGGATTGACAATGTTTAAATTTTCAAAGAAAAAACCATGTGAAGAAGCAAGTTGTATTATTAAATATGTAGAGGAGAAACTTGAAGGAAAGGAAACTTTAGTACCGAAAGTAGAGTATCCTATACATAAGAATCTGCTCAAAAATTATGAAAAGCTTTTTTTAAATGAAAAAATCATGTCTTCTTCAGCAAAGAAGTTGTTAGATGTAAATGCTTCTTTGAGTGATTTTGATGTACAAATGTCAAGCATTTCTTATCAACTCATTGACTTTGCAAAAGAAATGGCGACTCTCAGTGAATCTAACTTAGCTGTAGTGGAGCAAATTACAGCGAGTATGAATCAAGTGAATTATACTATTAATGAAACTTCTGAAACGTTAAAGGACTTGTCTATATCTTCTACGGAATTAATAGATCAAAATCATAAAAGTCTTTCTGAAATTAAGGAGATTAATCAGTTGAAGCAAGAAGTTCTAAATGATGCAAATATTATGAGTATGCAAATTGAAAGGTTAGTTGAAATGGCCAATAAAGTAAATGATATTGTAATGGGTGTTGGAGCCATAGCAGATCAAACTAATTTGTTAGCTTTAAATGCTTCTATTGAGGCTGCAAGAGCAGGAGAATATGGTAGAGGATTTACTGTAGTAGCAGAGGAAATTAGAAAACTTGCAGATGATACAAAAGCTAGTCTTAAAGGTATGGAAAGTTTTGTAAGTCATATTCAAAATGCTGCTACAGAAGGTAAACAAAGCATGGATAATACAATTTTATCTACAGAAAAAATGAGCAAAAAAATTGATTCTGTAACAGATACTACAAAAAAGAATGTACAGATGCTTGAGGACACAGTAAGTAATGTGTATACAATCAATGAGTCCATGGGTGGAATTAGTGCAGCTGCAATAGAAATTAATCAAGCTATGGATATTTCAAGTAAGGATGCAGAAAGTTTAAGTATGATGACTAATGTTATTCATCAAGATGCATTAAAAAGTGCAGATTATGCTAAGAAAATTTCAAAAATAGATGATGTACTTTCAGGGACTTTAAAAGATATGATGCAAGGATT
This sequence comes from Anaerophilus nitritigenes, assembly GCF_004138215.1. Taxonomy (GTDB): domain Bacteria; phylum Bacillota; class Clostridia; order Peptostreptococcales; family Thermotaleaceae; genus Anaerophilus; species Anaerophilus nitritogenes. The sequence continues at coordinate 17,971 of NZ_RYYS01000036.1, forward strand.
AAATGGAACTGTTCATGCTATTGATAATGACGAATTTTTAGAATATATGCAAAAAGCTAAAATAGCTCACAAAATATGGGTAGATAATTTAAAATATAGTGTAGATACAATGAAAATTCATCCATTGCAAACAAATAGCTTTAAGTGTGCATTTGGACATTTTTATCATTCAATAAAAATAATACCTAAAGTTATTGAAAAAGATTGGAAAGAGATTGATCATTTTCATGAGGAACTTCATAAATTAGGAGAAAGTGGATTACAAGCAATTAAAGATAAGGATAATTTTCAGGCTCAAAAATATTATGGAGATGCTGAAAAATTATCAAAGAAGATCTTTGAGTTAATTGATGAAGTAATTACACAAGTAAAGAGTCAAAGCAAAGAAGGTATTGAAATATTTCAATAATCATACTTATTTTACCTCCAATTCTATGTGTTTTATTATAAATGAAAATACCTTATAAGGCAGACCTTTTTTAGTGTCTTGTTTAATAGGGTGTTTTTTAAAATAAAGAAATAGTTTTTATTTATATTATTTTTAAAAGGAATAGACGATAGAATGTAGAAATAATATCTATAAATAGTATTAATTTACAAAAAATAGAAAGGGGATAATAAGATGTATTTAAAAACTAAGGGTTTTGCTACAAAAGCCATTCATGGAGGACACAAAGATAATGGAGTAGGGGCATTAGCTACACCTATATATCAGTCCTCTACCTTTGTTTTTGATTCTGCAGAACAGGGAGGAAGAAGATTTGCATTAAAAGAGGATGGATACATATATACAAGACTAGGAAATCCTAATTGTACTGAATTGGAAGAAAAAATTTCTTTGCTAGAGGGGACTGATGCTGCAATAGCAACAGCTTCAGGAATAGGAGCTATAACTTCAGCCTTTTGGACTATCTTAAAAGCAGGAGATCATGTAGTGGCTGCGGATACACTTTATGGATGTACGTTTGCGTATTTAAGACATGGACTTACTAGATATGGTGTTGAGGTAAGTTTTGTTGATATAAAAGATCCAGAAAATGTTAGAAAAGCTATGAAAGAAAATACAAAGATAGTGTATCTAGAATCACCTGCAAATCCTACTTTGGATATAACAGATATTAAAACCATAAGTATGATAGCTCATGAAAATAAAGATTGTCTAGTAATGGTGGATAATACTTTTTGTACTCCTTATATACAAAGACCCATTGAATTAGGAGCAGATATAGTAATTCACTCGGCTACTAAATATTTAAATGGACATGGGGATGTGATAGCCGGAGTAGTTGCAGGCACGAAACAATTTATTGATCAAGTTCGTTTCTTTGGAGTTAAAGACATGACAGGTGCTAGCCTAAGCCCCTTTGATGCTTTTTTAATATCTAGAGGAATGAAGACATTAGAAATAAGAATGAAAAAACATTGTGAAAATGCCATGAAGATAGCTCAATTTTTAGAAAAACATCCTGCTGTAGAAAAAGTATATTACCCTGGTCTTAAAAGTTTTCCTCAATATGAATTAGCTAAAAAACAGATGAAACTTCCAGGGGCTATGATAGCCTTTGAAGTAAGAGGAGGAATTTCTGAAGGAATAAGAGTTATGAATAGTGTGAAACTTTGTGCACTAGCAGTAAGTTTAGGTGATGCTGAAACACTTATTGAACATCCAGCTTCAATGACTCATTCTGCTTATACTACGGAAGAAAGAAATGAAAGTGGTATATCTGATGGGCTTATAAGATTATCTATAGGCTTAGAAGATCCAGAAGATATTATGGAGGATTTAAAAGAAGCTTTAGATACTATTTTGTAAGGTATAGAATTTTAGAAAATTTTTATGGAGAAAATGATTTTAATAAAATAGGAAATTGAAAGTAGAGCCATCAAACTATATTGTATAGGTTAAAGTGATGGCTTTACTTTATAGGTGTATTTTATAAAAAAAAGATTGTACATATTATATTTGAATATAGTGAGATTTATGATGGTATCATAGTACATATATTGTTATAATAGTAATTGATTTGAATTTAATGATAAAGGATATAGTGTAATGAGAAGAAAAACTAAATCAATTTTATTGATAAAAATATTTTATTTACGACTAGATTTATCTTATTATGAGTAAAAAAGATAAAAAAGGAGTTGGTTAAATTATGAGTATTAAAATCATTAGAGCAAAGGAACAAAAAGAATCTTTATGGAGTGGAGGATCGACAAAAGAAATATATATATATCCACAGAAAACATCTTATGAAGAAAGAAATTTTGATATTCGAATTAGCAGAGCTGTTGTAGTAGATGAAAAATCAACATTTACAAAATTAAAAGAATTTGATCGTAAACTAATGATTTTAGATGGAAGTTTAGAAATTCAACACACTTTACCAGAAGGAGAATGTATTAAGAATCATCTAAAACCTTATGAAGTGACATCCTTTGATGGAGGATGGGATACAACTAGCATAGGCAAAGTAAGTGATTTTAATTTGATGATGAAAAAAGGTCTAAAAGGAGATCTAAAAAGATTAGTGGTTCATGAAAATGAGAAGATACAACTTCAATTTCATAATAAAAGATTGGCATTACTTTATTGTTTAAATGGAGTAGTAGAGATATATATACAAGAAGAAACATACAACAAACAATTTTTATATGATGGAGATGTACTTGTTATAGAAAATGCAAACAATCAAAATATAAAAGATTCTATATATTTCAAAAAAATAGATCCAAAAACACAAATTATTAATGCATATGTTTTTTGAGATTAAGAAGGGTCGTGGTTGCATTCAAATGTAAAATCTTTATCTCAAATGATATATTTATTATAAAATAGAATATATAAAACAGATAATGGTATTCTTAAGGACAGTGAAAGAGTTGAATTATTTGATGAAATATATAATAAAATCTACTAAGGAGAGATGAGATTGAAATTTGGAATTGATACGAAACTTTTTAAAAAAATTGATTGGGGCCTTGTATTTATAATAATAGTACTTTGTACTTGGGGAGTCATTATGGTTGCAAGTGCTACTAGAGATTTGGATAGTGCAAGATATGTAAAAACTCAAATTTCTTCTGTTGTAGTGGGAATAGTTGCTGTTTTTATAATTCTTTCTTTTGATTATAAATTGTTTGAAAAAATATATATTCATATATATGTTATTAGCAATGTATTGCTTATAATTGTGTTGTTATTTGGACAAGGTAAAGAACAATGGGGTGCAGATCGCTGGATTAGAATTGGAGGATTTGGATTTCAACCTTCTGACTTTGTTAAAATTGCAATGATTATTTGTTTAGCTAAAGTTGTAGATGATCATAAAAAATATATTGATTATATTCCTACTCTAGGAAAAATACTTGCTTTTATAGGATTTCCTATGTTACTTATTTTAATTCAACCAGATTTAGGAACAACTCTAGCTTTTGGAGTATTTACGTTTGGAATTTTATTTATTGCTGGATTAAAATATAAATATATTCTAAATTCAATAATGATAGGTATTTTTAGTCTTCCTTTTCTTTGGATGGGATTAAAAGATTATCAAAAAAGTAGAATAATGGTATTTTTAAATCCAGAAGAAGATCCAACTGGAAGTGGTTATCATATTTTACAATCTAAAATAGCTATAGGATCAGGTGAATTTTGGGGTAGTGGAATATTTAAAGGAATACAGCATATACATGGTTTTTTACCAGAGAAACATACAGATTTTATATTTTCTATGCTCACGGAAGAACTAGGGTTTTTAGGATCTGGAATACTTATTTTATTATATTTATTTTTAATTTATAGATGTATTAATATTGCTCGTAATGCTAGAGATGACTTTGGTAAGTATTTAGTAATGGGAATTACTTTTATGATATCATTTCATATTATTGCTAATATTGCAATGACAATGGGGTTGATGCCTATTACTGGAAAACCTCTTCCATTCATGAGTTACGGAGGAACTTTTATGCTTTCAAATATGATTGCAGTTGGAATTGTATTGAATGTTAATATGAGAAGAGATAAAATAAATTTCTAAAAAGAATATAATGTTTAAAAAAAAAGAAAAAAACCTATTGACTTATTTTTAAAATAGTATATCATTAAAGAGAACCTTAATTCAAAAGTAAATAATTTATTATGAGAAAATTTTTCGATTGATCTAAAATGAAGCATAATTTTAAGTATAGATTTAGAAATTTTTATAGATAACTTATATTTACAAAGAATTAAAGGAATAAAAATTTCGGAGGTAAGAAAACATGACTGGTACAGTAAAATGGTTTAACGCAGACAAAGGATTTGGATTTATTACAACAGAAGAAGGAAATGATGTATTTGCTCACTTCTCACAAATTAACAAAGAAGGATTCAAAACTTTAGAAGAAGGACAAAACGTATCATTTGATGTTGTTGATGGAGCTAAAGGTCCTCAAGCTGAAAATATTACAATCATCTAATAATATTAAATTTAAAAATGATTATTTAAACCTGAAGATTGATCTTCAGGTTTTTTTAGTGTATAAGAATTAATAAAAATGAAATATGACATGAAAGAATATTTTTTATTTTGTATAAAGAGAAAATAAGTTATTGATATCAGATAGAAGTTGTAGGATTTTTTCTAGATGATAGTTATATACTAAATCTAAATTGTTATTACTTTTTATGTCAAAGTGAGGAGGTACTTCTTTGTTAAATAAACATTTTAAAGATTTATTATTGATATCATCTATATAAGAAGAGTTTTCTATGGAAGTGATAATGCTTAAGTGATTATAAGTATGTTCGAATAATTCAAATATATATTCAAAGTTAAAACAATTATTATTTTTACACAAATTTAATTTTGTTTCATTTTTTAAAGTATCGCATTCTTTTTCCATACTAAACAAGTTTTTTCTTAGAGCTTCTAACTCGATATGTTCTTCCTTCCATATTATAATTTCAAGCATGTTTTTAATTTGTGAGTACATATTACTAATAGATTCGTTTATATTATTTACTACGTTATTTGGAAGTATGAAGTAATTTATTAATGTACCTATAATTAATCCAACTAAAGTATCTAAAGTTCGATAAAATGCATAGATGAGTCTACTTCCTTCTTCATAATTTACAAGAATAGATAAAAAAACTATAGTAGAGATCTTTACAGATTCTCTCCACCCAAACATGTTGCATGTATGGATTATGATGATTATTCCAACACCTATAAAAAAAGGATTGATCGGTGTTATTAATGAGAATAATAAGGCTATAATACCACCAAGTAAAGTACCGTACATTCTATTTCTTCCTGAAATAAAAGATGCTGATACAGAAGATTCCATAGACATAATTGTAGCAACACCTACAAAAAAAGGACTTTTTATATTAATTAATTCAGCAATAATCATAGTTAGAAAAACTGCAAAAGCTGTTTTTATTGTACGCATTCCAATTTTTTTTATTTTCAAAAAAATCACCCTTTTGATATTGTGTGTATATTATATCAATCAAATACATATATGACAAGATACTTTATAGTTTTACAAAAAACACAATATAAAATGAGATAATTAATAAAAATATTAATTAAAATGAAGGCGTTGTTTGGAATTGTTAAAAATAGTAGTAACTAGAATAGGCTTTTAGATTATGATAAAGGATTTTGTGTTAAATGATAAAAAGTAGGTAATGGTACTAGTTGGAGGTATAGATCTAAAAAGTAGAAAGTTTAGGATAGAAATGTTATACTATAGAATATATTCCTAGATTTGTAATATGTGAAATGAGTTAGAACTTAATAAAAAATATATCTAGAATTAAATAGGAGGGTTTCAATTGAGTAATTTAGATTTTATATACAAAAGAAAAAGTGTTAGAAAATTTAAAGAACAAGATGTTCCGATGGAAGATATTAAAGAAATGCTAAAGGCTGCAACCTATGCTCCTTCAGGAAAAAATGTTCAAAATTGGCATTATGTAATTGTAAAAGATAAAAATAAGATTGAACAAATAGCACAAGCCATAGAAAACGTGTACGATAGAATTATAGAAAAAGTAAATGATCCAGAAAAAACAAAAGGACTTACAAAATTTTTAAAATATTATACAGTATTTAGAGAAGCTCCAGTTTTAATTATGGCATACATGGGACATTATGAAGAAAAAGAAATAGAACTTTTAGAAGAAATAGGTATGTATGATCAGGCAAATGTAGTAAAAAGAACTGCTTCAAGAGTGCAAAATGTTGCAGCTTCATTAGAAAATTTTATGTTAGCTGCTGCAAATATGGGTTATGGAACTTGCTGGATGACAGGAGCTTGTTTTGCAACTTTAGAAATTGAAACTCTTATTCCTATGGAAAAAGAAGGTTTTGATCTTATGGCTATATCTCCTCTAGGAATACCTTTAAAAGATTCTACAGCACCGAAAAGAAAAGAAGTTGAAGAAATTTTTACTTTGATTGAGTAAATATTGATTTTTTATGAGTACCCTTCTTATTTTGAGTAGGGTACATTTTATATTATGAAAAATATAGATAACTATAAAATAAAAAAGTTTCATTTTTTTATAGATACAAAGGATAAAATTTTAATCAATAAAGCAAATAATAGATGGATTAAAAGTATGAGTAAAAATAATTTAGAAGAAAAGACAAGTTTAGAAGACCAAGATAAATTTAAAAATATGGATTTAAAAGAAGAAAAAGTAGGTATATGTATATGATAAGCGGTTAGAAAAATCACTGGCATAGTTAAGATCACAAAAACACCTGAAAAAATAGAATGAACAATTTTAGAGAAAATATAAATACTTATACTTAAATCAGTTTTACTAATTAAGCTAGAAGCTTGAGCATGAATAGAAAAACCACTAAAAGAAATAAGAATGGTAGACAATAAAGATTGTTGTAAAAAAGAAAGATTAGTGATTTCAGATAAAGTTTTACAACCTACAGTCATTTCAAATATTCCACCGATGAATGCATTGCAAATGTTTTTAGGAATAGGCAAAATATTTTGTATACAAGAACAAAGATAGTTTAGTATACCTAAAGTAGTCAAAAGCTTGATAATTACAGAAAATAAAATAATAAATCCCCCTATACTTAGAAGTGTTTCAACGGAATTTTTTACAGCTTTGCCTAAAAGGATACCAAAAGTATTTTCTTTTTTTTGTGAAATATTAAATAGGTCTAAAAAAGCTTTTCTGATAGATGTGTGTTTTTTTTTTCTAGAAGGTTCTCTTTGTAGTGTAAAAGGATAAAATCTAAAAAGAATACCTGTTGCAATAGCTCCTAGATAGTGAGAAAGAGCAATACTTGTACCAAGCTGTGGATTTTTAAACATTCCAATAGATACAGCTCCAATCATAAATAAGGGTCCAGATGTACTACAAAACGAAAGAAGCCTTTGGCCTTCAACACGAGTGCATATTCCATTTTCTCGAAGCTGTGTAATAAGCTTTACACCCATAGGATAACCTGAGGTAACACTCATAGCCAAGATAAAAGAGCCTTCTCCTGGCACGTTAAAAATAGGTCGCACCAAAGGCTCTAACAAAACACCTAAAAAATTTACAACACCAAGGCTTATGAGCAATTCAGCTCCAATAAAAAAGGGAAGAAGAGCAGGAAATACAATATAAAACCAAGTATCTATTCCTAGTTTTGCAGCTTCAAAAGATTCTTTTGGAAATTTAATAATACTAAAAACTAAAAAAGAAACTACAAAAATGATGAAGCACTTTTTTATTATAAAAATAAAATTAGAATTTTTCACTTTACAATTCATCAGATACAATCCTCCTAAAATTCTGCTTATATTATATATATTTTCAAAGAGGATCTTTATGCTTTCATTTATTTTATAAATGGGGTTTGATAATAATCTTGCCCAGCTTTTTTATAAGATATATTTTTATGACCTAGTGCATAGATATCTGTAGCTAAAATATCAAAATCAAGCATCTTTTGAGAGAGTGGATTTTCTAAAGTTTGTTTATTTATATTTGTAAGAACAGGAATTTTAGAAGTTTTTTTCATTTTTTTCAATAATTCAGTTCCAGCTTTAGAAAAAGCTAGTATTCGTGCATATTGAGCTTTTGAATTTTTATGAAAGGACAGAAAATCTTCTTTTGTAATTTTTAAAAGAGTATGAATGAAAATTCGTTGTAGTCTTGTTTGGGTATATCTCTTTGACTTGGATAAAGAAATTAAGGTATCTATGTTATAAGCACTGTTAGAGGCTGATTTTAACTTGTTTTCAAGACCCTCTACTACATCCGTAATTTGTATAAGTTCATCAACAGGTGTTGTGCGAAGTTTGTATAAAATTAAATCTTCAAAATTTGTATATTCCATAGGACCATGTTGATTTTTTATACTGTCATTTAAAATAGAAAAGCTTTTTTGTGGCATTACTCTTTTTAAATAGTCAATACAATCTTTATGATGAAAAATATATTCTCTAATGGCAGTAGCACTACATATATCTTCTTCTATATTTTTAGAATGATAATCTGCTTTGATTCTTGAAATAGTATAAGGAGTTATAGAGCTATTTAATTTGATTAAACTTTTTATGTATTCAATTGCTAAAATATTATTAGGCATTAATAGATCTTGATGAAGATTTGAATTTTTAAAATAATTTTCTATAGCCTTTTGACGTGCTTTAGGAAAAGACATGCCTTGTGATAAAAAATCTTTCAAATGATTTTTATAAGAAGTAGGTTCTTCTATAAAAATTTTTGCTATTTTTTGTAGATTATCAATATTTGCTGATTCACTTCCAAAACAAATACAATCTACAATTCCTATATTTTCAAGCAATGATATGGCTCCGCATGCAAAAAATTCAGCACTGTTACATGCATATATTACAGGAAGTTCGATGACTAAATCAATTCCTTCAGCTACAGCCATTTTAGAACGAATCCATTTGTTTAATAGTGCAGGTTCACCTCTTTGTAAAAAATTCCCACTCATAATGGCGATAGTGTGAGTAGAATTAGTTTTTTTCTTAGAAGATAAAAGATGATATTTATGACCATTATGAAATGGATTATATTCTGTAATAAGTCCTAATACTTTCAATGAAATTCCTCCTTAATAAAATGATAAAGTTATATATAATATTACAAGATTTGGTTAATAATATCAAAAAATAAGATAAATATTGTTTTTCCTACTTGAAAAAGTTTTATAGTCCATTATAATTAAAATGGTAAACGATACAGTGTATCAGATTTGTAGTAAATTTATCTGATGACTAAGAATTCGAATATACATATTTTTATAAGTGTAGTATAAGGATTGTGTAGTCCATAGATAACATGACTTAGATTATAGATGGTGAAAAGATCCTATCTATAATTAGTCTTAGTTTATGATATAAAATATATTAAGGAGGATATGAAATGAACATATTAGTTATTAATTGTGGTAGTTCATCACTTAAATATCAATTAGTAAATATGAGTGATGAAAGTGTTTTAGCAAAGGGGCTTGTAGAAAGAATAGGGATTGAAGGTTCCGTTTTAAAACATGAAATAGAAGGAATGGATAAGGTAGTTATAAAAACTCCTATGAAGGATCATAAAGTAGCTTTAGGTTTGGTTTTAAATGCTTTAGTAGATGAAAAACATGGAGCTATTAAAGACATGAGTGAAATTGGTGCAGTAGGACATAGAGTTGTTCATGCTGGAGAAAAATTTAGTGCATCTGTGGTGATTACAAATGAAGTAATGAAAGCTTTAGAAGAATGTATAGAATTAGCACCTCTACATAACCCTGCTAACTTAATGGGAATAGATGCTTGTAAAGAATTAATGCCAAATACACCAATGGTAGCAGTTTTTGATACGGCATTTCATCAAACTATGCCAAAAGCATCTTATATCTATCCTCTTCCTTATGAACTTTATGAGAAATATGGAGTTCGTAGATATGGATTCCATGGTACAAGCCATAGATACGTTTGTCAAAGAGCTGCAGATTTTATAGGAAAAAAACTAGAAGATTTAAAAATTATTACATGCCATTTAGGAAATGGTGCAAGTTTAGCAGCTATTGATCATGGTAAATGTATTGATACAAGTATGGGCTTTACACCACTAGAAGGTCTTGTAATGGGTACAAGATGTGGAGATATTGACCCTGCTATCGTTACTTATATCATGGAAAAAGAAAAATTAGATCTTGAAGGAGTTAACAATCTTTTAAATAAACAATCAGGAGTACTAGGTATTTCTGGAGTAAGTAGTGACTTTAGAGATATCGAAAATGCAGCAGAAGAAGGAAATGAAAGAGCTCAATTGGCACTAGATGCTTTTGATCAACGTGTTAAAAAATATATAGGATCTTATGCAGCACTATTAGGAGGAGTAGATATTTTAGTGTTTACAGCAGGACTTGGAGAAAATTCTAAGACGAATAGAGCTGATATTTGTAAAGATCTAGAATTTATGGGTATCAAAATTGATCCTCAAAAAAATAATATAAGAGGCGAAGATGCTGTTATTAGTACAGAGGATTCAAGCGTAAAAGTTTTAGTTATTCCTACAAATGAAGAATTAATGATTGCACAAGATACAAAAGAACTTGTGAAATAGGAAAAAAGGTAGGAAATTTCCTACCTTTTATCTATCATAAGACATCTATCAAGTATTTTTACTTGACAAATATCAGCTCCGTTTGTATAATTAATTCTGTTAATATAATGAGGTGAAATTAATGAAAATAAATATAGCAGAATTGATGGATGGTCAAAAAAGTCAATTATCTATAGAAATTAAAGATGAAATTGAAAAATTAGACAGCTTTGGAGATGAGATCATATTAGTAGAACCAATTATTTTTAAAGGAAGTATATATATTTCAAATGAAGATTTTTATATAAAAGGAATTGTTCAAAGTACAGGAGAATTTTATTGTCATAGATGTTTAAAAAAATTCGAACAAAATTTTTGTGGGGAAGTTGATGAAAAACTAGTAGCAGAAGATTCTCTTGAAGCTGAAACAGGAGAATGTTATGTGATTAAAAGTAAGCAGTTAGATTTGTCTGAGATCATACAAAATACATTAATTGAATCACTTCCTATGAAAATTGTTTGTCATGAAGATTGCAAGGGATTATGTTTGGTCTGTGGGAAAAATCTTAATGAAGATACATGTGAGTGTTTAAAAGATGAGATAGACCCCAGACTAGCTAAACTAAAAGATTTGCTACAATAATGATAAGGAGGTGGAAAAAATGGCAGTACCTAAGAGAAAGACATCCAAAGCAAGAAGAGATAAAAGAAGAGCATCAAATATAAAAATGACAGCAATCAATGTCGTAGAATGTCCACAATGTCATGAAACAAAAGTGCAACATAGAGTATGTAAAAAATGTGGTTTTTATAATGACAAAGAGGTAATGGAAGTAAAGTAATCTAAGATAGTAATGATGATATCATCATTACTATTTTTTTATAATACATAGAAAATTTATGGATAAATATATAAATGGCGTTATGAATTTGAAAAAAATGTGGAATTATAGTATAATGCAAATTTTTTAAAATAGTTGCTTTGTAGAAAAACTTATTATATACTTAATATTAGTATCAGGTACTAATTTCAGATGCTAAAAGAGGTGGAATATATGCCTAGTAAAAGAAAAAGTAAAAAGACAAGACAAGTGGAATTGACAGAAAAAATTGAAAAAGAACCTTTTGTAACAGATGAAGAATTAAGTGATCATTTTGGAGTAAGTATACAAACCATTCGTTTAGATAGATTAGAACTTGGGATTCCAGAATTAAGAGAAAGAATTAAAAAGGTTGCTCAAAAAAATTATTCAAAAGTAATTAGTTTAAGAGAAACTGAAATCGTGGGAGAATTGATTGATTTAAATTTAAATGAAAGTGGGATCTCTATTCTTGAAACAACTATTGATTTGGCGTTTAAAAAAACAAAAGTAATAAAAGGACATCATATTTTTTCTATGGCTGAATCTTTAGCTATGGCAGTGATTAATGCAAAGGTAGCTTTAACAGGAGTTGCCAATATGAAATATAGAGTTCCAGTTTTATTAGGGCAAAAATTAGTGGCAAAAGCAGAAGTAGTCAATCAAAGAGGAAATAAGTATTTTGTTCATGTAAAAATATATGTAAAAACAGAACAAGTTTTTAGGGGGAAATTTATTCTCGTATCTATTGGGGAGGAATAAGAGATGAGCAAGGTAAAAATTGCTGTAGATGGCATGGGAGGAGACCATGCTCCATCAGAAATTGTAAAAGGTTGTATAGAAGCCATATCACAACTAGATGTAGAAATTTTTTTGATAGGAAAAGAAGAAGCTTTAAAAAATGCACTGCATGGAAAGAATTTTGATAAAGATCAAATACATGTGATTGATGCTCAAGAAGTTATTGAGAATACAGATAAACCTGTAGCCGCAGTTAGAAAGAAAAAAGATTCTTCTATAGTAGTAGGCATCAATTTATTAAAAGAAAAAAAAGTAGATGCTTTTGTATCAGCAGGAAATACAGGGGCATTACTTGCAGGAAGTTTATTTGGACTCGGAAGGATAAAAGGAATAGACAGACCAGCCATTGCATCTTTTTATCCTACAAAAAAAGGGAAATCCCTTTTGGTAGATGCGGGGGCAAATGCAGAGTGCAAGCCTAGGAATTTGTTAGAATTTGGAATAATGGGATCAATCTATGCTCAAAGAGTACTAAAAATAGAAAATCCCTCTGTAGGAATTGCAAATATTGGTGTAGAAGAAGGGAAAGGAAATCCATTGGTAAAAGATTCTTTTGAATTATTCTCAAAAACTTCTATGAATTTTTATGGAAATGCAGAAGCAAGAGATCTTCCATCAGGAATTGTAGATGTGATTGTATGTGATGGATTTGTTGGAAATATTATATTGAAATTAACAGAAGGCGTAGCTATGAATATGATGAGTATGTTAAAGGAACAATTTTTAAAAAATACAATAACAAAAATAGGGGCTACACTTTTAAAATCTTCTTTAAAAGAATTTAAAAAAGTTATGGATTATACAGAGTATGGAGGAGCACCTTTATTAGGGGTAGAAGGTGCAGTGATCAAAGCACATGGAAGTTCGAATGCTAAGGCGATAAAAAATGCAATCAAACAAGCTAAAGATTTTGCACAAGAAGAAGTGATAAAAAACATAAAAGTACAGATTCAAAAAATAGGAGATGAAAAAGATGCAAAACAAAATTAGACCAGTAGGAATACTAGGGACTGGAAGTTATCTTCCACCAAAGATTATGACAAATCATGATATTGAACAAATAGTAGATACTAGTGATGAATGGATTGTGGCTAGAACGGGAATTGAAAGAAGACATATTGTAGATGAAAATACTACTACTGCTCACATTGCTACGAAGGCTGCAAAGCTAGCGTTAGAAGATGCAAAAGTTTTGCCAGAAGAAATAGATCTTGTTATTGTAGCTACAGTAACACCAGATATGTTTTTCCCATCTACAGCTTGTATTGTACAAAAGGAGATTAAAGCTATAAAAGCAGCAGCTTTTGATTTAGCAGCAGGTTGTTCTGGATTTTTATATGGATTAAGTGTTGCAAAACAATTTATTGCTACAGGAATGTACAAAAAAGTTTTAGTTATTGGAGCAGAGACTTTATCAAAAATATTAGATTGGAAGGATAGAAATACTTGTGTTTTATTTGGAGATGGAGCAGGGGCAGCAGTCTTAGGTCCTACAGAAGAAAATTATGGAATCTTATCCTCTACTATGGGAGCAGATGGAGAAGGTGGAAAATTCCTAAATATGCCTGGCGGAGGTTCGTTTATGCCTGCATCTATAGAAACTATAGAACAAAGACTTCATTATTTAAAGATGGATGGAAGTGAAGTATTTAAGTTTGCAGCAAGAACGATGCCTAAGGCTTCTATAGAAGCGTTAAATTTAAGTGGATATAGTATAGATGATATAGATTATTTAATTCCTCATCAAGCAAATATTAGAATTATCAAATCTGCTTCCAAAAAATTAAATTTGCCTATGGAAAAAATATTTGTCAATTTAGATCGAGTAGGAAATATGTCTGCAGCATCTATTCCTGTTGCTTTAGACGAAGCAGTAAAGCAAAGTAAAATTAAAAAAGGTGATTTAATTGTTTTGGTAGGGTTTGGTGCAGGACTTACTTGGGGATCAAATGTGATACGTTGGAATAAGTAAATAAAGGGGGTGTGTATATGATTCATTCAAGGGTATGTAAATTATTAGGTATTCAGTATCCAATATTTCAAGGAGCAATGGCATGGATTTCTACAGCTGAATTAGCAGCAGCTGTATCTAATGCAGGGGGACTTGGAATTATAGCTGCTGGAAATGCACCTGCTGATATTGTAAAAAAAGAAATTGATAAAATAAAATCTTTAACGGATAAACCTTATGGACTAAATGTAATGCTACTGTCTCCTTATATAGATGAAATCATGGAACTGGTTCTTTCTGAAAAAGTACCTGTTGTGACTACTGGTGCAGGAAATCCGTCAAAGTATATAAAAGATTTAAAAAGTATAGGTACAAAAGTCATACCAGTAGTTCCTACCATTGCTCTTGCAAAAAGAGTTGAAAAAGCAGGTGCAGATGCAGTAATCGTAGAAGGAACTGAAGCAGGGGGACATATAGGAGAACTTACAACTATGGTTTTGGTTCCTCAAATTGTAGATGCAGTCAATGTTCCTGTCATTGCAGCAGGGGGAGTTGCAGATGGTAGAGGGATGATGGCGGCATTTTCTTTAGGAGCAGAGGCTGTACAAATAGGAACAAGATTTGTATGCTCTAAAGAATGCCAGGTTCATGACAAATATAAAGAAATAATCTTAAAGGCAAAGGATCGAGATACAGTAGTGACAGGAAGAAGTACAGGACATCCTGTAAGAGTCATTAAGAATAAGTTAGCCAAGGAATTTGATCGGTTAGAAAAGAGTGGTTGTTCTATAGAAGCATTAGAAGAACTAGGTGCAGGGAAATTAAAAATGGCGGCCATTGATGGAGATGTAGAAAATGGATCCATTATGTCTGGACAAATTGCAGGAATGATTGACGATATCAAAAGTTGTAAAGAAATTATAGAAGAAATCATATTAGGAATGAAAGAAAATTACCAATCTATGAATAATATATGGCAATAAGGAGTGGATAGGATGAAAAAAATTGCATTTGTATTTCCAGGACAAGGAGCTCAATATGTTGGAATGGGAAAAGAAATTTCAAATCAGTATAAAGTAGCAGATGAAATCTTTCAAGAGGCAAGTTTATCTGTAGGTTATGATATGAAAAATATGTGTTTTGAAGGGCCTGAAGAAGAACTTAAAAAAACAGAAAACACACAACCTGCTATTTTAACTACTTGTATAGCTATTGCAAAGGTTTTAGAAGAAAAAGGAATACATCCTCACATTACAGCAGGACTTAGTTTAGGAGAGTACGCATCTTTAGTGATATCTGGTGCAATGGAATTTAAAGATGCAGTAGCTTTAGTCAAAAAAAGAGGAAAATATATGCAAGAAGCAGTTCCGTTGGGAGTAGGAACAATGGCTGCAATCCTTGGAATGGAAAGAGAAGACTTATATAAAGCATTAGAAAAAGGAAAAGAATTTGGAATTGTAGAAGCTGCAAACTTTAACAGTCCAGGACAAATTGTTATATCAGGGGAAATTGTAGCAGTAGAAAAAACTTGTGAGTTTGCGAAAGAGTTAGGTGCAAAAAAAGCAGTGGTTCTTCCAGTTAGTGCACCTTTTCATTGCTCGATGCTTATAGAAGCAGGTAGAAATTTATCTAAGGAATTAGAAAATATAGAGATAAAAGATTTAAAAGTACCTGTTATTGCAAATGTAAATGGAGGTTACTATAAAGATTCATCACAGGTAAAAGATTTACTTATAAAGCAAGTTAGTCAGTCTGTATTATGGGAAGATAGTGTTATAAAAATGCTTCATGAAGAAATAGATACTTTTATAGAAATAGGACCAGGAAAATCATTAAGTGGATTTATTAAAAAAATTAGTAAACAAGAAGATAAAAAAGTAGACATCTACAATGTAGAAGATATAAAAACTTTAGAAGCAGTAGTAGATGCTGTTTTAAAATAGGAGGAGATTATGATGAGATTAGAAGGAAAAACTGCTATTGTTACAGGAGGATCTAGAGGAATAGGAAAAGCTATTGCACTAAAACTTGCAGATCTAGGAGCTAATATTGTTGTCAATTATACAAGTAATCCTCAAAAGGCAGAGGAAGTAGTAGAAGAAATAAAAAAAATAGGAAGAGAAGCTATTGCACTAAAAGCAGATGTTTCTAATAGTGAAGAAGTAGCAGAGTTTATAAAAGAAGTAGAAAGTAAATTTGAGTCTATTGATATTTTGATTAATAATGCAGGAATTACAAAAGATAATTTATTAATGAGAATGAAAGAAGAAGACTGGGATCAAGTAATTAGCATTAATTTAAAAGGAACATACAATTGTACAAAAGCAGTTACTAAAAAAATGATGAAGCAAAGAAGTGGTAAAATTGTAAATGTAGCATCTGTAGTGGGTGTAACTGGAAATGCTGGACAAGCAAATTATGCTGCATCCAAAGCTGGAGTAATAGGATTTACAAAATCTATTGCAAAAGAATTAGGATCAAGAGGGATCAATGTAAATGCAGTAGCTCCAGGATTTATTCAGACAGATATGACAGAAATTTTATCAGATGAAGTAAAAAAACAAATAATGGATCAAATTCCAATGAAAGAATTAGGAAAAGCAGAGGATGTAGCCAATGCTGTAGCTTTTTTATGTATGGATGAATCAAAATATATTACAGGACAAGTGCTTCATATAGATGGCGGAATGGCTATGTAGTATCAAAAACATTTTTACAATAAGATTAGGGAGGTTTTCATTTTGAATAGAAGAGTTGTTATAACTGGACTTGGACCAATTACTCCTATAGGAATTGGAAAAGAGGAGTTTTTTAAAGGATTAAGAGAAGGGAAAAATGGAGTTGGAAAAATTACAAAATTTGATACAGAAAAATATACTACTCAAATTGCGGCCGAAGTAAAAAATTTTGAACCAACGGATTATATAGATAAAAAAGAAGCAAAAAGAATGGACAAATTTACTCAGTATGCAGTAGCTGCTAGTAGGCTGGCTATAGAAGATTCTAAATTAGATTTAGAGAAAATAGACAAAAATAGATTTGGAGTCGTAGTAGGATCAGGTATAGGGGGAATAGAAACTTTTGAAAAGGAGCATGAAAAACTTCTTCAAAAAGGACCAGGTAGAGTAAGTCCATTTTTTATTCCAATGATGATTTCAAATATTGGAGCAGGACAAATCTCTATTACTTTTGGAGCAAAGGGGCCAAATACTACAGTCGTTACTGCATGTGCTACTTCTACCAATGCAGTTGGAGATGCTTTTAAAATCATTCAAAGAGGAGATGCAGATATTATGATTACAGGAGGAGCAGAGGCTTCTATTACTCCTTTAGCCGTAGCAGGATTCGCATCTATGAAAGCATTGTCTACAAGAAATGATGAGCCAGAAAAGGCAAGCAGACCTTTTGATCAAGATAGAGATGGATTTGTCATGGGAGAAGGAGCAGGAATATTAATTCTTGAAGAATTAGAACATGCAATAAATCGTGATGCTCATATTTATGCAGAAGTAGTAGGTTATGGAATGAGTGGGGATGCATATCATATTACAGCTCCAGCTCCAGAGGGTGAAGGAGCTAAAAGATCTATGGAAAATGCCATAAAAGATGCTAAAATTTTACCTAAAGATGTAGATTATATTAATGCTCATGGGACTTCAACATATTATAATGACAAATTTGAAACAATGGCTATCAAATCTTTATTTAAAGAACATGCATATAAACTAGCAGTAAGTTCAACGAAATCTATGACAGGTCATTTATTAGGAGCTGCAGGAGGGGTAGAAGCAATTGCTTGTATTATGGCACTTACACAAAATTTTATACCTCCTACTATGAATTATACTACAAAAGATGAAGAATGTGATTTAGATTATGTTCCAAATCAGGGAAGAGAAGCTAATGTAGAATATGCACTATCTAATTCATTAGGTTTTGGTGGTCATAATGCATCTATTTTATTTAAAAAATATTAGATAAAATGGGGAGTCTTTAAAAGACTTCCCATTTTATCATATATAGAAAATATGGAAATTTTATATTTTAATGGGAACTTTTAAAATAGATCAAAAAAGTGTACAATAAACTAAGATGAAAAAGTGCATCAATATGAAGGAGGACAAAAATTGCAGCGTATAAAACAAGAAAGAGAAGAAATTTTAAAGGAACTAGTGAAAAAGTTAGGATATGAATTTAAGAATATAAAACTTTTGAATGAAGCTTTAACACATAGTTCTTATGCCAATGAACATAAAAAAAGAAAGATTCCTTATAATGAGAGATTGGAGTTTTTAGGTGATTCAGTACTTAGTATTGTAATTAGTGACTATCTTTACAATCATTTAGCTACTCTACAAGAAGGAGAGCTTACTAAAATAAGAGCAAGTATTGTATGTGAGCCATCATTAGCCAATTGTTCTATAAATATGCAGATGGGAAATTATCTTCTGTTAGGAAAGGGAGAGGAAGTCACAGGAGGAAGAGAGAGGGTATCTATATTAGCAGATACTTTTGAAGCGATTATAGGAGCTATTTATTTAGATGGAGGATTAATAAAAGTAAGTGAATTTATATTAAGAACTTTACATGAAACTATACAAGATGCTATTGAAGGTAAAATTTTTAAAGATTATAAAACTCAATTACAAGAATTTGTTCAAAGTATCAACACAAAAAAGATTTCTTATGAAGTGATCAATGAAGAAGGACCAGATCATAATAAGATTTTTTATGTACAAGTAAAAATAGGAGATGAGGTTTTAGGAGAAGGGGCAGGTAAAAGTAAAAAAGAAGCAGAACAAAATGCAGCACAAAAGGCTTTAAAGAAGGTGATGTAACATGGCAAAAAAACACTATATTATTCCTATATTTGTGCCTCATAAGGGATGTCCTTTTGACTGTGTTTTTTGTAATCAAAAAAAAATCACTGGATGTGAAGAAGAAATTACAAAAGATCAAGTCAACCAGCAGATTATAGATTATATGGCTACAATACAAAGTGCAGAAGATAAACATGTAGAGATTGCATTTTTTGGAGGAAGTTTTACAGGAATAGAACAAAAAAAGCAACAAGAGCTTTTAGAGATAGCCTATAAATGGAAGACTAAAGGGATGGTTAATGATATTAGGATCTCCACTCGACCTGATTATATTAATGAAGCTATTGTTGAATTTTTACAAAAATATGGTGTATCTATTGTAGAGTTAGGAGTACAGTCTATGGATAAGGAAGTACTCAAAAAAAGCAATAGAGGACATTCACCTAAAGATGTGATAAAAGCTGTTGAAGTCTTGAGAAAATTCAATGTAAAAATTGGTCTTCAAATGATGGTAGGACTTCCGTTTGATACTCTTGAGAAAGCAGAATATACAGCTAAGGAAATTATTAAGCTAAAGCCTAATTTTGTAAGAATATATCCTACTTTAGTAATTAAAGGTACGTATCTAGAGAAAATGTATGAAGAAGGAGAATATCATCCGTTATCTGTAGAGGAAGCGGTGCATATAAGCAAACAATTATTACTACAATTTACAAAACACAATATTCCTGTTATAAGAATAGGACTACAGCCTACAGAAAATATTTTGTTAGGAAGAGAGGTTGTGGCAGGGCCTTTTCATTCTGCTTTTAGACAATTAGTAGAATCTAAAGTTTTCAAAGAAGTACTCGATGATGTATTTTTTATACATAAAATAAGGAATATTCAATGGGTAAAGTTGATGGTTCATGAGAAAAATATTTCAAGTATAGTGGGACATAAAAAAGAAAATATAGATTTTATTAAAGAAAAATATAAAATTCAAAAGATTAGTATTGTCAGGAATAATGACTTGAAATTGAACCAATTACAAATTTTTTATGGGGAAAATAAAGTCCTCTATACTAAAAAATAGTATTTGGATAATGCAATTTAAAACTTATCTATGAAAGATAGGCTTTAAATTGCATTGTAATTAATTTTTTATATATGATAAAATGTGACTAAAAAAGAAGAGGTGTTTCAAATTTGTACCTAAAGAAAATTGAACTTCAGGGATTTAAATCTTTTGCAAATAAAATACAAATAGATTTTGAAAAAGGGGTTACAGGAATTGTAGGACCTAATGGAAGTGGAAAAAGTAATATTTCCGATGCCATTAGATGGGTGCTAGGAGAACAAAGTGCAAAAACTTTAAGAGGAAGTAGAATGGACGATGTAATCTTTGCTGGAACGACAAAAAGAAAACCAGTAGGAATGGCAGAGGTATCTTTAACTTTAAGCAATGAAGATGGAAAGCTACCAGTAGACTATACAGAAATTACTGTTACTAGAAGAGTATATCGTTCAGGAGAAAGTGAGTATTCTATTAATAAATCTTTGTGTAGATTAAAAGATGTTAGAGAACTTTTTATGGATACAGGAGTAGGCGTAGATGGATATTCTATTATTGGACAAGGAAAGATAGATGAAATATTAAACAATAAGTCAGGAAATAGAAGACTTTTATTTGAGGAAGCTGCTGGAATTGTAAAATATAGAACAAGAAAAGAAGATGCTCAAAAAAAATTAGAAAATACCACACAAAACTTAATTCGAATTGATGATATTATTAAAGAATTAAAAAGTAGAATAGATCCATTGAAAATACAAAGTGAAAAAGCGAAAAGTTTTTTAGAATTACAAGAGAAACTAAAAGATTTAGAAATTAATTTATTTGTTCATGAAATGGAAAACTTGAAATATGAAATGAAGGAATTACAAGAACAAAAAGGAATTATATTAGATCAGTTTGATCATTATTCAGAAGAGAAAAAACAAATTGAAAAAACGTATGATTATTATAAAAAGGAAATGGAAGAATTAGAAACATCTATTGCTCAACTCCAAAACAATATATTTGATACGCTTCATTTTATAGAAAAAAAAGATGGAGAAATAGGACTTTATCAAGAAAAAATTCATAATAACATAAATAATATAGATAGACTCAATAAAGAAATAGAAGATACAAAAAAAGATGAAGAAAAATATATGATTGAGTTAGAAGGTATAACGAAGGATTATGAAGAAGAAAATAAATTTTTACAAGTACAAAAAAAATCATTAGAAGATAAACTAAATGTACTTAAAAATATCAATCAAGTATTGAAGCAACAAGAAGATGAAATGGAGAATGAAAAGACAAATGTTATTGAAATATTAAATGAAATGGCATCTTATAAAACTTATATGCAAGGGTTAATAAATTTACAAAAGAATATGATTAAAAGAAAAAATCAAATTGAAGAAGAAAAAAATCAGATACAGACCAATAAAAATATTATGCTTCAAGAGAAAGCTCAAATAGAAAATATTTTAAAAGAAAAAGATGAAAGTTTAAATAAAATCAAAAAAGATCAAGATTTTCTTCAAAAAGAAATAGAACAATTTCAAAATATGATACAAAAAGATCAAGAACAAAATGTGAGAATCAAAGAAAACATTCAGCAAAAAACAACAAGAAAAAGCTTGTTAGAAGAAATGGAAAAAGAGTATGAAGGTTTTCATAAAAGTGTAAAAAATACTTTGGTAGAAGCTCAAAAAAATGAAGACTTAGGAAATGGTATAAAAGGCGTTGTGGCAAAACTTTTAAAAGTACCAAAAGGACATGAGACAGCTATTGAAGTAGCTTTAGGAAGTAGTATGCAAAATATAGTTTGTCAAAAAACCCAAGATGCAAATAAAATGATTCAACATTTAAAGAAAAATAACTTAGGAAGAGTGACTTTTCTTCCTATGGATCGTTTTTTGGATAAAGAACATTCTAAAAAAGAAATTTTTAAACACGAAAAAGGGTTTATGGGCTTTGCTGTAGATATAGTAAGTTTTCCTAAAGAATATAAAAATATATTTGAATATTTACTAGGAAGAATTGTTTTGGTGGATGATATAAAAAATGGAATTATATTATCTAAAAAAATAAAATATAAAATTGTCTCTTTAGATGGAGATGTGATAAATCCAAGTGGAGCTATAACTGGAGGAAGTTACCATTCTAAAACGTTAAATATATTAAGTCGAAAAACAGAAATTGAAGAGTTAAATTATGATTTAGATATTCTTTATAAAGAGTATGATCAAAAAAATGAAGATATAAAAGAAAGAAAAGAAGTATTACGAATAAAGATGAATCAATTGAAAAATAAAGAACAAGAATTAAAAGAAAAAGAAATTGATTTGATTCATATAAAGAATAAAAAAGAACAGTTTGATAAAGATATAAAAAATTATGAAGAAAGCATAGAAAGAATTTATTTAGAGATGCATCAATTAGAAGAAGATACTATTGATACACAAAATGAAATACAACAAAAAGAAGATGAAATAAAAAAATTACAGAAAGATGAAATAAATATTAAAAATGGAGTATCTTCTAAAAAAGAGATCTATGAAGATAAAAAAATTAAAAAAGAAGAGATATCTCAAGAAGTAACTCAACTTAAAATAAAGATTGCTTCTTTAGAAGAAAAAAAAGAACATATGAATAAAAGTATGAAAGATTTTAAAAACAAACTGAATCAATTAAAAGAAACAAGAGAAAGTAAGAAAAAAGAAATTGAATCATTTATTAGAAATAAAGAAATTTTACAAAAAGAACTAGATAAATTTAAATTAGAAATTAAAGATGCTGAAGTTTTGAAAAAACAATGTCAATTCAATATGGTGCAGGAAAAAGAAAAAAAGAATAAAAATACAAAAGGATTTGAAGAAGTTCAAGGAAAATTAAAAAATGTTACACAAAATGTAGTGGAATTACAAGATAGTAGTCATAAAATAGAAGTGAAACTTGCTAGACTAGAAATGCAACAAGAATCTTTTTATAATAAATTATTAGAAGAGTATGAAATGACTTACATGGAAGCGCTGGAATACAAAAAAGACTGTGTGAATATAGCGGAATCAGGGAAAGAAATTAAAAATATTAAAAAGAAGATCAAAGAATTAGGAACTGTACATGTAGGATCTATAGAAGAATATAAAGAGGTATTAGAAAGATATGAATTTTTAACAGGACAAAAAGATGATTTAAAAACTGCTATAGAATCACTTGAAAAAGTAATCAAAGAAATGGAACATACTATGAAAGACCAGTTCTATGAATCTTTTACAAACATAAAAATGAATTTTAATGAAGTGTTTCAAAAGCTCTTTGGAGGGGGAAAAGCAGAACTTTTATTAGAAAATGAAGAAGATCTTTTAAATTCTGGGATAGAAATTGTTGCTCAACCACCTGGAAAGAAACTTCAAAATCTTTCTTTATTATCTGGAGGAGAAAGAGCATTAACTGCTATTTCTTTATTGTTTGCTATTTTAAAAGTAAAACCTACTCCATTTTGTATTTTAGATGAAATTGAGGCAGCATTAGACGATGCTAATGTATATCGATATGCAAACTTTTTAAAAGAGTTTTCAAAACAAACTCAATTTATTGTGGTGACTCATAGAAAAGGAACTATGGAATCTGTAGATGCTTTATATGGAGTGACTATGCAAGAGCATGGAGTTTCTACATTAGTTTCTGTAAAATTAGAAGAACAAGCTAGCTAAGGAGGAAAATATATGTTTAAAAAATTTTTTTCAAAATTCAAAAAAAATAAAGAAGAGGAAATAAAAGATCAACCTCAATCTATGGAAGAAATCAAAGAAGAATCTATAGATGAACCGATAGAGGAAGTTAAAGAAGAAACAATTAAAGAAGAGTTAGCAGATGAAATAAAGGAAGAAATAATCAAAGAAGAACCGATAGAACAACAACCAATAGAACCACAACCAATAGAACCAGTGAAAGAAGAAATGATCATACAAGAGCCTGAAGCTACAGAAAAAATAAGAGAAGAGCTCATAGAAGAAGTTAAAGAAGAGCCTAAAGAAAAGCTTACCTTTTTTGCAAAATTAAAAAAAGGTCTTACCAAGACAAGAGAAGGAATAGCTGGAAAAGTAGATGCAGTTTTAAAAAGCTATAAAAAGATAGATGAGGAATTATTTGAGGAAATTGAAGAAATATTAATTACATCTGATGTAGGTGTAAATACTACTATGGAAATTATTGAAAGATTGAAAAATTTATCTAAAGAAAGAAAGATTACAGAATCAGAAAGTCTAAAAGGACTGTTAAAAGAAATTTTAATTGAACTATTAGATAAAGGACAAGAAAATGAAATCAATATAGAACCTTCTCCAGCCATTGTTTTAGTAGTAGGAGTCAATGGAGTAGGTAAAACTACATCTATTGGAAAAATTGCCCATAGATTTAAGTCAGAGGGAAAAAAGGTATTACTAGCAGCAGGAGATACTTTTCGTGCTGCAGCTATTGATCAATTAGAAATTTGGGGAAATAGAGTAGGAGTAGATGTAATTAAACATCAAGAGGGAGCAGATACAGCAGCAGTTATTTATGATGCCATTGCTTCTGCAAAAGCTAGAAATATAGATGTACTCATTTGTGATACAGCAGGAAGACTTCATAATAAGAAAAATTTAATGAATGAGCTTGGAAAAGTATCAAAAATTGTAGAGAGAGAATTTGGTAATGCTACACAAGAAATTTTATTAGTATTAGATGCAACGACAGGTCAAAATGCTATTCAACAAGCAAAAACATTTAAAGAAGTTACGGATATTACAGGAGTTGTTCTTACAAAGCTAGATGGAACAGCTAAAGGAGGAGTAGTTTTAGGGATTAGTGCAGAACTAGGAATACCAGTAAAATTAATTGGAGTAGGAGAAGGAATGGATGATCTTCAAAAATTTGTACCAAAGGATTTTGTAGATGCATTATTTGGAGAAGAAGATTAAAAAAATTATTGACAGTTTTAAAAATGTAGTATACAATACATCTGTAAAGCAAAACACCTTTACAGTTAAAGGAGTGTCTTCATGTTTGATAAAATACTCCAAATGAGTTTATTATATGATTTTTATGGTCAATTATTAACGGGCAAACAACAAGAAATACTTGAATTGTATTATGGAAATGATTTTTCATTAGGAGAGATCTCAGAAGAATTAGGAGTGAGCAGACAAGCTATCTATGATACGATTAAACGAACAGAAAAATTATTATTTGGATATGAAGAAAAGTTAGGACTTTTACAGAAATTTTTATTAAATAAAAAGCAAGTAGAAGAGATCTTAAGTATTGTAGAAAAAATAGAAAAAAATGAAAATATACAAAGTAATCTTTCATATATAGAAAAAGAAATTGAAACCATAAAAAAGCTGTCCTATGCTATACTAGAAAAATAGCCCCCCAAGGAGGTGGAAAAGTGGTTTTTGAAGGATTAGCAGATAAGCTTCAAGATGCACTTAAGAAGCTAAAAAGCAAAGGAAAACTTACTGAAAAAGATGTTAATGAAGCTATGAGAGAAGTAAAACTTGCACTTTTAGAAGCAGACGTTAACTTTAAAGTAGTTAAGGATTTTATTAACAAAGTAAAAGAAAGAGCTGTCGGAGCAGAAGTAATGGAAAGCTTAACACCAGGACAGCATGTAATAAAAATTGTAAATGAAGAATTAACTGCTCTTATGGGTATAACTCAAAGTAAATTGACATTTTCTTCTAAACCACCGACTGTCTATATGTTGGTAGGACTTCAAGGAGCAGGAAAGACAACTACTGGAGGAAAACTTGGTGGATATCTTAAAAAAATGGGTAAAAGACCATTATTAGTTGCAGGAGATATTTATAGACCTGCTGCCATCAAACAGTTACAAGTAGTCGGGAAACAGTTGGATATTCCAGTGTTTTCTATGGGAGATAAAGTAAGTCCTGTAAACATTGCAAAAGCAGGAGTAAATCATGCCAATCAACATGGAAATGATATAGTGATTATTGATACAGCTGGTAGACTTCATATAGATGAAGAATTGATGGATGAATTAGAAAATATAAAAAAAGAAGTAAATCCTCAAGAAATCCTTCTTGTAGTAGATTCTATGACAGGTCAAGATGCAGTCAATGTAGCAGAGCATTTTAATGAGAAATTAGGCATAGATGGAGTTGTTCTTACTAAATTAGATGGAGATACAAGAGGAGGAGCAGCCCTTTCTGTTAGAGCTGTCACCCAAAAGCCTATCAAATTTGTAGGGATGGGTGAAAAATTAGATGATTTAGAACCATTTTACCCAGAACGAATGGCGTCTAGAATATTAGGTATGGGAGATGTGCTGAGCTTAATTGAAAAAGCACAAGCTAATTTTGATGTTCAAAAAGCAAAGGAACTTGAAAAAAGAATAAAAAATCAAGAATTTTCCTTTGACGATTTTTTAGATCAGTTACAACAAATGAAGAAAATGGGACCTATGAGTCAATTGTTAGAGATGATTCCAGGAATCAATAGCAAACAATTAAAAGGTTTGCAAATTGATGAAAAAGAATTAGTTCATATTGAAGCTATGATTCAATCTATGACTAAAAAAGAAAGAAACGATCCAAGTATTATTAATGGAAGTAGAAGAAAGAGAATTGCAAAGGGCAGTGGAATGACTGTAAATAAAGTAAATAGTTTATTAAAACAATTTGCTCAGACAAAAAAAATGATGAAACAATTCTCGGGGATGGAAAAAAGCATGAAAAAGGGTGGAAAAATGAAATTTCCATTCTTTGGAAAATAAATTCAAACTTACTATTGAAGGAGGTGAAGATCAATGTCAGTAAAAATCAGATTAAAAAGAATGGGAGCTAAAAAGAAGCCTTTCTATAGAGTTGTAGTTGCAGATTCTCGTTCACCTAGAGATGGAAGATTCATTGAAGAGGTGGGTTACTATAATCCTGTAGTTGAACCAGTAGTAGTAAAAATCGATGATGAAAAAGCTATTAAATGGTTACAAAATGGCGCTCAACCAACTGATACAGTAAAAGGACTATTCAGAAAATATGGTGTTTTAGAAAAATTTGAACAGTCTAAGAAAGCATAGTGAGGCTTTCAGGGGGTGTAAAGCATGGGTGAATTAGTAAAAACTATTGCGAAGGCTTTAGTGGATAACCCTGATGAAGTATGTGTTACTGAAATAGAAGGAAGTCAATCCTTGATTGTGGAACTAAAAGTTGCTCCAGAAGATATGGGGAAAGTTATAGGAAAACAAGGTAGGATTGCAAAAGCAATAAGAACTGTAGCAAAGGCTGCTGCTACGAAAGAAAATAAAAGAGTAGTAGTAGAAATCATTCAATAATGTAAAAAGGATTAGGGGATACCTAATCCTTTTGTAATATAAAGATGAATTTCGATAGGAATATGCGAATTTTTAGAATCTTATCCTTTGAAGTGGGTAATATATAAGAAAAAGGGTGATGTAATGGTCAAATTATTTAAAGTGGGGCAAATTGTAAATGTTCAAGGAATTCGTGGAGAAATAAGAGTGTATCCTCTTACGGATTATAAAGAAAGATTTGAGGAATTAGAATTTGTATATATAGATGACTCTGATAAAAAGTTTTATATTGATCATGTAAAGTATAAAAACAATTTAGTTATTTTAAAGCTAAGAGGAATAGACGATCGAAACGAAGCACAAAAGTATAAAACCAGATATTTAATGATTGATGAAGAAGATAGAAGAGATTTGCCTGAAGATACTTATTATATTTCAGATTTAATAGGGATTAAGGTTTATACTCAAGATGAAGTATTCATTGGAAATATTAAAAATATCATACAAAATACAGCTCAAGATGTCTATGAAATAGAAGATGTAAAAAATCCTAAAAAAACAATATTGATTCCTGCTGTAGGTGAATTTGTTAAAGAGGTAGACATAGAAAAAAGAATCATGACCATTGCGACTATTGAAGGGTTGATAGAATGAAAATAGATATTTTAACTCTCTTTCCAGATATGTTTGTACCATTAACTGAAAGTATTATTGGAAGAGCTATAGAAAAAAATATAGTAAATATCAATACAATTAATATAAGAGATTTTAGTGTAGATAAACATAAAAAAGTAGATGATTATCCTTATGGTGGAGGTGCAGGAATGGTTATGACCCCTCAACCTATTTATTCTGCAATGGAGCATATTCATGCACAAGGTAAAAGAGTTATATATATGTCTCCTAAGGGAAAAACATTTAATCAAAAGATAGCAATGAATCTTTCAAAAGAAGAAAATTTGATTTTTTTATGCGGACATTATGAAGGAATTGATCAAAGAGTTATTGATACTTGGGTAACAGATGAAATATCTATAGGAGATTATGTACTTACAGGAGGGGAATTGCCTACAATGGTCATGATAGATACAATTTGTAGGTTGCTTCCTGGAGTTTTAGGACAAGAGGAGTCTTATATGGACGAATCTTTTTATAATGGGCTTTTAGAATATCCACAATATACAAGACCAAGTGTTTTTTTGGATGTTAAGGTACCAGATATACTTTTATCTGGAAATCATAAAAAAATTGCAGAGTGGAGAATGCTGGAATCTTTTAAGATGACAAAAAGAAATAGGCCAGATTTATTTGAAAAATATATACAAGAAAAAAATTTAAGTAAAGAAGAAAAACATTTTATAAATATGATTTTGGGAAATAAAGTTGACTTTTAAGAACAATTGTGATATCATACTAATCTGTAGGTAGCCGCACAAATCGGGTTTTAAAACTTTGTTACCTAGTATTTGGCGAGTCTGGTTAGAGGAGGTGTAATTATGTACGCAATCATTGAAACAGGTGGAAAACAATATAGAGTACAAGAAGGAGACACTTTATTCATTGAAAAGTTAGAAGTGAGTGAAGGAGAAGCTATTGAATTCGATAAAGTATTAGCTCTATCAAAAGACGGAAAATTATCTGTTGGAGCACCAGTTGTAGAAGGAGCGAAAGTTTCTGCTACTGTAGTTGAAAATGGAAAAGGCCCAAAAGTTATTATATTCAAATATAAAGCCAAAAAAGACTACAGAAAGAAACAAGGACATCGTCAGCCTTATACAAAAATTAAAGTTGAAAAAATTAATGGATAAAGGTCGTTTTATAAATGATTTCTATTTCTATTAAAAGAAACTTTAAAAAAGAAATAATTGCCTATTCAGTAATAGGACATGCAAACTCTGCTGAATATGGAAAAGATATTGTTTGTGCAAGCATTTCTATTCTTGCACAAACTACTATTCTGTCACTTCATGAATTATTAGGTATAGATGTTACTTATGAGATCAAAGATGGATATTTATATTGTGATATTCCTTTATTAACAAATGATTTAAGACAGAAGGCAGATTTAATTTTAGAAACCATGGTCATTGGAATGAAAGGGACGAAAGAGTCTTATAAACAGTATATAAGTTTTGTAGAAGAGGAGGTGTAGAGGATATGTTATTTCAAATGGATCTTCAGTTATTTGCGAGTAAAAAAGGAGTAGGTTCTTCTAAAAATGGTAGAGATAGTCAATCAAAAAGATTGGGTGTAAAAAGAGCAGATGGACAATTTGTAAGCGGCGGAAGCATACTTGTTCGTCAAAGAGGAACAAAAATTCATCCTGGAAACAATGTAGGTATAGGTGGAGATGACACTCTTTTTGCAAAAATTGACGGAGTTGTTAAGTTCGAAAGAAAAGGAAAAGACAAAAAACAAGTAAGCGTATATGCAAGAGAAGTTGCAGTTGCAGAATAATTTAAACCCATGCTTGACAGCATGGGTTTTATAATATGTAAATAATAAATAAAAATTTGGAAATAATAAAAGAACGAATAAGCTGAAATTTAAGGGTGATGATATGTTTGTAGACAAAGCGAGGATTTTTATAAAAGGTGGAAAAGGTGGAGACGGTGCTGTCTCTTTTAGAAGAGAAAAGTATATTCCTGCAGGAGGCCCAGATGGGGGAGATGGAGGAAGAGGCGGATGTGTAATCTTTATCGTAGATGAAGGATTAAGAACATTGATGGATTTTAGATATCAAAAAAGATATATAGCTGAAAATGGTGAAAGTGGAAAAGCAAAAAAGCAATTTGGAAAAGATGCAAAGGATCTGATTATAAAGGTTCCGCCAGGGACGATTGTCAGAGATGAAGAAACAGGAAAAATTATTGCAGATTTAGTAGAAAATGGACAAAAGGCAGTTGTTGCAAAAGGTGGAAAGGGTGGAAAAGGGAATGTTCACTTTACTACCTCTACGAGACAAGCTCCAAATTTTGCTGAAAGTGGAAATGTTCCAGAAGAAAGATGGATAATTCTTGAATTAAAACTTTTAGCAGATGTAGGATTAGTAGGATTTCCTAATGTAGGTAAATCTACAATTTTAGCTACAGTAACAAGTGCAAAGCCTAAAATTGCAAATTATCATTTTACAACAATAACACCTAATTTAGGGGTAGTATCCATCAATCAAAATAGTTTTGTATTAGCAGATATTCCAGGGCTTATTGAAGGAGCTCATGAAGGAGTAGGTCTGGGATTAGAATTTTTAAGACATGTAGAGAGAACAAAACTTTTGATTCATGTAGTAGATATTTCTGGAGTAGAGGGAAGAGATCCTTATGATGATTTTTGTAAAATTAATGAAGAATTAAATCAATATACAAAGAGATTATCACAAAAACATCAAGTGATTGCTGCTAATAAAATAGACATTCTTTCTGATGAAAGTATATACAATCATTTTAAAGAAAAAATGGAAAAAGAAGGTCATCAAGTATTTCCTATTTCTGCTGCAACAGGTAAGGGATTAAAAGAATTAATGAGTTATGTAGCAAATAAATTAGATGAAATAGAGGAAATTCCTTTTATCGAAGAAGATGAACTGTACAAAGAATATAAATTAACAGAAGAAGATAAAAAAGATATTATTGTTCGAAAAGAAAGTGATTATTATATCCTAGAAGGAAGAAGAATTGAAAAACTTTTTTATTCTACTAATTTTGAAGATATGGACTCGCTAAGATATTTTCAAAATTTCTTAATGAAAAATGGAGTAATAGATCAGCTTAAGGAATTAGGTATTGAAGATGGAGAGACGGTAAAAATATTTGATTTTGAATTTGAATTTTATGATTAATGGAGGTTTCAATGAAAAATATTGATATATTAACAGGAAAACAAAGAAGTTATTTAAAAAGTATTGCAAATGGAATTAAACCCATAGGACAAATAGGTAAAGGTGGAGTTACAGATAGCTTTATCAAACAATTAGATGATGCATTAGAAGCAAGAGAAATTATTAAAATTCATGTATTAGATAATAGTCTTTTAGATACGAAAGAAACTGCAAATGAAGTAGCAAAAAAGACAAATGCACATTTTGTACAAGCTATTGGAAATAAATTTGTATTATATAGACAAGCTAGAAAAGATCCACAAATACAAATACCAAAGTAAAAAAATCGAGTGTATACTCGATTTTTTGTATGTTAAAGTTTTTGATTTTTATTGTCAAAATTTGATAATCGTATATAATAGAGTTACGAAACAAAATATAATTTTAATAAATATTCTGGAGGAGAATATATGTCAACCGTACATGGATTAGATATTATTCAAAAGCCTAAAAAGGAGCATACAAAGATTGGAATCATGGGGGGAACCTTTGATCCTATTCACTATGGTCATCTTGTGATTGCAGAGCAAATCCGCTGTGAATATGATCTTGAAAAAATTATTTTTATTCCTGCAGGAATCCCTCCGCATAAAGTAGATTCTTGCTTAACGGATGGCAAGCATAGATATTTTATGACTCTTTTAGCTACAATTACAAATCCCCACTTTGAAGTATCTAAAATTGAATTAGAAAATAATGAAATATCTTATACAATTTGTACGATAGAGAAATTAAAAAAAATATACACAGAAGATACCAAGCTTTTTTTCATTACAGGAGCAGACGCTATTTGTGAACTAGGAACATGGAAAAATGTAGAAAGACTATCTATGTTATGCAATTTTATAGCTGCTACTAGACCTGGAATGAATGCTTCTTATGTAGATGAAAAAATTGAAGAATTGAAACAAAAATATGGAACCTGCATCAAAAAAATTGATTTACCAGCTCTTGCTATTTCCTCAACAGATATAAGAAATAGAGTTAGAAAAGGACAATCTGTTAAATATTTATTACCAGAAGCTGTTGAATATTATATTTATAAAAACAACCTATATATATAAAGAGGTGTAGAAGTTGATAGATATGAACAAAATTAAAGAAGAACTTAAAAATTCGTTATCTCATAAAAGATATATACACTCTTTAGGAGTAGAGGAAACAGCTATAAAGCTTGCTCGAATTTATAATGAATCCATTGAAAAAGCATCTATAGCAGGACTAATCCATGATTTGGCAAAAGATTTTTCTAATGTAGAATTATTGCATTATGCAAAAGATTTTGATATACTACACAATGATATATTTTCTTTTCATCCATCACTGCTTCATGGAATGGTTGGAGCAGAACTAGCAAAGAGAAAGTTTCATATTAAGGATGAAGAAATTTTAGATGCGATTCGTTTTCATACTACTGGAAAAAGAGATATGTCTATCCTTGAGAAAATTATTTATTTGGCTGATTATATAGAGCCTAATAGATCATTTCCAAAGGTAGAGGAATTGAGAAAGGTTGCTTTTTTAAATTTGGATGAAGGCGTGTTAAAGGCACTAGATCATACGATTCATTATATTGTACAAAAAGGAGAACTTCTACATCCGGATACTATTCATGCTAGGAATTTTCTTCTACTACAGAGAAAGTCATTTTGATAGGAGTGAGATTGTGAAGAGTTTTTTTAAAGTACTTATCATAGCTTTTACTTGCTTTACTATTGCTATGGTTACTGGAACTTATATATTTTTAACTGATATTAGCAAGGGTCAAAGTTATAGTGATGAAAAAATTACCAATGAAGATACGCCGCCAGAAAAAAAGGAAAGAGTAAATGTATTAGTTGTAGGAGTAGATGCTAAAGATAAAAAATCTAGTGAAAAAGCTAGAACGGATACGATTATGTTAGCAAGCTTTGATCCTGATACAAAGAAGGTAGATGTCATTTCTATACCTAGGGATACAAGGACATTAATTAGAGGAAGAAAAGGACAAGATAAAATTAACCATGCGCATGCTTATGGAGGCATAGATCTTTCTATGAAAGCTGTAAAAGATCTTTTGGGTGTTCCTGTCCATTATTATGTTAGAATAAATTATACAGGAGTAGCAAAAATTATAGACGATATAGGTGGAGTAGAGGTAGATGTACCTATTAACATGAATTATTATGATCCAAAGGCAGATCCACCATTAAGAATCAATCTTAAAAAAGGGAGACAAGTATTAGATAGTGATAAATCTATGCAATTTTTAAGATATCGAAAGGGCAACAATGGTGGAGGATATCCAGATGGAGATATTGGAAGAATTAATGCTCAGCATAATTTTTTAACGGCATTATCAGATAAATTGTTATCACCTAAAACAATTGTAAGGTTACCTAAATTATTAAGTACTTTTACTACTTATGTAGATACAAATATGCCAGTTTCACAGATGACCTCTTATGCAATGTACGCCAAAGATATAAATAGAGAAGATATTCATATGGTTACTATTCCAGGAGTTCCAAAGATGATCAATGGAATTTCTTATTATGTACCTGATATGAAAAATACAGAAAAAATGATACAAGAAATATTTAGTGGAAATTATAAGACAAAAGAAAGCATAGATCGTGTAGAGACAAATGATGGTGATCAAAATAAGAATAAAAAGAAGGTTACAGTTGAAGTTTTAAATGGTTCTAACATTAATGGATTAGCGACCAAGATAGGTAATCAATTAAAAAAAGAAGGCTATGATGTTATTAAAGTAGGAAATGTAGACGGAATTAAGTATGCTAAAACTCATATTTATGATAGGAAGAATAAAGAATCTGAAGCAAAACATATTGCAAAACTCTTAGGAGTCAAACAAGTAGAAAGTGATATTCATACAGATGCAAAAGTAGATATTACTATTATAGTAGGAGAAGATATGAAACAATAGCTGAAATATTTCAGCTATTGTTTCATATTAAATAAAAATTTATATATTTAGAATGTAGTTTTATTTTTATTTGTAATATCTAACCAATTATTTTTGTATATATATAGTGATATAAAAAGAATTGGGAGGATATTATGGAAAACTTAATTATTTTTGGATTGTTTTTAATAGGATTAATTATGATCATTAAAGGAGGAGATTTGTTTGTAGATGCAGCAGTAGAAATTGCTATAGTTACAGGAATACCTCCTATTTTAATAGGAGCAACTTTGGTCAGTTTAGCTACTACTTTGCCAGAATTTTTTGTATCTACAATTGCCACATTAAAAGGTCACCCAGAAATGGCTGTAGGAAATGCATTAGGGTCAACCATATGTAATATAGGTTTTGTATTAGGAATTTGTTCGTGTATTTCTCCCATAGCTATAAGAAGAAGATTTTTTAGCATGAAAGGGTTTTTGATGATTGCTTCTTTAGCTTGTTTTTATGGATTTGCAATAGATAAAGTAATTTTAAAAAAGGAAGGGTTGATACTGCTATCCTTTATCATTATATATATCATTATAAATATAGTAGAAGTGAACTATAAAGGATCTAAAACTTCAACTTATTCACATAAAAATATAAATAAAAAAAATATATTTTTTAATGGTATGAAATTTATTTTAGGAGGTTTTTTAGTTGTATTAGGGGCAAGACTATTAGTAGATAATGGGGTAGAAATAGCTAAGATTTTTCATGTTCCTGAGCAAATTATAAGTCTTACATTGATTGCGTTAGGGACTTCTTTACCTGAATTAGTAACATCAGTTACTGCTACTCTAAAGGGTCATGAAGGAATATCCGTTGGAAATATAGTAGGTGCCAATTTTTTAAATATGACTATGGTATTAGGAACTTGTTGTATGATTCCTAAAAATGGATTATACTTATCTACTAGGGATATAACCTTTTTAAATAAAAGTCTTTTAAATGTTCCTCAAACTTTAGTATTTGATATTCCATTTTCTCTTCTTTTAATGAGTATATTGGTATTATGTGGAACAATGAAAAAACAAATTGATAGAAAACATGGAATGTTACTGTTTACAATATATGTAGTATATATAGGATTATTAGGTGCAATTTCTTTGTAAACATTATTATAAAAGATATAATTAGGAGGTTTCATATGAATACATCTAGAAAAATTGCTTGTGATGTTGCAAAATATATAGATGACAAAAAAGGCCAGGATATTCGCATCTTAGATATTAAAAATATTTCTAGTTTTGCAGATTATTTTGTTATTACTCATGGAAGTTCAACAAGACAAGTAAAAGCTATAGCAGATGAAATACAAGATCAATTAGGTAAAAAAGGGATCGTACTGGATCATAAAGAAGGATATCATGAAGGTAGATGGATTTTATTAGATTATATTCAAGTAGTAGTACATATTTTTATAGAAGAAGAGAGAAGTTTTTATGATATAGAGAGAGTATGGAAAGATGCTACTGTAGTAGATATTGACAATCTGTAAAAAAGCATTTATAATAATGATAAAATTCTATCTAAAATGATCATTAAATAGGTAAAGAGAAGTAGTAAAAAGGAAAGCTTTTTCAGAGAGTCGATGGTAGGTGTAAATCGATAAAGATACCTTTTGAACTTGCCTCTATGAATGTTACCTATAGTAACCAATGAAGAGGACAATATTTGTCAATTAGGGTGGTACCGCGGGGGAATCCTCGTCCCTATACAGGGATGTGATTTTTTAGCGGTATTTTTTATTGATTAGGAAACTATATAAATGAATAAATTGTGGATAATTTCAGTACATAAAATATTATATTAAAATATATAGGAGGAAATGCATATGACAAGATATAACTTTAATGAAATTGAGAAAAAATGGCAAGATCATTGGGAAGAAAATAAAATATTTCAAACCAGTGAAAATGAAAAAGAAAAATATTATGCATTAGAGATGTTTCCATATCCATCAGGAAAGCTTCATATGGGACATGTAAGAAATTATTCTATTGGAGATGTAGTAGCTCGATTTAAAAAAATGAAAGGGTATAATGTGCTACATCCTATGGGATGGGATGCATTTGGACTTCCAGCTGAAAATGCTGCTATTAAACATGGGATTCATCCAAATGAATGGACATGGAAAAATCTTGAAGAAATGCGTGATCAATTAAAACAATTAGGGATTAGTTATGATTGGGATCGAGAAGTGACTACTTGTCATCCAGATTATTATAAATGGACTCAATGGATTTTCTTACAATTTTATAAACATGGTTTAGCCTATAAAAAACAATATCCAGTAAATTGGTGCCCTTCTTGTGAAACAGTTTTAGCAAATGAACAAGTAGTTGGAGGAAAATGTGAACGTTGTGATAGTGTAGTAGGAAAAAAAGATTTAGATCAATGGTATTTTAAAATTACAGATTATGCAGATCGTTTATTAGAAGATATAGATAAGTTGGAAGGTTGGCCAGAAAAAGTAAAATTGATGCAAAAAAATTGGATTGGAAAAAGTGTAGGAGCAGAGGTAGATTTTTCTATTGATGAACATGAAGAAAAATTAAAAGTTTTTACAACGAGGCCAGACACTATTTATGGTGTAACTTATATGGTATTAGCACCAGAGCATCCGTATGTATCTCAATTTACAAAGGGTACTAAATATGAAGAGGAAGTAATAAAGTTTAAAGAAAAGCTTCAACATTTATCAGAAATAGAAAGAACAGCTACCAATGTAGAAAAAGAAGGCTTATTCATAGGAAAATATGCAATTAACCCTGTAAGTGAAAAGAAAATTCCTATCTATATTGCTAATTATGTATTAATGGATTATGGAACAGGAGCAGTCATGGCAGTACCTGCTCATGATGAAAGAGATTTTGAGTTTGCAAAAAAATATGATCTTCCTATTATTCCTGTTATAAAGGGAAAAGATGAAGAAATAAAAGAATTAAAAGAGGCTTATGTTCATGAAGGTGTTATGATCAATTCTGATTTATTTAATGGAGTAGATAATAAAGAGGCCCTTGTAAAAATTTCTGAATATCTTGAAGAAAAAGGATTAGGAAAAAAAACTATTAATTTTAGATTAAGAGATTGGTTGATTTCAAGACAACGATATTGGGGAACTCCTATTCCAATGGTTCATTGTCAAGAGTGTGGAGTGGTGCCTGTACCTGATAAAGATTTACCTGTAACTCTTCCAACAGATGTAGTTTTTTCTGGAAAAGGAGAATCACCGCTTACAACAAGTAAGGAGTTTGTTTATACAGATTGTCCAAAATGTGGTAAAAAAGCAAGAAGAGAAACAGATACAATGGATACTTTTGTAGATTCTTCTTGGTACTTCTTAAGATATACAGATGCAAACAATCAAGAAGAAATATTCAAAAAAGATAATGCAAAATACTGGATGGGAGTAGACCAATATATAGGCGGAGTAGAACATGCTATTTTGCATTTATTATACGCTAGATTTTTTACAAAAGTACTTTATGATTTAGGATATTCTCCTATAGAAGAACCATTTGATAATCTTTTGACACAAGGAATGGTATTAAAAGATGGAACAAAAATGTCAAAATCTAAAGGAAATGTAGTTAGTCCAGAAGAAATCATAAAAACATATGGAGCAGATACAGCAAGATTATTTATTTTATTTGCAGCACCACCAGAGAGAGATCTTGAATGGAGTGATACTGGAGTTGAAGGATGCTTTAGATTTTTAAATAGAGTATGGAGAGTAGTAGATGAATTAAAAGATTTTATTGGAGATGAAAAAGAAATAGGTATTTTAACAAAGGAAGACAAAGATTTAGAATATATGATTCATACAACCATTAAAAAAGTTACAGAAGATATTGAAGAAAGATTTAACTTTAATACAGCTATTAGTGCTATAATGGAGTTAGTAAATGAAATTTATAAATATAAAGAATTAGGAGAAAATTGTAATAAGCCTTTATTAAGACAAGGACTAGAAACTATGATTATTTTATTATCTCCTTTTGCACCTCATATGACAGAAGAATTATGGAACAATATAGGACATGAACGTAGTGTCTATGAAAATATGTGGCCAACTTATGATGTTAATGCTACTGTAAAAGATCAAGTAGAAATGGTTATTCAAATCAATGGAAAAGTGCGTGATAAAATAGAAGTTTCAGCAACAGCTACAAAAGAAGAATTAGAAAAAGAAGCACTTTCTAATGAAAAAATTAGTGCATTGATTGAAGGAAAAAAACTGATTAAGGTAATTGTAGTTCCTAAAAAATTGGTAAATATTGTAATAAAATAAATAAATTTTAGGAGGGGTATTATGGAAAAAGCTATGATTCATACGAATAACGCTCCAGGGGCAATAGGACCTTATTCACAAGCGGTAAAAGTAGGGAATTTTGTATTTACATCAGGGCAACTCCCTGTAGATCCTAAAACAGGAGAATTGATAAGGGGAGATATTCAAAAGGCAACAAAACAATCTCTTGAAAATGTATCAGCTATTTTAAAAGAAGCAGGTACAAGTATGGACAATGTTGTAAAAACTACTGTATTTATTAAAGATATGAATGAGTTTTCAAAAATAAATGAAGTATATGCACAGTATTTTTTAAATGATAAACCAGCTAGATCTTGTGTAGAAGTAGCAAGACTTCCAAAGGATGCTGATGTTGAAATAGAAGTTGTAGCTTTAATCAAATAAAAATGGTGACCAAGTGGTCACCATTTTTATTTGATTATTTTTTCTATAATGGAAAGGAGTGTCTGTATTTCTTCTAGAGTAGTTTCAGCCATATGACCAATTCTAAAAGTTTTTTCTTTCAGATTTCCATATCCATTAGAAATAACATATCCATATTCAGATAATTTTTCATTTAGTTGTGCAACAGAAATGTTTTTTGTATTTTTAATAGTAGTGACAGTATAAGAAGCATAGTCTTCATCTGCAAATAAATCAAAATTTTCTTTTGCCCATTGTTGTACATAATTTGCCATTTGTTTATGACGAGTAAATCTATTTTCTAATCCTTCCTTTAAAATTTTATCTAATTGATAATCAAGAGCAAACATATGAGATAAAGAAGGTGTTGAATGGTATTGATAATCTTTCTTTTGAATATATTCATATAATTTTAAAAGATCAAGATAAAAACCTCTATTTTTTACTTTTTTAGCAGCTTCTATAGCCTTTTGAGAGATAGAACAAATACTCATTCCTGGAGGAAGTCCTAAACATTTTTGAGTAGAGGCAATACATATATCTACACCTAAATCATCTACATTTATGTTTACACCTCCGAGAGAACTTACTGTATCTAGGCAAAATATTACTTCTGGATATTTTTTTATGACTTGAGAGATTTCTTCCATAGGATTCATAATTCCAGTAGAAGTTTCATTATGAGTAATAGTAATCAAATCATATTTTCCAGTAGATAAAACTTCATCTACTTGTTTTGGAGAAGTTGGTTTTCCAAGTTCAGATGAAAAAAGATCTGCTGTGATTCCGTTTGCAATAGCCATTTCATACCATTTATGGCCAAAAGCTCCTACTGAAAATATAGCAGCTCTATTTCTTGTACAAGATCGTACGGAAGCTTCCATAAGCCCACTACCAGAAGAGGTAGAAAGAAGAATTTCATTATTTGTATGCATTAGTGTTTTCATTTTTTCAGAAATACTTTTTTGTAAAATAGATGCATCTTTGCTTCTGTGGCCAATCAGAGGAGTCGCCATTTTGAGAAGTACATCTTTTGATACATTTACAGGTCCTGGAATAAAAAGTTTGTGAGTCATACTATAACCTCCTTGTTAAATTTCTTTTTCTTTTTTTTATACGTTTTATGGTGATAATCGTTCTAAAAATTAAAAAAACAATGAATAAAAAAAGCAAAACATATAATATAATTTTGACCCAAGAAAAAGAATTGATTTTTTCTATAGAAACAGAATCTGATGCAACAAGTGGAATACTTCCTAAAATATTACCACTTGTTGTATAAGTAATATTTCCTAAAGATTGTCCTTTTTCAATAGGTGCTTTAATATCCTCATTTAGTTTTATGATTTGGTTAAGAGAACCTAATTCTTTATCTTTTGGAATAGCTTTGTATAAAGACGACTTTGTTAACAAATCTATGCTTTGTTTGGTACCATTTTTAATAGGTATAGATTGAATTTTTTCTCTAGCATCTATAATTTTTGTAAATTTAAAATGATCAAATCCATAGTCAATAAGCGTTCTTGAATCGATATATATATTTTTTCCTTCCGCTTTTAAAACTACACTAATAAGGCGATGATTATTTTGTTTTGCTGAAGTTACTAAACATTGTCTAGCTGCAACCGTATATCCTGTCTTGATTCCTTCTATTATATCATATTTGATGTTTACGTAGTTTTCTTGATAAAGTATTTTATTACGGCTACCTGTTCCCCAAAGGAATCGATTAGAATTATAAAGATGACGAGTTTCTTCTTGTTTATTCGTAGGTGGGAGATCATAATTTACAGTTTTCACAATTTCTCTAAACTTAGGTATTGTCATAGCATGTTTAGCAATCATAGCTAAGTCATAAGCAGTACTAAGATGATCAGGATCTGGAAGACCATTAGGATTTATAAAATGTGTGTGCTTTGCACCTAGTTCTTTTGCTCTTTTGTTCATGAGTTTTGCAAAATTTTCTACACTACCAGAAATATGTATTGCTAATGCAACAGCAGCGTCATTTGCAGAATTAACAAGTAATGCATAAAGAAGTTGTTCAACAGTAAATTCTTCACCTTCTATAATATAAATTCTACTTCCACCTGTAAAAGGAGAATCTTTGTCGATGATTACCTTATCATTAAGATTTGTTTTTTCGAGTGTTAAAATAGCTGTCATTATTTTTGTTGTACTAGCAGGATACATGGGAGTATGAGCATCTTTTTCATATAATATATCACCTGTAGTTCCATCTATTAAAATACCACTTGGGGCTGTAATAATAGGATCAGGATTTACTGATTCGCAAAAACTAATAGATAAGTTTGAACATATAAGTAAGATAACAAGAAATAGAGTTTGTTTTTTCATAATTCCACCTCGAATGAAATATTAAAATTTAGTTTATTAATTTATAGGAATGAAGGGTTACTTTATTAGTATAACAAAAAATAAAGAAAAACTTAATAAAAATTTTATTTTGTTATAAGAAACCATAAAAATGAACAATCTATCCATAGAATAATAAGGAGGGAATTTTATGGATAAATTTAAAAAAAAAGAAAGTATTCTTTTAGGAGTTTTGATAGTAGGAATATTTTTGATAGGGATCTATACACATGTGAACAAATCACAAGAAATCATTATTGAGGAAAGTATACAAAAAAATTTAGAAGATACGAAACAGGATGAAGAGGAAGATGAATGGATTATGGTAGATGTTTGTGGAGAAGTAGAACTTGAGGGAGTAGTAAAGATAAAAAAAGGAGATCGAATGATAGATGCGATTACAATTGCAGGAGGCTTAAAACAAACAGCAGATCGTAAAAAAATAAATATGGCTAAAAAATTATCGGATGGCGAGCAGGTGTATATTCATAAAATGGGTGAATATATGGATAAAAGTGATTTGTTAGAAAACCAAGATAAAAATTCAGATCATCAAAAATTAAATATCAATACAGCATCATTAACTGATTTGCAATCCTTAGATGGAATAGGTGCATCTTTAGCACAAAGAATCATGGATTATAGAAATAAAAATGGTAATTTTAAAAATATAGATGATCTAATGAATGTATCAGGAATTGGAAAGAAAAAATTTGAAAATATTCAAGATCAAATTTGTATTTATTGAATTTGTAGAATAAATATGATAACATCATTCATAATAAGGGGGTGTAGGGATGACAATTCATAAGAGTTTAACACAAATGAGTAGATCATCAGGATGAGCGGCAAAAATTGGTCCTGAGACCTTGGCACAAGTATTGTGTCATTTACCAAAAGTAGAAGATAAAAACCTTTTAATAGGATTAGATACTTCTGATGATGCAGCAGTATACAAGATTAATGATGATTTAGCCATTATACAAACACTAGATTTTTTTACTCCAGTTGTAGATGATCCTTATATGTTTGGTCAAATTGCAGCAGCAAATTCTTTAAGCGATGTATATGCCATGGGAGGAATACCTTTACTCGCTATGAATATAGTTTGTTTTCCAACTTGTCTATCAATGGATGTACTAACTGAGATTTTAAAAGGAGGAGCAGATAAGGTAAAAGAAGCAGGAGCTTTGTTAGTAGGAGGACATAGTGTAGATGA
Organism: Anaerophilus nitritigenes; assembly: GCF_004138215.1. Classification (GTDB taxonomy): domain Bacteria; phylum Bacillota; class Clostridia; order Peptostreptococcales; family Thermotaleaceae; genus Anaerophilus; species Anaerophilus nitritogenes. Next base: position 60,481 of record NZ_RYYS01000036.1, read on the forward strand.
TAATGAACCTAAATACGGACTTTCTGTAACTGGAACTGTATCTCCTAATGAAGTAATGGGAAATCATACTGCAAAACCAGGGGATGTATTGATTCTTACTAAGCCTTTGGGGACTGGTATTTTAAATACAGCTATAAAAGCAGAAATGCTTTCAAAAGATTTAATAGATCATACCATGAAAGTTATGTCCAGCTTAAATAACGTAGCAGGAGAAGGAATGAAAAAAGTAGGGGCAAATTCCAGTACAGATATAACAGGATTTGGATTTTTAGGACATGCTTATGAAATGGCAAAAGCGAGTGGTGTAACTTTAGATATTTATAGCGAAAAAGTACCTGTCTTAAAAGGTGCTATAGAAAATGCAAGTATGGGTTTAATTCCTGCAGGAGCATATAAAAATGCAGCTTATATCAATGATCATGTATTCTTTGAAAAAAATGTAATACCTTATATGAAAGATATTTTGTTTGATCCTCAAACTTCAGGAGGATTATTGATATCATTACCAAAAGAAAATGCAAAAAAATTAGAAGAATTTTATAAAGAGAATTTAACTACTGAATTTGCTATTGTAGGAGAAGTAAAGTCTAAAGAAGATATATATATAAAAATAAAATAAAGTACCTTAATAGGGTACTTTATTTTATATAATATTTTGTATTATGAGAAGGTCTATAAAAAACAGGGTTTTTAATATTTTTTTTATATTCGTATTTTTTTGTTATGTGAAAAATCATAGGGCCTAAAGCAATAAGGGCAATTAAATTTGGAATAGCCATAAGGCCATTTAAAGCATCAGATAAGTTCCATACAATGTCTAATCTTACTATAGATCCTATAAAACAGGAAAAAATCCAACACCATTTGTAAATGTTAATAGCTTTAACACCTGCAATATACTCAAGACATTTAGCTCCATAGTAATACCAACCTAAAATAGTAGAGAAGGCGAAAAAAATCAATCCAAAAGAAATAGTAAAAGCACCTAGATTAGGAAGTGATGAATTAAAAGCAACAGTAGTTAAAGCAGCACCAGAAAGGTTATCAGATATCATCATAAGACCATTTTTGTCTATAGAAATAAGACCAGAAACTAAAATAACTAAAGCTGTCATAGTGCATATAATTAATGTAGCAAAAAAACATCCTAATGAACTAATAAGACCTTCTTTGATAGGATCATTATTTTTAGATGCTGCATGTATAATAGGAGAACTTCCAAGACCTGCTTCATTTGAAAAGATTCCTCTAGCTACCCCCATTCTAAGAACAGCTCCAATAAATCCACCACTTACAGCTTTTCCATTAAAAGCGTTAGAAAAAATCAAATAAAAAGCTTTTGGAATCATATGATGTTGATTGATTAATATTACTAAAGAACCTAATATATAGATGATACCCATAGTAGGAACAAGTTTATCAGTAATTTTTGCAATACTTTTGATACCTCCTATAATAACTATTCCAGCAGTAATACTTAGAATAATTCCACATATGTAAGGTGATAAGCCCATGGACGCTTTTAAAGAAGAAGCAACTGAATTTGCTTGAACTAAATTACCAGTACCAAAAGAAGCAAAAAATCCAAATACAGCAAATAAGTATCCAAGCCAATTCCAATTTCCTCCATACCTTTCTTTCATACCCATACTTGCATAATACATAGGACCACCAGATTTTTCACCTTTTTCATTTGTAATTCTATATCGGATTGCAAGAAAGGCTTCACAAAATTTGGTTGCCCCACCAATAGCCGCAGTAATCCACATCCAAAATATAGATCCAGGACCTCCGATAGAAATAGCAGTAGCAACACCTGCTATATTACCTGTACCAATAGTTGCAGCTAGAGAAGTCATAAGTGCTTGAAAAGATGAAATATCACCATTTTCTTTATTTTCTTTTGAAAATAACATCTTAAATGCATATCCTAGTTTTCTAAATTGAATTGCACGTGTTCCAATAGTAAGGAATACACCTGTTCCGACTAGAAGAAGAATCATTATAGGCCCCCATACAAAGTTTCGAATCATACTAATAAAGCCATTTATGGCTTCCATAAAAAAACCTCCTTTTTTTATTTTATAAAAAATCTTATATTTTGGATCATGTTAGAGTGAAAAGAATTATAACTATGTTGAGTAACAGAAATTTTCAGTGAAATGAGAAATTTTGAAAGGTATTTATTAAAAAATTTCATAGTATACTTTATATATTTATTTACAAGTATACAATAAAGCAAAAATAGATTCAAGAAAATTTTGAAACATAAGAATATTTTAAAAATAAAAGCAACTAAAAAAGGTAAAGCCAACTTTTTTTGGTTTTACCTTTTAAAAGATAGAATATGTTGAATTAATAAATAATAAAAGTGTTTAATTAAGTTGTTTTTGTTTTTTTTCATATTCCTTAGTCATATGAAAGATCATAGGACTAAGTCCAATAAGTGCAATTAAGTTTGGAATAGCCATTAATCCATTAAAGGCATCAGATAAATCCCATACGATATCTAATTTTGCAATACAACCTACAAAGCATAACAAAATCCAAAACCATTTATAAATTTCAACAGCTTTAATACCAGCAATATATTCTAAACATTTAGATCCATAATAATACCATCCTAATATTGTAGAAAAAGCGAAAAATATTAATCCAAAGGATACAATAAAACCTCCAAATCCAGGAAGAGACTTACTAAAAGCAGTAGTAGTTAAGGCTGCGCCTGTAAGGTTATCTTGAATAAACATAATACCATCTTTTCCAATATTCACAAGTCCAGATATTAAAATAACTAAAGCAGTCATAGTACAGACTACTAGTGTGTCTAAAAAAGAACCTAAAGAACCGATAATACCTTGACGGATAGGATCATTTGTAGTAGATGCTGCATGAGCAATAGGAGCACTTCCAAGACCTGCTTCATTTGAAAATACACCCCTAGCTACTCCCATACGAATAACTGTACCTATCAATCCTCCACCTACAGCACTTCCTGTAAAAGCATTTGAAAAAATCAAAGAAAAAGCTGTAGGAATCATAGATACTTTGCTAAATAATATGATCAAAGCACCAATTACATAGATAATAGACATAGCAGGAACCATTTTTTCTGTAACACTACCTATGCTTTTGATTCCTCCTACTATTACTAAACCAGTACATATTGCAATAATAATTCCAGATACAAAATAAGGCAGTCCCAGTGAAGTATTTAAAGAAGATGCTACAGAGTTTGCTTGAACCATATTTCCAATACCAAAAGAAGCCACTACTCCAAAGAAAGCAAATATCCATCCAAGCCATTTCCAATTTCCACCATATTGATCTTCCATGCCCATACTTGCGTAATACATAGGACCACCAGATTTTTCTCCTTTTTCATTTGTAATCCTGTATTTAATAGCCAGTACAGCTTCGCCATATTTTGTAGCCCCACCAACTGCTGCAGTTACCCACATCCAAAATATAGAACCAGGACCCCCAACCGCAATAGCTGTTGCAACTCCAGCGATGTTACCAGTTCCTATAGTTGCAGCCATAGAAGTCATGAGTGCTTGAAAAGCTGAAATGTCTCCATCATCACACTCGTCTTTTTCAAAAAGAAGCTTAAAAGAAGTTTTTAATTTTCTAAATTGAATAATTCGTGTTCCTACAGTAAGAATAAAACCAGTACCTACTAATAATACAATCATAATAGGTCCCCAAGCAAAATTAGCGATTGTACTTATGAGATGAGTGATTGATTCCATATAATAACCTCCTTTTTTAAATAATATTCCTTATTATTATTATAAAAGAAATTTTTAATTTAATCAATAAATTTTCAGAAAAATTAAAAAAATCTGAAAATTGATAAGAAAAACATATAAAAAAATCAAAGGTAAATATTTCTAAATAATATGTTATAATTTAAAATAACTAGAGATAATAATGAAAATTGTGCAAAATGTAAAAAATGGAGGCGTTTTTATGTCTACTAAGAAAGAAATGATGGCATCTATTCCTAAAGTAGATCACCTGTTAAGCGAAGTAAAAATTCAAAATTTATTAAAGAAAGGACCGAGAAGCATTGTTATTGAAAGTATTAGAGAATCTTTGGATGAGATTCGAATAGAAATATTAGAGTGTGACGATCATCATTTTAAAAATTTTTCTATAGATTATGAAATATTGCAAGAAAAAATTATTCGAAAAGTAAAAGAAAAAAAGAGAATGAATCTAAAAAGAGTAGTAAATGCAAGTGGAGTGGTGTTACATACCAATTTAGGCAGAGCACTACTTAGTGAGTCTATAAAAGAAGAGGTGTGGAACATTGCTTCAAATTATTCTAATTTAGAATATGATATAAAGCTTGGAAAAAGAGGGTCAAGATATGCTCATGTTGAAAATTTGCTTACCAAATTGACAAAAGCGGAGTCTGCACTTGTAGTCAATAATAATGCAGCAGCAGTATTTCTTGTATTAAACACTTTAGTAAAGAATAAAGAAATCATCGTATCTCGTGGACAGCTTGTAGAAATAGGAGGCTCTTTTCGAGTTCCAGATGTAATGGAGCAAAGTGGAGCAAATTTAGTTGAAGTGGGAACGACTAATAAAACTCATCTGGATGATTATGAAAAAAATATTACAGAGTATACAGGAGCTTTATTAAAAGTACATACAAGTAATTATAAAATTCTAGGTTTTACACAAGATGTAGATTTAAAAGAACTAGTGCAATTGGGAAAAAAATACAATATTCCGGTTGTTGAAGATATAGGTAGTGGAGCATTAATAGATTTTTCCAAATATGGATTATATAAAGAGCCTATTGTTTATGAAAGTATTATGAGTGGTGCAGATATTGTAACCTTTAGTGGAGATAAATTATTAGGTGGACCACAAGCAGGAATAATTATAGGAAAGAAAGAATACATAGATAAAATGAAAAAAAATCCATATACAAGAGCATTTAGAGTGGATAAATTGACATTAGCTGCCTTAGAAGCTACTTTAAAAATTTACTTAGATGAAAAAAAAGTTATAAAAGAAATTCCAACTCTTTATATGTTAACCATAACACGAGAAGAGATTGATAAAAAGGCAAAAAAATTGTATAATCTTTTAAATGAAAATATAAAGGATTGTCAAATAGAAAAGATAGATGGATTTTCTCAAGTAGGAGGAGGATCTATGCCTCTTGAGACACTTCCTACAACTTTAATTAGAATAAAGTGTAGAGGACTTTCGCCTAATGAATTTGAGTATTTTCTTAGAAATTATGAAATACCGATCATTACAAGGATTCATGAGCATCATATTATTTTAGATGTACGTACAATCCATGAAGATGAATTTTTGATTATTTTAAAAGGAATAAAGGCTGTATTGTCAAGGAGAAGAGGTGCATAGTGTGGGTCATATCATTATAGGTACAGCTGGACATATAGATCATGGAAAGACTACTTTAATCAAAGCATTAACAGGGGTAGATGCAGATCGTTTAAAAGAAGAAAAAAAGAGAGGAATTACCATTGAATTGGGCTTTGCTCATTTTTCATTACCTAGTGGAAAAACAGCAGGAATTATAGATGTACCTGGACATGAGAGATTTATTAAAAATATGCTTGCAGGAGCTTTGGGAATAGATATTGTATTATTAGTAATAGCTTCAGATGAAGGATTTATGCCTCAAACGCAAGAACATTTAGATATTCTTTCATTATTAGAAATAAAAAAAGGAATTATAGTACTTACAAAGATAGATTTAGTTAATAAAGATTGGTTAAATCTTGTTAAAGAAGAAGTTAGAGAAAGAATAAAGGGAACTTTTATTGAAGATGCACCTATGGTTTGTGTATCTGCTACAGAAGGAGAGGGGCTTAAAAAGCTTATACAAATTGTAGATGAAATGACCAATGTTACAGATGTAAAGGACATTCATCGTTCATTTAGACTTCCTATTGACAGAGTTTTTTCTATAGCAGGTTTTGGAACGGTAGTTACAGGAACACAGATGGAAGGAATTGTTCATGTGGGAGATCTTATTATGCTATATCCTCAAAATATACAAATAAGAGTAAGAAATTTACAAGTACATGGAAAAAGTGTAGACACATCTTATGCAGGGCAAAGAGTTGCTATAAATTTAGCGAATATAAAAAGGGAAGAAATTTTTAGAGGAAATGTTTTAGCACAAGTAAGTTCTATGGAACCTTCTATGATGATGGATGTAAGAATTGATTTATTAAAACATACAAAGAGGATTCTCAAAAATAGAGATCGAGTGAGACTTTATCATGGAACAAGTGAAATTTTATGTAGAATTGTTTTATTAGATAAAGAAGAATTAAATCCAGGAGAGAGTTCATATGCTCAACTTCGCTTAGAAGAAGAAATTGTAGCAAAAAGAGGGGATCATATAGTGATTCGTTTCTATTCTCCGATGGAGACCATTGGGGGAGGACGTATTCTAGAAGCAAATCCTATCAAACACAAAAGATTTAAACAAGATACTATTAAAATGCTTCAAACAAAAGAAGAAGGTAAAAATGAAGATATTGTTGAAGAAATAGTGAAAAGATTTAGCAGTAAGTTTGAAAATATTGATTTTTATAAAATACAAACAGGAATGAGCAAAGAACAAACTTTAAATATTATTGAGCTGCTGGTGAAAAAAAATGTTTTGATCAAATTTCTGGAAAATACCATATTGCATATATCTTATGTAGAAAAAATAGAAGAAAATATAATTCATATTCTTAATGAATATCATTATAAGAATCCTTTGAAGTTTGGAATGTTGAAAGAAGAATTGAAAAATAAAATATTAAATCAAATAAAATCAAAACTGTATGATGAAATAATCCTATATTTTATACAAAAAAAGACAATACAGCAATATAATCATTTTATTGCTCTTTATGATTTTAAAATACAATATACAAAAGAGCAGGAAAAAATAAAAAATCAAATAGAAAAAATTTATTTGGAAACCCCTTTTAAGATGCCTTCTACACAAGAATTATTTAAAAATATAAAAAATCAAAAACAATACGAACAAGTGTTATATGGTATGATAGATGTAGGAACTTTAATAAAAGTAGATGAAGATATACTCATACATGTAAAAAATTATAATAAAGCTATAGAAATGCTGAAAAATTACATAAAAGAAAATGGAGCTATCACTCTTGGTGAATTTAGAGACCTCCTAAATACTACAAGAAAATATGCCCTACCTATTTTGGAAATTTTTGATCAGAAAAAAATTACAAAGAGAGTAGGCGAAAAAAGAGTACTACAGTAGCTACCTAGGAAGGTAGCTATTTTATATAAAATGAAATAACAAATATATAAAAGAGGTGTATTTATGAGCTATAAATTATTGATTGTAGATGATGAACCTATTATATTAAAAGGACTACAATATAGTTTGAAGCAAGATAATTATATGATTGATACAGCTATAGATGGAGAAGAAGCTCTAAATAAAGCACTAAAGAACGAATATGATTTGATTATACTAGATCTTATGCTTCCTAAAATAGATGGTTTAGAGGTCTGTAAAAAAATAAGATATAATTCCACAGTGCCTATTATTATTTTAACAGCTAAAGGAGAAGACTCTAGTAAAATATTAGGTTTAGAATATGGAGCAGATGATTATCTTACAAAGCCATTTAACATATTAGAATTAAAGGCGAGAATTAAAGCTATCTTAAGAAGAGTAAGTGTAAAAGAACCATTGTCTACAAATATCATAGAGATAGATGAATTCATAATTAATACATTAGGGAGAAAAGTGTTTTTAAAAAATCAAGAGATTAACTTAACAGCTAAGGAATTTGATTTGTTTATACTTTTGACTATGAATCCTAACAAAATATATAGTAGGGAAGAATTATTAGAAGTCATTTGGGGATATGAATATTTTGGAGATTTAAGAACAGTAGATGTACATATTAGAAGATTGAGAGAAAAAATAGAGCCAAATTCTAGCAAACCAGAATACATACGAACAAAGTGGGGAGTGGGTTATTATTTTAAATCCAAAGATAAAATTTATTAGTATAAGGTGGAAATTAGTTTTTACCTATTTACTATTAAATGTAATTACCCTCTTGCTAATTAATTCTTTTGTTAGTGAAGTGATTCGATTCAATAGTGTTTATGAAAAAAAGATGCATTTGATTTCTCAAGGAAAGATTATGTCGTCTTATGTCAGTAATTATCAAACTGGAAGAATTAGTAACGATGAAATTATAAGTCTTATGGATGGATATAGTAAAGAATTAGGAGTTAGGATTTTAATAGTGAGCAAGGACAGAAAAGTCCTTTATGATACGAGCAAAACTTCTATGGATACAAAAATAAGTAATTGGGAGATTGAAGAGTCTTTAAAGGGGAAAAGCGTTGCAAAAGAATATTCATCCAAGGAAAGAAGTATATATATTGCTATACCTATTTTATTTGAGAATGAGGTGTATGGGTCTATATTTATTTCCTCCTCATTAGAAGATGTTTATAAAAGTATTAGAGATATGAAGAGAAGATATTTTTATTTGTCTTTATTATGTTTATCTATTACAGGGTTTATTAGCTTTTTATTGGCACATGTAATTGCAACTCCTATTGAAAGACTTACAAAAAGTATAAATAAAATGTATCAAGGAGATTTAGAACAAAGAGTGGAATTAAGAGGACATGACGAATTAACAGATATGGCACGTGCTTTTAATTTAATGAGTACAAAGCTTTTTCAAGTAGATAAACAAAGAAAAGAATTTGTTGGAAATGTATCTCATGAACTTAGAACTCCTTTAAGTGCAATTAAACTTTTATCCCAATCTTTATTACATGAAGATATAATAGAGCCAAATACATATAAAGAATTTTTAAAAGATATCGTTTCAGAGGTAGATCGACTCAATAAAATTATAGAAAGTTTATTGTCATTAGTAGATATTGATAAAGAAAAATTAGAGGTAGAATATCAACTTACTTATATAAATGATTTGATAGAAAAATTAATTTGTACCTTAAAACCTTTGGCCAATGAAAAAAATATTTATATATCTTTTATTCATTTTGAAAAAATACAGATCAAAATTGATCCTATTAAGATGCAACAAGCTCTTACCAATATTTTATCTAATGCTATCAAATATACTCATAAAGAAGGACAAATTAAAGTTTTACTTTATGAGGAAGAACAAGAAGTAGTAATAAAAATTAAAGATAATGGAATAGGTATTCCAAAAAATAGTCTTCCTTATATTTTTGAAAGATTTTATAGAGTAGATAAAGCCAGATCAAGACAAACTGGAGGGACAGGATTAGGATTGTCTATATCAAAACAAATTATTGAACTGCATCAGGGAAAGATTGAAGTAAGTAGTGAAGAACATAAAGGAACTACTTTTAAGATACAGTTACCTTGCAATATATGAGAAATATGGGATAATTATCTTGACACTAAAACATCATATGTTATAATTGAGGAGTAAATATGAAAAAAATGTCATTTGGGAGTAGATGGGTGCTGGTGTGCCCTCTGGTCTTCAAAACCAGTTTGAGGAGTTAATAGCTTCTTAGGTGGGTTCGATTCCCACATACTCCCGCCAATTGAGCACATAATATTCTGAGTAAACTGACTTGAAAATTTATTCGTGATTTATTGACAAATAAAATGGGGTGTGTTATTATTTAGCTGTGTTTTGGCTAGGGTGTGTTTGAACTTAGTTGTTTAATTTTATTATGGACTGAGTATATTTTTAAAATTAAGGAATGAAGAATCTACTATAGAGGATCATTCCATTATTATTTTCCACTATACGAAATATATTTCGTATAGTGGAATGTAAAATTCAAACAAATAGAAAGCTT